>CAYMDE010000016.1:0-39132 GCA_964389115.1 uncultured Paludibacter sp. | reverse complement strand
GTGATAATGATGGTCTTATCTTTTACATTTTGCTGTTTATTCATCGATTTTATTTTTGGCAATATAACAAAGAGAGGGAAAATAGGTTCATAGCTTTCCTTCGGCTTCCAGCTGAGCTCTCGACTTACTTTGTGTTACGATATAAACTCCAGAGAAAACGAGCATGGCAGCAAGTCCCTGTAAGAAACCAAAAGTATCGACCCCGATGATAACCGCAAAAATTGTTGCCATCACAGGTTGTACGTAATTATACATACTCAGGGTTGTCGGACGCAATAGATTCTGCCCGATAGGAATCAACAGATAGCCAAAGAAGGTTGCCATCACCACCACATACCCGATGCTCAACCATGAAATTGTACTGAAAACTGTGAAATCTATCTCTATTATGTATCTATAAGACAGTGGCAGTCCGACAATGCTCGCATACAAAAACATCCACTTCATGATGGTGATGGGATGGTAGCGTGACACCAGCGATTTGAAAAGAGTTAAATACAGGGCAAAAGAAACTACCCCAATCGAGATGATAAGATTGCCAATCATATTACCTTCACCGCTGAAATCCCAGGTCCCCTGCAACACCAGAATAAGTGCACCCGAGGCTCCCACCAATACACCAATGGCTTTGAGTTGTGTGATTGGTTCCTTCAGAATAATTGCTGCAAGCACCATGGTAACAATGGGTAATGTGGTTACCACGATTGAAGAGTCGATGGGCGATGTAAGCGACAGTCCGAGGAAGAAAGGAAACTGATTCAGAATAATAGCGAACATACCCGCGAAAAAAAGCAGGATCTTATCTCTTCCTGCCACTTTCTCTCTTTTAAAGAAAAATGATGCCGACCAAAACAAAACCAACCCTCCGATTAACCGGAAAAAAGTCAGCGCAAAGGGATGAATAACTTCGGGCATTAATCTCCCTGCAATGGGGATATTAAGCCCGAATATAATATTAGCCAGTATCATGGCCAGGTGGCCTTTCCATTTCTTACTTTCCACAAGCAAAGTTTTAATTGACCTGCAAAGGTAAGAAAGAAAACTGTTACAACCTTACTGTCATTCTTCTTCCATTGTATTCCACCGTTCTGTCCGGTTTGGCAGTCAGTTCGTAACCGGTCCCCTTGTTCTCATCAACCAAAACAAGGTTGAATTTCCTGCTTTCAATCATGCCGGGATACGAACCATTGCGGGCACCTATTGTGAGCGTTCTTTGTCTGTCGTTCCAATTGAAACTGATTGTAGAGTACACTCCCTTTTCATAGTTATAATTATCCTTCTCATCTTCGTATAAAACAAACTCACCATTGGCACCACGATAAATTCTGATTTCCAGATTATCCCATGGTTTTTCATTGGCATACTGAACTTCGGGACCAACAGGCACGATAGCTCCTGCTCGTACATACAGCGGGATGATGTTGAGTGGAGTCTCCTTGCTGATAGTTTGTCCACCGGCATGCCTTACACCCGTCCAGTAGTCGTACCAGCCCGTTCCCGCTGGAAGATAAACCGCACTTTTCTTCACGGCACTGAAATCTTCAACCAGCACGCTATCCCTGCCTCTGAGTTGTTTAGTAAGATATTGCGGGTCGGTAACAGGACAAACCAAAATTGATTTTCCAAACATGTATTGGTTATCAATATCAAGCGCATCCTTATCAGAAGCAAAATCCATAACCAAAGCGCGCATCATGCTCGAATGATTGTTTGTTACTTCCCACGATGTTGAATAAATATAAGGCAGGAAGCTGTAACGAAGCTTTATCGCTTCTTTGATGGCATCGTAAATGGGGTTTCCTTTCTCTCCGAACTGATAAATCTCGCGCGGATAACCTTCACCATGCGAACGCATCATCGGGCAGAAAGCACCGAATTGCATCCAGCGAACGTGTAGCTCTCTGTACTCAGGATTTCTGATTGGATCACGATAATCCCACAGGAAAAAGCCGCCAATATCGCTATTCCAATGCGGAACGGCTGCCATCGAAACATTGAGTCCGGCCGAAATCTGATTACGCAATGTTTTCCATGAGGCTACCACATCGCCCGACCATAAATTGGCTCCGTAACGTTGCTGTCCGGCAAAAGCGGAACGGGTAAGAATAAACACCCTTTTATCTGAATCAATTGCTCTCTGGTTGGTATAAACGCCTCCGACAGTCATAAGCGGGAAAGCATTTCTCACCTTCCTGAATGATCCCAAATAGGTTTGTTCGTCAAAATCAGCTTCTTTGGGCTCAAAATGATCCGGCTCCGATGAATCTATCCACCATCCGTCGATCTTGCGGGAGTGTAATCCTTCTTTGAGATATCTCCAATAAATCTCACGAGCTTTCGGATTAAATGGGTCGTATACCCTTACCCCTGATGGATAATCCATGCGCGGTGGCCATCCATCGTAGCCTGAGCGAGGCCATGTATAAAAATTAAAAAGGGCACCAATTTCTTCCAGCTCTTTGTATTGTTTTGTTTTTGGACCAAATGAGTTCCATATAGAAATAATGATATGGGCATTCATTCTGTGAACCTCATCAATCATCCTTTCAGGATTTCTGAAACCTGAATTCACGAAATCCATGGCATTCCACTGATAATTATTTCCCCAATACTGCCAGTCCTGAATGATACCATCTAATGGAACCTTTTGTTCACGAAATTTACGAACCACCTCAAGCAATTCATCCTGAGTTTTGTATCTCTCCCTGCTTTGCCAGAAACCATAAGTCCATAAAGGGAACATGGGCACATGACCGGTAAGTTCACGCATACAGGCGATTACGGCATCAGACGAGCCACCAAACATGAAATAATAATCAATTCCATCAGCTACTATCGATTCGAAATAGGTTTGTGTTTCATCATCATGAAAAACGGTTGGAGAATAATTATCCCAGAACAATCCCCATCCCTTATTCGACTGAATAAAAGGTATAAAATCATCAACATTGTCCTGGATCATAGTGACATTCAGGTTTCTTTGCGACATTTTCCCTTTTTGCATTTGACCCAATCCATAAATATGCTCATCCTTTTCAAGGCTAAACACTTGTTTCGCAGTGTATGTCTTACTGCCTGCATCATCAAAATCGACAAATGAAACGCCACCAGCCTGTTCAGTCAGCAGAAGTCTGTTTTGATCAAAGAAAGATATCGCAGCATTTTCGAGATTCAGTTTCACCGTCATCTTACTGCTTCTAAGCACCAGATCTCCCCGTTGCTGATTAACACTGAGTCTTACTTTTTCGGGCTGTTTTACGACCGACAAGCTACTTTTTTCAAATGTATCTCCGTCAGGATATTTTACAATGCGCACAATGTCAGGACTGAAAAATTCAATCTCAACGATGGTTGTACCGATGGTTGTCTGAATTCCCAATTCAGTTCTACTGAAGGATTGAGCCTGAAGATGGAAAAATGGCAGAAGCGAGAAAAATAAAATCGATTTGATAATGGAAAGTTTCATGATAACTTGATTTATGTGTTATTCTCTGGTATATGATATTCTTAAGTGTTTTGCATTGCAAATATAAGCTTATCTTTATACAAGTCCAAATACATCAAAAACTTATTTTGGAATGATTCTACATTGAAAGAACTTTTTAATCTTCATAATTGTTTGATTTCTATCTTAAATAAAAAAGTATGAAGAAAGCTATATTATTACTGTCAGCAATCGTTCTGATAGTACAAACAACATTCACAAATCCTCCATTTAATGGTAATGATTTAAAGAGACTCTCACTTTCAGGACGGGTTAAAACAGTAACTACCCGCAATAGCACTGTAATCGAACAAGGCAATAAAATAACCAAAACAACAGAGTTTGAACCCCGCATTGCTCAATTCGATCGCAGGGGATTTTTAACCGAAGAGCTTCAGAAGAGGGATCATGTTGAAGACGAAAAAACGGTTTACATCTACAATCAGGCGGGAAGACTCGTAGAACGCAAAAATTATCTTATTGACCCCAAGGCTCCTGTAAAAGAACAACTTCAGGATTCATATCAATTCGTTCACGGCAGTAAAAACCTCGTGGTTGAAATTCGCAATTTTGAGGGAGATGCTTACAAAGGAAGTACCACCTACAGCTATGATGCATCCGGAAACTGCATCGGGGAGTTGAGTCAATCAGAATTTTTAGTCACCTTGGGAAAAGTTGCCCACACTTACGACAGAAGGGGCAACAGAATCAGCTCAAGATTTTTTACAGGCGCGGGCGACCTGATATTTGCAACCGAAAACGAGTACAATAATAGTAGTCAAATCATAAAAACCAGGCAATTCAATCAACATAATGTATTGATTGGTGAAACTACCTTTACCTACGACAACAGAGGCAACACGCTCACAGAAAAGACACTTAACTCACAAGACAATAATCCCGGCGACAACATATCGTATAAATATAAGTACGACGGTGCCGGCAACTGGACTCAACGTATAAAATATGTTGACGAAAAGGCTGTGGATATGACTGAGCGGATGATTGAGTATTATTGATGTTACATATTTATAAATCGTATTCGTTGATTGCCTTTCAAATTTGAAAGCTCAAGAAAATATATTCCCGGCGATAAGTTTAAATTATCAATTTTTACCACATCCAATGCTATTGAATGTTTTGATACATGCATCAATCTCCCCGCAGCATCAAAAATGCGAACTGTTTGCATAGCAGATTCCTGATTATTTACTCTGAAGACAAGCTGGTTGTTCCTGACGGGATTGGAAAGAATTTCCAAACCGATATCGACAGCTTGCTTTTCATTAATGGATGTAACGTCATCAAATCGGATTCGCACCTCTGTAAGACTGTTCCAGTTTTCGCCACCTGTAGAATTACCATTGCAAACAATTCGGACATATCTGGCTGGCATGGCTTGAAATGTAAATCGTTCCAGTCCTGTTGACAAACCGCTGCTAACGCCTCCACTCAAAACCGTTTCGTATTGTTCTCCATCAACCGAAAGCTCAATATCAAAATAACTTTGTCGCTGATTTCCATTAAAAAACGCCATGTCAACAGCCCAAACCGAATTTACAGCACCTAAATCATACTCAATCCATTGGTTGAGGCCGGGTTGACTCCAACGGGTATTCAGACTATTATCTATGGTGTGATGTGGTGGATTTCCAACCTGATTTCCGATGGCTGTTACTGTAATCGATGGGTCAGATTCAGTAAGTGGCACATTATAGTAGGTTGTTCTACTGCTATTTGACTCAATAACCGCATCATCAGGCCCGGTCACATTATTCACAACAATGGTAAGTGGTCCATAATCAAGTGGAGATTGCAAATTGAGAAATACAGTAAATGCTCCATCGTATAAAGCCTCCCCATCAGTTACTGATTCACCATTAATTAAATAGCTACTGATATTAGTTGCGGATTCCGAATCGAGCAAATCACTAAATTCCAAGGTGATAGTATTAGGGTCGTTAACCTGCAGACCAGTTAGTCTTATCAGTTTAGCCGGCATTTCACCGGTGGCCATTTTAATCATTTCGCTGGCAGCAAGCAGAAAAGCACCCACTCCAAAATCGGCTGTTGAAGTTGCACTTACAGTTTGGTTTGGATTCGCATTTTCTCCGATTGGCTGCACATAACCTACCCGACCATCAGGTTGCAGGGCAAAATTAGCCAGATAGTCCCATGCCTTTTCGACAGTTGGTCCATAATCCTCCACACTGAAAATGCCATTGTTGATTCCCCACAGATAACCATAAGTGTAAAATGCTGTCCCGCTGGTTTCCGGTCCGGGAGCGTGTGCCGGATCAAGGATACTTCGGGTCCAGTAACCTTCCGGGCGCTGAGCAGTTTTTAGTGCTTCTGCCATGGCTTTGAATCGTTGCAGATAAACCGGTCTGTAAGGATCATCTAAAGGCAAATCTTCAAGTACCCTGGCAAAACCTGCAAACACCCACCCCGAACCACGAGCCCAGAAGTCTTTCAGACCATTAACCGTTTTATGTCTGGGATAGACATACTTGGCATCGCGATAATACAAACCAACTTCAGGGTCGTACATAATACTATCGGCATAGGAAAAATACTCAAATAGTTTTTCGAGATAGAGCGGATTCCCGGTAATCTTATATAGTCTGGTCATGACCGGCATTACCATATAAAGTCCATCAGCCCACCACCAGTAATCTTTATTGGGAGTACTCATTTGATACTCCATCACTTCCCGCGCTCGAGCTATTTTATGCTCTTCCGGTTCGATGTGAAACAAATCGATATACACCTGAAAACAAATCTGGAAATCACCGAACAACACGTAATCATTAGTTTCCCCATAGGAATACTTCCAGTTTTCTTTGATATCTGAGCGTGCACCTTTCCATTGGTTGTGTACAGACCAGGCATAGGAGAAATCATAATATCGTTTATCTTTCGTAACTGCATAAGCAGCCATATTCCCGGTATGGTATGCAGCCCTGTTCCAAAAGGAATTACCATGTACAGGATTGCGTTCCTGCCAGTAATCATTTGCTTTGAAAATGATGGAAGCTACTTCAGTTTTGGTAGGAAGGTTCATGCTTTGTGCATGAGATAATGTTGGTATGAGAAGGATGGAAACAAATAATAGGAGGTGGATGTAAAGTGATGTTTTCATAATAAAATGGGGTTTGATGATTGCACAACAGATCTTCTATTCCACCATCAGCTTAACTGTTTCTGTACCGTGAGAATTACGAAGTTTCAGGAAGTAGATGCCGGGTTGTTCGGTGTTGGCAATGGAAATATAAGAAGGAGAATTACGATAAGTGGCAATTGATTGTCCGAGGGTGTTAATTATATGAGCTTCTAACACAGGTAATTCAGATTGAAGCTGAATTTTGTCACCTCTTCTTGTGGGATTGGGGAAAACCATGGTTGAGGAATATTCAGCAGAACTGGCCGATGTAATGTTATTCAGCATCTCATCCATTTCTGATGCAGTGAGTGCAATATCAAACACCATGAAGTCGTCGATGATACCACGATAATCCACATTATCATTGGCAACACCTGTATCCCACCATTGTGTGCGACCGATATAATTGCGGTTATCGGGACCAATCTCAAGCAGTTGCCATGGATCGCGGGTGATGGTTGTGCTGCTGGCAGTTTGATTTCCGTTCAGAAAAATACGTGTGGTACGCGTTCTGGAATCGTAGCTCATGGCAACCCAGGCATCCTGATTATTTGTTAACTGGGTCGATGAATTGATGAGTGTTGTTGCGCCATTATTATATTTATAACCTGCAGTAAATCCGTTGGCACGCAAAAAGATACTGTTGGCACTGGCCGAACCAAAATCGAACAAACGAGGTTGGGTAGTCAGCGAAGCAGGTCTGATACGCATCAGAAAAGTAGCGCTTTTCAGTCGGCCAAGAATACCCGACGGAGCGATGGCATATCCGTTGGTACTGAAACCGCCGGCGGTATTGTTTGTCAGATTCAGCGTACCATTAACCTGGGCGTTTCCCATGATACGTGCATCAAAGTTGTTTCCCGACTTATCTTTAATATATCTTTGAGCGCCATCGGTATAAACATCTTCGGCTTCGAAAGTATAAAGCACAATCCTGTTCTTGAAAATGTTTCGTGGCATCACCGTGGTCTGAAAAGCTTTACTTTTCCCACTGATGGTAGCTGTGAGTGTAACATCCACCGGCTGTGCAGGAAAAGTCACCAAACCCGTTGCAGCCAAAACAGTCGGAGCACTACTACTCCAACTTACATTAACACCTGAAGATGTTGTGCCCCGCAGGACCAAATCTGAATACACAAATTCAGGCACATACAAAGTCTCCAGTTCTATATCTGCAACCAAAGCATTATTGAAAGTGTAGGCCAGACTTATCTCTGTCAATTTCTCAACTTCCTGTTGATTGATGGCGCGGTTATACACGCGACAATCTTCGACCCATCCTGCAAATCCACCAATGCGAATTTCACCGGGCACAAAGGCCTCCGTTTCGAATCGCTGGTCGATTAACCCATTACGATAGATTGTAAGCAGATTATTTTCGTAAGTAATCGTTAAGTTGAAATACTCCAGTTTGGTAGGGGTGTACCACTGACCTCCGGTACTTCGTGATTGTGTTCTCCAAACATCAGAAGTTCCCAGCAGATTACTGCTTCTGTAGGTTGTACTTCCGATAGTTACATATGGCTTTTGATTGGAAGCATCCAATCCGTAAGTAAGATTACCCATTTCCAGGATTTTTCCGTGGTAAGCTCCATGGAAGATGTATGGAGTAAGCGACACCGAGAACGAAGGAGCCGTAGGGGCAGCAATTGCGGCATAAGTGTTAGGCGTTGAAACCAAAACGCCCAGGTTAGTAGTTGCTGTACCATTTACATCTCCATCAAATTCCTCCAAAGTTTGCAATTGGCTGTTCAAATCTGTTTGCGACGATAATCCATCGAAATGTGCATGAATTGCGGTAGGATAACCTAACGGTCGTGATGAACTTACAATCCAGTCGTAGTAGTTACCATTCATCCAGGTCAGTTTCATTGGAGAATCTCCTGAATTGGTTATTACGTATGGCCGACTGTTATTCAGTCGGGAGTTACGGGTAATAGCCTCCGACGATGCCACGGTTCCGTTTTCAGCCATTACATACTTCCAGATTTCATACACAGTACCATAGTTGCCTGCAACCGGCACCGCACAATACACGATACTCGGGTCGGAGTCGTCGATTGCCATACCTGCGCTGTAACAAAGCTCCAGGCCGGGAGTCTGATGGAAGTGACCTCCACCATTGGCAATGAAGGTACGACGCCATGAAGTTCCCGTCCATTTGGCATAATAATAATCATGCACTGTTTTGTTGCCGTTAATTCTAACGATTGCAATCACGGGATTACCATCGGCATCGGTGGTTGTTTGCCATATCCAATTGCGGAAAGAGGAATCTTCGACAACAGCATCAGGGTTGGCGGTGCGATATGCGCTGGTTGTATTTATATTATGCACTCCTGAACCTACTGTGCCCAGCACTTTCCCCCTGACATCCTTCAGCTGTTTTGTATTAATATCTATATAATTGAAATAAACCCAATTGGTAGCTTCATTATCGGGGTGACCGGTTGTGTATGCCAGATAAATTTTATCCTTGCCATTGCTGTCGTATTTGGCATAAGGCCGGGCAGCAGTTGACTGCACAATCTGGAACGGTCCCCAGTTAAACTGCACCAAATCATTTTCATCGGGCATGGTTAAACGTGCGATAGTTGGATGCCAGTTGATACCCCTCCAGGCAAGGTAAATGTGGTTTGGGTCATCAGAAAGGATGAATGGCGATGGGTAAGTTGTGTTGTTGGGCGTGTTCAGTCGTATCTCAGGACCCAACGTAGTGATATCACCCGGTTTACGTGAAATTCTGTAATAAAAACAAGCCTCATCAGTATGTCGCGAGTAAAAAATCATCACACGCTGATCGGGCAAAATCAGGAAAGTCGGATTGTTATGATCATCCGGCTGAAAATACGAGCGAATAAGCACCTCGTTTGTTTTACCGGAATTAAAATCGTGTTGCGTTGCTTTGATATTGCCATGCACATCAATATATCCGATATAACTGGTATTAATACCCTCAGCCCTATGATGCATTGCGCGTGAATCGGCAAACCAACACCAGGCACCTTTGGGCGAAATTACACTGCCTTCATAAGTTTGGGCTTCGAGCGAAAAACTTGTTTGCAGAAATAGAATACAGACAAGCAAAAACGGAGTAAAAATTGGTTTCATATGGTAAAAATTGTTGATACTGACTGCAAAAATAACCCTACGAATAAAATATCCGGAGTAAAAACATGTCAATTCAATCTCAATATCCCCAAATAATTACCTTCAATTTGCATTTTAAGCTCATTTTCGGATTATTCTAAACATTATTTTGTTAAAATGTGTTTTAATTCTAAAATAATACTTACATTTGCTGATTGCTTTTTTTATTTAATGCAGCCCGAAGGAGTTCGGGCTTAGGCGTGTTTACAAAACCTGACAAACAACCAATTAACACATACAACGAACCAAACTTAAAACATGTATTATCATGAAAAAAGCTATCCTTATCCCGTTGTTTTTCTGTTTTGCCCAAATAATTTTTTCGCAAACCTCTAAAACTGTTGAAATCAATGCCGGCGGATTAAGTTCTGCCCTGACCGAAGCTGAACGTGCCACTATTACGCATCTGACCGTTACAGGCTACATGAACTCTAATGATTATTACTTTATTCGTAATAACATGCCTCTGGCCACTCACCTATATCTTGGAGATGCTGAGATTACGGATAAAACAGTACCTTCCTATGCATTTTACCAAAAATACACCCTTGAACATGTTGTATTACCCAAAACAGCCACACGAATTGAGAATTATGCGTTCTATCAATGTACATCACTCAAAACAGTAACACTGCCCGACAGTCTGAATCACTTAGGCCATCAAAGTTTCTACAACTGCATCCAACTGGAGACCATTTCCTTTCCTGAATCACTTACTTTCATCGACTCCTATGCTTTTCAGTATTGCTCAAGTTTGTCAGAAGTATTGGTTCTTCCTCCCAAAATGACAGTTATTAAAAGCTACACTTTCCATCAATGTACTTCACTCACCGGTGTAATTTTGCCCGACAGTTTACAAGTTATTGAAAACAGTGCTTTTCAGGATTGTACTTCGCTCGACGGAGAATTAATTATTCCTTCCAAAGTAACATCTATTGGGTCAAATGTATTTTTAAACACATGGTTTAAAACCTGTAAAATCAGGGCAGTAACCCCACCAGCAATCAACGTAGGCTCACCTTCTTTTGGTCGCCTGAATGTTTTCTTTGTACCTGAGGAAGGAAAAAATGATTATCGTACAAACAGCAATTGGTCGCGATATGTAATTATCGGAGGCGATGAGATGGTTGAAATCTCTGTCAATCTCAACACACCGGGAACCTTGGGTGATTTAGCCCTACAACAGGTTGAATACCTTAAAGATGTAAACGTACTAACCATTTCCGGCCAAATGAACAATGTCGATATGGATCTGCTGAAAAACAATTTCCCGGACTTGCTGTATCTCGATTTCTCAAAAACCAACATTACCGATATTCCAAACAGTCATTTTACAGATAAAGCCAATCTGGCTTCGGTAATACTGCCCGACAGTCTGCAAACCTTAGGCGAAAGAGCATTCTTCCGCTGCTATAACCTGCAAAAAGTAGTTATACCAACCAAGGTGAAAGAAATAAGACAATATACTTTTTACGACAATTACAATCTTACAGAGCTGATAATGCCAGCGGGATTAACAACCATCGGCAACTACGCTTTTCAATATTGTCATTCTTTATTCGAGATAGAATTCCCTGTTTCGCTGGAAACATTCGGCTATCAAAGCTTCTACAACAACTCCCGTCTGAGAAAGATTACCATTAAAGATAAAGTAAGCGATCTTCCATCTGATTTATTTGCATACTGTGAAATGCTCAGCGAAGTAAATCTTGCGAATACTATCAAAAGTATCGGCAATAACACATTTTACAATTGTAAATCCTTGTCGCACATCATTCTGCCAGCGAATCTTGCCAGTATTGGCACCAATGCATTTTACAACTGTTCTCTGGAAATGTTGGCATTACCTCCCGGATTACACACAATTGGAAATTCAGCTTTTAATAATTGTACTAAACTGCGGTTTATCAGATGTACTCAGCCAACACCTCCACCTTTGAGTAATGAGATATTCAACAACCTTGACAAAGCAAATTGTACCCTCGAAGTTCCGTTCTGGTCTGAATCGATGTACAAGCAAGCTAATGTTTGGAGCTATTTCGGAACTATAAATACATTCACAACCGAAATGAAGGAGATTCCTATCAATGGTACATTAACACTCAATCAGAATGTTCGTCCTCCGGGATTCCCGAATGTAACTGTGATGAGTACGGGTAGTCTGACCGTTGGAGGTAACGCCCCCTTTGTTACCGATAAGTTTGAGGTTTTCAGTCGATTAAACGGCAATGCATGGGGAAGCTTAGTCAATAACTGCCCTGCCATGTCGGCCAACACCGTAAAAGCCAGTTTCGATGTAAACGGTAATAAATGGTATTTTCTATCCTTCCCGTTTGATGTAAAAGTATCAGATATCATGGCACATAACAACGGTTTATTTGTAGTCAGATACTACGATGGAGCAACCCGTGCTTTAAACGGTGCAAGCGGAAACTGGAAGAACATGACCGGCGACAGCATTATGAAAGCAGGAACAGGTTATATCTTCAATTGCAACATCAACACCAAGGTGGAATTCCCTGCAATGGATGAAACCCGCAATCAGATCTTCAATCTCGATATCGTCAATCAGCCTTTAGCGAGCTATCCCACACAAACAGCAGCCCATAAAAACTGGAATTTCGTTGGCAACCCATATCCTTCGTACTACGATTCACGCTATATCGAATGTACAGCTCCGATTACAGTCTGGAATCTGAGCAACAACACCTACAATGCGTATTCTTTGGTTGATGATAAATATGCGGTTAAACCTTTCGAAAGTTTCTTCATTCAGAAACCCGATGATGTAACACAGGTAACATTTGTTCCCGCAGGGCGTTTACCTTCAGCTACCATTCCTGATCAGGGACCATCAGGTGCACCTTCAAAGATGAAAGCGTTTTATCAGTCGAATCGCTTACTTATCAATCTTGAAATTGCCGATGAAATTAACTCCGACAAAAGCAGGGTTGTGATCAACGAAAACGCGATGCTAAACTACGAGACACATTGCGATGCAGCGAAATTCATGAGTAGCGAGCCAACAGTACCACAACTATACAGCTTTGATGCTGACGGAATTACATATGCTATCAATGAAAGACCATTGCTCGATGGAATTGTAAAATTGGGATTCAGGGCGGGAAGTCAGGGCGAATACAGGATTAAATCTGAAGTAGTAATCGATGATGAGATTCATATAATACTACATGATAAAATGATGAATCGTGAGGTTGATTTTGTGAATCAGGAATACCATTTTAGCTCACAGGCCGGAACATTCAACGAACGTTTCGAGCTGCAGATTGCTAAAGTTGTTTCGGGCAACGACGAACAACGGCCTGACCGCAATTTCGTTTCTACAGTGAACGGACAATTATTGGTACATACACAAAATGGCAACTCCATAACTGTTTACAGCATGAACGGCATGCTGGTTCGTAAAACCACTGCCGAAACCAACAACACCTACCTTACCCTGCCCAAAGGCTCATATCTGGTCAAGGTTGGCGATGAACTGTTTAAATCAGTAGTATTCTAAATGAAACACCATGAAAAAGATTAAACAGACAGCCAGGGTCCTGCTATGGTTGCTGTTTCTTCCGCTTATGGTGGAAGCACAGCTGCCGGGCGATTACGACCCGAATAACCCTCCCGAACCGCAAAACCTGTTCGCATTGGCTTTGCAGGTAAATATTCCGGGAGCCGGTTCTGTATCCGGAGCCGGCATGTATACCGAAGGTGTGTATCGATGGATTAGCGCTGGCACCAATTCAGGCTATCGATTTCTTTATTGGAAAGAGAATGAGACAATAATATCTACCTCAGCATCTTTCAATTACCTGATGCCTGCGCGTTCGGTTGCGCTCACAGCGCACTGGATTTATGATCCTTCTGTGCCATCAGAACCCAATGTAACAACTCCGAGACGCCGGGTTTTCTTTACTGCTGAACCCACGGGTGGAGGTTACTTCAACTATACAAGCTACGAAAATGTGGCCGGGACTAACTTCAATTGCCATGCATATGCCTATTCCGGCTACGTTTTCAAAGGTTGGTATGCTGCCGACACACTGATATCTGCAAGTTCGCCTCTGAATTTTACCGTACGGAATCACGATGTACAAATCGTGGGTAAGTTTAGCTTCGAACCCGGAAATCCCGGAGAACCGAATCCCGGAACGGGCGCACTGGTGTATATGGCTACTATGACACAGCTTATCGAGAAAAACAAAACGACGGCATTTCCGGTACACCTTGTGAATCAAAATGCCAACATAACCAGTCTGAGTTTTAGTATTGCGTTTCCGCAGGGGATAAATGTTGATTATTCGAATAGCATCCTTTCGAGCCGACAAAACGGTCATATTATGGACATAGCTGATTTAGGCAATAACACTTATAGCTTCTCCATTACTGCACCTGCTGCTGAAGATTATTTTTCGGGAACGTCGGGCGTGGTAGTTACCATTCCTGTATTACTTATAGAAGATTGGGAACCGGGAAGTGCACATGCCGTGGAAATTACCGAAAGTTCAGCATGGACGGGTACAAATCAATACGCTATACCACGAAAGAACGGATCGCTGGTAATGCAGGGCTACGTAAGTTCGCTCTATGCCAGCTTTTTCCCTGATGTATTCCTGAACAGGGCCTATTTCAGCAACCTTTCATCGGTAGATGCCGAAAGTTATTTGTGGAAGTTTGGTGACGGGAAAACGAGTACCGAGAAAAATCCGCTGCACATCTACGATGAGTCGGGCACTTATCAGGTGATGCTGAAGGTTACCCGCGGCGAGTTATCCGACTCGGTGTGGCAGACTATTCAAATCGCCGAGAAATCGCAATGGAAAGTAGGTGGAAACTTCAATCTGAGCAAACAAAGAACCGGTGCGCGGAATTTCCGTAACTTATTGGAGTTATTCAACCTGTTTTCTCAGTCAGCGATTATCAGCGACCTTCGAATTATTACGGAACAAGCAGAGTTGTTTGAATTTGAGCAGAACGATGTGAACAACGTCATTATTGAAGCACTTAACAATCAACTGTATGAAACCAACTTCAAATTATTGTTTCAAACAGATGGATTGGGAACCTCTCCAACCTTAGCGTTTAATGGTGATTTCGGGCAGGCGCATGTCGGATACCTGCTTCGTTTGTGGCAAAGGATGGAATTGACTGGCGTTGAACTGCAAATGCTTGACAAGAAACTCAATTTACATGCTTTGAATACGATGCGTGAACAATATGTTTGCTCAGGCACACCATCAGCTGAGATATACTTCACCGAAATAAGCGACGAAATCAACTTCAACTGGAATATTAGTCTTACCTCGCAACCTGTCAGCACAGGATTTTACGAATCCGGACAAAACACGATTTCTCCGATGACGCTTGAGAACAACAGTTCAGAAATTGATAAAATCACCTACGAGCTATATGGTGATTTTGGTGAGAACAAGAATTACTGGTTGCTCGATTACATATATCATGTGCGACCATTGTTAAGCGGACAAGTCGCCAACCTCACTCCCAATAGCGGAGCCATACAACAATCAGTGAGCGTACAGTTTAGCTGGAGCTCAATTGCTGATGCGGTATATGATCTTTATGTATGGGAACTCGGCACAGAAATGAATCAAACACCCCTGCTCGCGGGCCTGACAAACAATTCTGTCAACAACAGTTCATATTGCAAATACGGTAAAAGCTATATCTGGAAAGTAATTGCACGCGGACCATGTAACTCGATTGAAAGTCATGTTGACACCTTCAGAATACGCACCCTGCCCGACCTGCAACCTATATCAATAAATTATCCTGCTGAACTGTATGCAGGAGACCCGATTCAGGTGGAGGTTACCATACGCAATAATGGCGGAAATCCGGGTTCGATGTGGATGAACAACGAGCTGATGTTGTCGCGCAACGAGCAGCTCGACGGATTGAAATCCCTGATAAATAAAAGTTTTTGGATAGCTATTGAAACCGACAGTACAGTTGTTATTCGCTTTGATGTGGTTCTACCTGCTGACACTGTTAGCTACACCCGCTTTGTGGTTAAGATTGATGGCGATAACCATGTGATGGAAAGCAACGAAGGTAATAACATCCTGATGAGTAATTCTATCAATATCATTCAACCTCAGATTGATGAACTTGACTATAACATACTGGTTGATTTTTATCGCACAAATGCCGGAAGTTACTGGACACGAAAATGGAGAACTTCATCCAGTATTCTGATTGCCGAAAACTGGCCGGGAGTTACATTCTATCGTGGAAGGGTAAGAGAAATAGTACTCACTAACAACGGCATTACGGGAACATTGCCAACAGCTTTATTCAGGTTGCCCGAACTGAAAGTACTCAACCTGGAGGGTAACAGCATCACGGGCAATCTCGGTATTATTGCCGACACCATGCTTGTTCCTGTTAACTTTGCTGATAGTTTGCAAAGACTGTTGTTGCAACAAAACAACCTGACGGGTGAGATTTCGGACTTCGCTACATTGTTCAGGAACCTGACACATCTTAATCTTTCGCGTAACAGCATGCTGACTCTCAGTAAACCATTACCGGAGAATATTACAAATCTGACATTGCAGTATATTGAGCAACCGGGCGATTCGGTTGTTTTGTCACAAACGCCTGAAATACGACTCACTTCTTTGATGTCATACAATCATCAATTGAGAGATTTCAGTCATAAACCCTCATTTAACCTCTTCTATCAGAACAGTCATGTTGGCTATTTCTGGTTCACCGGGGGTGTTTACCGCATGCACTGGTATGCCGCTGATGGTTGGAATATTCCTTCGGGAGCTGTCCTTAACATACAACAGACGAGTGGCTTGGCGCATGGAACTACGGCTCCGCTGAAAATCACATTTGTCCATGGCGATGCCAATGTGGATCAGGCCGTGAATGTGCTTGACGTACAACACACCCTGAATCATGTGCTGAGGGAAAATCCGAAGCCATTCAATTTCAGGGCAGCAGATACATATGCTGATAATTCGATGACGGTGCAGGATATTGTGGCAACAATCAACATCATTCTCGATGAAGAAACGAATCCCGAACCAACAGGAGCACCCTCGAAAGTGCCTGCTGATGAAAGTCTCCGCAACAAGCTGACTTTCGATGGCAGTTACCTCACACTGGATGCAGATGATGAAATTGCCGCATTCGACCTGACGCTTAAAAACGTGAAAGCCAACCAACTGAGGATGTTGCTCAACAACAATCAGTATCAGATGGTAGCGCAGAACAAGGCTGATGGTGTGCGTCTCATCATTTTCTCGCCAACGGGAAATACTTTGAGTACAGGCATCACGGCTCTGATAGAAGCTACTGCTTTGTCACCGGAATTGTTGGCTGCAAGTGCCTCCGACCGGCAGGCCAACCCCATCCCGTGCCGCGTTGTACAATCACCTGCCGGCACAGACCATCAGCATTCAGCTATGGCCTCTGCCCTTTACCGCCACGACGAAATCATCGTTCGCAGTGCAGTTCCCGTCGGCAGTCTGAAACTCTACAACATACAGGGAATTCTCCTCCATCAACAAATCTCCCCTGCCATCGAACAGGGTGTTTACCACATGCAGGCAGCCAATCTTCCTGAAGGCATCTATCTGTTGCGGGTTACATCAACAGACCAAAGTGAGCAAACCATCAGACTAATCATTTCAAAATAGGAAAATCATGAGAACAATCCATAAAATACTATTGCTGATGGCCTGTCAGGTTTTCCTGTTGCAAGGACTCACAGCACAAATTGAGAACAAACTATCCATGCCGGTGGTACAGGCCGGTGCGGGTAGTGAAGCCGGGATACCCGTATATCTCGACAATAACCTGGAACTCGTCGCAGTACAGTTCAAAGTGCGCTTCCCATCAGGGTTTAATATTTCCGACACAACACGCATCGAACTTACCGACCGCAAAGAGAACCATACCATCTCAGTCAAAAATCTGGGAAACAGAGAGTTTCTCTTCGTTATATTCTCAGCTAACAACACCCCCCTGAGAGGCAATTCCGGTATGCTCTTGCAAATACCGGTGGTTGTGCCCGACACTTGTACCGACGGTACGCGCCATGAGTTTCTGTTTACTCAGGTTATCCTGAGCAGTCGCAGTGGCGAAAATATCAGCACCTCATCAACATCCGGGGCAGTGGAAATCATTGTACAACCGCGCCCCGACCTGTTCGTGGAAAACATAAGTCTGTCAACGCAGCAAGTTGCTCCGGGAGAGCGTATCACAATAAGCTGGAAGGTTGAAAACATTGGCGACCTGTCCACCTCATCAGGATGGAGCGAACAGGTGACGCTGATTGCCGACAATGGCGAAACGGCAGCACTTGGAACTGTTTTCCAAACTCAGCTTCTTGGTCCGGGAGAGTTCATGCTTCGCCAGACCGAATTTCTGCTGTCGAATGCACCGGGAGTTGACGGACAAGTCAGGGTACAGGTCAGGATAGTACCCAACGCACAAACGGGCGAATTACCATCGGCTTTGCTGAACAATACGGCTGTTTCGACACAGCAATTGAATGTGAGCAGAACGCTTACGCTGCGACTGAATCGGAACCGCATCTACGAAAACGACGGATCATGGATACAGGCTCAGCTTACACGAAGTGGCAGTCGCGTTGCCGGACAAGCATTTACTATTAGCACCGACAAAACCGATCGAATCACATTGCCTGCTGAAGCAATCATCAATTCAGGAAGTTCGGGAGCGGTTTTCCATATCCGAACCATCAACAATCAGGTGTTGAACCCCGATACCGTGGTGAATATCACCGTTTCGGGTGCGGGATATCCGAATGCCACCGACAGATTAATCATTATTGATGATGAATTACCGAAACTGACGCTCACTCCATCGAAAAGTGAACTTCAGGAAGGCGAATCGTTTAGCATTACAATAACCCGTGAACTGGTCAATGAAATCGCACTGAGGGTTACATTCTCCTGCGATTTCCCAAAACGATTCAACTATCCGGCAACCGTAATAATCCCATCGGGAGAAGCAAGCGTGGTAGTTCCGGTTACTGCCATCGACGATGCACTACCGGCTCCAACCATCGAAGCAACATTCTCAGCTGATGCTCCGGGTTATGCCAAAGGAAGGGTGTCGGTATTGCTCGATGATGATGATATGCCTGTGATATCTTTGGCTATCGCACCAAACACAGTTTCCGAATCGGCAGGATATCAGGCCGCCATTGGCACCATCCGCCGTGAAGGAAGTACGGAAACAGTGCTCAATGTGCGACTCTCCGACAATTCGTCGGGAACCTTATTCTACTCACAGAATATTGTCTCGCTCGAAAAAGGCCAACGCGAAAAGAAATTCAGCATTGGCGTGGTTGACAATGCGATTGTAGATGGAACGCGCGGGTACGAAATTACCGCCGCCGTGTATATGTCGCATTGCAATTGCAGCATGACGGGTACCGGTGCAGGAATTGTCAGGGTACCGATAACTGTGCTCGACGATGACGGGCCGGCACTCAAAATTACCAGCTCGCAAACCATGCTTCCCGAAGGTAAAGAAAATGCAACCGTTTTAACTGTTACGCGAAACACTCCGCCAACCAACGATCTGGCAGTAACAATCACCAGCGATAAAGAATCGAAACTCGAATACACCCGCAACCTGATTATTCCTACAGGAAAAACATCGGTGAGCACCAGCGTTTCTGTTTTGTCTGATAATATCGCTGATGGTGACCAAACTGTGTCATTTACCGTAACTGCACAGGGTTACACCCAGGGGTTCTGTTGGGCTATGATTTCCGACCAAACATTGGCTGATGCTGTTATCAGCATTATCAGCATCTCAAAAACAACGGTCGAAACGATGGACAGCTTATCAGTACGTGTGAACATCTCTAACATCGGGGTAGCTACTCTTAACGGAGGCCGGGGTGTTGATTTATACCTGAATTCGCAACCGCGTAAGAATGGCAGCGAAAAACTATTGGCTCATGCCAACACAGGCAGGATTATTCTTCCTAATCAATCCGATAGCCTGACATTGTCGTTCCGCTTACCCGACGCTACCGGTTTGCAATATATTATTGCCGAAGTGAATGGTGAGCAAACCCAAAAGGAGCTAAGCTTTATGAACAACACCTCGGAGGCAAAGGCTATTACCATGCTTCCGAAGTTTAATGTTCAAATCAGCTCCGACAGGTCGGTTTATCAGTCGGGCGAACAAGTCACTTTCAGCGGGAAAGCTCTGTATGCCAATGGTTCGGGAGTACCGGCTGCTGAAGTTGAAATTTACATGATGATTGGCGGCAACCGTCATACGATGAAAGCCACAACCAGTCAGACAGGGGATTTCAGTCTTACCTTCACTCCATCGCCTGCTCAAATGGGACGCATCAGTGCCGGGGCATGCTATCCGGGCGAAGCACTCACAACCGAGATGTTCAGCTTTGAAGTCTTAGGGCTTAGAAGAACGACAACCGGACATATTATCTGGGATGTGTTAAACGGTCACCCTACAGAGTTCGAAATTGAGATTCTGAATCCTGGCACTACCCAACTTTCGGGATTGACAGCCAGAATGATTACAGAACACAGTGGTTTAGACATCCAATTCAGTCCGATACCCAACCTGAACGGCGGCGACAAAACCAAAGTGAAAGCAACCGTCAATGGCAGTGTGGCAACACCTGTACAGGAATATGAAAGGATTCGAATCGAAATCACATCGAATAATGGAGCAAAACTGGAACTGCTGATATACTATTTCTGTCGCAACCCAAGGGCAACCCTGGTGTCGAATATCAGTAATATTCAGACTACCATGACTAAAGGCCAGAACAGACAGTTCGAGTTTAATATTTCCAATAAAGGAACCGGTGATAGCGGACCAATTACTGTCGCAATTCCCAACACTTCGTGGCTATCGATGCTCACACCTGTCAACCTGCCATCGCTTAAGTTCGGAGAAAGCTCGCAGATAATTCTGCAGTTTGCCCCGGGCAATGACATGGCGCTCAATGTTCCTGTTACAGGCTCCATTGGTGTAAACTGTGCCAACGGTACAGGATTCTCGCTTCCGTTTAACATTGAAACAGTTTCGGAATCGACAGGAACACTGATCATAGATGTTTGCAACGAATACACCTATTACACCAGCGAAGCTCCGCACGTGCAGGGAGCCACAGTTAAAGTACGACATCCGCATACCAAAGCATTGTTGCATCAGGGAGTAACCGGTGTTGATGGTTTGTTTACCGTAAAGGATTTACCTGAAGGATATTATTATATCGAAGTTACAGCACCCAACCATGACGGATATGCCAATAATATCCTTGTCGATCCGGGCAAAGTAACGAAACAGGTTGTAAATCTGAGTTTTCAGTCCATCACCATCAGTTGGGAAGTTGTTGAAACAGAAATTGAAGATGAGTACAATATCGAAACTACCGTTAAATTCCAGACCAATGTTCCGACTCCGGTAGTTGAAATGGTTTTCCCAAGGGAAATTGATACTGAGAAAATGCTCGTGGGCGAGTCCATGATATTCAATGTCATTCTCACCAACAAAGGATTAATAACTGCCAAAGATGTAGAGATTACGATGCCGAAGAACTTCTCAGCCTTCACTTTTGAACCTTTGTTCAATGTGATTGACCTGAAGCCGCAGGAATCTATCCTTATCCCGGTAACATTAACAAAACGTGCAAATCCGAATCCCGATAATGCACCGCGTAGGGTTGGTGCATCGGGCAAAGATCCGTGCGACGATTATATCGTGGTGATTTATTTCTGGGATTGTGGTTATGACCGTAAATGGCATCAATATCCGCAAAGGATCAATCTCGGCAAATGGTGTTTCGGTACAAGTACTTCGACCGGAACAGGCTGGACTCCGGATTATGGTCCGGGCGGCTCAGGCACAGGTGGATACTTCCCGCCATCGTCCAACGATTATACCCCGACTATCAGGGTGGAAGATTGCGAGCCTTGTCAAAATTCATACGCCTGGAAAATGGCTAAATGCTTCCTGAAAAGGGTTCCTATAATCAACAAAATACTCTCGATTACTGAAAAAGTATTATGTGTAAAAGACGTTATTTTCTTCGGTGAATTTCAATGTCTGATAGACGAAATAATAAAAAGTGTCGATATTGTGGATGAGATTATTGGTTACAAAGATTTTTACGATGAGTGTATAAAACCGCTGATAGATCCTTGTAAACCCGGTGATTTCGGATACAAAGCCCCGGGATTATTTGCGCAGGAAACTTTGAAATACCCGGCATATACTGAGCATTTCAGGCAAGTGCTTTACCATGTTTACAATGCTACAAATGCCGCACAGGATCATATCCTTGAGTTCTTCGGAGATTCAGCATGGCTGCAGGTAACAGGCGCTGAACTCGCACCATTCTTCGATAAAATATGGGAATATCCCGGTGCCATCCCTTCAGATGCTGAACTTCGTGCACTTAAACCTGCATCTATAAGCGATGCATTGTACGAAAAATTTGTACAAAGGGTGAATAATACCAAAGCAGGTCTGTTTGACAGCGGTAACTTCATCGACAAAGATGTGCTGAATGCTATTACAGCCCTTAAAGTGGCTGCCATGCAATTTGCAGAATCACTGGGTTACAGCTCTGTTTTAGAAATGTTCAACAAAGAATATGAAATCTGGGAGAGAAAGAACAATGAAAGTTCAGGATCGGTTTGTGCAACCATCACCATCAAGTTTTCGCAAACAATGACACTTACCCGTCAGGCATTCAGAGGAACGCTTACTGTGTTCAACGGACACGAGAGCAAAGCCATGGAAGAAGTGAAGCTTGACCTGAAGATTGCCGATGAATCAGGCAGAATTGCCGGTTCGCAGTTGTTCCAGACAAATACAGAAAGTCTTGATAAACTCACCGAAATTGATGGAACAGGCAAACTGAATCCACAGGAAACCGGCACAGCGATTATCCTGTTTATTCCAACCCGCCACGCTGCACCTGAGGAGCCCGTTGAATATTCATTTGGTGGGGCATTATCGTACCTCGACCCGTTCACCAATTCGGTGGTAACGCGCGATTTGTTCCCGGTAACACTTACGGTGAAACCTTCGCCCGATTTGTGGCTGAAGTATTTCATGCAGCGTGATGTGCTGGGCGACAATCCACTCACCAAAGATGTGGTGGAACCATCGGTTGATGCAGAGTTCTCACTGCTCATTCACAACAAGGGAGCCGGAGAAGCCACCAATGTAAAAATTGCTTCCAAACAACCCGAAATCGTGGATAATGAGAAAGGATTACTCATCACCTTCGAAATTACCGGTTCCAGTCTGAATGGTGCTCCTAAAAACATGGGTATTACCAATATCGACTTTGGTAATATTCCGGCAGGGGGTGCCAGTTGGGGACAATGGTTTATCCGCAGCTCACTGCTCGGTCATTTCGTTGAATACGATACACAAATTACCCATGTTACCAGTTTCGGCAATCCCGATCTGACTTTGGTAAGCGATGTGTCGATCCATGAGTTGATTCGTAGCATTGAGGTTGTTCAGGATAACATACCGCTGCGGGGCTTCCTTGCCAATGATGTGGTTGACAGTGATGATTATCCTGATATGCTTTACCTGTCGGATGGTAGTTTCAAAGAAGTAAACACATTATCGCAACACCATCTCGAAGCTTTAAATGCTACCACCTGGAGATTCAGGATCACCCCTGCAATAGCAGGATGGAACTATGCCAACATGGCTGACCCCGGAAGTGGTGGTCTGGAACTGGTAGAAGTAACGAGAGAAAGCGACGGTGCCACCATCCCGATAAGAAATGTATGGCAAACCGATGTTACGCTTCGCGACAACAAAGAACCACTGAATGAGTTCAGAATTCATTTTGCCGACGAAGTGACGCAGGCAGAAGAAAGCTATCTGTTCCGTTTCGAAGCAAGGAGAGAGGGCGTTCTTGATGTTAGCTCTATCACAGGAACACCTGCTGAAGTTGCCGAAGTTGCAGTGCAGAAAATACGGGTTCTGTTCAATATTCCTGTGGATGCAGAAACTTTCACCATCGACGATCTGCAATTGAACTGTCAGGGAGTAGCACAGGATCTGAGTCAGGTAACCATTACGCAACTTACTGCCCGTGAGTTCGAAATTGACCTGAGCAGTGCCACCACAAAAAATGGCTACTACGTGCTCACCGTGCAAACAGCAGGAATCTCCGATAGCGAAGGTCATACCGGCAAACATGGTCGCATGGCAAGCTGGATACAATTCCTCGATGGAAAAGTTCAACTAACCATAAACGTGCTACCTGCCGGATCCGGAAGTGTTTCGCCGGAGAACAGACAGTTCGACTACGGAAAGGCGGTAAAACTTACAGCCAATCCAAACGATGGCTACAGATTCAGAAACTGGATGGCAGGTGCTCAAACTGTTGGCACAAACAGGGAACTGAATCATGTGCCAACTGAAAACATGACTCTGAGTGCAAACTTTGAATTGCTGAATTATAAAATTCAAGTGATTTTTGATAGTGAACAAGGGTTGGTGACTGGCAATCAAACCGGCATCTATGTGCATGGCGAGCAATTGTTCCTGACAGCATTGCCAAACACCGATTACGAGTTCGTAGGCTGGAGAATCAACGGCGAAATTACTGAAAGGATTTACACGCTAACGATGACAATCAAGAGTGATTTGGTGGTTGAGGCTGTGTTTATCGAGAAGGATTACACGAATATCAACATGGTTTGGGATTTTAGCAAACCAGGTTTACATCTGTATCCCAATCCTTCGAAGCCGGGTCAGGATTTATTCGTTTCCATCAACCTGCCTCAGGGTGAAATTGCAGGCAGTCGGATACTGATTTACACGCTAACCGGCGTTGTTGAACGCGACATCGCTGTTTCAGAAAGGGAAATATGCATTACCGACTTATCGCCGGGCATGTATTTAATCTGCTTAATCCGTAAAAATGAAATCATCATCAGACAAAAAGCGGTAGTTGAAAGATAGGTTTAGTTAGTTAACAATCAGCAGAAAACAGGAGGCAAACCATAACGGTAAACCTCCTGTTTGTTTTTGTGAAAAGTATCTTTTAATAGCTTATCTGCCTAAAAAAACTTTGGTGCTGATTAAACTGCCATCTCTGTAACCTGTTCTTTGAATGTAAATACCTTTGGCCAATTCTGATGGTTCAAACACTTCGATACCACTGAGATTGAAGTATCTAACAGAAATGATTTCCGACTGATCACGCACCTGATCGATGGAAGTTGACAAAGAAGCTTTGGTATCCGGAACGGGGAGACCAGCAAGAATATATACTGCATTTCTCCAGATTGTTAAACCATCGTCGGTTATATTACGACCATTATTAGCCGATATTGCTCCGAAATTCATGCTGATTGCAATCATGCGTGAAGTCAGCGTTTCGGAGTCGATAGTAGTTCCCGGAGGCATATCATTGATGGCTACAGTAGCATCGGTAGTGCCGGTTGGCTGGGCAAGAAGAGTAGCATTTGAAATACTGTGCCCGCGGTTGAAGTTCAGCGCTTTTGTTCCGGCTGCACCCAAATCGGCAGCTGTTGCATTCAAAACCTTGATATCGTTGTTTGCACCGACTGTACAAGCCTTAAACAAATCGTTAGTAACAGCTCCTGCCTCAACAGTGATTGTTAGCGAACCAGATTCGTTTGCAGTGGCAGTACTCGCAGTCATTGCCCGATCGTTTCTTTGCAAAGCAAAAGTTTTATTATACACAAATGGCACCGGCATATTAGCAATCCCCAATGATCCTGTTGGTTTCAGAATGGCAGCTGCTGAGTTAAATGACTCCTGTACAACTACCACATCAAAATCAGCCAAATTGTTTATTACCGCATCGGCAGCTGCTAACATAACTGTCAAATCAATATTTGGATCTGCTTTTAGCACCTGAATAATAGGATCATTATCAACTGTTGTAGCCGTCGCATCCATGGCTTTGTTGAATGTTACATAGGCCACTTTCTTAGCTGTTCCGAATGAAGACATAGTCATGGCCAAAGCCAACAATAAAACGAAGTAATTTTTTCTCATGATGTAAATAATTTAAGGGTTTTATTACTAAAAGATTAGCTAATACAAAATAATACATGTATAAAAAGAAACTTACTGTAGATTTTGATACAATCAATGTAGATTTTGACTTTTGTATGATGCGTAATTTTTTGCTACTTTTGCAGCCAAATTTGTTTCAATCAGGCATGAATAATATTCGCAACTTTTGCATCATTGCACATATCGATCACGGAAAAAGCACACTCGCAGATCGGCTGCTGGAATACACCAATACTGTATCAGGTAAGGATCAGAAGGCGCAGGTGCTCGACAATATGGATCTGGAACGTGAACGGGGCATCACGATAAAGAGTCACGCAATCCAGATGAAACATTTCTCGGATGGAACCGAATACACATTAAATCTTATTGACACTCCGGGACACGTAGATTTTTCTTACGAAGTATCACGCTCTATCGCTGCTTGCGAGGGAGCTTTGCTGATTATCGATGCTACTCAGGGAATTCAGGCACAAACAATCTCCAACCTGTATATGGCTATCGAACACGATCTGGAAATCATTCCTGTAATGAATAAGATGGACATGGACTCTGCAATGCCTGAGGAGGTTGAAGATCAGATTGTTGAATTACTTGGATGTAAAAGGGAGGAAATTATCCGTGCCAGCGGTAAAACCGGACTTGGAGTTACTGAAATTCTGCAAGCTATCATTGATCGTGTTCCTGCACCCAAGGGCGACCCGGAAGCTCCGCTGCAATGTCTTATCTTCGACTCGGTTTTCAACTCATTCCGCGGAATTATTGCTTATTTCAAAATTGAAAACGGAACCATCCGAAAAGGCGATCTGGTGAAATTTGTCGCGACAGAAAAAGAATATTTTGCTGATGAAATTGGTGTGCTCAAACTCGACATGGTGCCAACAAAAGAATTGAGTGCCGGTAATGTGGGCTATATCATTTCGGGAATTAAAACATCCAAAGAAGTAAAGGTCGGCGACACCATTACCCACGTAAAACGCCCTTGCGAGAAGGCTATTGAGGGCTTCGAAGAGGTAAAACCCATGGTTTTTGCCGGAGTTTACCCCATCGACACGGAAGATTTTGAGGATTTACGTTCTTCAATAGAAAAACTGCAACTCAATGATGCTTCACTGACTTTCGAACCGGAATCATCGGTAGCGTTAGGGTTTGGTTTTCGTTGTGGTTTCCTGGGAATGCTTCACATGGAAATTATCCAGGAGCGACTCGACCGCGAATTCGATATGAATGTGATTACGACTGTTCCCAACGTTTCGTATATCGTTCATACCAAAAAGGGCGAGGTACTCGAAGTTCATAATCCTTCCGGGTTACCTGATATCATGCTGATTGAAAAGATTGAGGAGCCTTACATCAGGGCATCCATCATTACCAGAACGGATTATATCGGTCAAATCATGACGCTTTGTCTCGATAAAAGAGGCGACCTGATTAAGCAGGAGTATATTTCTGGCAATCGCATGGAACTCATATTTGATCTTCCGCTTGGCGAAATTGTATTCGATTTCTACGATCGTTTAAAAAGCATCTCGAAGGGATATGCCTCTTTCGATTATCACCCCAACGGATATCGTGCCTCTAAATTAATCAAGTTGGATATTTTGTTGAATGGTGAACCTGTGGATGCGTTGTCATCTTTGATACACTTCGACAATGCCGTTTCGCTTGGCCGTCGCATGTGCGAGAAACTGAGAGAACTTATCCCGCGCCAGCAATTCGATATCGCCATACAGGCTGCCATCGGCGCAAAAATCATCGCCCGCGAAACAATCAAGGCTGTTCGAAAAGATGTGACAGCCAAATGTTACGGAGGTGACATATCCCGGAAGCGCAAACTCCTTGAAAAACAGAAAAAAGGAAAGAAACGCATGAAACAAATCGGGTCGGTTGAGGTGCCGCAAAAAGCCTTCCTTACTGTACTCAAACTCGATTAGTACTAACTCTCTAAAATCCGCGTCAAAATGGATTTTACATATCGAAATAAGAATTTCGTCCCCATTCTTGGAGCCATTGATGGCTTCAAAAGGTTTGTTAACCCGGGGATGTTATTGCTGTTGGTAGCCATTGCTACCATGATTGTAGCCAACTCGCCACTCAGCGAATGGTACCATAATTTATGGACCCTCGACTTCTTCATTGGCTTTGGCGATTTTAATCTGCTCAGTCTTCACGGAAAACCATTATCAGCCCTCGAACTTATCAATGATGGGCTGATGACTGTTTTCTTCTTTGCAGTAGGGCTGGAGATTAAACGAGAAATACTTGTTGGTGAGCTTTCTTCTATCCGTCAGGCCATCTTACCAATCATGGCAGCAGTGGGAGGCATGATTATGCCCATTCTCATTTTTATGATATTGGGCAATTTGCAAAATATGAGTCCGCTCGAAATGAATGGACTCGCCATCCCCATGGCAACTGACATCGCTTTCTCGATAGGCATACTCACCTTGCTTGGAAGAAGGGTGCCACTGAGTATCAAGATATTCCTGCTCGCATTGGCCATCGTTGATGATATCGGAGGTATTCTTGTAATAGCCATCTTCTACAGCGATTTCAGCACTGCTTCGTGGGAGTTTTTAGCCATTTCACTCATATTCATTGCCATTTTATTTACCGGCAACCGACTAAAAGTTAACAACAAGCTATTCTATCTCGTTAATGGTATTGCGATTTGGTATCTTTTCCTTCAGGCGGGAATTCACCCTACCATTGCGGGTGTAATTACTGCGTTTATGGTGCCGGGCCGACCGCAACTCGACTTGCAGAAATATACCCATGATTTGCACCGCGACCTCGACATATTGCAATCGACCATCCCTCGTGGCGGCTTCGGAAGCATCGTACTTACCAACACACAGATAAAATATCTCACCAGGGTCGAAGCAGCATCCTATCACGTAATCAGTCCGTTGCAACACTTCGAGGACAGTCTGCACGATGTCGTCAACTACATCATCATGCCCCTTTTCGCGATAGCCAATGCCGGGGTAGTATTCAATTTCGGTCAGTTCGAATTGTTCGAAGGCATTTCTCTGAATATCTTCGCTGGATTGATACTTGGTAAAATGGCAGGTATCTTCCTGTTCTCATGGTTGGCCATCAAACTCAGGATTTCGCGCATGCCACACCGGATGAACTGGGCAAATATGGCTGCTGTCTCAATGCTCGGAGGGGTTGGATTTACAGTAGCCTTATTCCTTTCAGGACTCTCCTATCCTATCGGTTCTGAATTGATTAACGATGCCAAGCTGGGAGTAATATGCGGGTCGTTGGTTGCGGGTATTTTTGGCTACATTCTGTTAAGGATTACGCTTCCAAAGGCTGATGCTATACAATCTACTGAAGAGAACGGGGAAGAAAATGAGGAATTCCCGGAGGAATAAAACAAAAGAGGGATTAAACAGTGATGTCTAATCCCTCTTTTGTTACAAATCTTTTTGCCTAAATCAGCTTTTACATGATCCACCACCTTGTTTTTGTCCGCCTCCGGAGCCATCGCGTTTACCTTGCTTTTTACCTTTGCCTTCGCCATTTCTCTTTCCGGTGCCGTCTTTCTTCTCAACACAAGTTCCGTTAGTCTTGTTTACGCAAGTACCATCTTTGGTTCCGGTCTGACTTTGACTTGTTGCCTCTTTGGCAGGTCTGTTAGCACTTTGTGCTGCCACTGTTGTAGTCATACCAACCAATGCTAACGCAATAATTAAAACTTTTGCTTTCATTTTCTTAAAAATTAAATGTTAATAAATCAATCTGTCTTCATCGTATCTTTAGAATCATATTTGTTCAGATCTCTCCCTCTTCTTCTGCCGCCGGGAATTTCGTTACCGCAATCATCACTTTGAAAGAGTGGAGTAAATGCTTCCCGCAACAATACTCGTTGCTCTTCGTCACAAACATCATGGAGTTTAATGTAAAATCGATGTGTCGCTTTCTTTAATTCAGCATGAAGTTTTCCGGTTTCATCTGCATAAGAATTCAGTAACAAGGTATCAGGATTATTACTCCTTAGCTCTTCGAAAATCAATTGTTTGATTTGGTTAATTTTAGCAATCTTTTCCTGAGCAAGAGGTTGGAAAGCCTGATTAGCAGAGCGAAAAACACTCATTTGTTCCGCATCGAACCCTAAATTCCTTTTAAAAAACCTGCCATTCAAAACCACTTTATCAACAGGATCTACTACAACATCCTCATTTTCTGCTTTCTGAGAATTATTATGATAAATTATTGTGCCTAATATCGTTCCGTTTAGCAGCAATAATAAAACAACCATCCATCCAAGCAATTTGGTCTTATTCATAATCAGCATACTTTATTATTCATTATAGAAACTGTTATACACATGTAAATTCTCAATGCTGGCATCATTAATAATTAATACCTGATTTTGATTTTTTTCATGATGATATGTATTGCCAATGCGAACTCCGGTAAAAATCACCAAAACGATGCTTGCAGCAACGGCAATTACCTGCCATAGACTTACAGAATTTACATTGAGTAAACCATTTTCAGATTCAATTTTACTCATGATTCTGCTTTTCATATTAACATCAGCAGCAATTTGTTTTTGCTTGTTGATAAAATCTGATATTTGTTTTTCTGCATTCATTTTGTTTCCTGCTTGTATTTAGTTAGACAGTACTTTTTCTATTTTCCTACGATAGGGGTTACTTTTTTTAGCAGATTGTTTTTAGCCCGTTGTAACAACTGTTCAACAGCTCCTTCACTGGTTTGCATTATCGAAGCTATTTCTTTTTGTGGCAGATCATCAAACTTACTTAAAATAAAAGCAGTTCTTTGCTTTTCAGGCAATGAATCAATCGCCCTCAGTATAACACTTTCATTTTCAAGCTCAATACATTGTTGCTCCGGATTAGCATCCTTTGTTGCCTTGTTTACAACACTCAGGAACAATTCACCGGCATATTCCATGAAGGTTTTATATCGCTTTTTGTTAACAGAGTTGATGCAAGTATTTATTGTAATACGATATATCCAGGTTGAAAACTCAGCATCACCATGATAACTTTGCAAAGACTGATATATTTTCATAAAAACATCCTGGGCAATATCCTCGGCATCTTCCCTGACATGGACAAATCCAATAGCTGTGCGAAACACCATCGATTGATACTTTTCAACCAATAGCCCGAAAGCTGTTGTATCTCCCCGGAGAACTTTATCAATTATTTCTTTGTCGGTCATATGCCTTTTGCAACATTACTTTGATGTTAGACCACGAGTTTGAAAATTTCCTACGTTTCATTCCATAAATAAGTAAGATTCTTTCATTCACTACATATGACTTCAAATCATTCCAAAAGTAAAATCGGGCTGTCTCATTTCTGAAACAGCCCGATTTGTGTAGCTTTAAACTGATATTCTATAATTCCAAATCAACATCGTGCAACTCAACCCATGGCAATCCGTGGATATTGAGTTTTTCCATGAACGGGTCAGGATTAAACTCTTCCACATTGAAAACGCCCGGTTTACGCCACTCACCTGTCAGGAACATCATAGCACCTATCATGGCCGGAACACCGGTGGTATAACTAACCCCCTGCGCACCCGTTTCGCGGAATGCTTCCTCGTGACTGCAATTGTTATACACATAATACGTTTTTTCCTTACCATCCTTAATACCCCTTATGCGACATCCGATGGAGGTTTGACCGGTATAGTTTTCTCCAAGTTCACCCGGATCGGGCAATACTGCTTTCAGGAACTGGATGGGAACGATTTTTACACCATTATATTCAACCTCATCAATTCTCGCCATACCAATGTTTTGAATAACACGTAAATGCGTCAAATACTCCTGACCGAAAGTCATCCAGAAACGGGCTCTTTTTAAAGTCGGGAAGTTCTTCACCAACGATTCAAGTTCCTCATGATAAATCACATATGATTCTTTTGGTCCGATTTCAGGATAATTGAGGGCTTTGTGTATCTCGTGCGGTTCGGTCTCAACCCACTGACCGTTTTCCCAATACTTACCCTTTTGAGTAACCTCGCGGATATTAATCTCCGGATTGAAGTTGGTGGCAAAAGCTTTTCCGTGGTCGCCGGCATTACAATCAACAATATCAAGATAATGAATTTCATCAAAATGATGCTTGGCTGCATAAGCTGTAAACACACTGGTTACCCCGGGATCGAAACCACATCCCAAAATGGCTGTTAATCCGGCTTTCTGAAATTTCTCCTGATATGCCCACTGCCATTTGTACTCAAACTTAGCTTCATCTTTTGGCTCATAGTTGGCTGTATCGAGGTAGTTAACTCCGGCTTCCAGACAAGCATCCATGATGGTTAAATCCTGATAGGGTAATGCTACATTGATTACGAGTTCAGGTTTAAACTCGTTAAGCAGAGCAACCAGTTCGGGCACCACATCGGCATCAACGCGTGCGGTTTTTATGTCAACACCCGTACGAACTTTAACATCAGCAGCAATGGCATCGCATTTTGATTTCGTGCGACTTGCCAACATGATATCGGTAAACACCTCAGGATTTTGCGCTACTTTGTGCGCAACAACTGTTCCAACGCCACCGGCGCCTATAATAAGTACTTTAGCCATAATTGAATAAATTTGTTACAAAAATACATTTTTTTGCTTAATCACAGAGGATTATGCCCGAATAAAAATTGACTGTTTTTATTTATCAGACAGGATTAACAGGATTTACACGAAAGAGTTGGTTTAGAGTCCTGTTATTTCTTTCAAAACAATCATCTCTCAAAACTTCCAGGGAAACTTAAAGCATGTTTCGTTATAAAGTGCATAGTCGGCATTCCCATTCACAGCAAATGTTTTAACCAGGGCTGCAACTTTCAAAATCTCTTTTGCCAATATGATGGTTGAACCCGATTTAATGCGATCGTCCACAAGCAGAATTTTTTTATCTCTGAATTCGAAATTGGGTGGAGAAAGCAAAACGGGGGCATCGTATTTCGGTTTCTGAAACTCATCCCTGAGATTTATCTTCAGAATCTGAAAATCAATCTGCAGTCGCTCATTCAGAATACCGGCTGGCACGATGCCTCCGTTTGCAATAGCTACTATTATATCAAATTGTTCGGGAATTTCTATCTCCCTGAATCGTTTCAATACCTGTTCGAATGAATACATCTTTGTCTGATAAAAAAATTATCACAAAGATACATTAATTCATGGCATTGAAACCAAAGGAGCATCAATGTTTCTCAACGGCTCCCATTTTACCCATAAACAGGATTACCCCTGTGCTGTTTTCGCGAATAACAAAAATAAAGGGTCTGTTGGCGTTAAATACAGGATGCATCGGCATCGAAGTCAACTCCATTTCGATGATAGTTACCGCTGCAGCTTCAGTACCCACCTCATCCACTTCGCAATAGGTGCTGTGAAGGATGCGCGAAATCACCAAATCGATGTCTGAGATTCCGGAGAAATCTGACTGCATGGCATCGAACGCTTTTATCATTCCCATATTGATAAGAGGATCTTTAAGCTCGTATTTGGCCTCAAGTTTAAATCTTGGGAACGACACAATCACCTTACGTGGAGCACCTGACAAACCGGCAACCACCGATTCCCATGCAGGTCGATCGAGTTGTTCCAAAACATCAGCAGTTGTTTTTCCCGTATTTGGCAATATTACCGTCATACTGAATGCCTTATTCCCGTAAGGCATATCCAGATACTGAGCGAGTTCATCTTCGCAATAACCGAAACTTTCGGTTTGGTTCATCATATTCACCTTTACCACCTTATTATCTTCAGTCGTAAAGTTGGCCTCTCGGGTATCTTTCTTATCGAACTGATTACTCCAGATTCCTTTAAAATAAATGGCGTTTATCAGGTAAAGCATGGCATCGGCAGAGATTCTGTCGAGCGGCTTTTTAATCAGTTGATTGGTTTTATCGGCACACCATTTATTGATGATATCTACTGCATCAGGTTTTGCAAAATCCAATGACCGCACTTCCGAATTGAAATAGGTGCTGTTCACATCCAGAAACGTTTGCTTCACCGGGAAGCCGGTACGATACCAAATGGAGTTTGCGATATTCAGCTTCGTTGAGTTGTCCACTTTGGGTAACGCATTCAGCATAATCTGGTAGTACTCATTGATTTGCTCATTGGTAAGCTCAGCCATTTTCAGGGCAGCTGCCATTTCGGCTTTGGTATCACCTTCAGCACCATTCCATGCCATTCCAAGCGCAATGCTTACACTCAGGGGCGAGATGAAAATGTTCTTTTCATCGGAATTAGCTATAACCTGTTTAAACAAATCGAGGGCAAACTCATTGTCCTGTTGCACCCTTTTTTCCATTCCGACCTTCAACTGAATTGGTTCCGGGTCATTGAGATTGATTTTGTTGTCGTCGCATCCCATCAACAGCAATGGTATGAAAATAAATAGGAATGATTTCATATGGCTTAATTTTAATTTAATAATACTGCCATGAAGATGCAATTAATCTCAAAATTGTTGCTTCCAATATCTTAGAAAAATCAATACCTGTAATGTTCCGGTTTATAAGGGCCATCCACATCGACACCGATGTAAGCAGCTTGCTCGGGTGTTAATTGGGTGAGTCGTACGCCCAGTTGTTCGAGGTGCAAGCGCGCTACTTCTTCATCGAGATGTTTGGGCAAACGATACACATCAACAGGATATTCTTTGGTAAATAACTCAATCTGAGCCAAAGTTTGGTTGGTAAACGAGTTACTCATTACAAAGGAAGGGTGACCGGTTGCACATCCGAGGTTCACCAAACGACCATCAGCAAGCAAAATGATGCAGCGACCGTCAGGAAAAACAAATTTATCGACCTGAGGTTTGATATTTACTTTTTGAATGCCGGGATATTTCTTGAGTTTTTCAACCTGTATTTCGTTATCGAAATGACCAATATTGCAAATCACAGCACCATCTTTCATCTTTTCCATATGCTCGATGCGTATGATGTCTTTGTTTCCGGTAGTGGTAACATACACATTTCCTTCGGGCAAAGCATCTTCCACGGTGCATACTTCGAAACCTTCCATGGCAGCCTGCAAAGCACAAATCGGGTCAATTTCGGTTACCAGAACACGGGCACCATAGGCACGCATCGATTTGGCCGAACCTTTTCCAACATCGCCATAACCGCAAACCACAACAACTTTTCCGGCAAGCATGAGGTCGGTGGCACGTTTAATACCATCGGCCAATGACTCACGACAGCCATACAGGTTATCGAATTTCGATTTTGTAACCGAGTCGTTCACATTGAAAGCCGGGAACAGCAACTTGCCTTCTTCCATCATCTGATACAAACGATGCACTCCGGTAGTGGTTTCCTCTGAAACGCCACGTACATCAGCAGCCATGGCTGTCCAGATGGCAGGTTTTTCAGCCAACACCTTTTTCAGGATAGCATACAGCTCCATTTCATCTTCTCCTTCAACCTGTTTATCAAGCACAGAAGCATCTTTTTCAGCATCAACACCAACGTGAATCATCATGGTGGCATCTCCTCCATCGTCAACAATTACATTGGGACCTTTGCCATCGCCAAAATTAAGGGCCTGCAATGTGCACCACCAATATTCTTCCAGCGTTTCGCCTTTCCATGCATATACAGGAACACCTGCAGCAGCAATGGCAGCAGCAGCATGATCCTGTGTTGAATAAATATTACAACTGCACCAGCGCACTTCGGCCCCCAAAGCGGTTAGTGTTTCAATCAACACAGCAGTTTGAACAGTCATGTGCAGCGAACCCATCACACGGGCACCTTTTAAGGGCTTTTCAGTTCCGTAACGCGCACGAAGGGCCATCAAACCGGGCATCTCCTTTTCCGCAAGTTCTATTTCTTTTCTTCCATATTCAGCCTGTGAAATGTCGGCTACTTTATAGGGTAGAGTACTAAATAATTCGAATGTATCCATATTTAATTTGCTGTTTTATAAGTGGCTGCAAAGGTACAAAAAACCAAATGAAATCATTACCTTTGGTCGTTAAAACTTATGAAGCTAATCAATTGTCATAGCCACAAGGTGCTCAACGACGGTAACATAACCGTTTACAACATACGAATCAACAAAGAAACGCTGCGTTTGCCACATGGTCCGGATATTTACTTTTCCGTGGGCATCCACCCCTGGGATGCGGCAGAATGTAAGATGCTTTGGTTCGATCAGCTAACCATGCTGCTCAATTATCAGCAGGTTGTTGCTTTGGGTGAATGTGGTCTCGACAAAAAAATTGATATCCCATTTGACCAACAGCTATTGGTTTTTGAAAAGCAAATTGTGGCATCCGAAACCATGCGAAAACCAGTCATCATCCATTGTGTCGGGTATTTCAACGAACTGATGGAGATAAAAAAACGCATCAACCCAACCCAGGCGTGGATAATTCACGGGTTCAGAGGTAAACCCCAACTGGCACAGCAATTAATTCAGCAGGGTTTTTATATTTCCTATGGCGAAAAATTGAATCCCGAAAGTGTAATTGTTACGCCAACCAACAGCATTTTAACTGAAACCGATGAAAGTGATCAGGGAATTCAGGCATTGTCGGATATCATTGCAGGAATTAAAGGATGTGAAGCAACTGATTTCCGTGCAGCTTCTGTGTTGTTTGGCATCTGAATATCAGAACAAACTAACTACTTGCTGCTCAATCTTTAAGGATATATTAGATCAATTTGTCCTACTAAACAGACCACTTTTCAAGTGTTTTTTTGGATTTATAATCTGCGAATTCAGATTTTCTGCTCTGCACAAATTAAATTCACGCTCAGTACAAATTGATTTTCTGCTCTGCACTTTTTAAATTTTAGCTAAGTTAAAATTCGATTTGTACTGAGCATAAAATCAATTTGTGGGAAGCCTAAAAACGAAAAGTGAATAAAAAAAAACTTGAATTTAAATACTAATTGACGAAATATTGCAGGACTTTTTAAGTAGATGTCTCATGATAAATGTGTGATATAATAATGTTCAAAAGAATGCAGGCTTACAAAAAAAACATAATTTCCTGCTGTTGAAGATTATATTTTGTAAATTTGCCAACCTTTAATGTAAATGACTAATCAATGAAACGTATAATTCCTGCTATATTATTACTTTTTGTGTTTCAACACGGATTTTCTCAATTCCGTTTTAATGCTGAATTATTAAAACTGAATAATGTGTTCAATGTAATTTCGAACATGTATGTTGATTCGGTTGACGAAAAGAAATTGGTTGAAACAGCCATCATTGCTGCCCTGAAAGAGTTGGATCCTCATTCGTCATATATCCCCAAGGCAGAAGTTGAAAGGGTGAATGAAGTACTTGACGGTAGCTTCGAGGGCGTAGGCATTCAGTTTCAATTATTCGAAGATACTATCCTGGTTGTGCAAACCATTACCGGAACACCTGCCGAAAAGGTTGGTGTTATGCCGGGCGACCGCATCATTTATATTGATGATGAACTGATGGCCGGGATGAAAATTCAGAATTCGGATGTCATGAAACGACTTCGCGGTCCGAAGGGTTCCGAGGTAAGGGTACGTATTGCCCGCCGCGGAAATCCCGAACTACTGCTTTTCCGAATAATAAGAGATAAAATCCCTGTGAATAGTCTGGATGCCGCCTACATGATTAATTCCGAAACCGGTTATATCAAAATCAATAACTTCGGTCATAAAACAATGGATGAATACCGCGATGCATTTGCCAAATTAAAAAGAGCAGGAATGAAGAATCTGATTCTCAATCTTCAGGGCAATGGTGGCGGACTGATGCACGGGGCATTTGAGTTAGCCGATGAATATTTAGGCAGAGGCAAGCTTGTCGTCTATACCGAAGGACGCAGTCAGCCCAAAAAAGTTTCCAACGCCACTGCCGTAGGTGGTTTCGAAAGCGGGCGTCTGATTATTTTAGTGGATGAATTTTCTGCATCGGCGAGTGAAATTGTTGCCGGAGCTGTACAGGACTGGGACAGGGGCATCATTATTGGTCGCCGCACTTTTGGCAAAGGACTGGTTCAAAGTCAGATTCCCCTTAACGACGGATCGATGTTACGCCTCACCGTTTCACGCTATTTCACACCTACAGGTAGAAGTATACAGAAGCCCTATAAGAATGGAGTAGAAGAATATCACAAAGAACTTGCAGAACGCTTCAGGCATGGTGAAATGCAATATCTCGATTCCATACAATTCCCCGACTCACTGAAATATCAGACACTTCGTTTGGGACGTACCGTTTATGGTGGTGGTGGCATTATGCCTGATATTTTCGTGCCGATTGATACAGCCCGCTATACCAACCTGCACCGAAAACTGGTTGCACAGGGCATCGTCAACAAAACAATTGTTCAGTATATCGAAACAAACCGCGATATCCTGAAAAGACGATATCCTGAATTCGAGAAGTTTTACCGCGAATTCAATATAGACGAAAGCACGCTGAAGCAGCTGATTGAAATGGCACAGAAAGAGAGCATTGAGGTTGACATGGCGCAGTATGAGCAATCGAAACCACTGATTGCGATGCAACTAAAAGCACTTATTGCAAGAGATTTATGGTCGATGAACGAGTACTACCGCATCATGGACAACGACAATGAGTCGCTGAAACGAGCTTTACAGATATTGGATACACCCGGAGAATACGATCGCATCCTTAGCAAACCATAGTCGGCATGATTCACCGGTATCTGATTACTCATTGGGTTGAGATTGCAGGCACCCTGCTGAGTCTTGTTTATCTGTATCTTTCCATCCGGCAGAAAATCGGACTTTGGCTGTTTGGCTTTCTGAGCGCGGCGCTTTACGCCTTTGTCTTTTTTCAAAGTAAGTTCTACGCCGACATGTCGCTTCAGTTCTACTATATGGCTGTGAGCGTATATGGCTGGATTCATTGGAGAAAAGGCTCAACTAATGATAACAAATCCACGCTCAAGGTAACCCGAACAGGCATAAAAGAAGCCATGATCCTGCTCCCGATTACCGCGGCAGTCATGTTGCTATACTACCTGATATTAACAAATTACACCGATTCACCCCTACCCCTGGCCGATTCGTTTACCACCGCACTCAGCATCACCGCCACCTGGATGCTGGCTCAAAAGCGCATTGAACACTGGATACTCTGGATCATCGTCGATCTTGTTTCAGCCGGGTTGTACATTTACAAAGGCTTGTACCCGACAGCAGTGCTTTTTATTGTTTACACCGTGTTTGCGGTTGTGGGATGGAGGGAGTGGAGAAA
>CAYMDE010000015.1:2374-39469 GCA_964389115.1 uncultured Paludibacter sp. | reverse complement strand
TAGTTAGGAGTTCCTAACCTAAACTGTACCCCCTAAGAAAAAATGAGGGAGTAAGGTACTGAAAGAAAGCGGATTAGCCCGAAAAGGTGGCTTTCCCGTCCATACCGCAAAAGATGAAACGCTAATAATTCGACTAAGGATTGTTGGCGTTTTTTGTTTTTGTTCAAAGCGATGGATTTGTGAGGTTTGATTATTTTCTTTAGTTTTGATAAGTAAATTACAATTAGCATAATATCATGAATAGATTCAGTTTATTAGTCATCGTATTAATTGTTTCGGTTTTTAGTGTTTTGTCCCAAAACAGGAGTGTGCAGGATATTACTTCCTGGCGTTTTAATAAAGGCGATGTGCAATCAGCTTTCAGCAAAGATTTTGACGATCGGCAGTGGCAGCAGGTTGTGGTACCGCATGATTGGGCTATTTACGGACCTTTCGACCCTGAAATTGACAAGCAAACGGTTCGTATTGTTCAAAACAATGAAACTGTTGCAACAGAGAAAACTGGACGTACCGGCGCATTGCCATTTATTGGTGTTGGTTGGTATCGAACTACGCTCGATTTAACTGATGTTACACCAAACAAGCAGGTGCTTATTACTTTTGATGGTGCAATGAGTAATGCCGAGGTGTTTGTGAATGGTAAGAAAGTAGGAAACCGTCCCTATGGTTACAGCTATTTTTATTTTGATATTACTTCAGTTGTCAGACCCGACAAAGAGAATGTTGTGGCTGTACGATTGGAAAATCAACCGTTTTCGTCGCGCTGGTATCCCGGAGCAGGCATATATCGTAAGGTACAGTTGATTGTAAAAGATAAAGTGAGTTTCAAACATTGGGGTCATTTTGTAACAACTCCCTTTGTGTCGGATGAGGTGGCTAAGGTTAATGTTCGTTCTCAGGTTCAGGGTGATAATGTAACGGTGAAAACGATTATTCGAAATGCCGATGGGGCAGTGGTTGCTGAAAATACAGCATATCAGCGCTTTGCTGATGAAATTGAAAGAAGTCTGGCAGTTAAAAATCCAAAGCTCTGGAGCCCGGAAACGCCATATCTTTATACTGCTGAGATGCAGCTTTATCAGAATAATGTATTAAAAGATAGTGAGATAGTTAGATTTGGTATACGAACAATTCGCTATTCAGCCGAAAAAGGGTTTGAGTTGAATGGGGTTGTCACCAAATTTAAAGGTGTATGTCTCCACCATGATCTTGGTCCTATTGGTGCTGCCATCAACAGAGCTGCTTTGAAAAGACAGTTAACAATCCTGAAGGATTTGGGGTCTAATGCCATCAGATCAGCACACAATATGCCATCACTTGAGCAGCTGGAGTTGGCTGATGAGATGGGATTTCTGTTTATTGCTGAGAGTTTCGATGAGTGGAAAAGGCCTAAGGTGCGTAACGGATATAATCTTTTCTTCGATGAGTGGGCTGAACGTGATGTGGTTGATTTGGTTCATGCTACCCGTAATCATCCAAGTATTGTGATGTGGAGCTCGGGAAATGAGGTGCCTGATCAACACGGTCATGAAGGACCGAAGCGTGCCAGGTGGTTGCAGGATATTTTCCATCGTGAGGACCCGACCAGACCGGTGACTGTTGGGATGGATCAGGTGCGGGCTGTTATGGAAAATGGCTTTGCAGCAGTGCTCGATGTTCCCGGTTTGAATTACAGAACACATCTTTACGAAGAAGCTTACAGACGTTTCCCGCAGGGTATGATCCTTGGTTCAGAAACGGCATCAACAGTGAGTTCAAGGGGCATATATAAGTTTCCCGTGGTAGGAGGGAAGGATATTGTTCACGACGATTTGCAGTCATCATCCTATGATCTGGAGTATTGCAACTGGTCGAATGTACCCGAAGATGATTTTGTATTGCAGGATGATATGCCCTGGGTGATTGGTGAGTTTGTTTGGACAGGTTTTGATTATCTTGGAGAGCCTACGCCTTACGACAACTACTGGCCATCGAGAAGTTCTTATTTTGGTATTCTTGATTTGGCAGGGTTACCCAAGGATCGTTATTATTTATATCGTAGCCGATGGAATACCACCGATCAGACTTTGCATATGCTGCCGCATTGGACATGGCCGGGCAGAGAAGGGCAGGTTACACCGGTTTTTGTTTATACGAACTACAATACAGCAGAACTCTTTGTTAACGGGAAAAGTCAGGGCAAGCAAACCAAAAGTCACGAATCAAAACTTCATCGCTATCGCCTGATGTGGATGGATGTTAAGTATGAGCCGGGCACCATAAAAGTGATTGCCTATGATGATGAAGGTAATGCCGTTGCCGAAAAATCAGTTCATACAGCTGGCAGGCCTCATGCAATTCGTTTGGAAGCCGACAGGCAGGTGATTTCAGCTGATGGAAACGATCTGAGTTTTGTTACTGCAACGATTGTTGACAGGAATGGGAACGTGTGTCCGACTGCAACAAATCAGCTGAATTTCAGAGTGACAGGCAATGGCAAGTTTCGTGCAGTTTGTAATGGCGATGCAACATCCCTGGAAATGTTTCATTTACCCACGATGAAGGCATTCAGCGGTAAGCTCGTTGTACTTGTGCAATCGACAGATAAGCCCGGTGATATTGAACTGCAGGTTTCCGGAAGAGGATTGAGAACGCAGAAGATAAAGCTGAAATCTCAGAAGTGAGGTAATGCGCAGATACTTAATGTGATGCTGTTTCCTCAGATGAGTGTTTTGTCTTTGCGAAATAATTATCAAAGCACAAATTGGACAAGATATGTCTTGTTTTGAACAATATTGTACCCCTCAATCCTGATGGAAATGCTTATATTAGGGTTGTTATTTCTTTCATAATTAATGTGCAATATCATATTTATGCTCACTGGACGTCAAAAATGCCAAACGCAGAGCAACGTAGCTCTGCGAAAATGAGTAATTATGCTCAACGACATTGATGGCTTAGGCTCTGCGAAAATGAGCGACTATGCTCTTCAACCGGACCGTATTGTTCGAAGTCCAGTTTAGTATGATTAAAGCTCCGGTTATGTAGGCTAATAACATCACTTTAGTCAGGCTATATATTTATTAAGAGTCCGGTAGACATTCTAAAAGAATGCTTACCGGATTTTTTTTTGACATGCAAATGCGATTAATACTCTGTTTAAATCTGATATTTTACTACCTTTGTGACTCTTCACATGTTATTTAGTTAAGTTAAATATTAAATATGCCTGAGGCAGGATTTATTTTATTGGGAATTGCAGCCGGGATTCTTTCCGGACTTTTTGGAATTGGGGGAGGTATCATAATGGTGCCATCCCTCATTGTTTTATTTGGGATGAATATCCTTGATGCTAACGCTACTTCGCTGGCAGCAATGCTGTTGCCTGTTGGTTTTCTTGGCGTATGGGCTTATTATAAGGCTGGGTTGGTCAATATTCGAAACTCGTTGTGGATTTCGCTGGGCTTGTTTGCCGGTTCTTTTCTGGGTGGCGAAATTGCCGTTAATATCAGTGAAGTGTTACTCTCTCAGTTGTATGCCGCAATTTTAGCCTATGTAGCATTGAGTTATTTCGATTTGTGGTCGTATTTTAAGAAGAAGAAAAATGCTGCAGATAGTGAGGAAGTAGCTAAAGCGCCCCATAGTATTGTGTCGTTTTTAATACTCGGACTTGGTGCGGGTATATTTGCGGGCTTGTTTGGTAAGGGTGGGGGGTTGATAATTGTCCCTTTACTAATTGGGATTTTTAAATATGATCCCAGGGCTGCTGCAGCTACATCCCTGGCAGCACTGCAACTTCCTGTTGGACTGCCCAGTGTGTTGGTGTATGCAAATGCCGGTCACTTGAATCTTGGCGCCGCTGCTCTGATAGCCGGAGGAATGGTTGTGGGTTCGCTCGCAGGTTCAAAAATCGGGGTGAAGATGCCTTCGGCATTGTTTAAAAAATACTATGCAATTTTCTTGTTGGCAGTTGCTGTATATATGGTTGTTAAGTATATATGATAAAAATATAGCTCTGTTGGTTTCTTAATTTGTATTTTATTTGTAAGTTTGACGGCCCTTTCTTAAGTCAGGCATATTCTGCTGATTCGTAACTACTAAAACTAAAAAAATATATTTATACCATGAAAGTTAAACGCATTTTTGATTTATTGGATAATTATCTTGAGAATTATCCTGAACAACAGGTTGCGCTGGCCTACAAACGCAACGGACAATGGAGAAAATACAGTATTCAGGACTATGTTGAAATGACCAATTTGATAAGTTTCGGCATGATTAAATTGGGAATTCAGCCCGGCGATAATGTTGGGATTGTAAGCGGAAGTCGTGCAGAATGGAATATGCTCGATATGGCCATCATGCAAATTGGAGCGGTTTCTATTCCCATTTATCCAACGATTAGTCAGGATGATTATCGCTACATTCTGAACCATGCCGAGATGAAAATGATATTTATAGATGGCAAAGATTTGCGTCGTAAACTTGAGCCGGTACTCCCTGAAGTGAAAACGCTGAAAGAAATCTTTGTCATTGATCATGAGGATGGAAACTATAAATGTCTTGAAGAGTTGATAGCATTGGGCAGTGAAAATCCGGTGCCAGAGGAGCTTGCTAAACGAAAAGATGCTATTCAGTCGGGTGATTTAGCAACCATGATATATACTTCGGGCACTACAGGCAATCCGAAAGGAGTGATGTTATCCCATTCGAATATTGTGAATCAAATTGAGAATCTGAAAGCAACACCTTCTACCTGGAGTAAAACAGCGCTTAGCTTTCTGCCTCTTTGTCATGCCTATGAAAGAATGCTCGTATATCTTTATCAGTATTTGGGTATGTCGGTTTATTATGCAGAAAGTTTGGCCACTATTGCCGATAATATCAAAGAGGTTTGTCCAACAATGATGTCGGCAGTACCTCGATTGCTTGATAAAATCTATGATAAGCTATATCTTGCCGGCAAAAAACAGCCATTTGTAAAACGCATGATTTATTACTGGGCATTTAATCTGGCAACTAAATATCAGCTTGAGGGAATGAGTGGCTGGATGAAATTTAAACTTCGTATTGCTGATAAGCTCATATACTCCAAATGGAGAGCTGCCCTGGGCGGTAACTTCGATATCGTTGTTTCGGGAGGCTCAGCGCTGCAATCGCACATAGCGTCTTTCTTCTCAGCCATTGGTATGCCGGTGTTCGAGGGTTACGGCTTGAGCGAAACATCGCCGGTAATAGCTGTTAGTCAGCGAGGTAAGCACGGAAGAAAATTCGGAACTGTAGGTTTACCTTTGCCGGGAGTAGAGGTGAAGCTTGGCGAACGCGATGAAATACTTTGTCGCGGTCACAATGTTATGCTTGGTTATTATCGCGACCCGGAGCTTACTGCACAGGTTATTGATGCTGATGGTTGGTTGCATACAGGAGATACTGGAAAGTTCACGCCTGAAGGTCAGCTGATTATTACCGGACGTTTAAAAAGTATCTTCAAAACATCATTTGGCAAGTATGTCAATCCGCAGGCTATCGAATCAAAATTTACTGAATCGCCACTTATCGAGAATATGATTGTTTTAGGAGAGAACAAGCAGTTCGCTGCGGCGCTAATTGCGCCTGATTTTGTCTATCTGAAATCATGGTGCGGATTACATGGTGTTCCGGTTGGCACCAATGAAGAGATTATCAAACATCCTGTAGTGTTGAAGCGTTATACAGAGGAAGTTAAAAAGTACAATCATTATTTTGGTGATTTTGAACAGGTGAAGCGCTGGCAACTTGTTGCCGACGAATGGACACAGCCTGGCGGTCAGTTATCTCCAACCCTCAAAATAAAACGCAACGTAATCACAGCGCAGTATGCTGACAGAATTGAAAAGCTTTTCGATTGATAAATTGATTTAATTTTTGATTATGAGAAAATTGTTAATTATGGGTTTATTAGCCTTGTTTGCTGCCTCATGCAGTACAATACCTCCCGGTGTGGTTGCTGTTAGTTCCTTTGAGAAAGATCGTTATCTGGGAACCTGGTACGAGATTGCCCGTTTTGATTTCAGATTCGAGCGTGATCTCAATAATACTACTGCCACCTATACACTCAATGACGATGGTTCGATAAAAGTGTATAACAGGGGTTATAATTATGTGAAAAACAGGTGGCAGGATGTAACCGGGAAAGCAAAATTTGTTGGCGACCCAACTGTGGCCATGCTTAAGGTTTCGTTTTTCGGACCGTTTTATGCCGGTTATAATGTTATTGCACTCGACCCTGAATATAAGTATGCTTTGGTATCAGGTTCATCACTGGCGTATCTCTGGATTTTATCCCGTGAAAAGACCATTCCGGATGATATCAGGGCCGAATTCCTGAAAATTGCTCAGGATGCAGGCTTTAATACTGATAATCTGATATGGGTTGAACATAACTAATTGCAATTTGTAACAGAGATACACTCAGGGTTTAATTGATTAATGCTATCTTTGCAGCCGGAAATTTTCGTCTGCAAAGATATTTTTATTTAAAATGAAAACTAATGATCATACCGCAGTACTTTTACTGCATTGTCCGGATAAGCCCGGAATCCTGGCTGCTGTAACCGAATTTATCAATCAGCATAAGGGAAACATCTTGTATCTCGACCAGTATGTTGACCGGGAGGAAAAGATATTTTTCATGAGAATTAAATGGGAACTAAGCACTTTCAGAATACCCAAGGATAAAATTCAGGAGTATTTTCAGACTTTGCTGGCTGATCAGTATGAAATGACTTTCCGTTTATACTTCTCGGACGTAAAGCCGCGTATGGCCATTTTTGTGTCGAAAATGCCTCACTGTCTGTATGATATTTTGGCAAGATACGCTGCAGGCGAATGGCATGTTGATATTCCATTGATTATCAGTAATCATCCGGAAATGGAAAAGGTTGCGAAACAGTTTGATATCGAATTTCATTATTTCCCGATTACAAAAGAGAACAAAGCCGAACAGGAGAAGAAAGAACTTGAGCTGATGAAGTCAAAGGGGATAACATTCTGTGTTTTAGCAAGGTATATGCAAATTCTTTCTCAGGATTTTATCAGTCATTATCCTAATCGCATCATCAATATTCATCATTCTTTCCTGCCTGCATTTATGGGAGCTCGACCATACCATGCAGCCCACGAGCGTGGAGTGAAGATTATCGGAGCAACGAGTCATTACGTGACATCCGACCTAGATGCAGGTCCGATTATCGAACAGGATGTAACGCGTATCTCGCATGTCGATACCATCGATGTGCTGATACATAAGGGGCGTGATTTGGAGAAAATTGTGTTGTCGCGTGCTGTTGAAAAGCATATCGAAAGAAAAACCCTCACTTATAAAAATCGTACTGTCGTATTCCAGTAATGCGCTACTTTATATATCTGTCATACAACGGAACGGCCTACCATGGTTGGCAAATACAGCCTAATGGCATTTCAGTGCAGGAAGTACTGACAAAGGTTTTTTCGACCATGTTGCGTGAAGATACAGAGATTACAGGTGCAGGAAGAACCGATGCCGGTGTGCACGCCAAACTGATGGTGGCACATTTTGATACAGCCGACTTGCAGGTAACGAGTGATGAATTTGTCAGAAAACTCAACAGCTTTTTACCCAAAGACATTGCTGTTTCTAAGATTGTTCCCGTGAAGCCAGATGCTCATGCTCGTTTCGATGCTGTTTTGAGGACTTATGAGTACAGGATTACGCAGGAAAAGGATGTGTTCTTAGAAAATCTTGCTGTAAGGATGTTTCATCCGCTCAATTTTGAATTGATGAATCAGGCCGCGACCTGTTTGAAGAATTATCGCGATTTTACCAGCTTCAGTAAATTGCACACCGATGTTAAAACGAATAATTGTGTGATTCATGAAGCGAAATGGGAACAGAGCGGAAGCGAATGGATCTTTACTATCAGCGCCGATCGTTTCTTGCGGAATATGGTTCGATCGATTGTCGGAACTTTGATTGATGTGGGAGTGGGCAAACTGGACGTTCCGGGTTTTTGTAAGATTATTGAAGCCCAAAACAGGTGTAAGGCTGGTGCTTCAATGCCTGCTCATGGTTTGTATTTGACTGATGTCCAATATCCTTCCGAATTGTTTTTGTAGGGTTATTCAAAAGATTTTTATTGTTATATGTGGTTAATTCTTGGTGTCGTTTCTGCATTGTTTCTTGGTACTTATGAGGTGACCAAAAAAGTGTCGGTGCATAACAATGCCGTTATTCCGGTTATCTTAACCTCTATCCTGGCGTCAAGTGTTATGTTGATGCCTTTTTTTCTGCTGTCACGTTTTGAGCATCCAATCATCAGTGGTACGCTTTTTTACGTGCCTGCAGTTGAACTAAAAACCCATCTGTATTTTGTGCTCAAAGCAGTCATCGTGCTTTCTTCCTGGCTGTTTGCCTATTTTGGAATGAAACACCTTCCGTTGACACTTGCGGCACCAATCAAGGCAACTCAACCCGTACTGGTAGTTTTGGGAGGGGTGCTGATATATAAGGAATATCTCAATGGTTATCAAACTGCCGGGATTGTTGTAACCTTAATATCATTCTTCATGTTTTCGCTGATTGGCCGCAAAGAGGGTTACTCATTCAGATCGAATAAGTGGATATGGTTTATCATCATGGCAACGGTCACCGGAGCTATCAGCGGGTTGTATGATAAGTTTCTGTTGCGACAGTTTAATCATATGGCTGTGCTCACTTACTATACTTTTTATCAGGCAATAATACTTTCAGTGATAACCATATTGTTATGGTATCCAAACCGGAAGAAGTCCACCCCGTTTACATTCCGATGGTCGATCGTGCTAATTTCGCTTTTCCTGATTTCAGCGGATTTTGTGTATTTCTATGCACTCACTTTTCCTGATTCATTGATTTCGGTATTGGGCACAGTGCGCAGGGCAGGTGTTATCGTACCTTTCTTGTATGGCGCATTGGTGCTAAAAGATAAGTACCTCAAACTTAAAATGATTGATTTAATCGGCGTGCTGATTGGTATGTATTTGCTTTTTTTGGGAAGCAGATAAAAAAAAGAAAGTTCGGCTTTGAAAATTAAATATAATGTTGTACTTTTGCAAGCCGATTCTGAAGAATAGTATAAAAAAATTAATATAGCGAATATGAAAAGCGGAATTCACCCGGAAAATTATCGTGTAGTTGTGTTCAAAGACATGTCAAACGGCGATACATTTTTCTCACGTTCAACAGTGAACAGCAAAGAAACCATCGAAATTGACGGTGTATCTTATCCTTTGTTAAAACTTGAGATTTCAAGTTCATCACATCCTTTCTATACCGGAAAATCGAAACTGGTAGATACTGCAGGACGTGTGGATAAGTTTATGAATCGTTATGCAAAACGCATGGAGAAGAAGTAAGATTTCGGACATTTCCGAATTAACTTTATAATAAAAAGGGAAGAATGTGATTCAAGCATTTCTTCCCTTTTTGTTGTCATATCCTTTTACAAGTTGTTTTGGTACTTATGTGTCTTTGGAACTGCTCCTGGTGAAAATACCCCTCAAAGCGTTCCAGTAATAATTGAGCATTTCCTGTAAATTATTAAACTCCTCCCTGTAAAGTAAACCAACACCCTGAGTTGTTTTAGCCTCACGTAACTGAGCCCGGTCGATGGTGTGGTTGTAGGCGATAAATCTTACCTTGCCCGATTCAAGCAACTTGTACTCTAAATCGAAGTCGCCAATAAACCTGTTATCACTTATGTTGTCGTTTCTATATCCGATATTTCCGTTGATAATGAGACGGTTGTTGGGCTGTATAAGCACCTGAGCTTTTATCTCGTCGGATGCCACATCACTTTTTTGCCAATCGAATCCAAGCGATAAGATGTCGGAGTTCAGCGTGTTTTGAATGAGATTGTTCACCTGCGAACTGAGTGTTGCGGCGGCAAACGACCATCCTTCATTGAAACCTGTGGCAGTACTAGCACGCATTTCTTCAGGAGTGAAGAATTTGTGAAATAGCAGCAGGTAAAGAATTTGCCTGTTCATCATTTCTTCGGTATTGACCAAACTTCGCACCCTGCTTTTCAGACTTTCATCGCTTGCCGGAAGATCTAAATCGAGTCTGACGTTAGGAGCCATCAGGTCTTCGGTAAGGTGTAGAAGACAGTGTACGGGAACTGTTGCGCGACTGGTTAACTGTCTGAGTTCTTCCCGCTCGATAAGGTCGGCCAACGAAGCAGTTAGTGGGTAATAGCCATGAATATCAACTTTTGCTCTGAAAGGATCGCCGGTAAATGTTAGTGTACTTCCCTCGTTAAGTCTGAATTCCTTACGAATTACGGTCTGTAGGGTGAAAAGATAGAAGCCCTGTTCGAGTTCAACAGTGCCATATACCTCTGCGGGTGAGAATGTGTTAAATACTACACGAATATTGCCACGTCCCCTGCCCGTTAGTTTATCTCCTGCTGTAGGGTCGACAATAATTTCAATTTCGGCATCGGGTGTGACCTCAAACTGCATATCTACTTTTACATTGAACTGCCGTTCGTTTACAAACTGACGCGTTTCAGTTTCATTGTAGTCTTCGTAAAGATTGATATTTCTGCTAACAAACCTGATAAAGTCAGATTCCAACACCGATGAGCTTGAAGGGGCCAATGAAAGATAGATTTTGGTACGGGGCCTTGAAGTGCCATTTACAACGATATTGGCTTCATCATCATTGCCATGAATATGAACTGTACCTCCCATATAAGCCCTTCCATAGAAGAAATCATCATCAACAGAGCGGGTATTCATAGCCAGAATGTTGTTTGCCCGGATTCTGACATCATACAGGAAAGTATTAAATTGTCCGTCATGCGTGACTACTCCGTTAGCAATGGCAGGGTTTCCATCCTCGTCGAGTAATGTGACATTGTCGATGAGTATTTGTTCACGCGTTAACACAACCCTGTCGTTGAAGCGATAGGTAGTTTTAAGCATGTCAACAGTTGCAGTACCACCCGTTACAAAAACATCGGCAAGGACAGTAATGTCTTTGGTAGGTCCGAAAATCCTGACATCACCTCTGCCCATACCTCCGAAATTGCTCACAACACCTGTAAAGTAGCGGTTCAGAAATGCTGTTGAGGTTTGATACGACTGAACATTCAAATCGAGAGAATCGGTCGAAGGAACATATACCCCTGTAACAATCGCAGCGGTATCATTTTCGTTGAGCATCACCCGTGTGTTAATCCTGATTTCATTCTTCTCATTATCCCAATTGGTAACAACCAGGGCATCACCAATGCGATGTTTATTGATAGAAAAATCCAGGATATCCAGGTCGGCGATAAAAATCGGTTCTTTCAGGAAGTTCGATATTTTGAGTTGTCCGGTAGTGGTTCCTCCAAAAACAATTCCGCTCATTCTTAGCAGTTGCATGGCGTAATCAAGGTTCAGAGCATTCATCGTCACCGTAACAATGTCGGAGTTGTTATGCGAAGCGATGCCATCGATATGGAAAAATTCGTTTCTGCCTTCGAACTTAAAATTGCTGATGTTAATCAGCGAATCAGATTCAAAGTATATATTTGAACTTCTGATATCCCAAATTGAATCAGAAATGATAACCTGCGTAGGGTTGATGCGTGTGTGAGCTTTTACCTGATTGTTTGTTCTGCTGAAAGTAGTTCTGGTGTCAACTTCGCCGGCATTCGTTATTTCCCGGTTATTTTGCCAGATGAGTTTAGCCGACAAATCATTATTCCCGGCTTCAGCAGCCAAAAAGACATTCATTAGTTCTGATTTCTTGTCAATCATTCTCGCTCTGCCGGTCAACTGCAATTTGCGGTTCTGATTGTCGGCGCGAATATTCACATTATCGAAAATCTGGTTATTCGTTTTAAATGCATTAACCCTGGCCTGAAAATCAATTTTGTTTCTTCTTTCATCAATATCACCCATAATGGTTGCTGTGCCTTCTATTTCGTAAGGTAACTGGAGCACCTGCGTAATCTCGTTGATATTCTGAACTTCAAAATCGATATTGATGATGTTAGGTTCATAGCGACTGTTTCCGTTATTGTCTGATAAAGCAGGTAAGTATTGGGAAAGCACGCTGCGGAATGTATATCCGATGGTGCTGTATTTAAAGTTACCTGCGAAAGAGCCATTAAGATAATCGGAGCGTACTATAAACCGGGTGTTAGTGGGTTCGGTTCTTGATGTGAAGTGAATTTCGTTACCATTGAGTGTTCTGTTATCATAGCTGAAAACGATGTCTGTGAAATGAAGAAATCCGTTCAGGTTGTCGAGGTTGTTACCACTCATATTGGTTTTACCTTTGAATGATAGTCTGGAATCGGAATATGCCTTGATTAAATTCAGTGCATGAAGGTTGGTGTTTTGTAAATCGAGTTCGAAATCGAAAACAGGAATTCGTGGGTTTCTGAAATCGAGAATCCCTGTAAAATCAGCTTCGATATTTTCATCTTTGATGACAATATTACCATTAAATCCTGAGCCATTATAGCTTCCATCAAAAATAGCGTTGTTGTAGCTGTAGTTGTTGAAATCGACCTGACGCACACGTGCATTGATAGTTCCCCTGATATCTTCTTCCGCTTTTTTAGTCCCTGAGGTTCTGAGGTCAATGGATAATCTACCGAGTTCCGGCGTATTAAACATCCTTCCCAGCATCAGGTTGTTGGTTCTTAATCTTCCACTATAAGCCACATCCCTGAGGTGATTTTGGAAACGCAGGGAAATATCCGATGAAATTGTTCCTACATTGGTGCTGAAATTACCAAAGGCTACCAAATCGCTCAGGAAGCCGGTAATGTTTCCTTTGTATCCGATGGTTCCGAGGCGCATAATCTGGGGAGAAAAAACCATTGGTTTCTCATCCAGAGCAGATATAAAATCTTGAATTTCAGAGATATTCATCTGGATGTTATTGATTTGTCCGAAAAAGAATGCCTCCTCGATATTGGGAAGTCCGCTCACATCCATATTGGCGTCCATCTCGAAGGAATTGCCATACCGCACACTCATGTTTTGCAGGCGAAGATTTGAAAAGCGACCTGTAATCAGGGCATCCAGTTTAACCTGTTCTCTTATCCCTTTCAGTCCGGGGAAAAATGCTTTCAGATCGTACAGGCTGATTTTGGCGTTTTTAACCGGAAAATGGATTATTCCTTTTTTTTCTAATGATCTCAGATCGTCGTAGCTGTTAATTTTTAGCGACATCTGGCTCATGTTGATTTCTGAGTCGGGTAGTTTTATTTTCAGAACCGGAAATTTGAACCCCTTCGGCGAGCCGTGCATTTTTGCCTGAACATCGCTGATTATAAAGCCGGATTTTTCTTCAGCAAAGAAATAATTGATTCCGGCATTGACTGTATCTTTATCGAGTTTTCGGATATATATTTCCGTATTCAGGCCAGTCAGCAAGATATCGTAGGGATTGAACGTTTCCTTTTCAGCCAATTCCGAAGTGTTGCGGTATCGGAGTCTGCTGTTTTTTAACGTTAATTTGTCAAGACGCAAATCGATAAAAGTACTATCCTTCTTTTTCTTTTCCAGTTCGAAGAGAAAATCCATATTGCTTCGTCCTGTTGAGTCGGTTTTGATGTTACCATACAGATTTTTAGCTTCAATGCCGGAGAAAATCAATTTACGTGTAAAGAAACTTTTAAACTCAAAAGCGGCAGTGAGATGCCCGGCGTGGAAGAGTGTATCTTTTGATTGATCTTCAATGTACAAATCAGTTAAATCGAGCTTGTTGAAAAACCGATAATCAACCCGACCAATTTCAATGCGTGTGTCAAGCGTTTTGGAGAGGCGTGAGGTGATAAAATCAGCTACAAAGTTTTGTATGCCGCTGAATTGCAGTAATATAAAAGGAGAGGCAAGCAGAAGAGTAACTGCCGCCGCTGTTATAATGAATATTTTGAAATTTTTTTTTATACCTTTGGCCTTTAATTTCCACAAAAATAGATAATTGTTTTCACAACACAAGTGTTGTTATTAAGTTTTATGAGGTTTTATAAATGGTGAAAGCGGCTGTAGTACTAGGGATTGAATCGTCGTGTGATGATACGGCCGCATCGGTTGTTAAAGATGGTGTGTTGTTGTCGAATATAGTTGCATCACAGTCGGTGCATCAAATGTATGGTGGGGTGGTTCCCGAATTGGCATCGAGGGCACATCAGCAGCATATTGTTCCGGTAGTGGATGCTGCGCTCAGGGAAGCCGGAGTACAAAGAAAGGATATAACAGCTGTTGCATATACCCGTGGTCCCGGGTTGCTTGGATCATTGTTGGTAGGTGCCTCCTTTGCGAAAGGTTTTGCGCAGTCGTTAGACATCCCCATAATTGGAGTAAACCATTTACAGGCTCATGTGATGGCTCATTTTATCAGTAAACCTGATGAAACGCCCCGAATGCCGGAGTTCCCGTTTCTTTGTTTGCTGGTATCGGGAGGCAACTCGCAAATTATCGTTGTGAAGTCGTACAGCAAAATGGAGATTATTGGTCAAACCATTGACGATGCTGCAGGTGAAGCATTTGATAAATGCGCGAAGGTGATGGGGTTGCCATATCCGGGCGGACCACATGTTGATAAGCTGGCAAAAACAGGAAATCCCGATGCATTCAAATTTTCTAAACCCGGAATAGCGGGATACGATTATAGCTTCAGTGGTTTGAAAACGTCTTTTCTGTATCTTCTCAGGGATGAGGTTGCTAAAAATCCTGATTTTGTTTCGCAGAACATGGCCGATTTATGTGCTTCGCTTCAAAAAACGATTGTTGAGATTTTGTTGAAGAAAGTGAAGCTGGCGGCAAAAGAGTTGAAGATCAGGGAAGTTGCACTGGCAGGTGGTGTGTCGGCTAACTCAGGACTGAGAAATGCACTGTTGGAAACCGGGAAAAAGTTGGGTTGGAAGACTTATATTCCGGCATTCGAATATACAACTGATAATGCTGCAATGATTGCAATTACCGGTTATTATAAGTACCTCGATGGCGATTTTGATGATCTCGGTCAGGTGCCATATGCCAGGGTGAGCAATGACTTGAAGTAGAATTTTCAATATATGATGAAGATAAAATGGCCACATTCAATTGAGCGGCATCGGGGTGTTATTTACTTCGCTGTGATTCTGCTTGTGTCTCATTTTTTCTGGAAGTTCAGCATGATTGGCGATGAATCGGATGATGTGGTGACCTTTTTCGGAGCGGACCTTTCGGCAATTTTTCAGTGGAAATCGACGCATGTGGCTGAAGTAACAGCTTATATGCTCGATGTTGCCGGGTATGATGTAACTCTCGAACCGGGAAATACCATCCGACACGATAACGGAATCCCTGTCAGGGTGGTTTGGGCTTGTTCAGGACTCAAGCAAGCCTATATCTTTTTCGTAATTATTGCTTTCTACTCGGGCCCCTGGAAACAGAAAATGTGGTTTCTGCCCGCCGGTTTAATTATCGTTTATTTGTTCAATATCTTTCGGATAACTTTTATAGTCGCCGTAATTCGAAACCACCCCGATCAGTTTGATTTACTTCACGAACATGTGTTTAAATACATCTATTACGGAGTAATTTTCCTGATGTGGGTTTACTGGGAAGAGAGGATCAGGTGGATTGGAACGAATAAAAATCAAAATCTTCGGGAGGATTTTTGATGACAGGAGAGAGTTGTAAGGATTTAAATGAGCAACTGAAAGCGCTTTTCGAAAGACAGGTTAGCGTATGGCCACTGGCAAAAACAAATTACGACAATCTGAGCAATGTCATTTCCAGCGAGATTGTTGTTGATGGTGTCAGGTTTCAGGTGCAATATAATCCCGCCAGGAAAAATTCGACCCTTGCCAAAGTTGATGCTCAATCGATTCAGAAACGCCCCTGTTTTTTGTGTGCGGCTAATTTGCCTGCTGAGCAGGAAGGTATTGAAGCCCGCAGCTATCGTTTGCTCGTGAATCCATTTCCGATTTTCCCGAAACATTTTACCATTGCATCCAACGAACATGTAAATCAGGAGATTGCAGGTGCTTTCAGTGATTTATTGTTTTTTGCCGAGAGCTTACACGATTTTGTGCTTTTTTATAACGGACCGGCTTGTGGTGCATCAGCTCCCGATCATCTTCATTTTCAGGCTTGTTCGCGGGGATTTATTCCGTTGATTGAAGATTTTGAAAAGTATCCTGTTGATAGTTTGAAGATTTCAGGTGCTACCGGAGCTTGTCGTCTGACCGAAGTGAATGGTTTGTTAAGAGCTGTTTTTGTGATTGAATCAGATAATATCCCTGATGCTGAAAGGCTGTTTTTAGATTTGTATAAGCAATGGCAAACTGATCCGACACAGGAGCCAATGATGAATATTCTGGTAAGTTTTGAAGATTCTAAATGGCGAATCTTTGTGATGCCAAGAAAAGCATTTCGTCCTGATTGTTTTTTTGCCGAAGGAGAAAATCAGGTGATGATTAGTCCGGCAGCCGTAGAAATGGGTGGAATATTAATCACTGCCAGGGAAGAAGATTATTTAAAAGTGGACGCGGGATTAATCAGAGAGATTTATGCGCAAATAAGTCTCAAGTGAATGCAATTGCTATGGATGAACCCCTGATTGAAGTTGGAATAATATTAAATGCAGCCGAAATTGATTTCTGTTTGCATGGAAATTTTTTCTGTCAGAACAACTTGTACAGCGGTTGCTTTAAGGTTCGCTTACAGGATGGGAAAATGCATTTTGGTCAGCAAACCCATCAGGAGATAATTTTTATCCCCGAAAACCCGGAATGTATAGTTGAATTAAAAGATGTAACTATTGGCATTGGTTTTCATTGGGAACGAAAGGAGAATCAGCAATTCAAAGGGTCTTTAAAGTTGATGTCGGCAGAATCGGGTATCACAGCCGTGAATATTATTCCTGCTGAAGCTTATCTTGCCAGTGTGATTTCAAGCGAAATGTCGGCCACCTCTTCAGAAGAACTGCTTAAAACCCATGCCATCATATCCAGAAGTTGGCTTTTGAAACCCTTATTAAACCCCACAAGCAAGACTGTATCCGAACATATTCACTCATCAGAAGCCATTGTTCGCTGGTATGAGCGTGATGCCCACGAACAGTTTCATATTTGTGCCGACGATCACTGTCAGCGTTACCAGGGTATTACACGAATGGCAGGAAATTCCGCAGTTGAAGAAGCGGTGCAGGCAACCCGCGGAATGGTCTTGAAATATGATGATGAGATTTGTGACGCACGTTATTACAAATGTTGCGGTGGTGCAACCGAGCAGTTTTCGACTTGTTGGGATGATGTTGATTTTCAGTATTTAAGTCCGGTATACGATAAAGGCAACAGCATTGAGGAAATACCCGATATTACTGATGAAGAGCGTTCTCGCCGATGGATTGAGTCGTCGCCCGACTCATTTTGCAACACAAAGAATCAGGACGTTTTAAAGCAGGTGCTGAATGATTACGACCGCGAAACAGTTGATTTTTTTCGTTGGAAATTGGTTTACGATAAAAAGGCCTTATCTTCGCTGATAAAAGAGAAATCGGGTATCGATTTTGGCGAAATTATCGATCTTGTGCCTTTGGAGAGAGGTCCTTCGGGCAGAATTTTCAAACTTAAGATTATCGGAACTATTAATCAAATGGATGTTGGTAAAGAGCTTGAAATCAGAAAATGGCTGTCGAAGTCGCATCTGTATAGCTCTGCATTCGTAGTAAATAAAACAACGAACTCTGAGGGTGAAGCCACTGCTTTTGAGTTGGTAGGCGCAGGTTGGGGACATGGAGTAGGACTTTGTCAGATCGGTGCAGCTATGATGTGCGAGCAAGGTTATCAGTATAATGAAATTTTAAAACATTATTTTAAAAATGGAGAAGTCGAAAAAATCTACTAGTCCGTGGGCGTGGATTCCAACGTTATATTACGCGCAGGGCATCCCTTATGTAATTGTGATGACAGTTTCGGTTATCATGTATAAAAGATTTGATATCCCAAACACTCAAATTGCGTTTTACACCAGCTGGCTGTATCTGCCCTGGGTTATCAAACCGTTTTGGAGTCCTTTAGTCGAAATTTTTTCAACCAAAAGATGGTGGATTTTAAGCATGCAGTTGCTGATTGGTGCCGGACTTGCCGGTGTTGCGCTTCTGATACCGGTGCCGTTTTATTTTCAAACTACTTTACTTGTTTTCTGGCTGATGGCTTTTAGTTCGGCAACACATGATATTGCAGCCGATGGTTTTTATATGATGGCATTGGATGATGGAAAGCAATCATCATTCGTCGGAATCAGAAGTACCTTCTATCGTTTGGCGACTATCTCAGGACAGGGCTTGTTAATCATTTTTGCCGGAGCGCTTGAGCGTGTAACCGGATCCATTCGGTTGGCCTGGTCTGTTTCTTTCTTCGTTATTGCCGGGGTTTTTGTGTTGCTGTTTCTGTATCATCGCTTTGCATTGCCGCGTTTGCCAGAAGATAATCTGAAGAAGGAGATAAATCCAAACATTGCAATGCGTCAGTTCTGGGTGACTTTCCGTACTTTCTTTCAAAAGAAATCGATCGGAATGGCTATTCTTTTCTTTTTACTATACAGGTTGAGTGAATCGATGCTGGTAAAAATGGCTACGCCTTTCATGCTTGATGGCAAGGAAATCGGAGGGTTGGCACTTTCTACTGAGCAGGTCGGACTGGCATATGGAACTTTGGGCGTAGCAGCATTGTTGTTGGGAGGAATACTCGGTGGATTGGCAATTTCATGGAAAGGTTTGAAGTTCTGGTTGTTGCCAATGGCATTGTCGATTACCATGCCGAATCTGGTCTATGTTTTTCTGTCGGTTGTGCAACCCGGAAGTTATTTAACAGTTATGATTTGCGTTCTCCTGGAACAGTTCGGCTATGGTTTTGGTTTTGCTGCTTTTCTGATGTATATGATATATGTTGCGGAAGGGGAGCACAAAACCGCACATTATGCATTTGCAACCGGATTCATGGCCCTGGGTATGATGTTGCCCGGAATGATGGCCGGATGGTTGCAGGAAAGTGTTGGTTATATCTGGTTCTTTATCATCATCGTTATATTGGCAATACCAACCATTTGGATTGCCAGAACGGTGGAGGTGGATGATCAGTTTGGGAAGAAGAAATAAATTTTGATACCTTTGCAGCCGTTTTTAAGCTGAAATGAAATAAATTTTTTCAAATGAAAATTCTAGTGCTGGGCGCCGGCAAAATGGGCACTTTTCTTACTGATGTGCTGTGCATGCAGCATGAAGTTGCGCTTTTCGATACCGAACCCAAACGGTTACGCTTTGTGTTTAATACATTGAGGATGACCAAATATGAGGAAGTTCAGGAGTTTAAACCTGAATTGGTGATTAATTGTGTCACGCTGAAATATACCATTGATGCATTCAAAACAATCATCCCATATCTTCCACAGGGCTGCATTATTTCTGATATTGCATCTGTGAAGACAGGTTTGAAGGAGTTTTATGAAGGTTGCGGGATGCGATATGTTTCGACACACCCGATGTTCGGACCCACTTTCGCAACATTGGATAATCTGAGCAGTCAGAGTGCCATCATCATTTCAGAGTCGGACCATATGGGTAAGGCTTTCTTCAAAGATCTGTATGGCTCGCTGCGGTTGAATATTTTCGAGTACAGTTTTGAGGAACACGACCAAACCATCGCCTATTCGCTGTCAATACCATTTGCATCGACACTGGTTTTTGCATCGGTTATGAAACATCAGGAGGCACCGGGAACTACGTTCAAAAGACATATGGATATTGCTAAGGGCTTGCTTTCAGAAGATGACTTTCTATTATCGGAGATTTTGTTCAATCCCTACACGCCTGAGCAGCTAAACAATATCAGAACTGAATTGAAGAAATTGTCAGAGATAATTGAGAAGAAAGATTCACAGGAAATGGAGCAGTTCCTGCATAAGGTGAGAAAGAATATTCAGTAATTCATAAAATAAATACACATTATGGAAGCAAAAGAAAAAGTATTGGAAGCAATGAAAGCAGCTGCACAGCCGCTGAATGCAGGAAAACTGGTTGAGTTAACCGGACTCGAACGCAAAGAAGTTGATAAAGCTATGAAACAGCTCAAGACAGAAGGTGCTATCGAATCACCTAAAATGTGCTACTGGCAACCCAAAGCATAAATGCTTTGTTGCTGAAACTGATACAATCCCGGAATGCATTGCAAATAATGATGCTTCCGGGATTTCTTTTTCCTTACTGATATCATAATTTTTTCAAAAAAAGCCACATTTAAATCGGAAAGCCATCTTTTTGTCAGGAAAATATGCCATTTTTGCAGTTCAATTGAAAAGTTTATTATGCAATACTCAAACATACAGGCAGTCAAACAGAGATTCGGAATTATCGGCACATCAGAATTATTGAACCGGGCAATCGATGTGGCGGTTCAGGTTGCTCCAACCGATTTATCCGTGCTGATTACAGGCGAGAGTGGTGTAGGTAAAGAGAATTTCCCGCAGATAATCCATCAGTATAGTCACCGCAAACACGGACCATACATTCCTGTAAACTGTGGAGCAATACCCGAAGGAACCATTGATTCTGAGCTTTTTGGTCATGAAAAAGGTTCTTTCACAGGTGCAACAGGCGAGAGGAAAGGATATTTTGAAGTGGCTGACGGCGGGACCATCTTTTTGGATGAAGTGGGAGAGTTGCCATTATCAACTCAGGTGAGGCTGTTGCGAGTGCTTGAAGCCGGTGAGTTTATCAAGGTGGGCTCGTCGAAAATCCAAAAAACCAATGTGAGGGTTGTGGCTGCAACCAACCTCGATATGCGTCAGGCTATCCGCGATGGCAGGTTCAGAGAAGATTTGTATTACCGTTTAAATACTGTTCCTATTTCTGTGCCACCCCTGCGAGAGCGAAAGGATGATATCATACTGTTGTTCCGGAAATTTGCCTCCGACTTTGCTGAGAAATATCGCATGCCGGCCATCCGTTTGGATGATGAAGCGAAAGCAGTCCTTACCAATTACTACTGGAATGGAAATATCCGTCAGTTGAAAAATATCACCGAGCAGATCTCAGTGATAGAACAGCAACGCGATATTACTGCCAAAACGCTCAGGACTTATTTACCCAATGAAGATGCTGAGCGCCTGCCCATGCTTTTCCCAAAACAAAATGATTCCAGGGTTTTCAATAGCGAACGTGAAATTCTGTATCAGGTTTTGTTCGATATGAAAAAGGATATGAATGATTTGAAAAAGCTGGTTCATGATATTATGAGTGGAAATGCTCCGACACATCCCCCTGTGGTAGGTGCTGATTTTGTGGCACAGCCCATCGAACATGATGTGATAATTACCGGTCATGAGAGGGATGCTAAGCCCGATAAAAAGTATTTTCATAAATCACCCTTTGTTGATCCTGTTGATGAGCCTGCATATTTTGAAGCAGAGGAGTTTCATGAGTTAGAATCGGAGCCGGTACCAACCAGTCTGGAAGAGATGGAAAAACAAATGATACGAAGAACATTGGAGAAATACCGGGGCAGAAGAAAAGCAGCTGCCGAGGAGTTGAAGATTTCTGAGAGAACGTTATACAGAAAAATCAAGGAGTATGGACTTGATTAAGAAGAATATAATCACGAAGTCTCAGAACCTGAGGGTGTATATGGTGCTCCTGATGGTGGCATTGCTGTTGCCATCCTGTCTCATTTCCTATACTTTCAATGGGGCGTCAATCGACTATTCAAAAACAAAATCGATATCTATTGCCGATTTTGGCAATATTGCTGAGCTGGTGCATCCTCCGTTGGCGCAGGAATTCAGTGAGAAATTACGCGATAAATATCAAAAGCAAACCAAACTGACTATACTCAAGGTCGGAGGTGATATGCATCTGGAAGGTGAAATTGTTGGATATGAACTTACTCCATTGTCGATTGGTCAGGATTCTTTCTCTGCTGAAACAAGACTCACGCTGACCATCAATGTGAGATTCACTAATAAAGCTAATGAGCAGGAGAGTTTCGAGGACAAGAGATATACTGCTTTCAGGGTGTTTGATAGCAACAGGATGATTACAGATGCGCAGGATGAGTTGTTGCCCTTGATGATTGAGGATATTGTTGACAATATATATAATGATACTGTTGCCCGTTGGTAAACGATGACGAAGAAGGAATTTTATGAGTTAGTGAGAAATCCCGAGAAGGTGCAATACAGGCATGCAGCGGGATTGAAGGAGCTGGTGGATCGCTATCCGTATTTTTATCAGGCCAGATTGCTTTGGCTTAAGTCACTGAAATTGAGTGATGATATTCAGATGTCGGCGCAACTATCTCTCACAGCCATATATTCTCATGACCATCGTTGGTTGTATTTCTATCTTTTTCCTGAAATGAAGCCGGCAACTGGTAATGCTGTGCGTCAATCCCGTTATTCGGGGAGCTATTTTGATTTGTTGAACGCTGTGGAGGCAGAAGGAGGAGATGCGCAGTCAAGTCTGCGACGAATCGCAGATCAGTTGAAAGAGTCGCGGGCGAAACATGTGCAGGATAAACAGGAAGAAACAGCTACAGCGCGAAAGCAAATCGATATACCTGTTCCCGAATATTTTCGCATGGAAAGTGCATCGAAAGAGATTGATTTAGAGGAAAAATCAAGGACTCTGATACGTGAAAAACGCTATCAGGAAGCGCTTGAAATTTTGAAGCAATTAAATTTGATTAATCCGAAAAAAAGTATTTACTTTGCAGACCAAATCCGGTTTTTGGAAAAAATTATCGTAAATACTAATAACACAAGATAATATGTACACTTTTTTCATCATTCTGATAATCATTGTTTCGCTTTTGTTGATTCTGTTGGTGTTGGTTCAAAATTCTAAAGGTGGTGGACTTGCTGCCGGTTTTTCTTCGTCAAACCAAATCATGGGCGTTCGTAAAACTACTGACTTTCTTGAAAAAGCCACATGGACACTGGTAGTTGCCCTGGTTGTTTTCTCGGTTGCAGCTGTAGGTTTTCGCTCACAAAGCACAGATGCTCACGAATCAGAAATCAGATCGATTTATCAGGAGGCTCAACAGTCGGTTCCCGGCATGATTAACCCCGGTTTCGGAGAAGATGTAGAGCCGGAGCAGGAATAATCCTATTGAAATTTACTTATTAAGGGCGTATCGGGTTTATTCTGATACGCTCTCTTTTTATTTTTATGCCGTGTTACAAATAGATGAAACCATCGTAAGTTTTGATGTGCTCGAAGAGAAGTTCGTGTGTCATCTGCAGGTATGTAAAGGAGCCTGTTGTGTTGAAGGCGATGCCGGAGCACCATTGCTTAAGGAAGAAGTTGACAGCATAACAAAACTCCTTCCTCAGTTGCTGCCTTTACTTCCGCAAACCTCTGTTGATGTGATAACTCAGCAGGGAGTTTATTATATTGATCGGGAGGGCGAACCGGTTACTTCCATCGTTAATGGACGGGAATGTGTATTTGCCATCAAAGAGCAGAATGGGCTGTGGAGCTGTGCCATTGAAAAATTGTATCGTGAAGGTAAGACTGACTTTCAGAAGCCCATCTCATGTCATTTATACCCGGTAAGGGCACAACGCTATATGGGATTCACGGCAGTTAACTATAACCGATGGGATATATGCGACTGTGCCCGCTCGCATGGGTCTGAACTTAAAGTGCCTGTTTATCGTTTCCTCAAAGAACCATTAATCCGAAAGTTTGGTGCAGAGTGGTACGAGAAACTCGAAATAGCTGTGAATGAGTTGACTGCTCAAAACCTGATCAAAGAAAAGTAAAGCAATTATTTATGCAGGCCGAAATTATAACCATTGGCGATGAAATACTGATAGGTCAGATTGTTGATACCAATTCGGCCTGGATGGGTGCTGAATTAAGCAAAGTCGGTATCGGGATTATTCAAATTACCTCGGTTCACGATGATGAGGAGCAAATAACCGAAGCGATTACAAATGCTTTTAACAGGGCTGATGTAGTGCTGCTTACCGGAGGAATAGGCCCTACCAAAGATGATATTACCAAGCATACCCTGTGTCGTTATTTCAATTCCAAGCTTGTTTTCAACGAGCTGGTTTACGCTGATATTGAAGCGTTGTTGTCGAAAATGTCGAGGGCTATCAACGAGTTGACAGCATCACAGGCTATGGTTCCTGACAATTCAACTGTTATTCGTAATCCGAGAGGCACAGCACCCATAACATGGTTTGATCATGGAAGAAAGGTGTTGGTGTCGATGCCAGGTGTTCCCTATGAGATGAAACATGCCATGACTGAGCATGTTATTCCCATGTTGAGGAGTCGGTATGATCTGACCCCCATCACCCATATTCATTTCATGGTTTCAGGTTACCCCGAATCTGCCCTGGCACTGAAAATAGCTGACTGGGAGAATAGTTTACCGTTGGATGTGAAACTGGCATATTTGCCAAATTTCAGGATAGTGAAGTTGCGTTTAACCACCACGCTTATTGATGCGGAAAAACAACTGGCGCCTAAGATTACTGAGTTGAGGGAGATTCTTGGTGATGCAATCGTGGCCGAAGAAGATATTCCGCTTGAAATGATAATAGGAAGGGAGCTCAGGCGACGAAATAAAACTTTGTCGGTTGCCGAGAGTTGCACCGGCGGACATTTGGCGCACAAGATAACATTGGCACCGGGAAGTTCTGAATATTTTCGGGGAGGAGTGGTAGCATATGGCAACGACGTAAAAACAAGTTTTCTGGGAGTTGAGGAGAGTGTTCTCCGGCAGTTTGGAGCAGTTAGCCGCGAGGTTGCGGAACAGATGGCTGCCGGGGTGCGGACCAAAATGCAAAGTGATTATGCTGTTGCAGTTACAGGCATAGCCGGTCCGGGTGGAGGTACGCCTGAAAAGCCTGTCGGTACAGTCTGGATAGCCATCGCCGGCGAAGATTCAGTATATTCTTCAGTATTTCAATTTAATCTCGATCGGGCTTTAAATATTGAGCGTAGCAGTCAGATTGCCTTGTTGCAACTGCTCCGGTTCTTGCAAAACGGAGCAATGCTGCCGATGAATTAATATTTTGATTGCCTGAGATGTAGGTAAGTTTGCATTTAGAGTGTAAAATATCAGTAAAATAATTTTTAATAACTTGTGTGTTTCAAAAAAATACTGTACTTTTGCGCACTGTTTTTGAGAAAAAATAAAAAAATAACATAAAGATACAGCAATGTCAAAAATTTGTCAGATTACCGGAAAGAAAGCCATGGTAGGAAACAATGTATCGCATTCAAAGCGTCGTACAAAAAGAACCTTTGATGTGAATTTGTTTGCCAAGAAGTTCTATTGGGTAGAGCAAGATACCTGGATTAGCCTGAGAATCTCAGCTGCCGGTTTACGCACTATCAACAAAGTTGGGTTGGATGCAGCAATCAGAAAAGCTGCTGAGAAGGGTTTTTTATACGCATAAACAAGGAGGATAATTATCATGGCTAAGAAAACAAAAGAAGCAAGGGTTCAGGTGATCATGGAATGCACCGAACACAAAGAAAGCGGTATGCCCGGTACATCCCGTTATGTAACTGTAAAAAACAGAAAAAACACTCCGGGCAGAATGGAGTTAAAGAAATATAACCCTATTCTGAGAAAAGTAACAATTCACAAAGAAATTAAATAAGACTGACTCATGGCAAAGAAAGCGGTTGCGTCAATGCAAAGGGGAGAAGGTCGCGCATTCTCCAAAGTAATTAAAATGGTGAAATCACCAAAAACAGGCGCGTATGTTTTTCAGGAAGAAATGGTACTTAATGAAAAAGTGAAAGATTATTTTGCAAAATAAATAGTTTGCTTCATTACAAATATTCAGGAATCCCCTTTGCATCAGTGTAAGGGGATTTTTTTTGCTGTTTAATCCAAAAAAAAACTTACTTTTGTAACTCTCAAATATTTCGGGAATTAACCAATTAATTTTCCGTGTTAAAATCAACTAAATCAGAACAATGGGTATTTTTAGTTTTTTTAGTAAAGAGAAGAAAGAAACACTGAATCAGGGACTTTCGAAAACCAAAGAGAATGTTTTTTCCAAATTATCCAGAGCCATTGTCGGAAAATCAAAAGTCGATGATGAAGTGCTCGATAATCTTGAGGAAGTGTTGATAAGTTCCGACGTAGGCGTGGAAACTACACTCAGAATCATCGAAAGGATTGAACAAAGGGTTGCAAGAGATAAGTTTATCAATACAACCGAGCTGAATACAATTCTCAAAGAAGAGATTGCCGGCTTACTTTCAGAAAATAATCCCGATTTAAACGCAGATTTTGAATCAACACTCCCTCAATCGCCCTATGTAATCATGGTTGTTGGTGTTAATGGGGTCGGTAAAACAACCACCATTGGGAAATTAGCATGGCACTTCAAGAAGGCAGGTAAGAAAGTATATCTCGGCGCTGCCGATACATTCAGAGCGGCAGCAGTTGATCAGTTGGTGATCTGGGGCGAAAGGGCAGGAGTACCTGTTATCAAGCAGAAAATGGGTTCGGATCCGGCTTCAGTGGCGTACGATACAGTTGCCTCGGCCAAAGCCAACGATGCTGATGTGGTTATCATCGATACTGCCGGACGTTTGCATAATAAGATAAATTTGATGAACGAGCTGACAAAAATCAGAAATGTCATGCAAAAGGTTATTCCGAATGCACCGCATGAAGTATTGCTGGTGCTCGACGGTTCAACCGGTCAGAATGCTTTCGAGCAGGCTAAGCAATTTACCAAAGCTACTGATGTGAATGCGTTGGCTGTAACCAAACTGGATGGAACAGCGCGTGGTGGTGTTGTGATTGGAATTTCTGATCAGTTTAAGATTCCTGTGAAATATATCGGACTTGGTGAAGGTATTGAACAGCTTCAGGTGTTCGACAAAAATGAATTTGTAGCGTCTTTGTTTGAATGATGATGAAAAAGAAAAGAGGTGTTGTAGATGTTGTTACAATGGGTTGTTCAAAGAATCTGGTTGATTCGGAATTGCTTATGCGTCAGTTTGATGCGCTTGGTTATCAGGTGCGACACGATAATCCGAATCCGGATGGTGATATTGTAATTGTGAATACCTGCGGTTTTATTGGTGATGCCAAAGAGGAGAGTATCAATACTATTCTACAGTTGGCCAATTTCAAAAAACGTAAAAAGAATAACAAGCTTTTTGTGATGGGATGCTTGTCGGAAAGATACCTCAATGAACTTCAAAATGAGATCCCCGAGGTGGATAAGTATTATGGTAAATTCAATTACACCAATATTCTTACTGATTTGGGGCAAGAATACAGGGCTGATCTCCGGTTGGAGCGGTCGCTGACTACTCCGCCACATTATGCATATCTGAAAATATCAGAAGGTTGTAACCGTACTTGTTCATATTGTGCCATTCCGCTTATCACGGGAAAGCATCGTTCGAGAAGCATGGATGATATTGAAAAGGAAGTGCGTATGCTGGTTGAATCTGGCGTGAAGGAGTTTCAGTTTATTGCACAGGATCTTTCCTATTATGGAGTTGATCGGTACAAAACTCAGAAATTACCGGAGTTGGTCGAGCGGATTGCTGACATCAGGGGAGTTGAATGGATCAGATTGCATTATGCTTACCCTGCACATTTTCCCGAGGATATTCTAAGGGTGATGCGTGAACGTGAGAATGTGTGTAGTTATCTCGACATTGCATTGCAACATATAAGCGATCCAATGTTGAAAAAGATGCGGAGAAACATCACCAAAGAACAAACATATGAGCTGATTCGCAAAATGCGTAATGAGGTTCCGGGCATACATTTGCGTACTACCATGTTGGTTGGACATCCCGGTGAAACCGAAGAGGATATTGAAGAAATAAAGGCATTTTTACGATTTGCGCGTTTTGAGCGATTGGGTGCTTTTACCTATTCCAACGAAGAGAGTACATTCGCTTACGAGAACTACAAGGATGATATCCCGGAAGAGCTAAAGCAGCAAAGGATGGATGAAATCATGATGCTTCAGCAGGAAATTTCCACTGAAATCAGTCAGGAGAAGATTGGAAAGAAAATGAAAGTGATTATCGACAGAAAAGAAGGTGATTATTGGGTGGGACGTACAGAGTTTGATTCGCCGGAAGTTGATCCTGAGGTGATGATTGAGAATGCAGGGGAAGATCTTCAAACAGGGGATTTTTGCTTTGCTGAAATCACCGCTGTGTCGGGATATGATTTATTTGCTCAATTTATAACCAAAATATCATGAACTACAACGAATTAATTGCAGCATTAGCATCTAAATCACAGAGTTCTGCTGATGAAATTAAGGTTTTGCTAGACAAAACTTTGAATGTTATGCGTAACGAACTGACCAGTGGTAATTCAATTCATTTTCAGGGGTTTGGTTCGCTGGATGTAAAGAGAAAAGAGGAAAGATTGACGGTACATCCCGCAACAAAACAACGCACTTTGGTGCCACCCAAACAAGTGGTGAGCTTCAGACAAAGTCTTGCTTTTAAGTCGAAATTAAATGCATCAGAAGGCCATGAGTAAAGATAAAATTCATTTGACCGTTCTTTCTGAACAATTAGCCCATCAGGCAGGTATTTCGAGAAAAGCTGCTGAGGAATTTCTGAAATTATTGTCCGAAACAATTGAAGAAACGCTTTTAAATCGCGAGTCGGTTAAAATAAAAGGTTTAGGCACTTTTAAGCTACAATGGAACGAGCCCCGTAAAAGTGTTGATGTAAATACGGGTGCAGAAATCGTAATTGAAGGTTATCATAAAGTTACATTTGCACCTGAAGCCAGTCTGAAAGACGCTGTGAATGAGCCTTATGCACATCTGGAAACGGTGGTGCTTGATATTGAAAATGTGCTGGAAAAGCCGTCTGTAGCTGAAGAAGAAACTAAAGGGCAATCTTTCGACTATTTCTCAGAGCAAGCTTCAGAGATTAAAGGTATTTTGTCTGAGATAGATGCTTTACATAAGGAACCGGAAGTGTCTGTTGAGGTTGAAAGTAAGACAGAGGAGCCTGTTGTTGAGATACATGACATAGAGCCGGAAATTGTTCCGGAAAAGCAAGAGGAGGAGAATGAAATAATTAAGTCAGGGGTTCCAACAGAGTTGGTAGATGAGCAAAGTAAGTTTGAGCAAGAAGAACTTATTGAAATTGCAGAGCCACATCAGGATGAAATTTTGAATGCAAATGAGGATAGCGAGATAAAACCCGTTAAAGGAAAGCCAAAAATGCTCGTTCCCATGCTATTGCTTGGAATGGTGATAGGAGCAGCATTGTTTTATTTGTTAAGCACGCTCGATGTGTTCAGCGATATTCAGTTTAAATTTGAACCGGCTGATAAGATAGAAGTTTTTGTTCCTCAAGCAGAAATTGTTGATTTACCCGAGGAAATAGCTTTTGAAGAAGAAGAAATTCCTCTTGTTGAAGCTGAACCGGTTGATACGCTTCAATTGTTGTTTGATGAGGTGAGAGAATTCACTGAGTTTATTGCAACTGAAAGGGTTATCCCGGGTAGCAGGCTGACCAGAATCGCCGAAAGGCATTATGGGGAGAAGCTTTTTTGGGTGTTTATTTATGAAGCAAATCGCGCCGTAATTTCCAATCCTGAAGATATTCAGGTTGGTACAGAACTACGGATACCTAAATTAAATCCCATGCTTGCTGATATGAGCAATGAAAGGTGTGTGGAGTACATGAGAAATCTTCAGAAAAAATACCTGAAAAGATAAATTCAATTTAATATTGTTAATTATGAGAACCGACATATAACCCATGTCGGTTTTTTTTGTTAAAATTTTAGCTTAAAATTGCCTGAAACCCGCATTAAATCAGCCAATCATTAATTATCTAAAATGGCGTTAATAGTTATTAAATCAAGGGGTTATGACCCATATTTAATTGTACATTTGCCCTGCTTTAGAAAAAAATTAACATTACATATTTATGGAACAATCTGTTGATATTAGGGAGCTTAACGCCAAAATTGAGAAGCAGAGTACATTTGTTGATGCGCTGGTGATGGGTATGGACAAAGTGATTGTTGGTCAGCGCCATTTAGTTGACTCTTTGCTTATAGGACTTCTATCTGATGGTCACATACTCCTCGAAGGGGTACCGGGGCTGGCTAAAACATTGGCAATTAAAACATTGTCGGATCTGATTCAGGGCGACTTCAGTCGTATTCAGTTTACTCCCGACCTGCTGCCTGCGGATGTTATTGGAACCATGGTTTACAGTCAGAAGAAAGAGGAATTCAGCATTCGCAAGGGTCCTGTATTTGCCAATCTGATTCTTGCTGATGAGATCAACAGGGCTCCGGCCAAGGTGCAGAGTGCTTTGCTCGAAGCCATGCAGGAGCGTCAGGTTACCATCGGAGAGAATACCTATCCGCTTCCGGAGCCTTTTCTCGTATTGGCGACTCAAAACCCGATTGAGCAAGAAGGTACCTATCCGCTTCCTGAAGCTCAGGTTGACCGCTTTATGTTGAAGGTGGTTATCAACTATCCTAAAAAGGAAGAAGAGAGACAGATTATCCGTATGAACCTGAACAAGGATTTACCAAAAGTGACTCCGGTGCTTACACCTGCAGAGATTATCAGTGCTCGTGAAGTTGTTCGTCAGGTTTATATCGACGAGAAAATTGAGAAATATATCATTGATATCGTCTTTGCAACCCGTTTCCCACAGGATTATAACCTGAAATCTCTGAAAGAGATGATTTCGTTCGGTGCTTCTCCACGTGCTTCCATCAACTTAGCACTTGCTGCCAGAGCCTATGCATTCATCAAAAGAAGAGGCTATGTTATTCCTGAAGATGTACGTGCTGTGTGTTATGATGTGCTGCGTCACAGAATCGGATTGAGCTACGAAGCTGAGGCTAACAATATGACATCCGACGAGATTATCACTGAAATTCTGAATTCGGTAGAAGTTCCCTGATGATGGAAACGAGTGAAATCATACAGAAAGTCAGGAAGATTGAGATAAAAACCCGCGGGTTGTCCAATCAAATCTTTGCAGGCGAGTACCATTCGGCTTTTAAGGGTCGTGGTATGACCTTCGCTGAGGTGCGCGACTATCAGTATGGCGACGATGTGAGGTCGATCGACTGGAATGTGACCGCACGTTTCGGACATCCGTATATCAAGGTTTTTGAAGAAGAACGTGAACTAACCGTGATGTTGTTGATCGATGTTTCGGGAAGTCGCGAGTTTGGAACGGTGAACCGTTACAAGATGGATATCTTCACTGAAATCGCTGCTACACTAGCTTTTTCAACCATTCAGAATAATGATAAAGTAGGGGTGATATTCTTTTCAGATAAGATTGAAAAGTTCATTCCTCCCAAAAAGGGAAGAAAGCATGTTTTGCACATTATCAGGGAAATGATTGATTTTCATCCGGAAAGCAACCAAACAGATATTGCTGAGGCACTGAGGTATTTTACCAACGCGATTAAGAAACGTTCCACCGCATTCGTTATCTCCGATTTTCTTGATGATAGTTTCGAAAAGGAGTTGACCATCGCCAACAGAAAGCATGATGTAGTGGCCATTCAGGTATATGATATTCGCGAAACAGAATTGCCGGATGTGGGACTGATTAAGCTGAAAGATGCCGAAACCGGAAAGCGAATCTGGGTTGATACTTCCGACAAACGTTTAAGAACCACCTATAAACATGCGTGGGGCGAGAGTCAGTTAGTGTTGCAGAAAACATTCACTAAGTCGGGTGTCGATTCAGTATCGATGAATACTTCCGAGGATTATGTGAAAACTTTGATGAAACTCTTTAAAATGAGAGCCTGATGGCTTAGCTCCCCTGAGAAAAGTTGAAAAATATATGAAGATGATGAAAAGTACTGCCTGGTTGATTTTACTGTTTTTTCTGCTGTCGGGACAACTTTCTGCGCAGGAATTTACTGTACAGTCGCGCATCGATTCAACACAAATCTGGATCGGTCAGCAAACTGAAGTGCATTTTGAAATTACCCAGCGAACTCATAAACGTGTACAGTCGCCGATTTTTTCAGGATCCATCATCGATGGACTTGAGCTTGTTCAACAGGTAAAAACCGATTCTACTACCTCGCCCGATGGACATTTGGTTGTGTTACAGTCGTATATGATTACCTCATTTTACGATTCACTGTACCTGATTCCGGCTTTTCCTTTTGTGATTGATGATGATACTGTGTGGTCGAATCCCCTTTCACTCAAAGTAATTCAGCCTTTCGTTATCGATACTGCAAGCATGCAACTTGCCGACATCAAAGGGGTGCTAAAACCGCAATTCAACCTATGGTTCTGGCTAAAAAAGATGATTCCCTGGATGCTCGGTTTGATTTTGATTGCAGGAATCGTATTCCTGATAATTTATCTGCTGAAGAACAGTAAGAAAGAAGCACCGGTGGTTGTGGTGCCGCGTGAATCAGCTCATTTGCTTGCTCTCAAGCAGCTGGATGCGTTGAAGCAGGAAAAACCATGGATGCAGGGAAGATACAAGGAATATCATACAGCACTTACTGATATTTTAAGGGAGTATATTGAGAGAGTTTTTGAAATACCGGCACCTGAGATGACTTCAGAAGAATTAATGAGTTATCTGTCGATGCTGAAAGATGAAAATAAAAACGCTTGGTTGGCAATTCGTCAGATTCTGCAGTTGGCAGATCTTGTGAAGTTTGCAAAATGGAGTCCTTCGCCCGACGAGCACGAGCTGAGCCTTACAAATGCGATTTTATTTGTCAATGAAACAAAAGTAGAAGAGGAGACTAAGGAAGATGACATTTCATAACCCGGAATATTTATTCGCACTGCTGTTATTGGTTCCCATGATATACTGGTATATCAGGGAGTTGCACCAGAACGATGCCAGTATGCAGATTTCATCGCATCGTAATTTAGGGACTTTTCGTAAAAGCACCCGGATTAAGTTGCTGCATCTGCCCTTTGTGCTCAGGGTGTTAGCAGTCGCGCTGCTCGTTTTGGCTCTTGCTCGTCCACAGGCTTCGAATTCGTGGAGAACAGAGAACAGGGAGGGAATAGATATCATGATAGCGCTGGATATTTCAGGTTCCATGCTGGCGGAGGACTTTAAACCCAACCGACTGGAAGCTTCCAAATCGGTGGCGAATGAGTTTATCCTTTCAAGACCAAACGACAATATTGGGTTGGTGCTATTTGCCGGTAAAAGTTTTACACAGTGCCCGTTAACTACCGATCATGCTGTGTTAATTAACCTGTTTAACAGCATCGAATATGGAATGATTGAAGATGGTACAGCGATAGGACTGGGACTTGCCAATGCTGTTAACCGGCTTCGTGAGAGTCCGTCGCGATCGAAAGTAGTGATTCTCCTCACTGATGGAGATAATAACAGGGGTGATATTGCGCCGCTGACTGCTGCCGAGCTTGCAAAAGCTTTCGATATCAGGGTTTACACGATAGGTGTTGGTTCGCATGGGATGGTGAATATTCCGGTACAGACTCCACTTGGCAGAAGATATCAGCAAATCGATTCGGCTTTTGATGAGCAGCCACTGAAAGATATTGCTGAATTGACAGGAGGACAGTACTTCAGGGCTACAGACAATGAGAAGTTAAGAAGTATCTATAAAGAAATTGATCAAATGGAGAGATCAAGAATCAGCGTGAGGGAGTACAGCAAGAAGCATGAAGAGTTTTTTCTTTTCGCTTTGGCAGCCTTTATTTTGCTGATTACCGAGGTGTTGCTGAGAAATACTTACCTGCGTAAACTTCCGTAGTAGTATTTATTTTGAAATTTTAATTACTGAAACATTATGTTCAGATTCGCAGATCCGCAGTTTTTATATTTACTGATTGTAATTCCGGTACTTCTGGGATTCTTTATCTTATATCGTATCCGGAAGAAACGTAATCTGAAGAAGTTCGGAAATCCGGAGATACTTGCCGCATTGATGCCCAATGTGTCGAGGATAAGGCCTGTTGTAAAACATGTAATGCAGTTGCTTGCCATTGCCATTCTGATCATTGTACTTGCCCGTCCACAGTTTGGAACTCAGAGTCAGGAGGAGAAAAGAAAAGGTATCGAGGTAATGATAGCACTGGATATTTCAAACTCCATGCTGGCTGAGGATGTACAGCCCAACCGACTTGCAGTTGCCAAAAGGGTTTTGTCACGTATGATTGATGATTTGTCGAACGATAAGGTTGGCTTGGTTGTCTTCGCAGGTGAAGCTTTTACCCAGTTGCCCATCACCACCGATTTTGTTTCAGCCAAAATGTTTCTTAACTCAATTACTCCCAGGTTGATTGCCCGTCAGGGTACAGCCATCGGAGCTGCCATTGATTTAAGTGTTAAATCTTTCAGCCCCAATAGTCAGGCTACTAAAGCCATTATATTGATTACAGATGCCGAGAACCATGAAGATAATGCCGTTGAAGCAGCCCGTATGGCCCGTGAAAAAGGTATTGTTGTTCACGTGCTGGGTGTTGGTCGCCCCGAAGGTGCTCCCATTCCGATTGATGGAACCCTGAGTTTCTGGAAAGACAGAGAAGGCAATGTGGTGGTTACCAAACTGAACGAGGATATTGCCCGCGAAATTGCGCAGGAAGGAAGAGGTGTTTATGTGCGTGTTGACAATACCAATACTGCCAACAGAACCATTGCGCGCGAACTCGACAAACTTGCCAAAACTGAAATTACAAGTATCAGTCTGGCAAACTTCAACGAGCAGTTCCAGTCGTTCGTAATACTTGTACTAATTTTATTGATACTCGATTTCTTTGTATTCGAAAGAATTAACAAGCGATTCAGCAGAATGAAGATTTTTGACTTAAAAGAAAAACTAAAGAAATGAGAAAGATAGCGTTTTTACTGATTGCTTTTGTAACTCTTAATGTGCATGCGCAGGAAGAGTTCACACATATTGCTGAAGGTAACAGACACTTCAGGGCAGGGAAGTTTACCGAAGCTGAAATATCTTACCGCAAAGGCTTGATGGTTAATCCAAAATCATTCGAAGCTGCTTTCAATCTGGGCAATGCACTGTTCCGTCAGGAGAAATATGCCGAAGCGCTTGAACAATATCAGCGTGTCATCCCTTCGGATAATGCCTCCAGAAAGAAACTTGCCGCAGCATTACACAATGCCGGCAATGCCTTGATTGCCCAGCAGAAAGTCAAGGAAAGCATTGATGCCTACAAACAATCGCTCAGATTAAACCCCAAGGATGATGAAACACGCTATAATCTTGCTTTCGCACAACATATGCTGAATAATCAACAGCAACCTCCTCAGCAACAGAATCAGGAAGATCAGCAAAGTCAGGAGCAAAAACAGGAAAAGAAACAGGATCAATCACAGCCCCGGGAAGAGGATATTTCTAAGGAAAGGGCTCAACAGATATTACAGGCGCTGATGCAGGAAGAGCGCGAAACCATGGAGAAGGCACGTAAGCAGCCTAATCCGGTGCGCAGGGGAACAGATAAGGACTGGTAATTAACAAATTTGCAGAGATAGTAAATAACAATGCGGAACATCATAGCGATATTATTTCTCGTTTTTGGCGTAATCTCTGGAGTAATGGCTCAAGAGGTTAAGGTAACGGCATCAGCTCCCGGAACTGTAGTTATGGGTCGTCCGTTTCAGGTCAGATATACCGTCAATGCAAGGGTCTCTGATTTCAGAGCACCTGCCATTACCAATTTTGATATTTTGGCCGGACCATTTAAATCGGAGAGCCAAAGCACACAGATTGTGAATGGCAGTATGTCCACTTCCTTCTCGGTGACTTACACTTATACTTTACAGCCTCAGAAACAGGGAACTTTCACCATACCATCTGCCACAGTAATTGTGAATGATGAACGACATACTTCGACCGGACTAACAATCAAAGTATTGCCTCCTGATGAGAGTAATGGAAGTCAGCAACGACAAAACACCCAGAGTCAGACACCTGCAACGACTATCAATCCGCAAAATTTATTTATCAGGCCAATCTTATCAAGAACCAGCGTTTTTGAGCAGGAGGCTGTAAAATTGTCGTATAAGCTTTACACGACCTACGACATTGTGCAGTTTGGTGTTAAACAGATGCCGAGTTTTAATGGTTTTCTGAAACAGGAAGTGGAAAGAACGGGTAATACTCAGCTGGCATATGAGAACTATAACGGAAGAAATTTTCTGACGGCAGTGCTCCATGAAATCATTCTTTTTCCACAATCATCAGGCGAGGTAACCATCGATAAGGCAGTTTTTGAAGCGATTATCAGGGTGCAAAGCCGACAACCGGTACGCAGCATCTTCGATGAGTTTTTTGAGACATACAGTAATGTTGCCCGTCAGATTGAAGTTCCGGAGGTGAGACTAAATGTAAAGAAACTGCCTGCAGGAAAGCCTGATACGTTTACCGGCGTGCTGGGTACTTTCTCTATCAATTCAAACCTTTCCAGCAATGAAGTGACAGTCAACGAGGCACTAACGCTCAAAGTAAATATCAGTGGAAGTGGGAATATGAGAATGTTGAACAATCCGGACTTCAAATTTCCTGATGCCTTTGATGTTTACGACCCCAGGGTGACGAATCAGTTTAAACCGTCGGCTCAGGGACTAACAGGTACAAAATCAATTGAATATACAATCATACCGCGCCACTCAGGTAATTATGAAATCCCTGCAACTGAGATTACATATTTCAGCCCTTCGGATGGAACTTATAAAACACTCCGAACGCCTGTTTTCAATATTCGTGTGTTGAAAAGTGATGGTACAGTTGACAATACTCCTGTAGTTAGCAATTTTTCAGGTAAGGAAGATGTCAGGCAGTTGGGCGACGATATCCGTTATATTCACAGTGCTGCTACCAGTCTTCAGAAATCAGAGCAATTCTATCTTGAGAAAACAAGTTTGTTGCTGCTGTACTATTTGTTACCTTTGTTGCTCGCTCTGTCATTGTTCATCGCACTGCGCAAATATGTCAAGGATAATTCGGATGTGGAGTTGGTGAAAAACAGGAAGGCTAATCGCATCGCGGTAAAACGTTTGAAGCATGCCGCCAAATTACTGAAGGCAGGGGAGAAAGAGAAGTTCTATGCAGAGGTGAT
>CAYMDE010000015.1:0-2274 GCA_964389115.1 uncultured Paludibacter sp. | reverse complement strand
ATGCCGCCAAATTACTGAAGGCAGGGGAGAAAGAGAAGTTCTATGCAGAGGTGATGAATGCTGTTTGGACATATCTCAGTGATAAACTTACAATTCCGGTTGCTGAACTTAACAGAGACAGGGTACTGGATGCGCTCAACAAGGCCGGAATAGTTGAGTCACTTATAAAAAGACTTGTCGGGGTGATTGATACCTGCGAGTTTGCTCGCTTTGCACCAGCCGGAGGTCAACAGGAAATGGGTAACTTATACGAAGAAACGATTGATATAATCAGTTCAATTGAAAGATCAATAAGGAAGTAAACAGATGGTTATGAAGAAGTTGATAATAATACTGACTTGTGTTGTTTTGACAGTTGCAGCCGCTGCAAACCATGCTGAAAAATGGGAGGAGGCCAATCGTTTATATGCAGAAAAAGAATACCGTGCAGCAGTGGCTTTGTATGAAGATATTTTGGCCAATGAAGGTTTTTCGGCTGAGTTACATTATAATCTTGGCAACGCCTACTACAGGATCAATGAGATTGGTCTGGCTATTTTGAATTACGAACGGGCTTTGCGACTGAAACCCATGTATGCAGATGCCCGCCATAACCTGGAGTTTGTAAATCAGAAGGTAATTGATAATATAGAACCTGCCAATCCGTTCTTTTTGAAGAAATGGACAGATATGTTACTTAAACTCATGTCGCCCAACGGATGGTTCATGCTTTCTGTTCCATTTTTCGTCTTTTCGTTAATCAGTTTTCTGATTTTCTTTTTTGGCCGAACACGAATGATGCGTAAAACAGGATTCTATTTTGGTGCTGCATTACTGATTGTGAGCATAATGACATTAGGTTTCTCTGCCATCAGAATGAATGGACTGAAGAGTCACAACGAGGGTATCATCATGACCGGAGCAGTGGTTATTAAAGGTTCTCCCGACCGAAGTGGTACTGACTTATTTCAACTGCATGAAGGAACCAAGGTGACCATTATCGGATCTTTGGGTGAGTGGTACGAAATAAAACTCAGCAATGGTAATGTGGGCTGGATACAAATGGAAAACATCGGAGTAATATGAGTTTATTAGAAAATCTGATCCATTTTGATATAGAACTCTTTTTAGTTCTGAATGGTAAACACGATGCCCGACTGGATGGTTTCATGTATTATATCAGTCAGGTCTGGACATGGATTCCGCTGTATCTCGGCATGATTCTTTTTCTTATACGAAAATGGCGACTCGAAGCCATTTGGATTATTGTTTCCATGTTGCTGTGTCTCATTCTTACCGATCAGTTGTCTAATCTTACCAAAATTAGTTTTGAAAGACTCCGACCATCACACAATCCCGATCTCGAAGGGATGATACACCACGTAAAAGGATATGTGGGAGGCAGATATGGATTCGTTTCCGGTCATGCCTCCAATGTTTTTGGATATGCTCTGCTCACCTCTCTGTTTATTAAAAACAGTGTTTACACCACTTTTATTTTTCTTTGGGCTATAATGGTCTCATATTCAAGAATATACCTCGGAGTGCATTATCCTTTTGACATCGTTGGAGGCATGCTGTTGGGTATGTCGGTGGCCGGTATAACCTATTTGTTGTTGAATAATGTGCGAAAAAAACTTATCGCCCAAATAAAGTCCCGTGTTTTTTGATGCTGAACATAACTCCGGAGGTTTTGCCGGGGAAAATACCTGTGTCACCACCAATCCGGAAATTCCAGGAGTAATCATTCCACTGTTTTATCAGACTTCCTACTTCTATCATGTATGAAAAATTGGGATGAGCCGGAAGTTTATTGTCAGGAAAATATCTTGAATATGTTCCCAATACTCTGAATGATAACTGGTTGATGTTTCCTTCTAACCCTATATGATGCGCCTGAACATCATTCATTTGAATGGAGATATTACCGCTTTTATCGTAAACAGGAGATATAATAAGTGGAGTACCTACTGTTCTTCCGTAATGAGTCCAGCCGTTTTTATACATGTAATTAAAAAAATACTGATCTGAACCTCCAAAGATAATTCCATCTTTATCGTGCCACGGACCGCTTTGGTCAACAGTGCTAAGAAATTCATAAACAAAGCCTTTAATCAACCTGTTTTTATTGTTTCTGACTGATATTCCCCATAAACCATCCAATCGGGTTTTTGCCTGCCATTGTAATATCCTGATAGGATTATCTTCTGATACAGTTTCCCAATAAAGTGCTATTTTGTAATCACCTACACGAGTATCAATTTTTGTATGTTGCGAGATGATATGATTTCCCAT
>CAYMDE010000014.1:0-39942 GCA_964389115.1 uncultured Paludibacter sp. | reverse complement strand
ATGAAAAAATCCTGATACCTTTCAATGTGGGCGATAACCTTTCCCGAACCTGGATATTCACTTACAAAAACGGTCGCATTGAGTTGAAGCACGACCACCGCCACGAAGATGGCAGCAGCGATGAGGTAACCATGTATGGCGGCACATCAACCAACGAAGGCACGCCCAACATGCAGGTATTTCCCGCCGATCAGGAAACGGTTGATATCATCTCTTATGCATTCCCAAATGTTTGGTGGATAACAGTCGACAGCACCAGCTACACCTACAATCTCCGTCGCATGGGCACCGATCGCCATTTCAGCGTTTCGTTCGACCTTACAACTGAAATCGAAAAACCCGAAGCATCATGGGGTTGGGAGGACTGGAAGCCGTGATATTAAATTTTAGCAAATTTACACATTTTCTTGTTAAGTGTTAATTGTGATTGTATTGCAGTTAATATAATTATTCTATTTTTGTGCCATAAAGGTAGAATCATTCTTGTTTAGCTTGCCTGATGCTTGAACGCAGGAGTTAAGTTTATTAATAGTAAAACGTTTATAATCAAGAGCATAAAACTATCAGGAGTGCTGTTGTTTTTTTACTGTAACCTGTTTTATATGGATGTTTTTTTTATCGTTGTGATTGTCTTTCTGTTGCTCAACATAGCTTTGGGACTGATTCGTGTTTGGCAGGGTCCAACGGTTGCCGACCGATTGCTTACCACCCAACTGTTCGGAACTACGGGAATGGCAATATTATTGGTGCTGGCGGGCTATTCGAAGGAGCTTACTTTGCTTAATGTTGCCATTACCTTCAATGTACTTGCAATCTTATTAGTCATTGCTCTGGTGCAGGTCAGGAAAAACAAGAAAGGAGAAACACCATGATGATAAAAGATATATTCACCGTTATTCTTTTGGCAACAGGTTGTTTCTTTTTTTTGGCAGGGACATTAGGGGTGCTTCGATTCCCTGATTTGTTTTCCCGCCTTCATGCCCTTACCAAAGCCGACAATTTGGGATTGGGCTTTATTGCTGCCGGAATAGCCCTGCATATCGCATCCCCCTGGGCAGCGTTAAAAATCTTCCTTATCTGGCTCTTCACTCTTTTGGCCAGTTCAACTTCCTGTTATCTGATCGCCCGTTTTCAGAAAAAACAGGAGCAATCCGGGAATAGAGAGGAGGGAGAATGAGTATTTTGATTGACATCTTATTGGCCATACTTGCGGTTTATCTGGCCTTACGGAGTTTGCTTGCCCCAAAGCTTATCCAGAGTATTTTTCTTTTCTTTGCCTTCGGACTGGCACTGGCGCTGGCATGGATACGACTGGGGGCTGTGGATGTGGCTATCACCGAGGCGGCTGTTGCGTCTGGTTTTCTTGGAGTTTTGTTTCTGGATGCGTTAAGGAAATTTTCTCCCGCGGATGCTGAAAAACAGGATAGTCCTGAATCTTTGCTCCCATATTCTTCCGGAAATAAAAAAAGATACTCCCTGATGCCCACGATTGCCCTTGTATTTGGGTTGGGGCTCTTTCTGCTTATTGCATTGGAAGCTATCTGGAAGATACCGGAGGGCGGTGGGTTGACCGCAGCAAGCGGGGACCTGCTTCCAAAATCGGGAGTCGAACACCCTGTCACCGCAGTCTTGCTGAATTTCCGCGCTTACGACACCTCGCTGGAGATTGGTGTCATTCTCCTGGGTCTTTTAGCAGTCTTTGCAGTCGGAGGAATAAAAATCTACAGTAAGCCGGGCGTGGTTGCAGAAGATCCCATGCTGCGGAAGGTAATTATGTTTTTTACACCGGTTCTGTTCCTTTTTGGAGCTTTCCTTTTATACTATGGGAAATCCGGACCCGGGGGGGCTTTTCAGGCCGGGGTTTTGTGGGGGGCAATAGGGATACTTCTTCATCTGGGAGGCAAGTCAGTACTGTCAGTAATGCCCGGCTGGCTGCTTAATTTGCTACTGACGATAGGAATTATATTTTTCTTCGTATTGGGTTTTATCCTTATGGCCGGAGGAGCTGCCCTGTTTGAATACCCTTCCGCTCATGCCGGAGTCCTGATTTTGATAATAGAAACGCTGGCTGCAATAAGTATTGCCACAATTCTGACTGCAATATTTAGCAATTTAAATCAGGAAAATAAAGCGGAATCGAACGAAATCAAATCAACCAATTGAAAAAAGTATGGAAACCTATCAGATTTATAGTTTAACATCCGCAGTTCTTTTTGTCATCGGATTGGGCGGTGTCTTTATGTCGAAGCATTTTATAAAAAAAATTATTGCTACCATGATAATGGGTGCAGGGGTCTTCCTTGCCTTTGTAAGTTTTGCTGAAAGGGACGCTCTCTCATTTGCCGACCCGGTACCCCATGCTTTAGTGATAACCGGAATCGTGGTGGCGGTCGCTTCCGCTGCCTTCGCTCTTGCTTTGGCCCGTCGAATTTTTCAACTCACCGGAGAAGAATCATTTAAAAACAACAAATGACAGATTTACCAACATCCCCATTTCCTGCGCTTCTGGTAGGCTTGCCCATCCTGGTGGCTACACTGAGCCTGTTTTTCAGACCTAAAGGAAAGGCTTTGATTGGCCTGACAGGGAGTTTACTCACCGCTGTATTGGCAATTTTTGCTTTCGTTGAAGTTACACAGCGGGGGACGGTTATCCATATGCTGGGAGGTTGGGAGCCTCCATTGGGAATATTGCTCAGAATAGATGCTCTGGCAGCAGTATTTATCGGGATGACGGCCATAGCAGGAAGTTTCATCAGCCTGTATGCCTGGAGGTATTTCCGTGCACAGGAAGCTTCTACCGCTGGATTTCCCTTGTTCTGGCCTTTGTGGCTTTTTCTGTGGGCGGGTCTCAACGGACTCTTTCTCTCCAACGACCTGTTTAATTTATTCGTTACCATCGAAATTATTGGCATCTGTGCAGTGGCACTGGCTGTGCTTTCCGGCAAATCAGGAGCATTAGTCGCCGGATTACGGTACTTGTTGGCCGCTCTTACAGGGTCAATGGCCTATCTTTTTGGCGTTGCGCTTCTTTATGGAAGTACGGGCACGTTGGACATCGGAATGCTGGGACAGGTTTTGGAACCCGGCCCGACTACGACCTTTGCTCTGTTGCTCATTACCCTCGGGCTCATGATTAAAATGGCAGGCTTCCCTTTCCACTTCTGGCTGCCTCCGGCACACTCCAATGCCCTTGCTCCGGTAAGTGCCCTTCTTTCAGCTTTGGTGGTGAAAGGCGCCTTTTATATTTTGCTTCGCTTATGGGTGGAAGTTTTTGGGGTTTCCCTGACTTATGCTGCCGGACAAATCATTGGAGTGGCTGGTGCTATTGCAGTGCTCTGGGGTTCATGGCAAGCGTTTATGCAGACGAACTTAAAACTGATAGTGGCCCATTCGAGTGTCGCCCAATTAGGGTATTTGCTGATGATTTTTCCGCTGTTGATTCTGCCATCAGGCGTGACGGCCGATTCTGCCGGTTGGCTTACCTGGGCCTGGACTGCGGGCATCTATCAGGTTATATCGCATGCCTTTGCCAAAGCCTCCTTTTTCCTTTCAGCAGGAATCATTGTCATGGCTGTGGGGCACGACCGCATAGAGTCGCTACGCGACCTGGTGGGTCACCTTCGCATGACGGCTATGGCTATAGGCTTGGCCGGAGTCAGCTTAATCGGACTTCCCCCGAGTGGTGGCTTTATGGGGAAATGGATGCTCCTGAAAAGTATTTTCCTTAGCGGTCAATGGTGGTGGGCTCCTGTAGTACTGATAGGTAGTCTTCTGACTGCCGGCTATGTTTTTATGCTGCTACGCCTCGCTTTTGCCCCAACGCGTGTAAAAGAACCCTTCCAGCCGGTTCCAAAAAGCCTGGAGGTCATTGCCCTGCTTCTGGCAGTGAGTTCCTTTCTAATTGTTTTTCCTGCAGATTCTCTGATACGTTTTCTGGAAAGCAGTGAGATTTTTGGCACTGGTATCGAAACATTACTGAAAGGAGGTGCCTTTGGAAACAACTAGCATTTTGCCTGTACTGATTCTCATAAGCTCCCTAATTCCCGGCATCTTGATTTTGCTGTTGCGTGAGGAACAGGTGGCCATGCGTACTTCCTTGAGTCTTTTTGGTGCAGTTGCCCAAGTGTCATTGGTTGGATGGGCTTTTGCAGGCTATATGAGGGGTGAAGAGTACAACTTCTTTATTAGCCTGACCTCCGAACTGACCTTTGCTCTGCGCTTAGACAAACTGGGTCTCTTCTTTGCTGCCTTGTCGTCGGTGCTTTGGCTAATTACCACAATCTATGCTATCGGCTATCTGGAAAAGGGACAACACAAGAATCGGTTTTTTGCTTTTTTCAGTCTCTGCGTTACCGCCAGTACCGGCATTGCACTGTCGGGAAATGTTATCACCTTCTTTATATTTTATGAATTTCTCACGCTATCTACCTATCCTTTAGTGGTTCACAAAGGGACAGATGAGGCTGTTGCTGCGGGCAGAACCTACCTTTGGTACACCATTGGCGGAGGCACAATTTTGTTATTAGGTGTAGTCGGATTGTATGTAGTTGCCGGTCCAATCTATTTTGGTCAGACCGAAATAATTGCCAACCTGATTTCAGAATACCCGACTAAACTGACCATTCTCTTTTTTCTGATACTGGCGGGTCTGGGAGTCAAGGCAGCTATCTTTCCGTTGCATGGCTGGTTACCCATATCGATGGTTGCCCCGGCCCCGGTGAGCGCACTTTTGCATGCTGTAGCAGTAGTCAAAGCGGGAGCCTTTGGGATTGTGCGCCTCGTTTATGATGTGTTTGGTGTCGGGGTAGCCGAAAAAATGAACTACCTGGCCGTCTTATCCGTATTTGCGGCTTTTACTATTATTTATGGTTCAGTACGGGCACTTTTTCAGGATGACTTTAAAAAACGGCTCGCCTTCTCTACTGTCAGCCAACTTTCATACATTGCCCTCGGGGTAGCCATTCCGGGAGTTCTTACCTCCACAGGAGCTATTGTGCATCTTGTGCATCAGGCTATTATGAAGATTACCATGTTCTTTACTGCCGGGAATGTTGCCGAAACATATGGTTACAAAAAAATTAGTGAACTAAACGGGATTGGACGACGCATGCCCCTCACCATGGGGGCTTTCACCATAGCTGCTTTTGGCATGATAGGCTTGCCTCCTGCAGCCGGATTTATCAGCAAATGGTATCTGGGTGTAGGAGCAATAGAGGTAGGAAGCTATTGGGTAATTTTGGTTCTGCTGGCAAGCAGCGCTATGAATGCGGCTTATTTCCTGCCCATCGTGTACAGGGCCTGGTTTTGCGAACCGGATCAAAAGGTAGTTCAACGGCTACGCTCCGGCCGCTTTGAGACGCAGGCATTATTATTAATCCCGGTGGTTGTCACCGGCATACTCTCCCTTTTAGCCGGAGTATTTGCTGCCGTGGCTGGAAGTCCTCTTTCCATTGCCCGTATAATTGCCGAAAAACTCTACCAACTATGATCTGGTTTCTCACCATAGTCCTGCCCCTGTTGGCTGCCATACTTACGCCGCTCATACCCGCCGGAAGGAAGGGATTCGGGCTCGTGTTTTTTGCTGCTACCTTACCCGCCCTTTGGCTTGGGCTGGTGGAGGAACCCGGAGTCACTGCGCAGTGGTTCTTGCTGGGCTCGGATTTCTCGCTTGATACACCGCGTCGGATTATCCTGCTTCTGACCGCCATTTTGTGGGCCACTTCCGGTCTTTTCGCTGACTCGTACCTAAAGGGCGATGCACGGCGAGGGGAGTTCGCATTTTATTTTGCCGCCGCCATGGCCGGGAATTTCGGACTTTTAATCTCCGCAGAGGTCACCGCATTCTACACCTTCTTTGCATTAATGACTTTTGCCTCTTATGGATTAGTTATTTACAACCGTACTCCCGCTGCCCGCCAGGCTGCTAAGATTTATTTAGTGATGGCAATCATTGGTGAGTTGTTTCTTATCACTGCACTATACCTTGCCGTACAAGCTGCGGGTAGTTTTCTCCTCGCCGATATTCCTGCCGCACTGGCAAAAGCCTCCAATGGTTCGTTCATCTTTTCACTGGGACTGATTGGCTTCGGTGTAAAGGTTGGAGCAATACCTTTGTATTTCTGGCTTCCTTTGGCGCACCCTGCCGCCCCTGCACCAGCCAGTGCTGTCCTTAGTGGTGCTATGATCAAAGCCGGTCTGGTTGGCTGGATGCACCTTGCTCCGGTGGGTTTGGTGGAATGGCCCGGCCTGAGCATGCTCATGGTGTCGCTGGGCATTGCGGCAGCATTAGGGGCTGCGATCTACGGTCTGACCCAAATTGACCCAAAAACCATCCTCGCGTATTCAAGTATAAGCCAAATGGGAATGATGACGGTACTTCTGGGTGTTGGATTGTATGGTGGCATTCCGTCCGGGTTGCTCCTTCCCGCAATTGCGCTGTATGCGTTTAATCACGGAACAGCCAAGGCGCTTTTGTTTATGGGCACAGCGCTTCCCACCAAAGTCGGTGGTTCGTGGCGAATACTTATGTGGGTGGGTTTAGCGATTGGCGTTTGGGCCATAGCCGGAGGGCCTCTTACCGGTGGATTATGGACTAAATACATGTTAAAATCCTTCCTTGGCGAAACAAGCCTTCCGGGAACTCAAATCTTTGTACTTTTAGTTACACTTTCAGCTATCACCACGACTTTGTTGCTGAGTCGTTTCTTAACCCTTTTGCACAGGATTAAGGCGCCTTCAGAAAAAAGGGCACCGGCTTTTCTGTTTCCCTGGTTGCTTCTACTGATCGCCGGAGGGTGGTGGACAATGAGCCCGGCTCTTTTGCCAACAGATTTAATGATCCACATTACAAAAGAAAAAGGAGTGTTGGCCTTATTCGGAAGTCTCATAACAAATTGGAGTGCACTTTGGCCAATCGCTGTAGGAATGATTTTTATGGCTCTTACCCTGAAATCCGCCACACTCAACAAATGGCCAACGGAAAAATCTCTCCTGCCGGCCGGCGATTTTATTCATATAATCCTATTGGCCGGAACTCTTTTAGCAAAAGTTCTTCGGAAGGGAATTTCTTTGCTGGAGTCCGGCATGAAATCACTACAAAGTCCCGAGAAATTATTTTACAGAATTTCAGATAACCATCGGACATCACAGATTAGTGCCAGCGCTGAATCTTTGCTCCGGCGCTGGGAGTATGTCGGAATCGGATTTTTAATCTTATTTCTTATTTTGTTAGTGTTCCTCTGATAATTATTAAGAAAATGAAACGAGTATATACTAAGGTTATGCTAATGTTGGCCTGCGAGTTCTAAACGTCCTTAAAAAAAACAAATTATTATCGTATGAAAAATAGCACTAAAAACCTGAAAGGCAGACTTCTTATCCAAAGCTTTCTTCTGCGATTTGCCCTATTCGGAGCAGGCTGGATGGTATTGGTTGGTGGACAAAAACTCAGTGATATTGGGTTCGTTATACTCTTTGTTGCCGCTACCACAGTTTTCAGCATGTATACTATACCACCGGGGCAATGGCTTTTGCGCCTCCCGGGAGTCGTTCGGTTTGTCCCCTTTTTTCTCATTACAGCCCTGCGGGGAGGTTGGGATGTGGCCAAAAGAGTTTTTTTCCGAACTGTGCCGATAAACCCCGGTTTTATAACCATTGAGCACGACCGGAATCCGCAAAAGACCTTAGTTCTTGCCTTGGTCATAAGCCTGCTGCCAGGTACAGCCAGTACCGACATCACCGGGGAAAACATAGTGGTTCATGTTCTCGACAAAAAACTCCCTGTAACCGAAGAAATCCGCGAACTACAAATCAGAATCGATGCAATGTTCGTGGAGCCTGGCCGCTAAATAAAAAATCTCCTGATCATCAAATTGATAATCAGGAGATTTACATCTTACTAAGTTGTCCCACCAGGATTCGAACCTAGACTGACTGAACCAAAATCAGGAGTGCTACCATTACACCATGGGACAAACAAGTGCTTTTTTTCAAAAGCGGGGCAAAGATACAATTGTTTTTCGTTTTTCGCAAGGACTTTTAAAAAATTATTGCATCATGCTGAGTATCATTCTGCTATGAGCAGGAAATAGTTTTTCTTTCCTTTTTGAACCAACATATACTTACCATTGAGCAGGTAATTCTGATCTATTTCCTGATCCTGGTTGTCGATTTTTTCTTTGTTGACACTAACTCCTCCCGATTGAACCATTTTGCGCATTTCGCCTTTTGATGGAAAAACTGCAGCATGATCGGTAAACAATTCAATGGCTTTTACTCCATTTTCAAACAAAGTTTTTGGAACAATAAACTGAGGGACACCTTCAAAAACTGAAAGTAATGTATCCTCATCAATTTTCTTCAATGCTTCGGAAGTGGCGTTGCCAAAAAGGATACCCGACGCCTCTACTGCTGCTTCGTAATCTTCGCGCGAATGAACCATCACGGTTACTTCTTCAGCCAGACGCTTCTGCAACAATCGTTGATGTGGAGCCTCATTATGCTGTGCTACCAATGCCTCAATTTCGTCTTTCGGAATAGAGGTGAATATCTTGATATATTTATCGGCATCGGCATCGCTCACATTGAGCCAGAACTGATAAAACTTATAAGGCGAAGTATATTTTCTGTCGAGCCACACATTACCGCTCTCGGTCTTTCCAAATTTTCCGCCATCGGCTTTGGTGATGAGCGGACAAACCAATGCGAAAGCTTCACCTCCGGCTTTACGACGAATCAGCTCAGTTCCGGTGGTGATATTTCCCCATTGGTCGGAACCTCCCATTTGCAGTTTGCAGTTTTTTTGCTGATATAGGTGCAGAAAATCGTAGCCCTGCAACAACTGATATGAAAACTCGGTGAACGACATTCCCACGCTCGACTCAGAGCTGAGACGCTTCTTTACCGAATCTTTGGCCATCATATAATTTACAGTGATATGCTTGCCGATATCACGGATAAAATCCAGAAAACTAAAATCCTTCATCCAGTCGTAGTTATTCACCAATTCTGCTGCATTCGGAGCATCACTTTCGAAATCGAGGAATTTTGACAATTGTTTTTTGATGCTTTCCTGATTGTGACGAAGTGTTTGTTCATCCAGCAGATTTCGTTCGGACGATTTCATCGACGGGTCGCCAATCATACCAGTTGCACCACCCACCAGGGCAATGGGCTTATGACCGGCACGCTGAAAGTGTCGTAACATCATCACACTTACAAGGTGACCAATATGCAACGAATCGGCAGTTGGGTCGATGCCCACATAAGCTGATGTCATCTCTTTGGAGAGCTGTTCTTCGGTTCCGGGCATCACGGTATGAATCATTCCGCGCCAGGTTAGTTCTTCAATAAAATTCATTTGATTAATGTCGTTTTTTTCGAGCGGCAAAGGTACAAAAAATTGAACTAAGAATCAATTTATACGAATTACCTAAATCTGATTTGCTATGTTTCACATTTCACATAATACTATATGTACCGTAAAATCACCCGATTTTATTCTACATGCACCTTTATTCATCCTGTATTTCTGTACATATACATGGATTTTCATCCATCTGAAACTGGCTTTAACACCTTATAAAGTCTACATTGGAGCCTTTTTGATATCTTTGCAGGTACTTGATTTATGCTGATTATTCACTTCATTCTATCATATGACAAAAAAGTTAACTCTGATTCTAAGCCTCTGTATTTTCAGTTACATGCTTTTTGCAAATTCTGCCAGTGAGATTCGATTCGACAAACCTGCCGATTTTTTCGAGGAAACATTGGTTTTGGGAAATGGGAAAGCAGGCGCTACTGTTTTCGGAAAAACGAACAAGGAAATTATCTGGCTTAATGACATAACTCTTTGGACGGGAGAGCCTGTAAATCCGGCTATGAATCCGGAAGCCTACAAAAACATACCCGCCATTCGTGAGGCTCTGAACAATGAGAATTATGCTTTGGCTGATCAGCTTCACCGCAAATTACAGGGCACATTTTCTCAGTCGTACGCCCCATTAGGCACATTGCATATTAGTTTCGATCACGACTCCATAGTGCAGAATTACAAAAGATCTCTGGATATTAACACTGCTGTTTCAACAGTTGAATACATTGTAAACGGCGTGAAATATACCCGCGAATACTTCCTTTCATACCCTGATCAGATTTTCGTCATCAAGGTCAGTGCCGACAAAAAAGGAGCTGTCAGTTTTGACACCGGCTTCGACAGTCAGCTAAACCACAATGTAAAAACAAGTCGCAACCTCCTTACAGCCAGAGGGAATGCTCCCGTTCATGCTGACCCAAGCTATCGCAGGAATGCTACCGACCCTATCCGTTTCGAACCCGGACGAGGAACACGATTCAGCACTGCAGTAAGCATACGTAACACAGGTGGCAAGAGGGTGAGGACAAACCAAAGCATTGGGGTTCAAAATGCTGATGAGGCAATTATTTACGTTTCGATAGCTACAAGTTTTAACGGATTTGACAAAGACCCGTTCAAACAGGGAAAGAATGATGCGCGCATAGCAAACAATCAACTAAAAAAGGCATCATCAAAAAAATATGATGTATTGCTTGACAATCACCTGAAAGATTATCAATCGCTTTACAACAGGGTTAGCTTAACGCTGGGTCCGACCAACGCACCCAACCTGCCAACCAACGAGCGACTAAAACGATATGCTGAAGGCAGGGAAGACAGAAATCTGGAAGTTTTATATTTCAATTTCGGTCGTTATTTATTGATTTCATCTTCGAGAACCCCCGGTGCACCTGCTAATTTACAGGGCATCTGGAATCCATACATGCGTCCACCCTGGAGCAGCAACTACACCATCAACATCAATCTTCAGGAAAACTATTGGCCTGCTGAAGTAACCAATTTGGGTGAATTGCATCAGCCTTTATTGACATTCATTGAAAATCTTGCAGTTACAGGAGCTGTAACAGCACGCACATTTTATGGCGTAGGAGGTTGGATGGCAGCACACAACTCAGACATATGGGCTATGAGCAACCCAGTGGGCGCATTTGGAGAAGGTGATCCATCGTGGGCAAACTGGAATATGGGCGGTGCATGGTTAAGCACACACCTTTGGGAACATTACTTATTCAATCAGGATAAACAGTTTTTAGCTGAGAAAGCCTATCCGCTGATGCGTGGTGCTGCTCAGTATTGCCTCGAATGGTTAATCCCGGATAAAAATGGTTACTTAATAACCTCTCCATCAACTTCTCCTGAAAACAAATTCATCACTCCTACAGGATATCGTGGCGCAACACTTTACGGTGCAACTGCTGATTTGGCAATTATTCGCGACTGCTTCCGTCAGGTAATTCGTGCTTCAGAGATACTCGATATTGATGTGCATTTCAGAGACTCACTTGCTTATGCACTCAAAAAACTGTATCCGTATCAGATTGGGAAACACGGTCATTTGCAGGAATGGTACCACGATTGGGATGATGTTGATCCGCAACACCGTCACCAAACTCATTTATTCGGACTTCATCCCGGTCATCACATTTCTCCTATCAAGACTCCCGATTTGGCTCAGGCTGCACGCAGAACCCTCGAAATCAAGGGTGATGAATCCACAGGATGGGCTTTGGGATGGAGAATCAATCTGTGGGCAAGACTATATGAAGGTAATAAAGCTTACAGGATGTACCGCAGATTATTGCGTTATGTGGATCCGGATGGATACAGAGGCCCCGACAAAAGAACCGGTGGTGGTACCTACCCCAACCTGTTTGATGCTCACCCTCCCTTCCAAATTGATGGAAACTTTGGAGGTACAGCCGCTGTTGCTGAAATGTTGCTTCAGTCGGACGAAAGCGAAATACGACTGCTTCCTGCCATCCCTATGGCATGGGACGAAGGTACTGTGAAAGGATTACGTGCCCGTGGTGGTTTTGAAATCAATATGGTGTGGGACGATATGACGCTTCAAGAAGCTGAATTAAAATCACTGCACGGCAACACCACCCGAATCGTTGCAGGATCGCCTTTCAAAATTGCAGGTACTGAGATGAAAGCAACGAAAGATCATCACGGATATTATGCACTCACTTTGGAAAGCGAAAAAGGCAAAACATATCAAATCGAAGCCATTGCAAAACCCAAAAACTACGTTTTCTCTTACTTCAAGGGAAATAGCAGGGATGGATTACATCTGGCCGGTAGTCGTGATGGCCTTCGCTGGAAAGCTTTCAAGAACGATGAATCATTCCTGACTCCTACAGTTGCCAGCGACCGACTGATGCGTGACCCTTGTATTATTCAGGGACTGGATGGCAAGTTCCACATGGTATGGACAGTAAGCTGGCACGATCGCGGCATTGGATATGCCTGGTCGTACGACCTGATCAATTGGTCGGAGCAGAAATTCATCCCAGTGATGATGCATGAACCCAGAGCCCGAAATACCTGGGCTCCGGAGATTACGGTTGACCCTTTCAGCGGCGAATACATGATTTACTGGGCAACAACAATTATCGGTCTTTTCCCTGAAACTCAGTCGGAAATGGATGACGGACTGAACCACAGGATGTACTATGTTACGACCAAGGACTTTGAAACTTTCAGTGAGACAAAATTGTTGTATGAACCCGGTTTCAATGTCATCGACTCGCACATTGTGAGAGATAGAAACCGCTGGGTAATGTTCCTGAAAGATGAAACCCGTGAACCACCACAAAAAAACATAAAAATAGCTTTTGCTGATGAGTTAAAAGGGCCATATTCAGCAGCAGGACCGCCGATTAGTGGTGAGCTTTGGGCTGAAGGTCCCACAACCCTTCGCAGAGGCGACGAGTGGATACTATATTTCGATGTATATCGTAACCAGAAGTTTACGGCATTATCTTCAACAAATCTTGTAGATTGGAAAGATATTTCAGACCAGGTAGTATTACCGCGTGGTATTCGTCACGGAACTATCTTTACAGTTAGCGATGAAATATTCGAAGCCCTTGAGAAACTTTAAATATCAACTTTTTATATAATACTAATGAAAATCAGACTATCAATTTTACTGTTGCTGATTACTATGTTTTCAATCAACAGTGTAAATGCCCAACGGGTTATGGAACGTCTAAACAGAGGACTTGTAGCTGTTCGCGTTTCAACAACTCAAACATTTTTATCATGGAGGGTCATGGGATATGACCCCGATGATGTTGCTTTTAATCTTTATCGCAATGGCGTGAAGATAACCGACACACCGGTTTCTACTTCTTCAAACTACATGGATAACATGTATTTGCCGGGAACAGAATATACGGTAAAAACTGTTATCAATGGTAACGAAACGGGCGAGTCACACAGCACAACGGTATGGACAAGCAATTATCTTGAAATACCACTTAACAGACCGGCTGCCATGACCATGCCTGATGGGTCTTCGTGCACCTATTCTCCTAACGATGCCAGTGTTGGCGATGTTACAGGGGATGGAAATTACGAGATTATTCTGAAATGGGACCCCAGCAATGCCAAGGATAATTCACACAGCGGATATACCGGCAACGTTTATATTGATTGCTATAAGCTTGATGGAACTTTTCTGTGGAGAATTGACCTCGGAAGAAATATCCGTGCAGGGGCGCATTACACCCAAATGGTTGTGGCCGATTTCGATGGCGATGGCAAAGCTGAACTGGCTGTAAAAACTGCACCCAACACACGTGATGGAAAAGGGAATTTCATCAGCAAGGGGCCTGCTGCCACTGCAGATCATAACGCCGACTACCGCAACTCAGGTGGATATATCCTTACAGGACCTGAATACCTCACTGTTTTCAATGGTTTGACCGGAGAAGAAATGGCAACAGTAAGCTACGATCCTCCACGGGGAGATGTATCGAGCTGGGGCGACAACTACGGGAACCGGGTGGATCGCTTTCTGGCAAGTGCCGCCTGGCTTGATGGTGTGCTGCCAAGCATAGTAATGATGCGCGGTTACTATACCCGTGCCGTTTTGGCTGCATGGGATTATCGTAACGGACAACTTACAAAGCGCTGGACATACGACTCCGGCAACAGCAATGTGGGTATGTACGGACAGGGATATCATAGTACAGCAGTTGCTGACGTAACAAATAATGGTCGCGATGATATTGTTTGGGGCTCAGCAGCATTGAACCACAACGGTCAGCTACTTTATCGTACCGGACATGGTCATGGTGATGCCATGCATGTGAGTGACCTGGACCCTGATCGTCCGGGATTGGAAGTTTGGTCGGTAAAAGAAAGTACCGGCTCACCCTACGGTTATGTATTGCACGACGCACGAACCGGTCAGGTGATCTGGGGCACACGAACCGGCACCGATGTTGGTCGCGGACTCGCTGCTAACATCATGGCTAACAACCGTGGCTTTGAAATGTGGAGCACCGGTTCCGGAAGCGTATTCGACATCAGGGGAAATGTTGTAAGCACCTCTCAGCCATCTGTCAACTTCAGAATTTACTGGACCGGCGACTTGCAAAGTGAGATGCTTGATGGAACTTCAATTACCAAATTCCAGCAGGGAACGGTTTTCTCTGCTGCCGGAAGTGCATCAAACAATGGAACCAAATCAACTCCAACACTTTCTGCTGATATCCTTGGCGACTGGCGTGAAGAGGTGATTTTCAGGACGAGCGACAACACCAAACTGCGTATTTATACTACCACGGCCCTCACCCAGCATAAAATGTACACCCTGATGCACGATGATGTATATCGCAATGCTATTATCTGGCAGAATGTCGCATACAACCAACCTCCTCATGCAGGATTTTACATCGGTGCCGATATGGATATTCCACCTTCATCAGCGACATATAACAATGAATTGAGATGGAAAAGTGGCAGCAACTGGGATACTGCGTCAAGCAACTGGACTGATAGTGTAGGTCAAACGGCAGCATTTAAAAATGGGGATAAGGTTTCGTTCGACCTCACAACAGGCGGACACTCAACCTTGTCGGTACAGGGAAATCTGAGTCCGGCCTACCTCAAGGTAAACTCACCGTTTAATGTAGAGATCAACGGACCCGGATCTCTTACAGGAAATATGTATGTAAGAAAAACCGGTGCCGGAAGACTGGTTTTTAATGGCAACAATACCTTTACCGGCAAAGTTACAGCCTGGAGCGGCGAACTTCACAATAACGGAACTTTGGCTTCTTCAGAAGTTTCTGTCCGGGCGTTTACAACCCTCTTTGGTGAAGGGAAATTCTTAGGCGATGTAACCCTTGGACATAATTCAACCATCGTAATCGGAAAGGCTGTCAATCAGGCTTCTTCGATGCATATCATGCAAAACCTGAAAGAAGAAGGTAAAGTTGAATACACTTTCGATTTTCAAATCAGCAACGGACAGGTTGTGGCACACGACACCTTGTTTATTGGTGGCGACTGGACGATGGCTAACCGCAACATCATCAATTTTAACTTTATCGGTGGATCCATGCCGGCCGGAAGTTATGCTATTGCACGTGTTGGCGGGAAAATCAATGGCAACCTTTCTGCAATAACGATTCAGGGTATTCCATCAACTTTGAGTTATTATATTCAGTTTAAAGATGGCGACCTTCTGTTGAATATTCGCAATCCGGTTCGTTTAAGATGGAACGGCACTGTTGATGCAAGATGGGATCTGGCAAGTACTTCCAACTGGTTTTTAGGTGATCAGCAACAGGTTTTTGTTTCCAACGACACTGTGGTGTTTACTGACGAATCGGTATGGAAAACAGTACTGACATACGATACTGTTGAGCCCGGACAAACCATTGTGGATGCATCGGCTAACTACACCATTGGCGGAACAGGAAGTATTGGAGGGACAGGAAGTCTGGTGAAACAAGGAACAGGATCGCTTACCCTTACCGCCTCTAACTCATACACAGGGGTTACACATTTCAACGAAGGTACCATACAGATGAGTACGCTTTCTAATGGCGGCGAAAACTCGCCTATCGGTGCAGCACCAGCGGATTCTGAGAATATGCGTTTTAATGGTGGCCGACTCCATTACACGGGTGCTACCAGAGAAATCAACCGCGGGATGTTCATGGACACCAATGGCGGAACTATTTCTGTCAACACAACTTCAACCACACTAAGCACATCGGGCAGAATTACAGGCCCGGGAATGCTCATCAAAGAAGGGGGAGGTAGACTCGGATTATCAATTGCCAACACGCATACCGGCGGCACACTTATACGCGGTGGTTCTATCGAACTGCTTAACGATGCTGCCAATATGAACGGACTGGGCTCTGGTCCGATCACCCTGCAGGGAGGCAATATCATCATGTTCAACAGTGAAGCTACCAGCAATACGTCTATCTGGCATCTGGTTATTCCTGAAGGATCAACAGGTGGTCTATTTACTGATGGAAACTCAACGATCACAGGATCAATAACCGGTGGTGGGACACTGAATTATAATACAACATTCAATCTGAATATGTTGTCGGCTGATGTTTCCCAATTCACAGGTATCCTCAATGTTACCACCGGAGCAAACGGAGGAGATTTTGTGGTATTCAATGCCAACGGTTACCCGAATTGCCGCATTCATCTGAACAACAGGGTTAGAATGATTTTCCGAACCAACCCTAATTTGACTGTTCAGGTTGGCGAGCTGACTGGTCATGCCGGTTCAGTGTTAGGCTCAGGTGGCACCAGCAATGGATTTATCAACTGGGAAGTTGGTGCCCGGAACACTGATGCCACATTTGCAGGTGTTATCGACAACTCACAATATGCAGGTGCAGGTGCTTCTACCAGAATAACCAAAGTGGGCACAGGCATGTGGAGACTTACCAATGCGAATATCTATTCCGGTGGAACTACTATTAATAATGGTGTGCTGATGGTTGATAATACCACAGGCAGCGGATTAGGTACCGGAGCAGTTGTGGTAAATGATGGAGGAACTTTGTCGGGTAACGGATCAGTTTCGGGCAATATAACGGTTAACGAGGGTGGAGTTATTGCCCCCGGAAACGGTGAAGGTTCGTTTACTGCAGGCAGTGACCTGACTGTTATGCCTGGCGGTATCTGGGAAGTTGACATCAATAAAGATAACTCAACCAACGATTTACTTCAGGTAACCGGCACATTCAATATGAATGGAAAATTACGGGTTAATGTCATGAATGACGCTAAATTGGTTGCAGGTGATGAGTTTATCATTGCTCAGGGCGGTGTTAACGGTTTGCCGCAGGAAATCATTCCTGCCATTCCTCCGGGCGATGGCGACCTTGGTTGGGATCTTTCAGAATTGGCTCAGGGCAAAATAAAAGTAAGAACTACAACCGGAATCAACACTCCTGAATTGATTTATGCAGTTTATCCGAACCCATTTACCGATCAGGTTCAGGTTAAACTGGCACAAGCGGAGACCAATGTTGTTGTTACCATTTATAGTCTTACAGGATCACGAATCCTGGAGGAAGAATCGGCCAATACTGATCATTTGATTATCTCAACTGCAACGCTCAACCGGGGTAGTTATATCATCGAAATAAGAGCGGGAGAATACTTTGCTACTCAGAAACTATTCAAAAAGTAAATAGATATGTCATTCAAAACGTTATGTGCAGGTTTTTTATTCCTGACCCTATGCAGTTTAAACTCTCCGGCTATCGACATCCGATGGATAGGTGAGATTCCTGAAATAGACGGAGGTGCCGCTTTTGGCGTACCCTTCGAGCAGGGAGCAGTAAACCGTACGCAACGTTTTGTGTTGGTTGGCGACGAAAACCAGCAACTCACCACACAACACTGGCCTATGGCTTTCTGGCCCGATGGGTCGGTGAAGTGGCTGGGAGTTGCCGTAACAGGTAAAACCCAATCGTCGTACAAACTTATTGAATCTGAGGGTCGCCGACAAAGCCGCGGAGGCATCAGAGCATCACTCGAAGCAGGAAAAGTAATTGTAACGGACAACAATTTTCGTTGCGTTATAGGGACACGGGGCGAAGTGCTTATCGACAGTATTATGCTTGGGGGAACGCTTACCGGAAGCAATGCCCGACTGAAGGCTATCGTCGAAGACAGAAGTCGGCAGGCAGAAAATATTCTATCGCACGAGCATTTCGTGAGTGACATCCGCGTTACCGAAATAGAACAATCCGGTCCGGCAAGGGTGGTTGTGAAAGTAGAGGGCGTACATCGCTCACTTCTCAACAACCGCACTCTCCTCCCCTTTGTAGTCCGCCTGTATTTTTATGCCGGCACCAGACAAATCAGGGTGGTACACTCTTTTGTGTATGATGGCGATCGGGATAAAGACTTCATCAAAGGTTTAGGGATGGAAATGGGAGTACCTATGCGTGAATCGAAACACAACAGACATATCCGTTTCTCGGGCGATGCAGGCGGTCTGTGGATGGAACCGGTCAGACCCATCGTTACACGCTATACATTTGTTTATCAGGGACAACGGGATATTCCGGTTAAACAGATGGCCGGATTGAGAGTTCCCGAGATAACACCTGCCGATTCGGCGCCTCATTCCTGGTTCAGGCATTTACCTGAATGGGACAGCTACAAACTTACCCAGCTGCATTCTGACGGTTTCAGCGTCAGCAAACGCACCTGCAATCAAAGTTCATGGTTGTTTTCCGCAGCCGGTAACCGCTCGTCGGGGATGGCACTGGTAGGTGATGTTTCCGGGGCAATGGCTGTGTCAGTCAGAGATTTCTGGCAATCTTTTCCCGCCTCCCTCGAAATTAACGGCGCAAGAAGCAACGAAGCCAAACTTACCACCTGGTTCTGGTCGCCCGATGGCGATGCCATGGATTTGAGACATTATTCCACAATCGGGCACGACCTGCTTGCTACTTACGAAGATATACAGGAAGGGCTAAGCACACCATACGGGATTGCACGAACCAGCGAGCTAACCTTTTTTGCGCTAAGCAATATTCCCGACAAAAAGACCCTGGTGGCCATGGAAAAAACCGGCAGAGAAATATACAGGCTAAGTTGCAGTCCGGAATACCTCCATCAGGTAAAGGCATTTGGAACCTGGAGTTTACCGAATCGCTCCACGCGCATCCGCAACTGGATGGAAAACCAACTCGACAGCTCGTTCCTGTTTTATCAGCGGGCTATCGATGAGCATCGGTGGTACGGGTTCTGGAATTATGGCGATGTAATGCATACCTATGATGCCACCAGACATATGTGGCGGTACGATATCGGGGGATATGCCTGGGCAAATACCGAACTGGCACCGGGACACTGGCTGTGGTACAGCTTCCTGCGTTCGGGCAATGCTGATATTTTCAGGATGGCTGAGGCCATGACCAAACATACCGGAGAGGTGGATTCATATCACATTGGTCCGCTGAAAGGACTCGGAACACGCCACAACGTTTCACACTGGGGATGCGGAGCTAAAGAAGCCCGTGTAGGACAGGCAGCCTGGAAGCGCCACTACTACTACCTCACTACTGATGAACGCACCGGCGATCTGATGAAGGAATCGCTCGATGCAGAGCAAAGCGTGGTAAATCTTGATCCGCTGCGCATCGCACAACCAAGGGAGAGATTTCCTTTTGAAGGGCCGGCACGACTGCGCTGGGGTCCCGACTGGAATTCGCTGGCCGGAAACTGGTACACCGAATGGGAAAGAACAGGAAGCCGCAGATACCTTAACAGAATTATCGCCGGGATGGAGAGTCTCACCAAATTACCCGACAACCTGTTTACCGGTCCGAATGGCCTAAGCTACGACCCGGCAACAGGCAGAATGACTTATGATGGCAGACCGGGAGTTACCAACAAAAATCATTTGGCTTTGCTGATGGGCGGTTACGAAATGATGATGGAGATTTTCCAGGGTGTGAATCATCCTGAATTCATGGAAACTTACACCCAGTATGCGCTGCACTACGGCATGGAATATGACGACCCGCGAAGAACGCCGGCTACCCGAAGATGGGGAAATATCGGATTCAGAATACCACGCCTCACCGCTTTTGCTGCACATCAATTAAATGATGATGAGGTTGCAGAAAGAGCATGGAGAGAGTTCTTGGGAGATCGCTTCTTTGAAACCGGAGAGCTGAGAAGCCTTTACGCAGCAAGGTATATAGATAGGCCTGATGTGCTTAATCCTGTACATGAAAATCCCCGCGTGGGAACTAACGGCACATCGCAATGGGGACTGAACGCGATTATTATGCCCGAACTTATTGGTGACTGGCTTGACAGATATGAGCAGGATCAAATTGAAAAAGCATTCAACGCACTCAACAATCGTGAAGCGAGTGTCACTTTTTCTGATAATTTCAGGTGGGGATGGCGCAGAAACTGGTTTGCCGATGGCGAAAGACTTAAACTGAAGACAGGCAGAAACGGACTTACTTTTCATGCCGGACCAACACCTGCGAGTGATGCCGACCATTCTGTATTATGGACCAAAAAAGAATTTGAAGGTGATCTGAAAATTGAGTTCGACTTTTTACGGCTCGATTCAGCAACCAAATATGTCAATATCATTTTTATGCTGGCTTCAGGAAGCGGTAATGGTCCTTACGACAAAGACATCAGCAAGTGGTCGGATTTAAGGCGCACACCGGCAATGCGACTCTACTTCAACAACATGAACTTATACCACATCAGCTTTGCGGCTTTTGAAAACGATAATTACGATCCGCAAGCCGATTATATAAGGGCACGCCGTTACATGCCTGATGCAGGAAAAGGTCTGCAGGGAACTGATGTGTTACCTGAATATGATTTCACCGGTTTGTTCGAGCCGGGCGTAAAACATCAATTCACCATAATCCGAAAAGGGACAGAACTATACATGAAAGTTTCCAATGAAAACTTATCACGCATTTTCCATTGGAATGCCAACAATTTCCCGGAACTTGAAAAAGGCAGAATCGGCCTCAGGCTGATGGGTTCGCGCAGATCCCAGTTTGCCAGTTTTAAAGTCTCAACCATTCAATAAGAAAATCATTAGTGTCCGGTAAAGATAAAAAGAAATAGCAAGAAAAAGAGGGAACCTCCGAAGAAATCCCCTCCGATGTTTTAATTTTGTTTTGCGAACCAAAAATTAAACATCGTGGGCAAAGATACAAATTTTATCGGACAGTTATTAAGTTTCCTGGATAAAGGAAAAATTAAGAAAGCCTCCAAAGCGTTGAAGGCAGACAGATATGTAAAGCGATTTGATAGCTACACGCATGTAGTGGTTATGTTGTTTGCTGTATTCGAGGGATATCATTCCATTCGTGACACAGTATTGGGTTTGTTATCCAATGCAGGAAAGCTTCAGCATTTAGGTTTGGATTATGTTGTGCGTCGTTCAACCTTCTCAGATGCCAACGTTCGTCGGCCACATAAGCTGTTTGAACAAGTATACTATCAAACCTACGATGCACATAAGCATGTTATATCGGACAGCCACATGAGCAAGAAGGATATGAGGCGTTTGTATATCATGGATTCAACCACCATTACCCTGTTCAAGGATATTCTTAAGGGTGTTGGACGTAATCCTGAGAACGGGAAGAAAAAAGGTGGTATCAAGGCACATACGATTATTAATTCACAGGATAGTATGCCGTGTTTTGTCCGTTATACCGAATCAGTCCGGCATGACCATATATTATTGAAGGATGTGGATTTACCTGAGCATTCGTTCATCTGCTTTGATAAAGGTTATGTTGACTATGCACAGTATGAGGTGTTCACATCGCGAAAGATATGGTATGTAACCCGTTTGAAGGACAATGCACTTTATCAGGCAAAACAAGAATTTGACATTCCCGATGACGTACATGCGGGTGTATTAAAAAGATGAAGAGATAGAGTTGTTTTATGGTGAAAACAAGCAACAGAAACATAGAGCCAGAAGAATCGCATTTTGGGATGAAGAAAACAAGCGTGTTTTTGAATTTATCACCAATAATTTTGAATTGTCAGCTGATGAAATAGCCCTGATCTACAGGAAAAGATGGCAAATAGAACTTCTGTTTAAGCAACTAAAACAGAATTTTCCATTGAAATACTTTTTTGGTGACAATGAGAATGCGATTATCATACAAATATGGTCGGCTATGATTGCAAATCTGTTGCTAACCATATTACGAAGTAAAATAAAGAAGTCCTGGGCGTTTTCAAATATGATGTCTGTTGTACGATATCAACTGATGAGTTATATCAATGTATATGCATTCTTTGAAGATCCGGAAAAAGCCTGGAGAAAGAAAATTGCTGAAGAAAAGGAACGCCAGAAAAACTGGCAATCCGACCCTCAGCAGTCCCTTTTCCCTTTACAGGGGGCTTGCTTTTGAAAATTAAAGAAAAATGGGCAGCAAATGCCCCGTTTACGTCACAATAAAAATTAATACCGGTTTTACCGGACAACAATGAATCAAAACCACTTACCTAACGAAATTGTCAGTCATACAACACAATGCGATTCTGCAATCACATTCGCGATGACACAGATGCAGCTATTTGAATTTTTACCTTAAATCAAAAAAAAACCGTAAGTAATGACGAATATGAGAATTAAAATTCCGGGTGTATTTATTGCTATCATTTCAATAATGTGTGCAATAAATCTCACCTATGGATCAACTTACGAATCCCCGCTTAAATTCAACCATATCAACATATTAAACGGGCTTCCACATAATTCGGTTTACTCCATCACCAAGGACAAATATGGCTTCATGTGGTTTGGGACTTGGGGTGGTGCTGTTCGTTACGATGGATACACTTTCAGAATTTTCAGGACAATTGAAAATGACACCACCTCATTAGACGACAACCGTATTGAAAGTTTAGCTACCGACTCTTTGCAAAATGTATGGATATTAACGGGGAGCCGAAAATATGTTTTTCGCTTTAACTACGAACTGGAAAACTTTGAACGTTATGAAATAAGCAAAATATCTCCAGAAAAAAGAGTGAATGTAAAAACTCTTCCAGGGAGTGCGAGTGCAAGTAAATCAAACAATATTTTTCGGTGGGAAGCAACTAAACATGGATTGATCGAAATAAACTATAAAACAGGCAAATCTGTCATCTATTTGAACGATCGGGATAATCCGTTCTCGATTTCGGACAATGACGTAAGAAACATTTACCTTGACGACATCAATTTAATATGGTTGGGAACACAGTCGGGTGGAGTTAATGTGGCCAGTTTACACAAAAAGCCGTTTCATACTTTTACTTCCGGAGAAACAAGTAATGGGCTGATAGAAAATGCAGTTAGAGCAGTATGCGTAGACAAAAGCGGTAGGATTCTGGTTGGTTCGGAAAATCAGGGAATAACCATCATTGGTAAAGAAAAAGGAAAACTCAGTTACGATTACCTGGAAAAAAACAAAATTCGCAACCCTGAAATTCGGGCATTGTTGTGTGATAAAGATGGGATAATCTGGATAGGGACAAAAGATGGACTATATACGTACAACCCGGACAAAAAATCACTAAAAGAACACACAACGAACATCTGTAACCATGGCATTTACGCACTCCACGAAGACAAATACGGGGTTATTTGGGTGGGTACATTATATAAACTTGCTTGGTATGACAGAAAGAACGATCAATTTGTTATTCTGGATCGGGAAATTACAGGCGGTGTTCAAATCAGAGATATATTTGAGGACAGCCAGGACAATCTATGGATTGCTACAGAAGACGCGGGCATCACCAAACTAATTCGTAAGTTAGGAAATGCAACAGCGCCTACGTTTACATCCATACGGTATTTTCATGAAAAAGGCAATACCAACTCAATCGTAAGCAACAGAACTTTCTCGATTGAAGAGGATAAGCTGGGAATGATATGGATTGCCACTAATTCAGGCTTAAGCAGGTTGAATCCAAATGATGGCATCTTTACACATTTTACAGAAAACGAAGAAATGCCCGATAATTTATTTATGGGAGTTATCTTCGACCAGCATGAATCTGTCTGGGTCAGTCATAATCGAGGACTCTCACGCATCAATATCAACACACTAGAAAAAAAACACTTTAACACCCACGATGGTCTTCAGGCTGGAGTTTACAGTCAAAGCACGTGCTATCGCGATTCGAGAACCGGGCTCATTTATTTTGGTGGCACCAATGGGCTTAATACTTTTTATCCGGAACAAATAGAAACAAATCCACATCCACCAAAAGTAGTTTTCACCGACCTGAGTGTTATGCACGAAACAGTGAAACCGGGTAAGAAGATAAACAATAGAATTATCCTCGATAAATCAATTACATTATCCAACAAACTAACGCTTAGCCATCGTGATAAAACTTTCCGAATTAGTTTCTCAGCGCTTCACTACACCAATCCGAAAGCAAATCAATACCGTTATAAACTGGAGGGGTTCGATCAGAAATGGATATCAGCCAATGCGTTTTCGCGAAGCGCATCGTACTCGAATTTAGCGGCAGGCAACTATAAATTATTAGTGCACGCATCTAACAGTGATGGAGTATGGACCCTGGAACCAAGTACACTCATCATTCAAATTCTACCTCCATGGTGGCTTACCTGGTGGGCTATTGTCTTGTACATTGCTTTTGCATCATTCATAATCTGGCTTATAATTCACTACTTCATTTCACGTATTAAATTAAAGAAAGAAAAAGAAATACATCAGGCAAAACTTAATTTCTTCACTGAAGTCTCCCATGAATTCAGAACTCCACTTACGCTTATCATCGACCCATTGGAGAAAATGATGCACCAAAAACTAAGCGAAGAAACAACCGTCAACTATTTTGGATTAATGCATCGAAATGCAAATCAATTACTTCACCTTGTGAATCAGTTACTTGATTTCCGAAAATTGGAATCGGGACGCATGGCAATAAATATCGCGCAAACCGACATCGTTTCATTGGTACGTTCCACCGCTAATTCATTTGACAATCAGGCCAAAGATAGAAATATCAAATTCGAAATTAGAAGTGACAGCGAACACTTTGAAATACAAATCGACAGCGAAAAAATAGTCATGGTTATCAACAATTTATTATCTAACGCCTTCAAATTCACTTCCCCCGGCGGAGAAGTTTCAATTCGAATTCAGACAGAGGACTTGCCTGGAAATTACATCGAGATTAATGTAGAAGACAACGGTAACGGCATAATCAAAGAAGATCAAAAACGAATTTTTGAAATGTTTTTTCAATCGGGACATAAGGGAAATTTTCAAAAAGGTTCAGGCATTGGGCTGGCATTAACTAAAGAACTAATTGCGCTACATGGAGGAGAAATCGGTGTGACAAGTCGTGAAGGATATGGCTCGTGTTTTACTGTCAGACTTCCAATAAACTGCAATGACAACAATACTCAGACATACCACAAAAGGATGAGCGATGACAATGATCGCTTTACAGAACAAAACAAAACGCAACAAATAACTACAAAAAGTGAATCCAAACCAATTCTATTAGTTGTAGATGACAACGCAGACATCCGTCAATACATCCGCATTAATTTCGAACAGGAATTTCATATCCGAGTAGCGACCAATGGAAAGGAAGGCGTTGAAGTCGCAATTGAATGCATTCCGGATCTCATTATTAGCGATGTGATGATGCCCGAAATGGATGGTTTTGAACTGTGTGGTTTATTAAAATCAGATCAGCGAACCAGCCACATTCCGGTTATTCTGCTCACAGCGAGCCATTCAGACTCTTCGAAACTACAAGGTTTCGAAAACGGCGCAGACGCTTATGTTACCAAACCGTTTCAGTCGCGCGTTTTAATGGCACAGGCACATAATTTAATTGGACAACGAAGACGACTGCGAGAGTTATTTACAAACGGGTCAGCACTGGAGTTGCAGAAAATTGCGATTAATAATGCCGATCAAACATTTCTAACAAAAATCACCCAGTATATCGAAGAAAATATGGAAGAAGGCGATATTAGTATGGAAACTCTGGCTGAAAAGCTAAAAATGAGCAGGACGCAATTTTACCGAAAACTGAAGGCTCTCACCAACCAAACATATCACGATTTTGTTATCATAATTCGTATGCGAAAAGCGATAGAATATTTGACAGAAGGCGAACACAACATATCTGAAATTGCTTACAAAGTAGGCTACAGTATCCCTACTAATTTCACAAGAGCATTTTCCAAGCAATATGGATTGACTCCAACACAATATGTAGACAATCTAAAATCAAAGTATTAATTCAAATAATACCATTTTATGATTGAATTTTGACGGGAAATGATTATTCATTAAACCAACAAAATAAGAATTTTGTAATTGATAAACTAATTTTAAAATCTATACACTCACCGAATGATTAAACAACAATTTAAACTTATTTATTTTTCCCTGTTTCTTTTCATTTTTTCAGTAGGCACAGTTGCTCAATATCAGGCTGAACGATTAAACAGGGGAGCAATAGCAATCAACAAAACCGACGGGAATTTTTTAAGTTGGAGATTACTAGGCACTGAGCCCTACGATATTGGATTCAACATCTATCGAAATGGAGAATTAATAACTAAAAATCCGGTTACGAACAGCACGACCTTCTTCGACGCACTTGCTCCTGCAAATAGTATTTACACATTAAAACCGGCTTTAAAAGGAATTGAAACAGAGGAGTCTCAAAGTAAATTTAAAATCATAAACCAACTTGAAGGCGAGAATGCCGCATATTTCGACATTCCGATAAATCGTCCGAATACAGGAGCAAATGGCGGCAGCTATGCTCCAAACGACGGAAGTGTAGGCGATTTGAATGGAGATGGGCAATACGAAATCGTCCTGAAATGGAGTCCGAACAACGCCAAAGACAATTCACACCGCGGGATTTCGGATCAGGTAATTATCGATGCGTATACGCTTGATGGCGAACAATTGTGGCGAATAGAGTTGGGACCTAACATTCGTTCTGGAGCTCACTACACGCAATTTTTGGTATACGATTTTGATGGCGACGGAAGAGCCGAATTAATGGTAAAAACGGCACCCGGCACACGCGATGGCACTGGTGCGTTTATCTCAAAAGGACCTGCAGCAAATGCACAACACGATACAAACTACACAAATGAATCTGGTTATATTCTTGACGGACCGGAATATCTGACCGTTTTCGACGGATTGACCGGGAAAGAACTGGCCACAGAAGAGTATTGGCCATTACGCGGGAGAGTAAGAGGCTGGGGAGATAACTATGGAAACAGAGTTGACCGTTACAATGCCGCGGTAGCCTATGTGGACGGCAAAAAACCTTCGGCGATATTTCAACGCGGTTATTACACCCGACTAACAATGGCCGCATGGGATTGGCGCAACGGAAAACTTAGTCGTAGATGGATTTTTGACTCCAACGAAGGCAACAACCGAATGTTTGCAGGACAAGGAAATCATTCCATTCATGTGATTGATGCATATGGCGATGGAAAACACGACATTGTTACCGGTGCAGCAGTCATCAGTGCTGATGGGATAGGAATGCATACCAGCAGGATGGGACATGGCGATGCCACTCACGTAACATACATGATCAAAAACTTCAAACACCCACAAATATTTATGCCACACGAAAGCGGCGGACATGGTGTGGCGCTTCGGCATGCGCACAACGGAGAAATAATATTCAACCATCGCAATCCAAACGATGTCGGGAGAGGCGTAGGTGCCGAAATTGACCCGGAAGTACCGGGCTTCCACTTTTGGGGGACACACGGAATGGGACTATACAATATGAGTGGAGATAAGGTTGGTCAAGCACCCCGCTCAATGAATTTTGTAATTTGGTGGGATGGTGATCTGAGCCGGGAATTGCTTTCGGGTAATCGCATCGAAAAATGGAGCATCAGCAACAATAGTTCCATCGAGCTACTTAGGGCGCAAGGAGCTGCATCCATCAACGGCACGAAAGCAACTCCTGTTTTGCAAGCCGACTTATTAGGCGATTGGCGAGAAGAAATTATACTACGAAGAGCCGACAATGAAGCTTTACGCGTGTACACAACAACAATGCCTACTACGCACCGACTGTATACATTGATGCATGACCCTGTGTACAGGGTCGCAATCAGTTGGCAAAATTCATCTTACAACCAGCCGCCACATCCGGGCTATTACATTGCAACGGACATGGATTTCCCCTCACCAAAGCCCAATATATATTTAACCAAATGAATTGCTGATATTTAGACCAAACGAATTCCAACCAGAAATCGTATGATTTGACGGGAAATGATTACAAAACGCTATTTTGTGATTGCTTACTTCCCCGAAAATCATACGATTTTTGCATTAATTCAAAATTATTTAGTCATATAACTCAATTTAAAAAAATGAATTTAACAAAGCACAAATTACTTTTTGCGTTTATCTTCTGTATTTTCACATTACAGGTAAGTTTTTCAACGCCAAAAAATCTTCAATTAGATTATGTTGTCAACCAACAAACCGGCGCCCTTAAAAGCATTTCTTTAATGAATGACAATCGGGGAATGAATTGGATACTCACTACCGACGGCTCACAATACGCTTGGGTTAATGAAAGCCATGGTTGGGGTCTTGGTGAGATGACAATGATTGAGAACGGAAAAGAATCCAGAATAAAATGGCAAAATCCCGTGTCTATAACAACGAAACAACGAAAAACAATTTCGACATATCAACTTGGGGCTATAGAAGTTTCAGTATCCAGACACATGGACAAAAACACTCTAATTGAAGAGATTAACTTCAAAAACAAAAGCAATCATTTAATTTCATTGAAGGACATTGCTATCAATACTCCCTTCAATGACAATTACCCGGATTCTGAAACCTGTCATTTGGCAAGAACCCATGCACATATTTGGGTCGGAAATCACAATGCATATAATAATGCTATCCATATGAGTGGAAATGCGCCCCACTTAGGATTAGTTCTCACTAAAGGTTCTATTGCAAATTACGAAATCAGCGAAAGATCCTCTGAAAAAGGATCCTCAAATTTCAGGGGAGTTATTGCATTGAATCCGGAAGACTTCAACATTGAGCCGGGAAAAATTTACAGTATTCAATGGCGATTATTTCCTCACGCAGGATGGGATGATTTTTTCAAAAAGCTGGTAACATACGGTTCGGTTGTAGGAAAAAGCAACCAATACGTTTTTGAAAAAGGAGATACCGCCCGTGTGGAATTTCAACACAACGGAAAAATTAAGAATCCGACAGTTACTGTGAATGGGAAAACTATAAAATCAATTTCATCGAAAAATAGTATTTTTATTGAATACCCAGTAACAAGTTCCGGCGAAATGATTTTCAGATTAAATTACAATCAAAACAAAACAACCTTTGTTCAGTGCCTTGGAGTATCGAGCAAAAAAGAGCTTATTAAAAAGCGCGTTAATTTCATTATCGACAAACAACAATACGACAATCCAAGCGATTCAAGGAACGGCGCATATATGGTGTATGACAATGATCTGAATATGATATTCATGAATGAGAGTAATGAAAAAAGACGTTCAGACACAGATGAAGGACGCGAGCGATTAGGGATGGGAATTTTGCTTGCGTTACAATATCAAGAGACAAAAGATGAGAAAATTAAAGAGTCGCTTCTAAAGTATGTGAAATTTGTACGGTCATTGCAACGCGATGATTATACAACTTTCTCTACCGCCGATCACCAAAGTCGGAACCGTCCCTACAACTATCCTTGGGTTGCTCGATTCTATTTCGAAATGTTTAGCGTAACAGGAGACAAAGAATATCTGCTTCACGGCTTCAAAACATTAAAATTATTTTTTCAGCAATTCGGATACAACTTTTATGCGATTGACCTTCCTGTAAAAGGCTATACATTGCTCAAAGAGAATGGATTTACTGAAGAAGCTGCATCACTTTTAAAGGACTTCAAAAACACAGCAGACACTTACTACTCTAATGATTGGAACTATCCAAAAAGTGAAGTGAATTACGAACAAACGATTGTGGCTCCGGGTGTAATTGTTCAATTGCAAATGTATTTAATTACAAACGACATAAAATATTTAGAAGGTGCTAAAAAGCAACTACCCAGACTTGAGGCATTTGCGGGTCAACAACCTAGCTACTTTATAAATGAAATCGCCATTCGCCACTGGGACGGTTATTGGTTTGGAAAAGATAGGCTATGGGGTGATAATTACCCGCACTACTGGAGTGTGTTAAATGCTCATGCATATTCACTTTTTGCTACATGTACGGGAGACATGAGTTATCAGCATCGCGCAGAAAACATTGTCAGGAATAATCTATGTCAGTTTTTTGAAGATGGTAAAGCATCCTGCGCTTTTATCTACCCCAACAAAGTGGATGGTCAAAAAGCACATAAATTTGATCCATTTGCCAATGATCAGGATTGGGCTTTAATCTATTATTTCAACGTAAATAAGAATAAACTTAATTTCAAAATCGTTGATTTCTAATCAAAACTTTGTGCGATAATGTAGTTAACAGCTTAAACCAAGTGAATTTCACAAAAAAATCGAATGATATAACGGAAAATGATTACAAAAAGCTGTTTTGTGATTGCTTCCCTTCACTTAATTCAGACGAATTTCGTATTAAATAAAATCAAAATAATCCAATCATCATGTGTAAACTTTGTTCTATTCTTTTTGCTCTTAGCATTATATTTTTTGTTTCGTGCAAAACCATCATCGTTCAATCAAAAATTGAGATTGACGAAACTGAAAAATTCACGCCCCCCACTATGGGCTGGGCTAGCTGGAATAATTTCCATATAAATATCAGCGAAGATATCATTAAGGCTCAAGCAGATGCTTTGGTAAATACAGGGCTAAGCAATTTTGGATATAAGTTTATTAATATTGACGATGGATTTTTCGGTGGTAGAGATGACAACGGGAAGATTTTATCCCATCCCACACGCTTTCCGGGAGGCATGAAAAATCTGGCAGATTACATTCACAGTAAAGGTTTAAAAGCAGGAATTTATACTGATGCAGGAATTAACACCTGCGCAACGCACTACGACAAAGACACGATAGGTGCTGGAATGGGTCTATTTGGACATGACGAACAGGATTTGCGACAATATCTTGAAGAATGGAATTATGACTATATCAAAGTTGACTTTTGTGGCGCCAACTGGCTTGGACTGGATGAAGAGCTTCGTTATACTCAAATTGGCAAATTGGCCAAACAGATTAAACCCAATGTGGTATATAATGTTTGCCGCTGGCAATTTCCGGGCAAATGGGTTACCAAACTCGCAAATTCGTGGCGCATTTCAACCGACATACGCAACAACTTCAATTCCGTATTAAAATCAATTGACCACAATGCCGATTTATGGATGTATGCATCTGCAGGACATTACAACGATATGGACATGTTACAAATAGGACGTGGCATGACCTACGAAGAAGATAAAACGCATTTTAGTTTCTGGTGCCTAATGCATTCCCCGCTAATATTAGGCAACGATCTAACAAAAATATCTAAACAGACCCTCCAAATAGTAACTAACGAGGAACTTATTGCAATCAACCAAAGCAACTATGTTTATCAGGCTCGTCGTCTCATTAAAAATGGAGAACTTGAAATTTGGGGTCGACCACTCATTTCGACTACAAGCGGTAAAATTGTCGTAGCATTGCTAAACCGTAGCAAAACAACACAAACTATAACTTTCAGTTTGAACGATGTAGGTCTGAATCCATCAAATGGATATACTATGCGTGATTTATGGACTAAAGAGACTTACGCAAATTCTTTCAATCAAACAGTAGAACGACAAGTGGCACCACACGGTGTTGTAGTTTTAGAAATAAAAGGCACCACTCTTCCATTTAATGTTTTTCAATTTAAAGATAAAAAACATTAAACTAACGTGAGTTCGATATAAGGATTAAGACAGATCGCTAAAAGAATGATTTTCAACAGATAATATGGTCAAGATTATTTCCCACCAAGATTTATCATTAAAACTAGGATTTAAAACCATGTTTAGCTACATTATCATTAGTAACTTTTGATAATAATTCACTTTAAAACATTATTACCTTATTTATCAGATAGAAAGATAGAAAGATAGATAAATAAACTCTTATATCGAACTCACTTTAAAATTTACATACTATGACAAAATTTTTAATAGCACTTACCCTTTCATGTTCTTTACTATTTGCTGAGGGTCAAAATAATCACTACGTTCCCTTTTTGGATAATTCGGTGACCTTTCTGGAGAATAGACAATCAGAGAGACAAAGCGAATATCTTTGGTACCCAGGTCAGTTGAGCGCCCATTTGCAACAATTACGAATGAAAGAGTCTCAGAAACGTTGTGTTAACGTTGGTTACCCGGGTAATTTTTACAAACCGTTATCAACGAGCTATTTCAAAAAAAACTTAAATGTGTCTCGTGAAACTAAAGTAAGTTGGAAATCTACAGGAAGTGTTGAGTTATTTCTCAACGACAAAAAGATAAATCAGCAAGGGCATGCATTCTTTCTTCCAAAAGGAAAAAACACATTGCTTTTTAAAGTCTCTAGTGAAAATGACTTGCCGGCCATTAGTGTCACTCTCAACAATGAAATTTCAGTGGAAGGATGGCAAGCAAGTTTAGATGGGCAAAAATGGAACTTTGCTGAGACTTCATCAGTATTTGGAACGAATGGTCGTACCCCCCTGGATGACCCTGAAATTTTGGCAGATATTTCACCGGCTTCAATTCTTCCGATTAGAAATGCTGTTGTTAATGATGGAGTGATACAAATAGGAAAAAACGGTCATGTACTAATTGATTTCTTCCACCTTGAAGTAGGAAATTTGTATTTTGATGTAAAAGGTTCAGGAAGGATTACGGCATTCGTAGGTGAAACTGCTGAAGAAGCCTTAAATGAAGACACCAAATTATTCGAGCAACATCCAATCGAACAAATTATGGTGACAGCAGATTCTAAAACTGTTTCTCTTCCTGAACGTGCGTTGCGTTATGTAAAATTGCTTGTTACTGACGGTTGTGAAATATCCAATCTGAAGTTCAGGGCAAAAATATGGCCTGTTGAAATGCAAATGTCATTCGAGTGCAATGATCAGAGAAAAAATGACATTTGGAACGCCTCAATTGCCACTTTGCTAACTAGCATGCATGGATTTTATCTCGATGGAGTAAAACGAGATTATCTTCCGTGGTCGATGGATGCAGTTATCTCAACTTTTGCAGGAGACTATCTATTTGGCGATGAGCAAGTGTCACGTAATAGTTTGTCAGTTGCATTATTACCGTTAAATCCACAAATTTCAGATTTGGGTATTCCTGACTATCCCTTACATGCAATTATCGGATTTAAACAACATTACAAAAGATTTGGCGATTTCAATGTGATCCTTTCATATCGCGATCGTATGGAGCAACTACTACACTTTTATGAGAACATCCAGGATGAGCGTGGATTTATTTCCGCCAATGTTGGAGTAAGTTGGGGATTTGTACCCGGTTGGTCTACCCGCCGTGGCCCCGATCGAAAGGGAACACCAGCATACGCACAAATTATGCTTTATTACAACTTTAAAATTGGAGCTGAATTTGCCGCAAAATGGGGTGATCGTAAAGCAGCGACACATTACAATCGTAAAGCTGAAATCCTTAAAAGGAACATTATGGCACATTTCTGGAATGAAGAATTGGGAATGTTTATCAATGGTTATAAAAAAGATGGCGAGTTGGATAAAGTAGTTTCACATCATGCTCAATATTGGGCTGTACTTGCAGATATTTTCCCTGATAGCCATATTGAAGCTATGTTTCCAAAACTTCGGGAAATACCTTGGTATAAGGCATATGTGAGTTACGAAAAGGGGTATGAATTTCTGGCATATTCAAAGGCACATAAAGTGAGCGAGATGTGGGATTTCTTGCATGAGGTTTTTGGGGATTGGCTCGCTCAAGGACATACCCGCTTTCCTGAGAATTTTCTTTATAGAGGTTCTAAGAATGATCAAATGGTTTTCTATAGTCGCCCGTTTGGCCTGAGTATTTGTCATGGAGCTAATGGAGCTCCAGCAGTAGTGGCTGTGCTTAATGGTATCGCAGGTTTTAGTCAATGCGACAAAAAGCTAAACCACTACACTCTGCAACCAGATTTGATGGATCTTGAATGGGCTAATATCGAATTTCCTGTAAAAGAAGGAAAAATTAAACTAAAACTGAGAAACGATAGAAACGATGAAATTGAGATTCCGAAAGGATGTACGGTTGAATATATTCGTAATGGAAGTAGAAAAATTATTAAACAATAAAATACTAATAAATTCATGAAGAAGTTTTTTTTAATTATGCTCATATGCAGCATATTTGGTGTGTATACTACTCACGCAAACAGCAATGAAATTCGTCAGGTTCACCTTTTTAATTTCGATTGGAAATTTCATTATGGCGATGTAAAAAATGCACATACACTAGATTTTGACGACTCTGAATGGCGTAGTCTGGATTTACCACACGATTTTCAATTTGAGCAACCTTGGGATCAAACTGCGGGTGCTGCGCGTGGATTTAAACCAATGGGTGAAGGCTGGTATCGTAAAACTTTCAGTGCAAACCCGGAATGGAAAGGCAAGAAAGTGTTACTCGATTTTGAGGGACTAATTTTACTTGGAGATGTTTGGCTCAACGGTACAAAAATTGGCAGTACCGAATATGGTTATGTAGGCTTCGATTGTAATATCACCAAACTGCTTAATTTTGAATCGGATAATGTTGTGGTAGTGCGTGCATCGACGGGTTCAAGAGCAGGATCACGTTGGTACACGGGCGGAGGGCTTTACCGCGATGTAAATTTAACAATCAAGAACGAAGTGTCTGTCGCCCGACATGGTGTATATATCACAACACCCGGAATTTCAAAGGATAACGCAACAGTAAGTGTACAGGTCGAGGTCGAAGGATTCCGGTATAAACGCGACGATTTGGATATTCAAACAAGAATATTCGACCCCAATGGAAATTTGGTGGCTCAAACATCTGTCTTGGCTCCAAAACGTAACAAACTGGAAACTATGGAAGTACAATTGCCTCTTGCTAATGTGGTTAAGCCGCAGTTGTGGTCGTGCGAGACGCCTAATCTATATTCAGCTGAAGTTACATTAGTTCTTAATGGAGAGCCTGTAGACAGATTAACTGAACGTTTTGGCATCAGAACTATAGAGTATTCCAAAGATTTTGGTTTTAAACTTAACGGTAAAAAAGTATTTCTCAAAGGAATATCAAACCATCACGACCTTGGTCCGGTAGGTGCCGCTGCTTATGAAACAGCTATCGAACGTCAAATGGACATTCTTAAGAAATTTGGTTATAATCATATACGCACATCTCATAATCCTTACTCAAAGGCGTTTATGCGCATCGCTGATGAAAAGGGCATTTTGGTCGTCGATGAATTATATGACAAATGGAGCAACAACAGCTATTGGGGCGGTCGTCGCAACTGGACTGAATTATGGCCACAACATCTGACAGAATGGATTAAGCGCGACCGAAATCATCCATCAGTAATCATGTGGTCGTTGGGCAACGAAATGCAAATGCGTGAGGATTTAGCCGGCTACCCAACCGGAGATTGGGGTGTAACCACCTATCGAATGATGGATTTATTGACGAAACGATATGATAAAACCCGACCTACAACTGCTGCAATGTTTCCTTCGCGAGCAGGTGCCTACACACGAAACGACGAAGAGTTTAATACCAAAATTTTTGCGCCAGAACTTGCGACAGTCACAGAAATTGCTAGTTTCAACTACCGTTGGCCTGATTATAAAGAATATCTGAAACATGCTCCTGAAATGATTTTGTACCAGAGTGAGGCAACTACCAACGAATTGCTTGCTCCATATTTCGGAATGGATTACGATAAGATGGTAGGCATAGCATATTGGGGTGCAATTGAGTATTGGGGTGAATCTCACGGATGGCCTCGCAAAGGCTGGGCATTTTCGTTTTTTAATCATGCCGTAGAACCCTTCCCTCAGGCATACTTAATAAAAAGTGCCTTTTCAAATGAACCATTAGTGCACATTGGCGTGGTAGAAGGCGAAAAAGAGAATGTGGAATGGAACGATGTAACCATAGGTCATATCCAACTTTCATCCAATTGGAATCGAACTCCAGATAGCGAAGTATCACTCTTTACATTTACAAATGCAGAAGAAGTTGAACTATTTGTTAATGGAAAGTCCCTTGGCATACAAAAAAATGACATAAAAGACAACAGCCGACGAAATATGATTTATTGGCAAAATGTTCGCTATGGTAAAGGTGGAAACATAGTCGCTGTTGCCCGTAGTAATGGTAAGGAAATAACTCGTCATCAACTAACAACCACAGGCAAAGCTGTTGCACTAAAATTTGTACTTGAAAACAACAACTGGAGTGCTAATGGTATGGATTTGGAATATATAAAAATCTATGCCGTCGACAGTAAAGGCCGAATTGTGCCCGACGCAACAGGAGAAGTAACCGTTGAAGTATCCGGAGCCGCTAAGTTAATTGCCCTTGCCAATGGTAATCACAGTTGCAATGAACTATTCTACGGAAACAAAAGAACAATGCATCAAGGTTATGCCTTGGCGGTGTTGCGCGCAGGAAAACTCTCAGGCAATGTTAAAATTTCTGCAACAGCATTGGGACTTAAAAAGGCGGAGAAAACAATTACTCTCAAAAAATAGACCCTACACAAATAGCGGGATTTAAATCTTTCAAAAAAAACAGGCTTTTTTTATAACATTTAATATGTTTCACAAATTACAAAACAATATGTATTGCAGACTTATCATAACTATATGCATTCTAAAAATTGGCATTACCCCCATATTAGGGCAAAATCATCTTCCCCCAATAGGACTGAACAGGATTAATGTGGAACAGGATCCTCTTAGGCGCTACATCGTACATCCGCAGCGCATTATTTGGCAGTCTTCAGACTCATTGGTATTAAATCCTGAGGCCCTCTTACAACCGGGTACCGGACAGGCATATTTTGGCAGTCAACCTTTGTGCCGAATTATCAACAAAGATGGCTTGGTCTCAGGTTTTATCCTTGATTTTGGAGTACAATTGCATGGCGGTATACAAATTACCACTTCACAAAGCAACAATGTAACTCGTAAAATCCGTATTCGTTTCGGAGAATCGGTCAGTGAAGTTATGGCCTCTGTACGTGGCTCTGGTTATCCTCATGAGGGACGTAATGCTACCAATCATCATGCAATGCGCGATTTTGATCTTACGCTACCAGGCTATGGAACGATAGAAATAGGCAACACTGGTTTCAGGTTTATCCGTATTGATCTTGCCGAACCCTCATCAAGTCTGACTCTAAAAGAAGTTAGAGCTGTTGCCTTGTTACGTGACTTGCCCTACCTGGGATCATTTCGAAGCAATGATGAGCAACTTAATAGGATATGGGAAACCGGTGCCTATACCGTTCATTTGAATATGCTCAATTATTTGGTAGATGGAGTGAAACGAGACAGAATGGTATGGGCAGGCGACATGCATCCAGAGATGATGGCAATTGCCGCAGTATTTGGCAACCAGAACATAGTCCCAAAAACATTGGACTTTTTAAAAGAAACGACACCATTACCGGAATTTATGAATGGTATTCCCTCCTATTCGATGTGGTGGGTAATCATGCAACACGACTGGTATTTATATCAGGGTTCCTTAGACTATTTAAAGGAACAGCAGGATTATCTAATTGAATTGTTGAGGATATTCGAAGACTATGTAAATGATAGTGGCAAGGAAATTTTGCATGATAAAGGTATGCGCTTTATCGACTGGCCAACTTACAAGGATACAATTGCTGTTCATGCCGGCTTACAGGCTATGATGGTAATGACTTTTAATTTGGGTGCTAATTTATGTGATTATTTAAAACTACCACTTAAAGCAGATCATTATAAAACATTAGCCGACAAAATGAAAAAACATGTGCCGGACACTAATAAAAGAAATCAGGTAGCAGCACTTTACGCACTTTCGGGCATGGCAGACGCAAAAAGAATGAACGCTGAAATCATCCGCAAAAATGGAGTCAATAGTTATTCTGCATTTTTCGGCTATTATATGTTAATGGCACAAGCTAAGGCCGGTGATTTCGGTAATGCTCTTGATAATATCAGGCAATTCTGGGGTGGAATGCTCGATCTTGGAGCAACAACTTTCTGGGAAGAATTTAATCTTTCGGAAGCGTATAATGCTGCTCGGATTGATGAGATTGTTCCTTCAGGCAAATTCGATTATCATAGCAACACTGGTATTGAATGTTACATCGGATTACGCAGAAGCCTTTGCCATGGCTGGGCTGCCGGTCCGACACCCTGGCTAAGCCAGTATGTTCTCGGCATCACACCGTTAGAACCAGGGTTTAAAAAAGTCCGTATTACACCCAATCTTGGAGATCTAAAATGGGCGGAAGGCACTTTCCCAACACCTAAGGGTATTATAGAAGTTAGTCATGTTAAACTAAAAAATGGAAAAATTAAATCTACCATTAAGGTGCCCAAAGGAATTATGGTGGTTAAGTAATCTTTTAAAATTTTAAAATAAATCATTAGTGTCCGATAAAGATAAAAAGAAATAGCAATAAAAAGAGGGAACCTCCGAAGAAATCCCCTCCGATGTTTTAATTTTGTTTTGCGAACCAAAAATTAAACATCGTGGGCAAAGATACAAATTTTATCGGACAGTTATTAAGTTTCCTGGATAAAGGAAAAATTAAGAAAGCCTCCAAAGCGTTGAAGGCAGACAGATATGTAAAGCGATTTGATAGCTACACGCATGTAGTGGTTATGTTGTTTGCTGTATTCGAGGGATATCATTCCATTCGTGACACAGTATTGGGTTTGTTATCCAATGCAGGAAAGCTTCAGCATTTAGGTTTGGATTATGTTGTGCGTCGTTCAACCTTCTCAGATGCCAACGTTCGTCGGCCACATAAGCTGTTTGAACAAGTATACTATCAAACCTACGATGCACATAAGCATGTTATATCGGACAGCCACATGAGCAAGAAGGATATGAGGCGTTTGTATATCATGGATTCAACCACCATTACCCTGTTCAAGGATATTCTTAAGGGTGTTGGACGTAATCCTGAGAACGGGAAGAAAAAAGGTGGTATCAAGGCACATACGATTATTAATTCACAGGATAGTATGCCGTGTTTTGTCCGTTATACCGAATCAGTCCGGCATGACCATATATTATTGAAGGATGTGGATTTACCTGAGCATTCGTTCATCTGCTTTGATAAAGGTTATGTTGACTATGCACAGTATGAGGTGTTCACATCGCGAAAGATATGGTATGTAACCCGTTTGAAGGACAATGCACTTTATCAGGCAAAACAAGAATTTGACATTCCCGATGACGTACATGCGGGTGTATTAAAAAGATGAAGAGATAGAGTTGTTTTATGGTGAAAACAAGCAACAGAAACATAGAGCCAGAAGAATCGCATTTTGGGATGAAGAAAACAAGCGTGTTTTTGAATTTATCACCAATAATTTTGAATTGTCAGCTGATGAAATAGCCCTGATCTACAGGAAAAGATGGCAAATAGAACTTCTGTTTAAGCAACTAAAACAGAATTTTCCATTGAAATACTTTTTTGGTGACAATGAGAATGCGATTATCATACAAATATGGTCGGCTATGATTGCAAATCTGTTGCTAACCATATTACGAAGTAAAATAAAGAAGTCCTGGGCGTTTTCAAATATGATGTCTGTTGTACGATATCAACTGATGAGTTATATCAATGTATATGCATTCTTTGAAGATCCGGAAAAAGCCTGGAGAAAGAAAATTGCTGAAGAAAAGGAACGCCAGAAAAACTGGCAATCCGACCCTCAGCAGTCCCTTTTCCCTTTACAGGGGGCTTGCTTTTGAAAATTAAAGAAAAA
>CAYMDE010000013.1:23860-42037 GCA_964389115.1 uncultured Paludibacter sp. | reverse complement strand
CGTTAATATGCAGATTATTCGCACAAAAAAAATAGCCTATCAATCAGATTGACAGACTATTATAGTTTTATGCGGATGTTATTACAGGTAGCGTTGACAGTGATGCGTTTCAGGACAAAGTGTTAAGCATATTGGAGCAGTATGCTAAGCGTGATGGAGCATTATGCTTAGCGTAACGGAGCAATATGCTTAGCGTAAAATTGTAAAGAGGATAGAAATGTGATTCGAAAAAGGTGGGTAAATATTCAAAAATAGCTCGGATAATTGTATAATAATGCAGTCGAAAATTAGCAGTTTTGCCCTCTTTTGGGCTGCTGAAAGCTTGTCATTTTGACATGAAAAGTGCCTTGTAATGATGCTGCAAGACCTTTATTGCAGGGAGTCATAATGACAAAACTTGCCGTGAATACCGCTGCCAATAGGTTTTTCGAACAGCATAATGACATAATCATAGCCATGAAAATCGATAGTATTATTGCGGTAATCAACATAATTGTAGTGTTTTAGTTTTGTGCAAAGCTAGCAAAAGGCTTCAGCATGTTATTACACGATATTGTCGGGAAGTAGTACAATAATGTCGAAAGGGAATTGGAATTTACACCAAAGTTTGTTACCGGAGGATATTAAATGGAAATTGAAACAGATGTTTTTATATGTTTTATTGACAGGATTAACTGGATATACATGTAAGAAAAGAAACCTGATAATCCTGTTAATCCTGTCAAACACCAAATCTCCCCCCTCAAAAATTTCCTGTTTCAAAAAATAATTGTAATTTCGGACGACGAAAACGAACCTTCAGAATCAAACAATACATGAAAAGACTGACAGTACTTACCGGATCAGGTATCAGTGCCGAAAGTGGCATTGCTACTTTTCGGGATGCAGGTGGTTTGTGGGAGCAATTCCGGATTGAGGAGGTAGCCACACCCGAAGCATGGAGAAACAATCCCGCTTTGGTATTACATTTTTACAACATGCGTCGTGAGCAGTTGCTCAGAGTTAATCCGAACAATGCGCATTACGGCCTGGTTGATCTTGAAGACTATTTCGATGTCGATATCATCACCCAAAATGTTGATAACCTGCACGAACGTGCCGGAAGCTCCAAAATTATTCATCTGCACGGCGAGTTGATGAAAGTACGCTCTACCGGTCCGGGCGAAGAGGTTTACACCCTCTCAGAAGATAATATCATACTTAACCCCGGCGATAATTGTCCGAAAGGCTACCAACTCAGACCACACATTGTTTGGTTCGGTGAAACTGTGCCCGAAATTGAACATGCTGCCGACGTGGTTAGCGAAGCGGATATTTTAGTCATAATTGGCTCCTCCATGCAGGTTTATCCGGCAGCCGGACTAATACACTACTCCAAACCTCATGTGCCGATTTACCTTATCGACCCCAATGATGTGAACATCACCTCATCCCGTGTAACTCACCTTAAAATGAAGGCTTCAGACGGGGTGGCTGAGTTGAAAAAGTTATTAGTCAATTTGAGATAAGTAATTACTTTCAATCCTGATGATTAAAAAAAGGAGTTTGACTTTTAAAATCAAACTCCTTCATACAGACAAAAAAATCACAGGTTATTTCTTTTGCAGCCTCTGTACATGAGTATTGCCATTTGCAGTCTCTATTTTCACGAAGTAAACTCCCTGACTGAAGTTACTGATATCAATTTCTTTTTGATTTGTGCGCAACAATACTTTTCCTGAAACATCGAACATTCGAACACTTTTGATCTCTTCGCTTCCTGTTTCAATGATGAATTTCGATCGAGTTGGATTTGGATAAAGTGTAAGGGGTTCGAATTTCGCATTGCGCACCGATGTAATTACTACAGGTGACATATTCATCATTCCATAGATTTCTTCTTTATTGAGCACACGATTGAAAATATACATTTCGTCGATATCGCCAACAAACCCTTTGGTTGCAAAATTGGGAGTTGCATTGTTGGCACCAGCTCCTACCATAAAGACTGAATTATAAGCATGGAAGCCAGTAATTCCGGTGATTGTTGCCCTCAAATCGCCATTAACGTGAAGTCGGATTTGACTTTCCACCTGATCATAAATTGCTGTAACATGCACCCATTGATTGGGCGGGAGACTAACATTGCCACTTGTTGCATTAAAAATTGCATTGGCACGTGAAATGCCGAAACTTACATTAGAGCGCAAAAACATGCTCTCGAACAGCTCGAACATCGTAAAGAATTGCTTCGTATTGTTGTTTCTATGGCGAATCCAGGTCGAAATAGTGAGGCTCCTATCTGAATCTGCCGAATATGATGCGAATTCAGTCTGATTCCAAAACGCATTATTACCATTGAAACTTGCAGCACCTCCGGCTTTTCCGTCATTAATAAAAGCGGGTGCACCCACCTCTGAATTTAGTGTTACTGCTGTCAGGTTGAAATTGTTACCTGCTTTATTGTTTGCATCCGTATTGAAATCGTAATAGGCAACCAGCTTATCACCCGAAACCTCGGTTGCCGGGGCAACCCGTAAATAGAACAAGTCCAGCACTTCTGAAGCTGAAAGCACACGGTTATAGAGGTACATCTCATCAAGCCTGCCTTCAAATCCTTTATCAGTCCAGTTAAAAACATTATTGTTGGTACCCGCTCCCAAAATAAAGTTAGGGGTAAGCCGCATCATATCGTTTCCGTTAATCACCAATTGACGGGTTAATTCCCCATCGAGATACAATTTAAGCGAAAAAGATGGTGCATCGTAAACAACCACAACATGACGCCATCCCTGATTGTTTAACATGGCATTTGCATGGGTTGAGCTCCAGGCATTGCCCGAACCTAACATCCCGAATGTCAGGTTACTGTTGCGCATAAAAAGACTCTCAAAAAATTCGACAAAGGTTGAAAGCGATGTGTTAGCATTGGAATAAATCACCCAAAAACTTAAACTCAGCGATTTGCTCTGCGATGCTGCTATGTGATTAGCCAACTCATTGGTATTTACCAAAGCATTATTTTTATTGAAATATACTGAGTTACCTAATTTACCGGCATGGTAACTTGGCGCTTCACGACCAGTATTCACAACGGGTGTGAGGTGAAACCTGTCAGCAACCTGATTGTTGCCGCTATTCTCAAAATTGTAATAAGCCAACAGAGAATCATTGGTAATCGTAATTTGAGCTGATAACGTTGTTGCGAGTATTATGCAACTTAATAATGTAAAAATCTGTTTCATAATCATCTTGTGTTTGTTTCGATATATTAAACGATTGAATCAATTACAAAAGTAGATTTGAATTAATTGGCATTAACCGACAGTTTAGCAAAACGGCTTTTCAGTTTATAAATCAAGTTTTATCGTATTTGTAAACTCATATTGCCGTTTTGTGAAACCTTTCAGGGATTTCAATGCCTTTTTCTTACATTTGCGATTGCTTATCAGTAATATAATTTTGAAATATCTAATAATCATACTCTCAATTTGGGTAACGACACTTGCAGCTCAAGAGCCGTTCTATTACCGAATCGACAAATCGAAGGGCTTGCCATCGAATACGGTATATGATATTTTTCAGGACAGCAAGGGCTTTATTTGGTTTGCGTCGGGCAACGGCTTATCACGATACGACGGATATCGGTTTAAACATTACAGCTCCGAGAAACAAACCTTAAAGGCAGGTTCAAACATAGCTGAAGATAAATATGGACGCATCTGGTATGTTAACTTCGACGGATATATGTATTATGTCGAAAATGATACCTTGAAGGCTTTTGAGCATTCGGCCATGTGGACTTTCCTGAAATTCGGGGTTGTAGGCGATAGACTATTCTGTGTAGAACCGAGGGCTATCGTGGAATATAACCTGAATACCCTGAAAGAAATAAGACGTACCAATCTCAATACTGAAAAGATACTTGCCACAATCTATGACAAGCATCATTTTTATGTGTTGGCAGAAAAGCTTTATATATACAGCCATAGTGGAGAAGTAACAAGTATGGAGCTACCTGCCGACTTCCCGGAAAAAACACCCTCGCCTTTGTTGGAAATCAGGGATAATAAAATTGTTATTTCACTCAAAAATGCTGATTTCTTTTATATCAGGAATGACTTGGGATGGGAAAGATATCACTTTAATTTCCCGCCGAAATTCATACAGAATCTATCTTCATTTGATGAGGATTTGTGGTTTTGTACCACAGCTGGTGTTATCAGGGCACATCCTCATCCTGAAGGATTTGTATATGATCGCTTCTTCAGTCACTTCAACACAACACGAATTTTCAAAGATAAGAGTGGTGCCTTTTGGATTGCTACTAATGGTCAGGGAGTACTTTACATTGGCAGTTTTGAAACCACGTTTCATTATTTCAACTCGAACATCAATGTGTTGGATATAAGCAGGGATATGCTTCTGATGGGAATGGCCGGAGATATGGTTAAAAAGATGAATTTACATTCAGAGGTTTTCAGCACTTTCCATAAAGGTAATGCCGGTCACGAAACCTACCTGTTAAAAACATTCGATGATGATGATTTGGTTTTTCTGACTTCCAACAGATTTAAAATCGTGGATATGAATGGAAAATTACTGGAAGATTTAGATTTAGCGGTAAAAGATATTTGCAGGTTAAGGGATGGAAGATATGCAATTGCTGCGACCGGTTTCTTTGCATTAATAACGATGAAGGACAAAGAGCCGGCAAGCAACATAATCAGAAAATCAAACTTCATATCGACAGATAAACTTTATATCGAACAGGTTTTTTCGAACATCCGCGGAAAATCTGTTGCATATGATCCCAAAAACAACCGCGTATTTTTTTCGGCAAACACCGGACTTTTCGTTTACGAGAATGATTCTGTCTCAGAAATCCTCAATGCAAAGGGTGAAAAGGTTTTCTTCAATCAAATTGTTTTCTTCCGCGATGAATTATGGTCTGTTTCATCCGTGGGAAACGTTTACCGGATGGATGTTCATTTCAACATAAAACCGGCTAACATCAATATTGAAAACATTGCTCAGAAAGTTAACAGGATAAGGATTGCCAATGATAATCTGTATTTTCTGACCGACAGAGATTTATTGCTCTTTGACAACCCTACTGAATCAGTGCGTAAAGTCTTATCGATTAGTAGTGAGCTGAGCGTTAACGATGTACAGGAGGCCAATGATATGCTTTATGTGGCGACTTCGAGAGGACTTATTATTCAACAAAGTGGTGTTGAAATTAAAACTGATGCACCTGGTTTGGTAATCGACTACCTGACGGCAGGTGGTAAAAAAATCATCACAACAAAGGATTATATGAGGTTTGATAATTCTCAGAATGACATATCGATTTACTATTCTATTATATCATTCGACCCGAACCAAACCCGCACTTTATATTACAGTATCAATGGAAGTTATTGGGAGTCCATTGTTGACGAAAGGCAGTCGCTTGAGTTCCGTAATCTCAGACCCGGCAAATACCACATCAGGCTAATGAGTAGCAATGGTATCAGATTATCACCGGAAATTCATTTGCATTTCAGAATAAAACCACCTTTTTGGTTGCAGTGGTGGTTCATCGCCATTTTTGTATTGTTAATGATTCTTGTTCTGTACCGTTTCGATCGTTGGCGAACTACAAGCATACAGACTAAAAGTCAGTTGATAATTGACAGGATCAATCTTGAAAAAACAGCCAATCAGTCGAAACTGAAGGCTTTAAAATCACAGATGAACCCACATTTCTTTTTCAATGCTCTGAACACTATTCAGTCATTCATCCTGGAAGACAACAAGAAACAGGCTGTAAATGTGTTGAGTAAATTTTCAGGATTAACACGCAGCATGCTTGAGATGAGTGAAAAAGACGACGTTACAGTTGCAGAGGAAATCAAAGTGCTTCGCTTATATCTCGACATAGAGAAGGTTCGTTTCAATGAAGATTTTCACTATGAAATAAACCTGAAAAACATCGATCCGGATGAAGTTCGCATTCCATCATTATTATTGCAACCCTATGTGGAAAATGCAATTAAGCATGGTTTACTTCACAAACAGGGAGATAAGCTACTGAAAATCAATTTTGAAATATCGAATGACCTTTTTGAAATCAGCATCAGGGATAATGGAATCGGACGAAAAATGAGTATGGAGCTCAATGCCATCAAAACACAAAAACATAAATCGTATGCCTCTGATGCTATGGCTCAACGAGTAAGATTGTTGAATGAATTCGACGGACTAAAAATAAGTCTTGAATATCTCGATGAGATGAGTGAAACCGGACAGGCTTTAGGAACAACAGTGAAGATTAGAATTCCTTTAGGAAGTTAACAAGAAATAAAATGAAAGCAATAATAATAGATGATGAAAAGCGTGCCCGGCTATCGCTGAGCTTACTACTTGAAGAGTATTGTCCTCAGGTGAAAGTCGTGGCCGATTGTGGCAACCTCCCCGAAGGAGTTAAGGCTATTCGTCGCCATCAGCCTGATGTGGTGTTTCTTGATATTGAGATGCCGGGACACAGCGGACTGGAACTGCTTGAGTTTTTCGATGAAGATGAGGTTAATTTCTCCATCATCTTTGCTACCGCCTACAACGAATATGCAATAAGGGCTTTCAGGTTTTCTGCCATGGATTATTTACTGAAACCCATCGTTCCGGATGAGTTGGTACAGGCTGTTGAGCGCACTACAAAATTCAGGATGAAACAGGAGGCGTATCAACATCTGAAGGTGCAAATGAATGAAAACAAATGGGATCGGATTGCAGTGCCTTCAGCCAATCTTTTACTGTTTCTTGATATTGTTGACATATTATACATCAAAGGAGATGGTGCCTACTCGGAAGTTATTATGAACGATGGCACCAAACATGTTGTAAGCCGCAACCTGAAAAACTTCGAAGAGATACTGTGCGAGAATCCGGCATTTGTACGTGCACACAAATCATATATTGTGAATCTCAAATATGTAAAAGCTTTCAATAAATCTGATGGCGGTAGTCTCGATCTTCAAAACGGGATGCAGATACCGGTTTCGTCCGATAAGAGTGCATTGATACTTGATAAAATAAGGTTCATCAAACGATAAATCAGCGGATTACAAAAAAATCATCGTAAAGGAGATCTTCCTGTTACGATGATTTTTTGTTTTAATGTGGTGCAAATATTACTCCCGCTGCAGCGTAAGCGCCATTAAACCAATAATTACTTCGTTGGCTTTGCTTTCGACCGACAAGCTTTTGAGTTCTTTCTCCGGATTCAGAGGCATGTCGAGTAAAACGCCTGCACCACCATCGATGCGACGACCATACACTCCCCTGATATTGAGTTCCTTTTCGAGATTGTCGCTGATGAGTCCGCTCTTGAGATGAATGCGATACGGACGATCAGTTTTCAGTTGGAATGCCTTTCCATCAACAAAGAAGTCTTGCTCAATAGGACACCAGTTTTCAGGATTGATGAGCGTTAGGGTGTCCGTTGTTCCATCGGTATAAGTAGCCACGATATAACCATTATCGATATGGCATTGCATGTGATTAGTTGTACCGGCCATCATCAGATATGCCCGGGCTGCTTTGCCACTCAACGGAATCTCAATCTTATCAGGGAAATTATCCCAGCGCGATGTGAAGGCGATATTCTTCCCCTGTGCCGGTGTGATGAAACTAAATTCGAACGGAGTCATAATCTGATTATTGACGGCCATGGCCCTGAGTCCTGAGTCATCAATTTCTGCGGTCAGGTTGGGGTGGCACCACTCTCCTATTCCCTGTACCGGGATTTGCAGGGTTGTGTAGGGTGAGCGCGGCGACATATACCTGTTGGTGAAAACATTGGTCACTTTATCATTGAAGAACTGATCGATGTTTATCATTTCACATTTCGCAGGCTCAACGGTGATGAATGCCGGAATAAGAGGCTTCAGCGGCTCCTCAATTTCCACATGAACAGGCTGCATCCATGTCATCTCGCCCTGACTTACCTTGAGGAAGAAAGTGCGGTGACCCGGAATGCCCGAAACATTGGCTTTAACGAGATTATTTACGATAGAGAAATCGCTCAGGATGCCCTGAGGATCAAAAAGCTGCATTATCTGCACCGGCGACTGGTAACTGATTGATTGTCCGTTTGCCAGTCTGATATTGCTGATGCGGTCGTTGAGTTTCTTACCTGCTTCCACGATTTCAATTTTGGCTTTCGACATTGCAGGCACGTCAATACTGATGGTGACTTCTCCGGCGATTCCGTGGTACATTTTCCAGTTGACTTTCTTTCCGTTCACTTTCACCGATTTAATTCTTTCATGGCGAACAGGCACAATCAATTCGGTGTTGAGCAAACGGTCAAATCGTTGTTGTATCTCGTAAACCGATTTCAGCTTTCTTCTTTTAAACTGATAGGCAATGGTTGCATTCTCGATAGAAGCATGATCCCAGTCGCCCGGGAAACCGGGTTTTATCACCAAACGACCATTCATGGCATCGGGTAAAATTCCGAACAAGCCCTGCACTACGGCACGTGATGTAATACCCACAGGGTCGCCAAAATCGCGGTAACACTCTCCGCGGGCAGCATCGTAATAGCTAATTTGGCCGATATTGCCCGGACTGGAACCCAGGTACATATTATCGAGCATGGAGCTTTTCAGCAGGTTGAATGCTTTCTCTTTTCTGCCTGCCTGCCAATATGCCAGTGCCATGTGGTTTATTTCAGCGATGGCTACATTGTTAATCGACCACGAATATGGTAACCAGTTGGTGGTGGATATCACCTGATATTTCCCCGACTCAATGCCATTGGCTTCCACGGCAATATGAGGAATTTCGGTGTCCACATATCTTGTAGCCTGATATGCCTGAAGCGGATCATGCAAATCAGAATCGATGGCATGATAAATTGACCATATCGCAGCACTGTGGTGAACCATCTTATCACCCATGAAGTCGATAAACTCAGCCCAGTGACCTCTATTCGAAAGCCATAGCTTTTTATTCACAGCAGTCAAAATCTTTTTGGCTTCCTGTCTGTAAGGCGTAGGGTCTTCTCCAATCATGGCCGCAATATCAGCAGCCATTTTATTGGCTCTGTAGTTATAGGCTGATGAATGGGTTACGCCTCCGCTGTTATAATAAAGTGCATCAGAAGCCCAAATACAGGCATATGCATTATATAAACCATCGCCATCTGGGTCGAAATTACGTTTTTCCCATGCAAGATGTAGTTTCAGCACCGGCCACATCTTCTTCACATAATCCATATCGCCTGTCCAGTTGAAGTGCCACAACAACTCATCAATGTAAGCCAGATTCATATCATAATGATGCATCTGATCGTTGCGATTCGGATTACGACAGATATATCCGTTGCTATACATTTGCGTGCCCCAGGTTTTTACTGCCCGCGCCAGATTCAGCACAGAATCCATGTTTGGATGCGGATAAATGGGTTCTACATTAGTTACCTGCGAATTGGCATAGGCGTTGAAATGAATGCGCGATCGATCGTGCCAACCCAGCACATCGCCGGTATAGGCAGCACGCCACCCACTCAGGGGCATACGCCAGCCTACAGCACCATGCAACCACACCGTACCATCCCAGATACCATCGGCAGCAGCAGCTATGGTTCCTCCCAGCGTGTTAAAAAACGGATCGGGAGTGCTTATCTTCAGTGCACCGGTAATTTCCTGACGGTAGTTTTCTGCTTTCTGAAACTCATTTTTCAGCGATGAATACACCATGGCATCTTCAGTCTCAGGAATGCGAATGGCCAGATAGTATTCCGATTTCGAAGCCAGAGGCATCACAGCATTAAGCGTTGGTAATTCATCCGTAGATAATCGTGATGAAGGAGGAAAAACACCGGTAAGTGTGCGCGACTGGTTAGAGCCGAACTTCAGCACAAAATTATTCTGACTGATAGTAAACTCGTTACCGCGGCAATTCTCCGGTTTTAGATAAAAGCTGTCGGGCGGGTCAACTCCAAGGTCACCTTCGCGACTGAAACGGCGGTCGGAAGCGCCACCAAATCTCCAGGTAAGTTCAACACCTGCAGGGAGCCTGTGTGTTTCGATGCGGATAACCATCCCTTCAGCATCGGCCATAGCAAGGGTGGTTATGGTGATACTACCCTTTCCGAGCATCGGATCTTGGATGTGATATATTCTGGAACCGGGACGATAGCGCGACTCAATCATGGCGGCATCATTCAGGGCTTTGACAGTATTCCCTGATTTTAAACCGAACGACAGGTTCCCACCCATTCGGGGCAGATAGAGTGCAAATTCGGGCACATCACCGGTCTCAACCCTGAAACCGGTATGTGTGCCGTACAATGCCCTGTTAAACTTTTTATCCCCGTTTACAATCACAAAATCTTGTCCATCAGGTTTATATCTGAGCTCCCTGATTTTGACCGGAGGCGACTGCCGAAGCACCAGCTGATTCAGTTCAGGATCAAAAATATGCGTTGCTGATTGCTGCGCAATTAATAACCAGGATACAATACTCAATGACAAGGAAAGAATTATAAAACGGGAAAACTTCATTACTTATTTATTTTTCAGATCAAACTTAATAAACCACTTCTCATTGGCCGATTTCAATTCATCGGCAATTGCAGGACCGCGACCATTCTCATATTTTGCAGCAACAGTTTCAGCCCAGTACTCTCTGACTTTGGTGCCCCATAAGTCTTCGGGATTATCGCTGCCGGTCTGATTAATCCACTGTGATGCCCAGCTTTTATCAGCATCAGCACTCCAACGGCGTATCATCCTGTTCATCACATAATGAGCTTTACCTTCTCCGGCAAATTCAAGCGCGAACTCTTCCACTATCAGCGAATCGAGTCGTTGAATGGCAACCAGGGTGTCCAACGCTGTTGCAGCCTGAAAAGCAAAACCTCCAACTTCGCTCAGATTTACCCTGCCACGCACACCGCGGTTGGCCATCTCGCTTGTTGAACTGGTGCGGTAAAGAGTTGACGGATACATCTCGAAAGGAGGATTGAACCGACCAACAGTTGCATTATAAAACGGACCAATACCGTTGTTGAGGAAAGCCAGCGCTTCAACAAAACGCGCCTGTTTTACCAATGCCTCAATCAGCATCAGGTGTACTTCGGCAGCACGATATAAAGTTATCTGTACATCGTTGGTGTAAATCTTATCAGATGTTTCGTGGTCATGAAGAAACTTCCGTAAAACCCAGTCGCCATTTCTAAAAATATACGAAACATTATTCCCGCGGTATTGGTCGTTGAGAATTCCGCTGGCATTGGCCTGCGACTCGAAACGTTTCATATTGGCACGTGTTGGTCTGAGCAGGTACCTGTTCGGGAAAGTGTTGGAGTAGAAATCAATGTAGCGGTTGGTTTGCTTGAGTGAGAAATCGAAAAATGCCACGGTAATCTGCTCCTTACGAACGAAACGGGTTCCAAACTGACGCCACTCATTGTTATATTCGCTGAGGTTCATTTGATAAGACGCCTCTAGTCCTCCGCGACGAATAAGTTCTACACACTGCTGAATTACCTTATCATATTCATGCTGATTCATGTAAATCTCAGCCAGCAACACTTCGGATGGCGGACATATCCTGTTCCACATCAGGTTGGTTGGCGAATCGGCCTGACCGGGGAACAGCACTGTTGACCAGCGTATTTCGGTAATTCCATCGATACCGCCGTAACCCACTTCCATCAGTTCGCGGCATTTTTGTATCAGAGCGTCGTATTTCAATACCGGATACTGACTCAAATCCTTGAACTCAGTGATTGTTTCTTCAAAAAAGATGGCCTCACCATAAATCCTGGCAAGCATCATATAAGCCCATACTTTATAACGGATGGCACCCCCGATGAGTCCGCGGTAAACCGCATCGCTCAACACTGTGGGGTTATTGGCCTTAAACTCCAAAGCATGTTGAATGTAATCATTGGCGTTCAATATCAGGTTGTAATACCCAACAGGATCGGCCAATTGGTTGCCCGATAAATCATTGTAGTTATACACATCCCAAAAATCGCGGGGAGCATTGGCAGTAGGTTCGAGCAAATCGCCACGCAATCCTTCCAGGAAAGAAGCCTGATCAGCCACCTGTTGCATGGAAGCTGCCAGTCCCATAAACCCTGAATACAGTTCGGTATAGTCTCCCACATACTGCTTTTCGAGCAGGATATCATCGGCATCGGGAGTGAAAAAATCCTCACACGAAACCATTCCCATCATCAATGGCAAAACAGCCAGTTTGAATAATATCTTCTTCATATCTGATTAGAATTGAATTTTGAAACCTAATTTAACTGAACGCGGATGTGCTACCTTGGCATAATCGAAACCGCGCATGGAAACATCGTATGAATACATTGTTTCAGGATCGAGACCCAGATAATTAGTGAGGGTGAAAAGGTTTTCAGCCGACACAAACAGGGTTGTTCCTTTCATGAAATCATTCAGATGATACGTGAACATCAACTCTTTCAGTTTGATGAATGAAGCATCTTCGACCCAACGATCGGAGAAGCGACTATTGCCCATCGGGTCGCCAAAGGTGGCGCGCGGCATATCGGTTTGCTGACCGTCGAACATCCACCGGCGATTTACGGTAATCAACTGATTACTGAAATCACTCATCGACTCCATACTGCGGCGTACAGCGTTATACATCTTGTTGCCATATGAATAGGCAAAAAGTGCAGAAAGTTCCATGTTTTTATAGCGGAATGAACTGTTCAGGTTTCCGTAGAACTTAGGTGCAGCACTTCCAAGATTTACCCTGTCGCGATCGTCGATAACACCATCGTTGTTCTGATCAACGAACAGCACATCGCCTGCCTGGAAGGCGGTACCCACGAAGGTTCTCAATGGCTGACCATCTTTTCCGGCGGTAGCAGCCTGAGCAGCACTGGCAATTACGCCATTGGTCTGATATCCGTAGAATGCATAAACCGACTCTCCCACTTTTGTTCTGATAGCAGATCCGTCTTCCATCTCAAGTATCATTTCGTCCTGACCGCCAAGCGAAATTACCCTATCGTTGTTGGCAGAAATACTTGCACCCACATACCAGTTAAAGTCCTTAGTGCGAATAAGAGCTGCACGCACAGCAGCCTCAATACCCGAATTGTTGGTTATGGCCACGTTGCTATACAAATAATTCACTCCGAAAGCCGATGAAATAGATACCGGCATAATCAGGTCACTATTTCGGGTATTATACACATCGAGCGATAAATCAACACGATTTCCGAGAATAGAGGCATCGATACCGCCACCCACAGTTGTATTGCGTTCGGGAACAATTTCAGTATTCGGAATACCGGCACGCACAAGACCTGATAGCTCTCTGAACACTTTATTCACATAATGGTATTTACTCAATGAGGAAGAGAAGCGACTGTTTCCGGTACTGAAAACTTCAGCCCTGATATTTAGTTTGTCGATAAAATCAACATCATTCAGCAAAGAATTCTTAGTCATCCATGCAGCGTTAAGCGATGGGTACAACTGGAACAACGGAGCATCAGGTCCGGTCGCTGACGATGCATCCGCAGCAATAGTAGCTCCCAGGGCAAACTGATGATCGTAAACATATTGTACATTCGCATTGAAGTTCAACCAGTTCCAAACATTGATGTATCCAAAATAACTGCGTGACGACGACACCACATTGTTGAGTGTTTTGTAGAAGTCGTTGGCAGTGTTATACCCTGTACCAGCATCATATTCAGTATAGTTTTGCGCAATTTGTGAGCCCACACTTGCCTTGAAATCATGAACAAGATCGAATGTTTTATGATAATCGAGGTGCAAATTGAAATACTTATTATTTGTTTGTCCCTGGGCAGAACGAACAGTGTTGATAGCCAACTGATTATTCAATGGCATGATAGTCCTTTGTGTAACTCCGGGCACAAACACATCCTGACGACTCATATAATAATAGATACCAGCCACCCCGGTCAGGTTCAAATGATCATTGATCTTATAATTCAAACCAGCATTAATTTGCACATCATATCCATGTTCAGCAGCCTGCAACGAATTCACAATTGCCAGCGGATTACTTACCATGTTATTGGTAATAAGCTTATTGTCCTGATCGCGAATGATGGCAAAGTCGGGCAACAAGTTATTCTCATTATCCTTTTGAAATGGTGAAAAAAGCGGCCCCTTCTTCATGGCAGCAAGGATAGGATTGGTTGCTTCAAGCATTCCCTGTTCCTGTGCTTTGTAGCTCAGGTATGCCATCGAAATAGTCGAGAACATGGAAACATTTCTGCTCAGATTAACATCCGAATTGATGCGGGCAAAATAACGTGAATGACCTGTATTTTTTATCTGTCCACCCTGTTGTTTAATACCAATAGACAAATCGTACTTGGCAATCGCATCACCCCCTTTGATTTTCAGCACATGGTCGGTAGTGAGTGCCTCGCTGTAAATATAATCCTGCCAGTTGGTATCGTTATTATACAGATATCTGTAGAAATAATTCGGATTATCAACCAAATACGGGAAAAGTTCGAGTATCTGCGCCATATCATCATAGCGGGTCAGTGCCACATTTCCGATATAGCTTTTATAGTCGCGAACGCCAAGCACCGGAAGTCTTCTATGGTTTTGATCCACCCCAAACTGAGAAATCAGCTCAACCCTTGTATCGAGGTCGGTCGCTTTATCAGTTTCGATAAGAATTACAGCATTGGAACCCAGCGAACCATAACGGGTTACATCAGCACCTTTCAACACCGTAATATTCTGGATATCGTGTGGATGAATCGAATTGAATACCGACTTGGAAAAGCCACCGATAATACCTGACTCGTTCATATCGGGCATCAGGGGCACGCCGTTAACAACCAGTAGCGGACTTGTGCCGGCAGTTAATGAATTCACACCACGTATGCTGAAGAAACTTCCTTCGCCCGGCATACCGCTCTTACCTATCAGTTGCAGTCCGGGGATATTATGTAATGCCTGTTCAACCTGTGTAGCGGCCTGACTCACATCTTTCTTTTCAACAGCTGTCAGATTCGTTTGTTTTTCTCTGCCCGGCGTAATGCCTTTAAATGGTAGCAGGAAGTTTTCTGTATAACCCTTTTGTCCTGCCGGAACAAGAACTATTCTGATATTATTCCTACCTGAGATAGGCTGTACGTCCTGATAAAACCCGGGGAACCAGGTTGTAACAGTACCCACACCTGAGGGGATAGTTACCGAAAACTTACCTTCCTGATTGGTTAATACCGAACCCGCAAGTCCTGTTACTCTCACCACAGCACCGGCCACTGCGCTGCCCGAAACCGGATCAAACACCTGACCTTCAAGTTTAAATCCCTGATTTTGTGCTAATACTCCCTGAAATGCAAACACCAGGGTCAGTAACGAATAAATTATTTTTCTGATCATATTGATTTTGGTTTCAGTATTAATAATTATTAGCTGTAGGCTTTAACGACCAGTGATAAATCTGCATTCTCTTTGCTGCACCGGCATCGTTTAATGCATGAAATTCAACTTTGATGCGGAATGAAGCCATGCCATCACCCTCGATATTCACAACACCTACCAAACCGCCTAATCCATCCCAGCGGGTTACGCCATTCACAGGATCCCTGTCGCGCGAAGTCTCGTTCACACGGTCGTAGTTCCATGGAGTTGAAAGTGAAGCCTGAATTGGATTAAGATTGACTTTTCTGCCATTGAAATATATATTAACGAACGGATGCGCTGAACTTCGGAAGCCCATATATAAATTATACTCACCTGTAGGAACTTCCAGCACCCTGGCGCGATACTGGCCGGTTGAGCTGTCAACGTATCTTTCAAGAGGTGGAAATTCTACAGAGAATTCGTCTGTCGATTCAATATCACCAGTTAACTGTAACAATATATAGTTTGGAAGAATTGACGTTACAGGGGTGGCATCACCCACAAGAATATTGGGATTATTTGCAGCTGCAAGAAGTCCTTTGAACACATACAGATCTTCGGGATCCGGATAAATCTTCTCCTGATACTCCCAATAATGCACCAAAGACTTGATACGTGAAATAATCACATTGTTTGGTATTTTAACCTTGTTCATCCTGTACAATCTGCCATTACTCATTTCTTCGTAATTAATCAGATCGAGTTCCTGAACAGTAGTTCTCCAAACCCGGTTATAGGCTGAAGCGATATCAGTCTTGCTGAAATCAGTGATTACACCATTATAAAACATGGCCTCTTTAATCCACTGAATTGCCAGCAGGGTATCTTGCAGTGTTACCGTTTTACCCATTTTGAAATAGGTGTCATGCAAAGCATCGAAACAATCATTTATCACCTGATTACTTGGCAGGAAGCAGGTAAACTGACTAAACTCCGAATTGAACTGTGCTTTCTCGAAGATTGGGTTATGCACAAAGAAAATTGAGTCGTAAATTGTATTTCCTGTTATGTCCACCCCGATTGGAGTTGAATTGGCACGGTCGAACACCTGACGGTTATATTTGAATACCGAATCCCTGATAATGGAATAATCATCGCCCAGTTGCATCAGGTAGTCGTACATATTGATACGCGACTTCATCAGCAGGTCGATTTCATGCACGACCCCGTTTTTGAGTCGGAATGAATTTCTCACCAATGATGAATTGGCAAAAATAGAATCGTTTCTGTTGGTAATCTGGAAATAAATGCCATTGAGCGAACGAATCCTTTTACCGTTTTTGAGGTCGGTACGAATAAAAGGAAGGTAGTTCATGTGGTATCTCATCCGCAGTGTATCTCCGGCATCAACATCAGAAAGATTCCAACCGGTGTTATTCACAACCCACAATGTCAACTCCTGATCTCTATCCAGCTCTATATCAAGCCCGGTAGCCTTCAGCATATTGTAATAGCTGCTGTACTCATCATGTTTTTCCATGAACTCGGTTATGGTCATATCCATCTCCAGCTCTCTGCCCACTCCTGAGAAATAATATTCATCCCAGCGATTGCAGGCACTCAGCAGGAGGACCATAGTCACAAAAAATAATATCTTGGTTTTCATACAATAATAATTTTAAAAATTACATAGGAACAAAACGAATACAATCCAGATACGATGATTGATTATCGGCTGCTAAAATCCGGAGCGTATGTGTAACGGTTTCAGTAAATGTTATTTCGCCGATTTTGGTATTGGTCAGATACTGGTCGGTTGTTCTGTTGGCACCGGTCGTGGCAATCTGGCCACCAATGTACTGTCCGTTGATAATAAACATCAATCGACCGCCCGCTTCATTACCTCTTGGATTGAAATGCTCCAGGAAAATTGAATACTTACCTGCTATGATGGTTGGAGTTGTCATTTCGACCCACCCAAATGTTCCAAGCGAAAGAATGAGGTAGTCGCCATTCAACGCCCTGATTTTCACAGCATCATTTCTGTTTGAAAGCTCGTAGGTTAATCCAACCCTGGATTCGGGTACCGACAACCACCTGTATGCGCTTACGTCGCCCGGATTGATTACCTGTTGTTGTGTATTGGTTGCTGCAGCCCTGCGATAGAAACTGATGAATGACAATTCAGGAAAGTCAGTCAGCTCCCAGCGAACCGTAGTCGGAGCAGGAGATTTCACCGGCATGATATCATCAACAAAATGCATCACACCGTTTTTGCAATTCAGATTCAATCGGGTTAAACCTACACCTGCAAGTGCCGTTTTATTCCAGTTGATGTAAATGGCTCTGTCAATTTCCGAGATGTTGATAAGCTGGTTTACAGCCATGGTATTGTAGTTTCTTGACCTGACCCTGTCGGTTTCGGCAAAGAAAGACAATTCGGCAAATGAATACTGCTGGTTCAATAGTTTGTAGGCCATAAAACGATGCAAAGCATTACCCGCTTTATCATAATCGCTACCCGCTCCCAGGTGGTTAATCAACTCATTAACATTGTTAATACCTTCAGCCTGAAACACCTCATCAGGTACAGCAAACAGGGTGTAACGGAATCTTCTGGTAACGGTTAATCCTGTTGCAGATGTTTCGGTTGACACAATGGTGTTCAGCATATTGGCATGACCGGTTAGCGTGAAAGCTTCTTTCATGATTGAAAACTCTGGCTGCTGAAGTCTGTCCCAAATAGTTTCAGTAACCGGTGTCAGCACTTTGCTTATCACATGAATATAGCCGTTGGTAACACTAATGGTAC
>CAYMDE010000013.1:14638-23760 GCA_964389115.1 uncultured Paludibacter sp. | reverse complement strand
GGTGTCAGCACTTTGCTTATCACATGAATATAGCCGTTGGTAACACTAATGGTACGTGTAATTACACCTTCTTCATTCACGAGCACCCTACCCCCGTCACCTGTAAAAGTTGTTGACAGGAAGTCGCCCGATGCTGTAGAATCAGGCATCAGTCCCTCGGTAAACGAAACCGCACTGTATCTGGCTCCTGCAATGGTATGAAATCTTATCAGCAGTCGGGCCTCTTCTACCGAAATCTGACTTACTGAGTTATAACCTTTGCTGTTCAGAAAAATCTGCATCGCATTATCATCAGGTACAAAGCAAGTATAATTCGCTTGCAGATTCATTGTATTGAACATATCGGCATGTCGCAGCAAGTCAACCCATTTCGAAACCTGCATGGTTGTATCATTGGCCATGAAGGTAGCTGCCGGGAAGTTACTGATATTGTCGGTATATACCGTATCCATGTGGGGGTCTTTACAGGCAAACAGCAAGACTGACCAAAGGATGAGGAAAAATATCTTTTTCATATCAATAGAATTTTATTAATTACCTAAATTTTCGTAAAACGGATTCTGAACCAGGAATGTATTCACACTCAACTCATCAGTATGAATAGGTAAATACCACGAGTTTGAATCGGCTAATCTTGAACGAATCATAGCCTGATTACTTGCTGATGCCGACTGTACAACCTGTTCTATAAACAATTGTGCGAATCCGGCTTCTGCTCTTCTTCCGATTCTTAATAAATCGAACCAGTTTTTCCCTTCAGCCAAAAACTCTCTTTGTCTTTCTTCGAGCAACAATTCAATCATTCCCAATTTGGTGGAATTTCCGGCATCATCAACAAGTCCGGCTCTACGCCTGATCATATTGATAATTTCTAGTGCTTCTGCAAAATCCGGGTCATCATCCAACTCAGCTGATTTCATGATGAGAGCTTCTGCTTTCATCAAATAAACATCTGCGAGGCGATAAACAATCCAGTTTTGATCGTTCTGCAGGGAGGTATTGCGTTTGGTTGAAGCATTGATTCCAATAAACTTCCATATTTTTCCTGTATTATCGAAACTGCCATTCAGACCCCTGATATCAATAACATCATAAAGTTCCTGAGCATAGGGGGTGATGTTATAGTTATTGTTGGCATCAAACCAGGTGATGAAAGAGTTGGTCTGGCCAAGTGCATAACTATACTGAATCTCAAAAATGCTCTCGTTGCTGTTTCCGGGGAAGAAGTTCGAAAACCACATATTACTGCTAATCAGTCCGACACGGTTAGAATTAATGATTTCGTCACAACTGTTGATAACCGCATCATAATTCCCCAACCACAAATTAATGTCGGCCATTAATGCCAGAATAGCCCAACGAGTAGCACGTCCTTTCGTGTTAATGGGGTTTTCGAGGTTTGTTTCAGGAAAATGCAGTTTTGCTGATTGCAATGCGATGTTTAAATCTGCCAGACATCCATTCAGAATCTCGTTTCCTGAAGTTGCAGGAAGCGAATAATCTGCCTCATCATCAACATATGGGAACTTCACCCAGGGTACATCGCCCCACAGACGAACAAGGTAGAAATAGGCAAGCGATCTTTGGAAGTAAGCTTCCGAAAGAAACGACTTCATTACATTCTCGTTGAAAGAGTTGTCTCTTTCCACCACATCGGGACCAAAGCGTATTACCGAGTTGGCCATATTGATGATAGCATATAAGCGTTCCCAGCTTACCAACGCGTTGGTGGCAAGAATATCCATTCTTCTGAGTCTCTGTCCTGCAATTTGAGCTGTTGTACCGTCGTTGCGGAAGAAAATTCCGTTACCGCGGGCTTCTCCCCACAAGAACATATACTCCTGAGCATCGCGCATCTTTACATATCCCGCACCCAGTACTGCTTCCACTTCTTCTTTGGTACGCCAGAATTCATAAACACTCTGGTTGTTTTCAGGAAGTACAGTCAGGTAATCGTCGCAGGCCGGCATCAGGCACATTGCCAAAGCAGCCACTATATATATCTTGATGTTTTTCATACGATTATAAATTTTATTTTTTCGGTTCATAGAGTTCCTGATGCTAATTAAAGATTAAGATTGAGACCGAAAGCTATCCTCATCGGTTTGGGTGTTGATGCACGGTCGATAAATACCGGATAAACGCCATCAGCCCACGAGATATTGATTTCAGGATCCTGTCCCTTGTAATTATTCAGTGTAATCAGGTCGTAACCGGTAACATACAACTGTAACCTTCTGATACCCATTTTTTCGAGGAACTTCCTTTCAAAATCATATTTTATCGTGAGTGTTTTCATTCTCAGGAATGATGCATCCTCCACATACCTGTCGGAACCAAGGTTATTAAAACCACGATCGTAAAGTGCACGTGGAATATCTGTATCGTCACCTTCATTTCTCCAGCGTCTCAACACAGCAACACTCTGGTTGTCTTTGCCGTACATAAACTCATTGTCCATGCGCACCTGGTTAATAACCTTCTGACCGGCACGTCCGTGGAAACTCGCAACAACGCCTAATTGTTTGTAACTCATTTTGAAGCCCATACCGCCCGTAAACATTGGGTTCGAATTACCAATATACACGATGTCATACTGATCAATTACACCATCGCCATTTACATCCAGGTATTTAGCATCGCCGGGGAAAACCTTCACATTACCGTTTCTCATTACAACAGGTTCGCCGTTAATGTCACGAATCAGATTACCATCGAGGTCGTGTGCGAAAGTTTCCTGCACATTCTGATATACTCCCTGGTATTTATAACCATAGAAAGATCCCAGCGGGTCGCCTTCAACAAACTTGTATGCGTATCGCTTATTACCGAAAGTATAGCTCTGATCCTTCTTATTGTCGGGAAGTTCAAGAATTTTGTTCCTGTTTTGAGCAATATTGAAATCGAAGGCAAATTTCCATGTTTTGCTTCTTATCACATCAACATCGGCGCGGAATTCCCACCCTTTGTTCGACATTTTTCCGGAGTTAAAGAACGATACAGTAGGGAAACCTGTACTCGTTGGCAGGCTTACATTGCGTTGCAACAAATCCGAAGTAAGTTTATCATAAATGTCGATGGCAATGTTCAATCTGTTATCAAACATTCCGATGTCGATACCAAGGTTACTTTGAGAAATCACCTCGTACTTCAGGTTGGTTAGGTTTATCCTGATAGGCTGGATGGCCGCCATTTCGCCGTAGCCATTTGGAATTGCAGAGAAGGCACCCACGTATGGAGCTGATCCTGAAGGCGAGTTCCCGCTTTGTCCCCAGTTTACACGTACTTTGGCAATATCGATGAAGCCTAAGTTTTGTATGAAATCCTCATCGCCAAGTTGCCAGGCAAAACCTACAGTTGGGAAACCTCCCCAGCGACTCTCGGGTGCCAGACTCGAACTTGCCTCAAGGCGATATCCGGCATTGAAGAGATATTTCTCGAACAATGTGTAATGCGCATTGAACACACCACCCATACTGCGGTAGATAACCTTTCCTGAACCTCCGGAAGCATTTCTGGTGTTGCTGCCTATAATCGGATCGGTTAGTCCCGCACTCGGGTTACCGCTGGTAGAACTGAAGTATGATGAACTGGTTTGATCAGATGTCTGGAAAATACCACTCACCAACAGTTTATGATCTTCATTAAATCTTTTGTTGAAAATCAACCGGTTTTCAGTTGTCAGATATAAATTATCCGATCCTCCATCAGAACTTAATCCTACATTACGATTGATAAACGACTCACCGGTAACATTTTGCGGAAGATATCTTCTGGTCTTGCTGGTCCTTGCATCGAAACCCACAATACCAAAATAATCAAGTCCGGGCATAAAATTATAGTGCAGATTAAAAATCATTCTACTAGTAACAGAGCCGGTGCGGTTAACACTTTCGTTCACCATAGCCACAGGGTTATATAATCCCTGATTGGAATACGAACCCTGGAAATACGAATACGGCGTGAAGTATTCGCTGCTAAACTGACCATCTTCACCAATCACATACGGACTCATATTGGGCATTTTAGTGAGCGACTGTGAGCGTACGCTATTGGCATAGTTGGCATTTCTCACACCGCTTGTAAAGCTGTAGTTGGTCGATACGTTCAGTTTATTTGAGAACCTGTAACGCATATTGAAAGAGGTACTGAACCTTTCGAAGGATGTTCCGATGGTTGTACCCGTTTCATTGAGTAAACCCATCGATACGCGGTAGTCGGCTTTATCACCTCCACCCGACAGCGAGAAGTTGTTATCGAACGAGAAAGCCGGTTGCGTAATCAGATCAAGCCAGTTCACATCCTGATTATATTCATTAAAATAAACCCAGTCGGGGTCGAAACCGATTTCCTTCGTATTATATAACAATGAAAGATAGTTGGCAGCTGCATTGTCGCCCTGACCAATATCATTCACTGTATTCCAGATAGCATCCTGAATCATGGACACATACTGATTTGCATTCAGCATAGGGATAGAACTTCCCTCTCTTCTGAACTCGTTTTTGGAGTTATAGCTGAAAGTAAGTCGTCCTTTTGAACCCTTTTTTGTAGTAATTAAGAGCACACCGTTAGCACCTTTCGAACCCCATACAGCTGTTGCTGCAGCATCTTTCAACACCTCAATACTTTCGATATCGCTGGGTGAAATATTCAGCAGCTGACCGTAATCGTCGGAGTTGGCAGTAGCAAAGTTGAAGTCGGACGACACATCCACCGGCAGTGGCACACCATCGACTACAAAAAGAGGCTCGGAAGAAGCAGTAAGTGATGACGTACCCCTGATTCGAATAAATGTTCCCGAACCGGGGTCGGCACCTGTAAGGATATCCACATTGGCCATTGCACCCTGAAGAGCCTCGGTAATGTTAGTCACCATGGCCGATTCCAGATTATCAAAAGTAACCTTCTGTGTGGCACCAATCATTTCACGCTGTGTTAAACCCTGGGCATTACGTTCAACCCTAGCAGCCGTAATTTCAACAGCACCAAGCACCATACCCTCTTCTTCGAGCAACATATCGATGGTACGCTGTCCGGTAAAAGGAATCGTATTCGATTTAAAACCTACGAATGAAAAAGTAATGCGGAGGTTAGTCTGATTCGGAACCTGTAACCTGTATTCGCCATTGAGATCGACGATGCTACCTCCCAACGAACGGTTTTCGGCATTTACCACATATACATTGGCACCAATCAAAGGCTCCCGCGTTCTGGAATCTCTAACAGTTCCTGTTACAATAGTTTGTGCAACCATCCAATTCGAAAGAAGAAGCACAGCACTCAACACGAGATATTTATAATTTATCTTCATATTCAAATTTTTACTTCATTATTACTGAATATCCAGCAGTCCGTCAATTACGTATGCTGCACCATCGGCATAAACTCCGGGCAGGAAGGAAAGAATCTTAACTTCCTTGCCTTTAGCATCAACCACAACGAGGTGATCGCCCTTATCCTTTATCTCGAAAACAACCTGTTGACCGGCAGCATTTCTTCCAAATGTTCTTAACTCACCACTTACACCTGTTCCGGGGAATGGATAATCAAGTAAACCACTCGTTGTTACATTCACAAAATAGGGCTTCAGAAATTCAGCCACAGCACTTGCCGGGGTAAAAGGAATTTTTCCTGCGCCGAATCCTGCCAGAATGGCGTCGTTAGATGGAATAAGCACAATGAAACGTTCACCTATCAGGAAATTATAGGGAGGAACAGTTTTATCAATACCTCCAGCTGAAATCAGGGCCTTGAAGTATTCCCACTCGGGAGGAGTAGAAATTGAAGTAAGCATATTCTTCAGCTGATTGGTCTCAGGTACCAATGCCGAGGCTAAATCGCCCGACAAAGCGTAGGCTGTACCATTGGAATAAGTGTTAATCTCGGTAAACTCGGGAGCTCTCGACTGATCGCGCAGGTTGAAGATGGCTGAGGAATACGCTTTATTACCTATGGTATAGATATAATTGAAGTTATTCAAAGTTCCATAAACCACGGTATCTCCTTTTTGTGCAACCTTACGTGAAGCGATATGCGTACCTGCAACGCTTCTCTTCTGAGGCACACGCATTGGCTCAAGTCCAAGATCTCCTTCAATTTGCAGACTCTGCTCTCCAAATTTCTTTGCATTGGTGTTCACCCATTTTATCTGACGACCTTCGAGTGTTGTATTCTGTTCAATCATTTGATCTGTAGCGTAAAATACCTTAAACTGAATGGCATCGCTTATGAGAGGTAACACAAACTCGGCCGACATCATCATATCGAGCATGATATTGTATTTTGGATTCACGAACATGGGAGCTGTCACTTTATTAAACATAGGAGGTACAAGCACTTTATTCAACCCATAGAGCGTTCCGTTCACACACATTCTTCTCAGTGCAGCATCGTTTCTGCCAAATGTGATTGGCGTTCCGTATATCGATCTCACCTGACCTTTTTCTATGGTTTCAGGAAAAAGCACATCGCCACTGGATACATGGTTATTGAGGAGTGTCAGTAATGGCACAAAGTTCACACTATCCATTGATGGATAGTAGGCCGACCAATACGTATTGAAGAAACCCTGCATCGCGTTATTATCCGGAGCAAAAACATTGTGCGCTCTACGTGCCAGAATTGATAACTGTGCATAATCAATCCCCATCATCAGGTTAGTCCACTCAGATGCAATAGCCGGCAAGCTCATTCCATGTGAACGAATGAATAGAGAATCACCCATACCATAATCGCGCGATGCATTGGCATCATACTCGTAGGATACAAAACGATCGTATGCATTATGGAACAGACTGAAATCAGTCGCTTCTTTTAATTCTGTATAAACTGTTTCGAGTGGTTCGAGCACCTGGTTAATTGTATAAACATATCCGTTATCGGTAACAATGCCATAGTCGATAACCGTTGCGTTCGAAACATTGAAACCCTCTGCACCGGTCCAAACCGACTGCGGATAGAAGTATTCGTAATTGGTCTTTGCATCAATCGCCAAACTGTTGAACAGGTTGAACGAGAACACCGGCAGGAAACGCTCCTTATGCATCACCCGTCTTGTTGCACCTCCTGAAGTCACATCCGACCAGATTGAAATTGCATCGCGGCTTTTGGTACGAAACTTATAATAAATCCCTTTCAGTGGATTTTCCGACTCTATACCGTCGGGTTTATAATTTTCGAACATTGATTTGGAAAACGAATAATACACCAGATGATAAGCCACCAGCTTCTCCAGTTTTTCAAGGGGAATATCGTTAATCGTGGCATACCCGTTTTTAGTCAGATACTGCTGAAAGGCTTCATTCGTTGGAGCCATCACAGTTACCAAACCTTTTCCGCGCACCAGATCGCGATACGATGATTTATCAACGGCATCAAGGAAAAGACTGAAATTCCCACGGTCTTCCAGTACTTCCCAGGCATTGCCCTTCAGCCAGTCGGGCAATTCATAGTATTTGTCAAGTGCTGATTCACACGAGTACAAAACAAATACTGACAGAGATATTACAAACCATTTCTTCATGATACTATATTAGATTTAATTGTTGTTCGTTTTATGGCATCGGTTTCAATCCTTCCCATTTCACATTCCAGTTTCCATCTTTCGGGAATCCTGGGTTGGGAATTTCGTTTCCATCCCATCCGGCACACATCATGGCAACTGCTGTAAGCAAACCTCCATTTCCGGGAAGATAAACCCGCAATCTGGAATCCTGATAATTGTGTCCGTTTGGCAGATAGGTATTTGTTCTTTTGTCCATCAACAAAGCCCCAACCGCTTTCTCGGTATCTCCCAAACGAGCAGCATTCATGGCGGTCATCGGATAATCCCATCCCCAGGTCTTGCCCCAGTTCCAGTTATCCCACACCCAATTAAGCGTATTCTGCATGATATCGGTACGGAATTGCGGACTCTTTGGCAGCACGCCAAAAGCACCCAACACTGCCATATGATCGGAAGTATATCTGATGTCGTGATAAGTATCAAGTGCCGTTTCAGCAGCCAGATACAAACCATCAAGATGTGCCAGTGGCGAAAGTTTGTCAATCATTTCATCCCATTGAAGGTTACGTTTTTGTCCGAGGCGCTCTCTCCAAAGCTGCGCAACATTCATGGCAAAGTGCCAGTACGACAATTCAAAAGGAGGATTAACTGTTTCAGAAGCCCTCAGTGTTTCCTGTGCGGGAATGGCACCTTTAAGCACATACCTGCCATCCATCATATCATAATCCGCAAACGAATACATGAACTTTGCTGTTTCATCAACCAATTTGGCATATTTCTGAAGGAACTCTTTGGATGGATTGGCACGATATACCAGCTCAGCCAGATAAATGATATGTGGTTGCTGCCAGATAAGGAAAGAACCAACCCTCGATGGCGCTTCAATGGCAGAAGGATCAGTCATTTTCATCCAGCGTACGCCTTCAAAGCCCTGACGTTCTGCAATTTGTTTGGCGATTGGATAAGCATCGAAATACCAGTTGAGCGTTCTTTCAAGCAAATGAGCCCTGTTCCACAAAGCAAAATGTGCCTGATGCCACCAAATCATTTCCAAATGAAATTTTCCGTACCATGAGTTGTAAGTCAAACCCGTTTCCTGTGGAGGAGTTGACCCCGCACTTTGAATTGCAAGCAGATATTGCGATAACACCACGCGGCGCTCCAGTTCCGGTGCTCTTTCATCTTTACAATCGGAAAAATCAACCACAGCACCATCGTTCCAGAACTTGTACCAGTACTTCTCAGCAGCTGCAATGGTCTCTTTAGCGTCCAGTACCTGTACTTTTTTGGGATCTTCGGGCAGGAAGTTAGCAGTGAAACTAAACTCGGAACCGGTAGGCGAAAGCAATAGATAATTGCGATCTTTCTCAGTCAGACGAGCCTCGCCAGTCCAGTTAATCTCCACATAATAAATAGTATCATCCAGTTTCCTCTTCAGCAAAGCATAACCCGGAGTATTCTCCATGATGTAAGTTTCATGCTTATCATTCTGGTTCCAGTCGCAGGCATCATCGGCATGACCGCCGGTTGGATACGGAAAATGAAACTTGATTGCAGGGATGGATGTCGATTGAATAGTTGCAGCAACGGCATCATGCAGCGGATGAACAGCAGT
>CAYMDE010000013.1:0-14538 GCA_964389115.1 uncultured Paludibacter sp. | reverse complement strand
TGGCGATAGTTGTTCGGATTCGGGAAACTGTGCCATCCCCATTGCGACTGTGTGCCAAGCGGAACACCTTTGCTGTAATGCAGCGGAAATGATTGGAGTCCGGTGGCATCAACAGTAAAAGCAAACTCACCATTGCCAACCGAAAAAGAAGACAAGGAATCAAATGAAACGACTGATGGGTTATTTCTGTAAACCAATGCCTTACGATCTATCTTAGAATCGTTGGCAAGATTACAGCCAATCAGAAAAACGAGTACGAAAAATCCTATGAATTTTTTCATGGGTATTAAATTTATCAGTATTAGAATTAGAATTTACAGGTTTATCTTACGATTTCGCCGGGAACATTAATCAGTTCTACATCCTCGGCATTTTCGAGTATCAATGCAGGTCCCGATTGAGGAATTATCTCAACGTTCTTCAACACGATATTCCGGCTTTGCTTAATTTCTGCTCCGATGCGGGAAACAATTTTTGCATTTTCAACAAAGATACCCTCGATTGGATTTTCCGGTAAACCATTGAAATACATTCCCCTGCGTGCATTCTTTACATAAATATTCTTTACATGGATATTTCTGAAAGTGGGTGTTTTTTCATCAACAGGAGGTAAAACCGGAACCACAGGTGCCTGCAGGTTTTGCTCCAGCACTTCCACAGCAGATCTGTTCATATAATAGAGGTCGAACAACAAAGGCTCGGTGGCTATATCAAACATGCCGATATTCTCGATGTAGATATTCTCTACCACACCTCCCCTGCCACGACGACTCTTGAATCGCAAACCAACATCAGTTCCAAGGAATTGACAGTTGCTCACTTTGATATTACGAACGCCACCCGACATTTCACTTCCTACAACGAATCCGCCGTGACCTCTGAAAACAGTACAATTATCTACTATCAGATTTTCCATCGGTCTTCCTCTCCTTCTGCCATCTTCGTCTTTTCCACTTTTGATACAGATTCCGTCGTCGCCCACATCAAAAGTTGAATTGACAACAATCACATTTTTGCAGGATTCCAGATCAAGTCCGTCGCCATTGGCCGCAAAACTTGGATTGCGAACTGTAACGTTCTCGATGATTACATTCTCGCACATGAGTGGATGTATGTTCCATGCAGGAGAATTCTGGAAGATAACGCCTTCGAGCCACACATTTTTACATTCGATAAAGCTCACCATTACCGGGCGAAGGAAGTCGCGATACTGCATAAACTCCTCATCTGTTTTCAGGTGACGTAATACGTTCATATCGGCAATAGCATCAGCCTCAACATATTGCTGTGAAGGCATCCAGTAGGTATCGCGCTTGAATGCACCTCCCCTGGCAATAATACGTTGCCATTGTCTTTCGGTAACTTTTTCCTTTTTCACCGGACGCCAGTAATGACCATTACCATCGATTGCTCCATTACCTGTAATCGCTATGTTTACGAGATTTCTGCCTGAAATGGGCGACTGACAACGTTTGGTGTCGAGTCCTTCGAAGACAGTTTCAACAAGTGGATACAAATCTTTATCCGGCGAAAATAAAATGATGGCTCCGCTTTCGAGGTGAAGGCGAACATTGCTCTGAAAAACGATAGGGCCGGTAAACCATACGCCCAGAGGCACAATCACAGTTCCGCCTCCTTTGGAAGCTACTGCATCGATGGCCTGTGCAAAAGCATCGGTACACAAATCGAGTCCGTTACCCACAGCACCAAAATCGGCTATACTTACAGTGCGCTTTGGAAAAGTGGGTGAATCAATTTTTGGCATCTCGAAAGGCAAATCTTTGTAGAGATACTCAAAACGATAGGGTTTACGAACGCTTTTAATGCCCATACCGATGCCAACACCTACGGCAGTCAGTATAATCAGCAAAATAATTTTCTTCATGGTATAATCAATTTCTATGTTTTTCAAAATTTTGTTTTCATTCTCCGAGATAAAAACCCGGTACCGGACTTTGAGGATATCCCATCGACCGGTGCAAAATATAACTTCGGTAGATTGGATCCTGAATCAGGGTAACCCTCCTGTCTCTTGCCGGTATATTGGTTTGATAAATCCTGAGTTCGCCGGGCAATGCTGTAATCAATTCCTCGCGCCAGTCGCCGTTAAAATCTACTATCATCTGTATGTCGCCTTCCAGATTTTCTGTGAGTGTTTCTCCTCTCCACTTCACAATATTCATTGGCCTTCTGAATCTTTGTCCACCTTCAGCACGATTAATACTGCCAAAAGAAATGGTTTCACGCAGCAAATCAGCATCCCACCATACCCAGTTACGACAACCGGGAATTTCACTCATCTCCACATCCATTTTTTGTCCGTCAGATGTCAGCAAATACCTGTCGCTGCTTCCACCTTTGGGATCTTCGGAGGCAAAACATTCGAGTCCCGGACTGTTTGGATCTATATCCGCCACCATGCCATCTCCCACGTGATAAGTTGTATGACCAATACCCCAGATGAGCTGACCGGTTTTGGCATCATAAAGAGAAACGCCTCTGCCATCTTCTCTTTTAGGTTCGGCTACCAGAAATACCTGCATACCTTCGCGGCGGGGATCCACCTGAGTAAGATAAGCCTTGTCGCTGTGCCCGAGTCCGGTTGACCAACGCAGAGTACCATTGCTGTTCAACATGCATGAACCCAATAAAATTTCGTCCCTGCCATCGCCATCAACATCGCCGGTCACCATGTTGTGGGCTCCCTGACTGCGAATCACAGGATTTTCTTCGTCGCCATCCCATCGCCAGAGTTTTTCGAGTTTGTTTCCATTCAACTGCCATGCATCAACCACCATCAGTTTGTATGTTCCCCTGGCCGCCAGGATACAGGGTGTTTTTCCATCCAGGTAAGCCATTCCTATCTGATTGCGGTTTTGTCTGTTGACATCGCCATAACGAAAATTACGCTCAGGCCAATCAACCCGATCTATCACTTCGCCTGTCATGCCATCAAGCACAAGCAGATATTCACTTCCACCTGAAATGCGGTAACGCTCGTTGCGCACATAATCTTCACCCGCACCCTTGATGGCAATTTCAGCCCTGCCATTGCCATTGAAATCAAAAGCGATAAAAGGAGAATACCAGACTCCCGGCTCAATGCCCGGGCCCATATCATGGGTCCAGAGGTATGTTCCATCATGTAGATATGCTGAAATTTTGTAGGTGATACCTGTGGTATCGGGCGCAGTTCCGGGATCGACATTACTATTTGGAGTGCGAACGATAAAATCGTAGTAACCATCACCATTCAGGTCGGCAATAGCAAGTTTTCCTACACGCTCACCCTCTCTGAGTTTCACTGAAATGTAGTTTGTCAGCGAGGCAAAATTCACTTTAACACTTTCCGAAGGACTTCCTTCTCTTCTGTTTATTACCGGACGAAGAAAATATGTTGCGTCGGCAACTGGTTTATTATCAACAAAATCACATGTAAGCGCAATGGGTCTGCTGTTGATCTTCTGCGTTCTTCCGTTCGCGCTGCGATACACATTAAACTGTATGTTTTCGGGGTCAGTATTGAGCAGTCGCCAACTTAAATAAACACTTTTTTCGTCGGTGGATTTCAGTGCAGTAAGACCACGATTAATCTTTTCAACGATCCTTTCCTGAGCGAAACCCTCCACCTGAGGCTTAGGTTCATGTCGCGGTTGCAGCACCTCATAATAATAGGTACGCTCACGCGGATCCTGAGCCAGGATATTCAGTAACAGAAGCAGGGTTGCGCTTAGTAGAAAAGCCCTTTTCATTTGAGAATCTTAAATAATAATTTCGTTTGGCTGTTCTCTATTTTACAGATATAACTTCCCTGAGGCAAATTATCTAATCCTGTCAGGTTGACTTCCTGATTGAAAACATCAGCCTGCGACTGATAGATGATTTGTCCGGATGCACTAATAATGCTCACGTTTACAGAATTACCCTGAAGCGATGGCGAACTCACCCTGAAGTGGTTAACAAACGGATTAGGATATACATGGGCATCGTTAACCATAGGAGTTTTTCCGAAACCGGATTTGAGTCCTTCCTGATATTTTTCAACCACCTCAGCATCGCTGAGAACGCCTTTGTAAATCGACACTTCATCAATCAAACCATTGAAAGCATTGGTTGGAGTTGCATTGGGGTTGTTGGTATTTCCGATTACGAGGTTTTCAGTCTGACCGATATCACCGGTGCCATCAACTCTTGATGCACGCATAACACCATCAACATACATCCTGATTTGATTTTGCTCCACATCGCGGATTGCCACCACATGATGCCATTGATTATCGAAGAAATTCGAACCGGGGGTAACATTGATATCAGTTTTTACTATATCATCGTCGATAGCCCAGGTAAGGCGGTTATTATTCCCTATCCTGTTGTACTGAATACCAAACCATTTTCCGGTTGAACCCGTTGTTGTGTTACGAACATGACTTCCTTTGTGAATAAGATACCAATCCACTGAACCGCCGGCTGATTTAAACCAAAGTTCTACTGAGAAAGATTCATTGCCAAGTGTGATAGCATCGTAATGTGGTTGCACCATGGCAGCACTGGTTGGAGTCCCGGGAAACTGTAATGCATTGTTCACCTTACCGGGTACCCATTGCGGTGTAAAGTTTACAGCAGTTGCAAAACCTTCTATATCATTCTGTGCTACATTTCCTGCTTCTTCATCGAAAGAGAAGTAAGCCACTTTCTCTTTGGGTGGGCGATAACCTGTTGTGAATGACCAAACATCACCCTCCTGAATTCCGAGAATATTCATTGCATCGACGCGCCAGAAATAGGTAACGCCCGGACTGATTGCCGTTGTGAAAGAAGTGGAAGTTGTTCCGGCAGTGCGCTGTACCATATTGTCCGGGCTGGTACCCAAAAAAAGGTTGTAGTACAAAACGCCGGTTGCTGAACTGGGATTAGACCAGCTCAGCGTTACCTGATTAAAAACCGATAATAATGCCCCATCCTCCGGTATGGGGTCGGTGCTCGCAACCGGAGGAGCATCAGCACCAATCGTGTTTGCTCTGAGCGAATTGGTGTAAAGTGACTCCAAATCGCCATTTACCGTTTTTAGTCTGAAATAATAGGTAGTGCTTTTACTCAGACCTTCAACCTTAAACTCTTCAACATCAGGCTCCAGTACTGAATGCTGGGTAAAATTGACATCATCAGTTGAAATTTCCAGTATAATAGCAGTAGCAACTTCAGCATGGTTAGTCCAGCGGAGTGTAACAAATTCCTCATCAATCAAACGAATATTGAAAGCTGTTGGATATTTCACGAAAGGAGGCCCCGAAGTAATGCTGTTGATGTATCTTTCGATATTGAGATAACCACTTTCATGCATCTGCAAAGCATCAGCAGCATTGTTTTTATTCAGTCCATTGGCATCTTCCCAGTAATCAGGAATTCCATCGCCATCGCTATCCTGTAGTTTGTTAGCCCTGAACACATTGCCAACACCTCCGGGCAATCCTAAATCGGCTTCACCATTGATTAAATCACCTTTGATTCCCAAAGATACAAGTTCATCAATCATATAATGATCCACCTCATCACGTGAAGGAATACGGGCACCTACGCTATCAATAATCCAGTAATAGGCCTGCTCGGCAGTCATTTTGTTATCAATAATCGGATGAGGTTTTGGATTGCCATTAAAAGAATTGTATGAAGAAACAAAGGTGGCAGGACCATAATCAGCCTGGGTGGTAGGCCGTCCATTTAACACACCATCTCTATCGTAATCAAGATAGTTTCCGGTTCTGTAAAGTTGAAAATTCGCATTGGCTCTTACAAAAGCATTGGTACCACCGGTACTTGGACCTTTAATAAAATAGTTATCCTCGATGGTAGCCCACGACGAGGCTTGTGCATCACCTAAAATATACCCACCACCGGAACCCCAGTTGTAAACCACATTGTTGACATACTGATTCAAACCTTTTACTTTCGGATTTCTGGTTTTATTATCGATATATAAATTTCTGAAAAGTGTTATACCACCGTTTGTCTCCATCAAACCACCGGCTGAGTGACCCATAAGGCCCTGACCTATAATTGAATTCTGGATGGTGATATTACCAGGCTCCGAGCCCTTGTTGTCCCAGTTAATCGAGAAAACCTCATCTTTTCCCCATGCAAAAGAACAGTGGTCGAAAATCATATCAGTTCCATTTGCAACACCTGCTGCATCTCTGCCCGAGTCGCCACGCACACCCATTCTGAAGCGCATATGACGAACAATTACGTTCCGGGCACCTGAAAATGAAACTCCGTTACCATAAATTGTAACTCCATCACCTGGGGCCGTTTGTCCGGCAACGGTGAGATTGCTTGAGAATACAAGGCGGCTATTTATTCTGATAATACCGGAGACGTCAAAAACGATAATGCGGTTGGGTTGACTGATAGCGTCTCTGAATGAACCGGGACCTGAATCGTTCAGATTGGTTACTCTGTAAATCGTGGGGGAAGTTGAAGCTCTCGCTCCCAAAGTGTATTTACCAAAACCTACAGCACCCGGGAATGCCGGCAATTGTGCTTGTACAAAAATAGTGGTCAGCAAAAAACACAGGAAAAGCAGTACCTGTTTTTTCATTTGTGTATTAGATATTAAGTGTAACAATTATTCCATGCAAATGTATTTTATTCCATACATTCCCTAACTGAGCGAAATGACAATAAAACTTTGTGAAATGATTTTTCGAATCTGAAAAAAGCCACCCGGAAGTCCCGAATGGCTTTTCTAATCACAAATACACTAATCAATTATCATTTACTTCAGCATCAATTTATGTACTTCAGTTCCTGCAACAGTATTTATTCTGGCATAATATACACCGGCGTTCAAATCCTGCAGACTAACATTGGCTTCGTGGGCATTCACCACTTGTTGGCGTAATACCTGTCCCTGCAAGTTGATGATTTCGATTGAACGAATCATAGCATCGGGTGAATTGAAATTAGCATCGCCACCAACCACAGGGTTCGGGAAGACGGTTACATTTCTTTCAACAACACTTCTAACAGATGCTGCCACATTGGCTTTTACCACAATTTTATAAGATACAGGTTCTTCAACTTCCTCTACTATTTCAACTGTCCAGGTAATTCCGTCCACTGTTGGGAATTCAACATCATATAGTTCGGAGCTTATATGAAGATTGTTAGCCTGAATAATTTCAAATGTATCGCCATCTTTAATGTCGCTTCCTTCAGCCAAAACAATACGTATAACTGGTTTTGCCAAAACATTTTCGGCATCGTTATAAAAACGTAATGCACCTGATGACACAACTTTATCGTAGTTGGTAGCCGATTGAATTTCAAACTCAGCAACAGAGCCAGCTTGTAAATTAAGGTTGTAGGCACGAACACCTCCTACACCACCGGGAACAACGCTCACTGTATCGCGAATCCACAAAGTACCAATTCCGTTTGAGCCCGGAGCCAGTTTACCCCACACATCCACATTACCCTGGATACGTCCGGTTCCTCCAAGTGTACCATTAGTCTCAACCTGAACCCAGTTACCTGTGCCACCCATAACATTGCCCGGTGTAACAGGATCACTAACCAATACAGTACCCTCACGAACAATCATACCACCAATCATATCATTGTTTGGATGTGTCAACGTATAAGTACCTGTTCCAATTTTCACAAAACAAACATGGGTATAGCGTGATGTGATACCGGGGGCCTGAGAAATACGACCCGGGAAAACAACATCAGTGTTGAGAGAACCTACCATGAAATAACTTCTTGGTGAGTTAGACTGACTTCTGTATCCACAAAGAGTTGCAGTTTCGTCTTCAGCATTTAACTCGCCAATCATGTAAGCACGGATACCTGAATGTGTACCCAATGTTGCACCTGAGCCAATTGTTACTTTTTTATTGTATAATGTTGAGTCAACACCACTTCCGGTTTCTAAATCAAAAGATTTATTGGTACTTAAAAGAAGACCCCAGAAACCCGGAGTAACAGAACTGGTTTGTTTGGAAATCTTTATCTCACCTGTAAATTCACTCATATCAGGCATTGCATTGGTAATTCCACCCGGCAAACTTTGATAGCCCATGTGAACCCTTTCACCGTGGCACATAAATTCCAAAACACCGGAACCTTTCAAAGGACTTACAAAAGTGCTGTAACGGGGTAATTCAACCTGAGCAACTTTTCCTGCAGGTATTTCGATAGGAACAGTAGAAATAGTATATGAGCTTGATCCGTTTCCTCCGGGACCGAAGAATACACGTCCGCCTTCAATAACCAACTTTGGACCAAACACTGCATGCAGACTTTGTCTCTCCTGGATAAGTGTACCGTTTTTAACAATGGTACCTCCGGTTAACTGATTTGTGAAGTCAAGATTCAGAATACCTGAACCATCTTTTACAAGTGTACCTTCACCGGTAAGTACATCGGTGTCGGCAACGCGACGAATAGCATAGGGTTTTGAAGCGTTGACAGTTACATCACCTGCAACAAGAGAACCGCTGATTCTGAGTGTATCGCCATCACGAAGAATGGAATCATCAAAAATAGCAGCAGCACCTTCAGAGAAAGTTGTGGGAATGGGAAGTGGTGATCCGGGGTTAAGCCAGTTGGGTGTTGCGTAGTCCCATACTTTGTTTTCCTGACTTCCTTGCCACCTGCGTTGTACCTGAGCAGATACAATTGTGACCATCAAAATTGCGCATAGCAATAGCGTAGTTTTTTTCATGAGAATAGAATTTAATAGTTTTTACTTTGGTAAATGCAAAGTAAGTCCTATCAAATCCTATTTTCAATATCAATTTTGATGTTAAAACTTCTTATTTTGATATATATTATTTAACGATACCGGCAAATCCCATGAATGCCATAGCCAGTAATCCGGCTACAAGCAAGGCTGCAGGGGTTCCCTTCATGGCTTTGGGAACGTTTACCATGTTGAGTTGCTCGCGAATCCCGGCAAACAACATAATTGCCAATCCGAAACCAATTGCCGAAGAAATGGCAAACACCACGCTTTCGATCAAACTCATCTCTCTTTGTACCGACATGATTGCTACCCCGAGGATGGCACAGTTGGTGGTTATCAGTGGCAAAAACACTCCAAGTGCCTGATATAAAGCCGGTGAAACCTTTTTCAGGATAATTTCAACCAACTGCACCAGGGAGGCAATTACAAGAATGAACGTGATGGTTTGCAGGTATGTAATTTCGAAGGGTACAAGAACCCCGTTAAATATCAGGTAGGTGATGATGGTTGCCAATGTCATTACAAAAGCCACTGCCCCACTCATGCCAATAGCAGTATCAATCTTTTTCGAAACTCCGAGAAACGGACAAATTCCGAGAAACTGAGCCAGAACGATGTTGTTCACAAAAACGGCTCCGATGAAGATGAGTATGTATGTCATATTATTACGATATTAATGTTTGATGGATGATCGTTTTGTTAGCTGTGATAATGCGCATCATTATGATGTTGCCTTCAGTTTATTAAATATTACAATCAGGTAAGCAAGGGCTATAAATGCACCCGGTGCCAGTACGAAAAGAAGCATTCCATAGTTTTCAGCAAAAATGGTCATGCTGAAAATCTTTCCTGTTCCCAACAATTCACGCGATGCACCAAGCAAAGTAAGCGCCATCGTAAAACCGAATCCCATACCCAATCCATCGAAAATTGATTTTCCAACACTGTTTTTGGCAGCAAATGCTTCAGCCCTGCCGAGTACAATACAGTTCACAACAATCAGTGGAATGAAAAGACCCAGACTTTCGTATAATGCCGGAATATAGGCCTGCATAAGCATCTCAACCAGGGTCACAAAAGTGGCGATTACCACAATAAATGAAGGGATCCTCACCTTGTCGGGAATGAAATTCTTGATGAGTGACACCACAATATTGGCCGATAGTAACACGAATGTGGTTGCCAGTCCCATACCCAGACCATTTAATGCTGAGGAGGTGGTTCCCAATGCGGGACACATACCCAAAAGCAATACAAATACAGGATTTTCTTTGATAATCCCGTTCAACAGGGTTTTGATGTTTTGATTATTACTCATGACTTTCTCCTTCATTATTAGTTTCTGATGCTGAAGCTTCTACAGCAATTGCCTGTGAAGCAACTTCGGACTTTAAAAACGCATCGTATGCCAGTTTTACCGCTTCAAGAAAAGCAACCGATGAGATGGTGGCTGCTGTAATGGCATCCACTTCCCCACCCGTTTTGGTTACGGTAAGATTATTTGTTTCTACGTGCTTGCCGCGAATATCTTGCTGACCTTTATCCGTCTTGAACCAATCTACAATCTTGGTTCCCAAACCGGGAGTTTCTTTTTGCTCAAGCACAGCATAGTTAACTATATTGCCAGCTGTATCGAAGCCTACCATCACTTTTATCTCGCCGCTGAAACCATTGCGGGTGTAGGATTGTACTGCCGCTCCAACCAGTTGATCCGACAAGTATGCGGGATACACAAAGAATGGATCTGACATGCCCGACAGCTCAGCTTTGATTTCATCACCCAAGCGGTCAAAATCCGGGAGTACTTCCCTGATGGCGTTTTCCTTTTTAGCTCTTTTACTGGCTTCGATGGGCTCCTTGGTGAGGTTGTACACCGAACCCAAAGCTGCTGCTGCAACTAAGGTAATCGTGCTGAGCACCAACACCATATTCCTGAATGTAGATTGTAATTTTGCCATTATCTTTTAAAACGTATATGTTTTCAGCTTCAAGTCTTTAATTTCAGTACTGAATTATTTCTTTGTTTAGTTGGTTACCTTTTCTCCGAAACGCTTTGGTTTGATGTAGAAGTTAATCAGCGGAGTAAATCCGTTCATGATAAGTATCGCGAACGAAATTCCTTCAGGATATGCACCCCAGGTACGAATTACGATAGTCAACAAACCAATACCTACGCCATACACCAACATACCCCTCGGATTCATGGGCGAAGTAACATAATCGGTCGCCATAAAGATAGCACCCAGCATGAGTCCACCGGTTAACAAATGCACAAAAGGCGAAGCATATTCCATCGGGTTAGCCAAATGCAATGCACCTCCAAAAATGATGACGGTAGCAAATATACTTACCGGAATATGCCATGAAATAATCTTTCTTATAAACATATAAGTCATACCAATAAGCAGGGCTATTGCTGATACTTCCCCGATAGAGCCGGGTTTATGTCCAATGAGCATTTTAATATTCATTGGCATATCAGCACCCCCTTCTTTGATGATAGAAAGCAGTGTTGCTCCGGTGGTTGCATCAAGATAAGCGGTACTTAGCGGTTCTACCACAGGCCAGCTTGTCATTTCAACCGGGAACGAAATCAGCAAAAACACACGACCTACCAGCGCCGGGTTAAAGGGGTTATTTCCCAAACCTCCGAAACTCATTTTGCCCAATCCAATAGCTACCAATGAACCGATAATAATCATCCACAAAGGCAAGTTGGAAGGCAGGTTGAAAGCCAGCAACAAACCTGTAAGAGCCGCTGAACCATCAAGCACGGTAACTTCCGACTTAAACAGAAAGCGCTGAATGAGGTATTCGAAAACCACACAGGCTATTACAGCTGTCAGGGAAACGATAAGTGCACCCAGTCCGAAAAAATAAAACGCCGCCAGCAATGCCGGAATAAGAGCTATCACCACGCCATACATATTCTTCTCTACAGAGTCGCCTCCATGAATATGCGGTGCCGGTGAAATAATCAGTTTTTCCATATAATTGATAAATTATTTTGCTATTCTACTACGGATAATTCCTCCAACCGTTGCTTTTCCATAACGGATATAGTCGAGCAGGGGACGATTCGACGGACAGGTATAACTGCAACTGCCACACTCGATGCAGTCCATCGTGCGGTTATCCTCCATCTCAGGCCACATATTACGTTCGCTCTGTGCCATCAGCAGGTAGGGTTCGAGTCCCATCGGACAAACGGTTACACATTTGGTACAGCGAATGCAGTTTTTCACAGGTTTGCGAATGGCTTCTTCATCCCGAAGGAAAAGCACTCCCGCACTACCTTTTGCCGTTGGAATATCCAGATTCATCAACGACCTTCCCATCATAGGACCGCCACCAACTACTTTGCCTGTTCCGGCAGGAATGCCACCGGCAAGCTCAACCACCTGAGAAAGATATGTTCCGATACGTACCCTGTAATTCGAAGGGTTGGGTGCATCTTTACCTGTAATGGTAACGACACGCTCCAGCATAGGTTTATTTTTTTGTACTGCCTCGTAAACAGCGAAAGTAGTTCCCACATTGAATACCACAGCACCCACTTCCACCGGAATTCTTCCGCTTGGCACCTGACGACGAATTACGGCGTCAATCAACTGTTTTTCACCTCCCTGCGGATACTGCACCTTCAATGCTTCAATGCTGATGCCTTTGAACGTTTTAGCCAGTTCGGTAAGATGCCTGATAGCATCTGGTTTATTATTTTCAATGCCAATAATGGCTTTATCTACTTCAAGCGCTTTCATGATGATGGAAACACCAATCAGTATTTCTTCTCCGTGTTCCAGCATCAACCTGTGGTCGCAGGTAAGATAAGGCTCACACTCCACCGCATTAATAATCAGCACTTCGGCTTTTTTACCCGGAGGTGGCGACATCTTCACATGGGCGGGGAAAGTTGCTCCTCCCAGACCAACAATACCAGCATCCTGCACTTTTTTCACAATCTCTGCCTTGCTAAGATTGCACTCCCGCTTAATTTCCGGATTGCGATCGATGGTTTCAAGCCACTCATCACCATCCACATCAATATATACTGCAGGTCGTTTGTAGCCGGAAGCATCAAGTTGAACATCAATCTTGTTCACTTTGCCTGATACTGAAGCATGAACATTGGCTGAGATAAACCCATTGGCCTGACCAATAAGCTGACCAACCTTCACCAGGTCGCCTTTCTTAACAACAGCCTCGCTTGGATTGCCTATATAATGTGCAAGCGGAATGGCAACCATTTTGGGTAGTGGTGCCTGTTGTATTTTCTGACTTGCCGAGAATTTATTTTCTGCCGGATGTATTCCTCCTAATCTGAATGTCTTCATCTTGAATAATGAATTGTGAAATGGTTTTTGATGCCTGATTCTGAATGTTGATAATAATTACTGACTAACTGCTGCAACTTCCTCAACTTTGGGTTTTCGCGGAGGGAAATTAAGTTCCTTAATCGCGTTTGTCGGACAAACCTCAACGCACTTACGGCACAATTTACATTTATCGTCGTGAATAAATGCCAGGCTATTACCAATGGTAATGGCTTCGTGCGGACAAACTTTCTGACATTTGGTACAACCGATACAACCCACACTACAAGCCTTGCGGGTAATATGTCCTTTATCTTCATTCCTACATGCCACGTATATCCTTCTGCTTTTGGGTCCTTTTTTACGAAGTTCGATGAGCAACTTCGGACAAGCCTTAACACAGGCCCCGCAGGAAGTACACTTATCATCATCAACTTCAGGAAGCATGGTTTCGGGATTTATTTTAATTGCATCGAAATCGCAGGATAATTCGCAATCGCCAAAACCCAGACAGCCCCACGAGCAATTGGTTTCACCACTGTAAAGGTTGTGCGCGATAAAGCAATGCTTCACACCATCATATTCGTTGTTTCGCGGACGATGCTCGCAGGTTCCGTCGCAGCGCACCACGGCTACAGTCGGAGCTTTGGCAACAGCTGCTTTTCCGAGTATTTCGGCAACTTTCGACATGGTATCGTTACCACCAACAGGACAAAAAAGGTCACCCAACTCATCAGATTTCACGCAGGCATCGGCAAAGCCGCGACAACCGGGGAAACCGCAACCACCACAATTGGCTGCTGGTAAAGCCGCCTCTACCTCGTCGATTCGCGGATCCTCGAAAACATAAAACTTTTTTGCCACCACATACAGGATGATAGCCGCGATGGCACCCACAACACCCAGTGTTAATAAAGAGAATAATACTACATTCATGTGTATCGTATTTCTAAATAAAAAAAAGCCCCGTTTTCAATCAGCTGTTTTTCCGAATCTGAAACTTCAGTTTTCGTTTTAACTTAGGATTGAAAAGAGACAATATAATGAAGTACGGCAATAAAACGCCAAGCGCTATGCTACCCGACAATAATTCATTGGCCGTTACAGTTTTCAGAATAAACAAGGAAAGTAAAATCAGGAGGAAAGGAATTACAAAAGCCAGCAACACTGCCAGCATACCCATCGAGCTTTGACCATAAATCATCACCGAATCGCCGACATGATAACCGGAAGAATCGGTTTCCACATCAACATATTTGTCTTTCATATCAGAAGCAGAGCAGGCCCCTTTGGCATGACAACTACTACAGGCTGATTCCTGCACTATCATTACTCGGACGTGTTTTCCATGGACTGCTTCGATAATCCCCGAATGTTCGATAATTTGGCTCATTTTGTAATCTCGACATTGCAAATCGGGCACAAATGTAGTACATTTTTTGAATTGTTACAATTTTTGACAGTCTTTTTTGAACAATT
>CAYMDE010000012.1:38389-51850 GCA_964389115.1 uncultured Paludibacter sp. | reverse complement strand
TCCGGGCCTTTTGCCTTCACGCGGATGAAAATCAGTATAAAGCACTGCGAGATACTTCCCTTTGCTGTCGCGCACCTCGTATGCATCCACTTCAGGATGATATACCTGAATCTTCGGGTTTTTTACGAATTGCAATCCCCACAGACGGGTTGCCAGTCCGAATACACCCTTTTTAGAATTCTCAAGCTCGAAGTAAGGGCGCAGCAGCTCATCATTTACGGAGTATTTCTCTTCTTTCAGTTTTTCTGAATAGAACGACCAGTCCCATGGCTGAATTTTAAAATAGGCACCCTGACTGTCAGCATATTGTTGAATTGCTTCTACCTCACTGAGGGCTGACGGGCGATAAGCTTCGAGCAAGTCGTTGAGTAACTTATACACGTTTTCAGTATTCTCTGCCATGCGGCGAACCAACACCTGATCGGCAAAGGATTTATGACCAAGCAAATTAGCAATCTGAAGACGCAAATTCACAATTTTGACGATATTCTCGCGGTTATCGAACTCTCCACCACGCATACAACGAGAAGTAAATGCATTGTAAAGCTCACGTCTCAGATCCCGGTTTTCAGCATAACGCATCACAGGAACATAAGTTGTAGCCCTGAGATTCAACATCCAACCCTCTTTCCCGGCATTGCGGGCATTCAAAGCCAGCATATCCATCACATCAGCAGGAAGTCCGGCCAGCAATTTCTGATCAGTAATCAACAAACTCCAGCTGTTGGTTTCACGGAGCACATTTTGACCAAACTGCAGAGTAGCCATACTCAAATCGCGGGTAAGCTGACGATAAATCTCTTTATCAGACTCTGAAAGATTGGCACCGTTGTTAGCAAAGCCATCATAAGTCTTTTGCAATAACATGGCATCTTCAACATTCAGTTTGAGCTGGTCACGCATCTCATAAACTGCCTTTACACGGGCAAATAATTGCTCGTTAAGTCTGATTGAATTGGAGTGTTCAGTCATGATGGGCGAAACCCTTTCAGCAATTTTCTGCAACTCATCATTCGTTTCAGAACTAAGCATATTATAAAATGCTGATGAAACGCGGCTTAACAAACCTCCTGCACGTTCCAGTGCAACAATGGTGTTTTGGAAATCAGGTTTCCGGCGATTATTTACAATCTTGTCGATCTCAACAAGATGTTGTTTCATTGCCTCCTCAAATGCCGGGAAGTAATGCTCATTCCTGATATCATTAAAAGGAATAGTTTCGAAGGGAGTCCTGTATCTGCTAAGCAAAGGATTGGCCACGAGGGCAGTTGATATAACAGTCATAATAATGAAAATAATTGCTTTCATTGGTTAATTATTATTTGTATTTAATTGAAGAATTCTGAATTAATCAGTGGTTCAGGATGGTTACTTTTTGATTCAGCACCTGCTTATCTGCAGTTAGCACCCTAAGCAGGTAGGCTCCCTCGGGAAGCCCCGTTAAATCAATCATCCCGGTATGGAAAGTATTTCGTTCCTTCTTTATCATCATCCCTTTGAGATTAAACACCTCCCAGGATTCGATTTGCTGATGCTGCGTATTCACATAAAAAATACCGCTGGATGGATTGGGATACACATGCAAACGGTTTTCGTGGTTTTGCGAAAGATAGGTAGGATCGTAAATGTATTTAAGTTCAATTTTCTGAGCTCTCATCAGCACCAAGTCATCATTAAAGTAAAAAGGTATGATGGATGTAACCGGGTCTCCGGTGTTTCCACCCCAGAAATTGTAGGTTGATTCCATCAAAGAAGGCTTCTTGTTGAATATGTTAGAGTAATCGACCGTAAATATTTTTCTCCACTGACGATAAATTGCCTGATAAACTGATTTCTGTTTCAGGTTTTCAAAGCTATCGTAGAGATACTCAAAGCGTGTATTGGGCGACCAAAACATACCGGAATTTCCATACAGATACTCATTGTTAATTCGTCCCATTGAATCATATTCAAATTCAGTTTTGGCCTTATTCTCCCATCTACCTGAAAACAAATTCAGTTTCTTTTGAATCTGTACTGTCATTCGTTGCTGATTATCATAAAACTGAAGCGAGAGATTTGCTTCAATTAAACCTGACTGATCATGCGTTTTGGTAATGACAGAGTCGTTCATGCCAACCTCATTATAAGTAAGTCTTGTCATTATATAAAGGTTTTCATCAGCTTGAAACACCCACAACTCCTTTAATTCAAGCGAATCAACATTGTTGTAGGTGAAATTGATTTCTTTGATTATGTCGCCTGATTCCGGTCGTCCGGCATATGTCAATATCCGGCTTAGTTTATCCGTTTGATAATGATATATTTCGGACATGATGGCTGTTTGAAACCCATTTGGATAGGCATAAAGAATCTCCCTCTTTTTCCTGGCACCTTCAAACTCCAAATCGATCATATTGAGGGCTACCCATTTACCGCTCATCCACTTACAACTGCGTTGCTGCACAGGAACAGTTCCTGAATAAATCCATTCTGTTTTGGTTAGTGGTACATACAACCCGCCTTCATATAGTTGCTTTATTTCCATAACCTTGTTTTGGTAATCGTCGTAAAAAAACTGATAACGAAACACAGAATCATTGTCGTACAACAACAACTCCCTGACCAAAGGTGATTGGGATGCGGAAAAAACCAAACCGAAAGCGGAAGTGATTAATATATTGATTATGAGAAAGTAAAATCTAAATCTCAATGTAAATAACTTTAAATACCATATATATACAAAAACCGCCAAATATAGAGATATTTTGCCGATTCAACAACAGCATCTTTAGAGCGGTTCTATCCTTTAACGAACTTTATAGCTTCTTTGTTGTTTGAGTTTTAAAAATAATTATTGGGTTTCCTTTTCAAAGGATTATTGAGTACCTTTGCGCGAATTTCATCCAACATTTTTCAATGCATAATTCCGACAAGCTCGGCACCGAGAAACTAAGCAAACTGATATGGGATTATTCGGTCCCCTCGATTATTGGCACCGTGGTGATGTCGGTTTACAATATTGTTGACAGGATTTTCATCGGACAAGGTGTAGGGGCGTTGGCAATTTCGGGATTGACGCTGACGTTTCCGTTTATGATTCTGCTCATGGCCTGTGGTATGTTGATTGGCGCCGGTTCTGCTTCGAGAATATCCTTTACTATGGGTGAGAAGAATCTTGTGAAGTCGGAAAAGATTTTGGGTAATGCCATGACACTAACCTTCATTATTTCGGGAGGTGTATCGATTATTACATTTATCTTCATGAATGACATCCTTCAACTCTTTGGGGGAACTGAAGCTACCATTGGTTATGCACGCGACTATATGCAGATTATTGTTCCGGCATCGATGCTGTCGGCCATCAATTTCGGCTTTAACAACATCATGCGTGCCTCCGGTTTTCCCCGCAAAGCCATGTACACCATGTTGATAGGTGCTGTAGTTAATATCATTCTCGATGCCTTGTTTATATTGGTGTTCAAATGGGGAATACAGGGTGCAGCAATCGCTACAGTAATATCTTACCTGATTAGCAGTGCATGGGTACTCAATCACTTCAGACTTCCTGAATCTCCAATACATTTCCGCAAAAGCAATTTCAAACTGAAGAAAGATATAGTCTGGTCGATTCTGAGTATAGGCTTTTCTCCTTTCAGCATGCAGCTGGCTACGAGTCTGGTCGTGATACTCATCAACTCCACCCTTCTTGCCTACGGAGGTGATTTAGCTATTGGTGCTTATGGAATAACTAACAGTTTGGTAATATTGGTAATTATGATTGTGCTTGGATCGAATCAGGGTACGCAGCCAATTGTAGGATATAATTTTGGTGCCAAGCAATACGACAGGGTTTTTAAAACTTTGAAGATATCAGCCATTTTTGCAACTATCCTAACAACTATCGGCTTTTTACTCGGCAAATTCTTCTCTGTGGTATCAGTCAGTATGTTTACTGCTGATGAAGAGTTAATTGCAATCTCAGCCAATGCTTTAAGGATAGTGATAACCATGTTCCCCATGGTTGGTTTTCAGATTGTGATGAGTAACTTCTTCCAATCAATTGGGAAAGCAAAGATTTCCATCTTCCTGAGTCTGACCCGTCAGTTTATTTTCCTGATTCCATCAATCCTGATATTGCCAAGGATTTGGGGACTTGATGGTGCTTGGGCGGCTATGCCGGTATCTGATGCTTTGTCGGGTGTTGTGGCTATCGCGACTTACTATCTGTTTTACAAAAACTTTAAACGGCTTTAAAGCTCATATCCAAACTCTTCACTGAATGTGTAAGGGCTCCGACAGAAACGTAATCAACTCCGCAACGAGCATAGTCGAGGATATCATCGAAAGTAATACCCCCTGATGATTCGGTCTCAAACCTTCCGGCGATAATCTCTACAGCCTTGTGGGTATCTTCCACCGAAAAATTATCGAGCATGATGCGATGAACTTTTCCGACTGAAAGCACTTGCTCCAGCTCTTCAAAATTTCTTACCTCAATCTCGATTTTCATTCTTTTATTCGTTCTGTCCTGGTATTCGTTGGCACGCTCAATGGCCTGTGCTATACCACCCGCAAAATCAACATGATTATCTTTTATCATCATCATGTCGTACAGTCCAATCCTGTGATTCACACCACCTCCAATCCTGACAGCCTCTTTCTCAATCAATCGAAGTCCGGGAGTTGTTTTACGTGTATCCAATACCCTGGTGTGAGTCCCTCTGAGCTTCTTTACATACTCTTGCGTACGGGTGGCAATACCACTCATTCGCTGCATGATATTAAGCATCACCCTTTCGGTCTGAAGCAAAGAATGAATCTTGCCACTTACTTCAAAAGCAATATCACCGGGGTTCACTTCGGCTCCATCTTCAATATAAATGGTCATTTGCAGTTCGGGGTCGAACGACAAAAAAATACGGCGAGCCATTTCCACGCCCGCCAAAATTCCTTTTTCCTTGATGATCAGCCTTGATTTGCCGGTAGCTGTTGCCGGTATGGTTGAAAAAGTAGTATGATCTCCATCTCCGATATCTTCCGAAAACCAAAGGGAAATCAATGCTTCAAAGTCATTCTTCATTGGAACTTTCTATTCTAAGTTGTTGAATCAGTTGCTGATTGTTGACAATCCTGACAAGAATATATACCCGGTAATTATTGTTACCTGCCCGCATGGTTGCAATGGCAAAGGCTGAGTTATCCTTGCTTCCGCGATGAATCACCTGGAATGAAGCAACCCTGTTACGGCGAAAGAAATCTGCCAGAATACTACTGGCCTGTTTATTACTGAAAACGTCGTTAACCGATCCCACTACCAATTCTACATTCTCATTAAAAAAGGCAGAAACTGCATTTGCATCACCCCTCGTCATGGCATTGGTAATGGCAGGTGAAACAACGCTTTGCGCACAGATCCAACCGCTAATGCTCAAAACCAATATCAGAGTTAAAAATCTTCTCATTATTTAAATCTTTTACCTTAAAGGCTGTTTGTTGATTATTGCTTACATTTGCATCAATAAACCAGATATGCTTTGCAAAAGTACATTTTTTCCTGAGTCATTGCAAAATATCGGTTTTTTTTCTTTTATTGATGCAGCTAAAATTCATCAAATAACAGGCCATAAAAAGTTAAATATCTAACAAATACTCTAATTCAGAACCCTCTGAGATTAACAATTTTATGAAAATTCTATTTCTGATTATTGGAAAAACAAACAACAAGCAATTACAACTGTTAATTGATGATTATGAAAGTCGCCTGAAGCACTACATTTCATTTGAAACCAAAATTATCCCCGAACTAAAGAATACACGCAATATGCCTGTTGCCGAACAAAAGGAAAAAGAGGCAGAATTGTTTCTAAAACAAATAGATACAGGTGATGATGTGGTGTTACTGGATGAAAAAGGAAAGCACTATAGTTCGGTTGAATTTGCAGGGTATTTAGAGAACAAAATGAACATCGCCACAAAAAGAATGATTTTTGTAGTGGGCGGTCCGTTTGGTTTTTCACCCGCGATGTACGAAAGAGCTAACCATCTGCTATCTTTGTCTAAAATGACTTTTTCGCACCAGATGGTACGACTTTTTTTCACGGAGCAGCTTTACAGGGCTATGACCATTATCCGGGGCGAAAAATATCATAATGAATCGTGATTATTAAATTAAAGACTGATGAAATTATCGCAAATAGTACCTGTATTTCTACTTCTGATTAGCTCTGCCATAGGCTTTTTAGCTTCTCCGGGTTATCAGCAAAGGAAAAATTATTTCAATGAAAAAGAAATCAATAGGGCTATCAGCAATGAAATAATCCGGGCTGAAAAAGAGATAAATATCCTCAGCAAATTATTGGAAAACGACAACGCTCCCGAAAAGCGGGTAATTGAATATTCCGGACTTCATGCCTTGTATTTGTTCAGGAACCATACACTTGTGGCCTGGAGCACCAACTCACATGTAATAGAATTCAGTCGGCTTCAATACGATAACAACTGGCATTTTACCGAAGAAGGTAATGTTCAGGCAATATACCAGTCGCACACATTAAACGATGATTATATCATTCTCTATCTCATTCCTTTAAGAAAATCATTCCCCTACGAGAATCAGTATTTGCAAAACAGCTTCTTCCCTTACCTGCCTCTGAATAATGAGCTTTGCATTGGCATAGCAGATAACGATGAAACAGCACATCCGGTGTACGACCTGAAAGGAAGATTGCTTTTCAGTATTTTTCCTCCTGAAACAGCCATTGAAAGAGAGTTTAGCATAACCGGTTTTATTGCCTTTAGTATTGCCTTCCTGTTGGTGCTTTGGATCTATCTGAACTCCAATAATTACTTTGCTAGAAAGAAACTAAAAAGGAATCAGTTTTTCGTAGTATCTGCAATACTTGCATTATCGTTTGTATTCACAGCTTATTTTAATTTTCCCGGATTATTCTACAACAACCCACTGTTTTCCACTCATTTCTTTGCTGTTAATAATCTGATTAGTTCTTTCACTCACCTTACCGTATTGATATTTGGTCTGACAAGTATCATTTATGTTTATTATCAAAAGACTGAAGGGTCAGGAAAAATTTTGTGGTTTAACCGATTGCTCCTGGTGGTTTATCTGGTTTTATTCTACGAGACTCTTAAAAGTTTGATAATCCACTCAACAGTACAATTTAATATTTTTCAAATCAGCGACATCAGCTTTATCAGCCTGTGGGCACATTTACTGGTTTTCCTGCTAACAATTGGATTATACTTCTTAATTCTTTACTCTTTACCTTCCTATATTCAGCATAAAGTGCGCGACCGCAAAAAAATGCTCCCGAAGGCAGTTGGATATTATTTAACATTAAGTATTATTATCGCAGTATTTACCAATTCGCTGAACGAGCAAAAGAACGTTAGCAAGTTTAAAGTTTTGTCGGGCAACATCATGCTGAACGGAAATTCAGAAAGCGACCCTATAGCCGAGTTGCTTATTGCTGAACTTGATGGTCAACTTAAAAATGATGATGAGCTAACTTCTATGATATCAACTAATAATGACATAGAGAAGGCACAAACTTACATTTACGATAGATTTCTGAGAGGATTCAGGAATCAGTTTGACGTGAACATCTATACAATCAGTTATCCTTCAGATGAATATGACAACCTGATGCATTTCGTACATTTCTCGGGAAAAAGAATCAACGAAACGTCATTTTACAGTTTACCCACCTCTTTGTACGATTTGAGCTATCTGGGACTGGTTCCGCTACATCATGAGGAAAAAGATTTTTCGTTGATACTTGTACTCGAATTTCAACCCAAACGCAACTTCCGCAGTTTTAGCTTTCCTGATTTATTGGTCAATAACGAATCACAATTACAGTCGCAAATCAATTATTCTATTGCAAAGTATGAGGAAAGTGAGTTGGTTTACAGCGATAAAAAAGTCAGGTGGAAGGAAAAAGATGAATTATTCACCAATCTTCCGGACGGATTTAAGAAACTCAAATCAAACGACACCAGACTATATGTGAATAGCAAAGGGAACGTTCACATCGTAATAAGAGAATTGTCGCGACCCGAACGATTTGCGCTGCTTTATTATATAGTCATCAGTTGTATCGGGTATGTCATACTGGCCAGAATCTTTATCTGGTTTTCAGACAAACTAACAAAACGGGTTAAAACACCTACCGGCTTAACCACACGCTTTCAGTGGGTATTCATTTCTCTGTTAATGATGAGTTTTCTGGGCATTTTCGTTTTCTCTGTGCAATTTATCAGGAATAAATACCAACAGGAGCAAATCAGAAATGCTGAAAACAAGAAAAGATACATCCAAGAGGCACTTCAAAGTATTTATTTCTGGACTGAGAATCTGAATGCAGTTGATGAACAACGATTAAACAGCGTGCTGGAAGAATTGGCTTATACCTACCAAACCGACATCAATGTTTACAGCAATGATGGTATTCTGCTTGGCAGCTCGCAAAGTCTTGTTTTCAGCAAACAGCTTATCAGCAAACTGATGGCACCTGCAGCTTTCTTCAGCGAAGAACCATCGCAGCACTGGCAGGAAAAAATTGGCGGACTGGCATACCTATCTTCTTATACCGAATTTTTAAACGGGGATTTCCTCAGGTTAGGCTACATTGCTATCCCCCAATATCTCAGTCAGTCGGAGATAAATGCAGAAATCGAGAGTTACATGACTGCCATTACGCAACTCTATTTATTCCTGTTACTGCTCTCGGTGGTGTTTATAATAATTGCAGGGCGACAACTATCAAGACCATTGCAAATGCTTGAAAACAAGCTAAAATCGATGCATTGGGGCGGCAAGAATGAAAAAATAGACTACAAGTTGAAAGATGAAATCGGACAGTTGGTGGAGCAATATAACCGCACTGTTGATGAACTGGAAAAAAGCACGAAACTGTTGCTGCAAACCGAACGTGAGACAGCCTGGAGAACCATGGCAAGGCAGGTTGCACACGAAATTAACAATCCACTCACCCCGATGAAGCTAACTATCCAGCAACTACAAAGGATGAAACAGAAAGAGAGTGACGAGTTTGAAGAGTATTTCAACAAAGCTACCAAAACACTGATAGAACAGATTGACAATCTTTCGCGTATTGCCGGCACATTCTCTCAGTTTGCCAGATTACCCGAAACCCGCCTCAGCAGGATGGATGTTGCAGATAAATTATTTCATGTAACAGAATTGTTCAGGAACAACCATGAAAGTATTCAGGTTGAATATTCCGGACCCGAAAAGGAAATATACATCAATGGCGACCCTGATCAGTTAATTCAGGTTTTTAACAACATTTTGAAAAACGCTTTTCAAGCCATTGGTAAAGCTGATGACGGAATGATTCTAATTGAAACAGAAATTACTGATCAGGAAGTCAAGATTCACTTTACTGACAATGGTCAGGGGATTCATCCTGATATTCAGGACGAGATATTCAGACCAAGCTTTACAACCAAATCGACCGGAATGGGATTAGGTTTGAGTATCTCGAAAAACATTGTTGAGTACCTGGGTGGTAACATTAGTTTTAGAACTACATACGGCAAAGGGACACAATTTACGGTCACATTGCCTCGATTAACGAAAGTATCCTGAATTTCTTAAGTTTTTTTGAAGATTATCTGTTTGGCGACATTGTGCTTTTAAATTACTTTTGTGGGAATTAACATAATACAATATGAGACGATTAATTTTATCAGCATTGGTTGTTTTGGCATGCAGCAGTGCAAGTGCGAACTTCTTATTCGAAATAACAGATGGAAATTTCAGACCAAGAAGAGCTGATGTGCCGGTATCAATGAATGATGGTGAGCACTTCACCAGATTAGCTGACAATCAAACCATTGTTAGATACAGTTACCGTACAGGTTTGATGGTCGATACCATCTTCTCACTGAAGAACGTCAGAAACCCCATCATTTCTTATATATCCGGTTATATTTTCAGTCCGCGCGAAAGCAGAATACTCGTGTACAACAATGTAAAGCAGCGCTATCGCAGATCGTTTACAGCCGATTATTTCATCTATGATATTCGTCACCGCGAACTGGATCCGCTATCGCAACATACACCGCAGGAAGCTCCGGTTTTTTCGCCCGACGACAGGTATATTGCTTTTGCTCATAAGAATAACCTTCATATGAAAAAGGTTGACTTTAAAAGTGAACTGCAAATAACCCGCGATGGAGAAGAAGGCAAAATTATCAATGGTATTGCTGACTGGCTTTATGAGGAAGAGTTTTCAGCAGTAAGGTATTACGACTGGTGCCCCGATAGTAAATTGCTTGCTTTTGTAAAATTCAATGAAAGTGATGTGAAGAGCTTTAGTTTTCAGAACTTCATGGGTGAAAGAGGCGCTTTGCTTTACCCCGAACTTACTACCTTCAAATATCCTAAGGCAGGAGAAAAGAATCCGAGGGTAAGCGTTCACATCTACGATGATTTTAACAAGCGTACTACCATGATAAACCTGAACGAAAGAGAACAGGATTTTTATGTCCCCAGAATTAAGTGGACCCGTTCGGCTGAGCAGCTTGCAGTGTTTGTAATGAACAGGAACCAAAATCGTTTGGATATGCTTTTCGCGAATCCGCGTACCGGCATTTCCCGACTAATTCAACGTCAGGAAAGTCAGCATTATGTAGATTATGAAAACATCGACTACCTTTATTTTTCTGAAAACAACAGCTCCTATTTTGCTGTAAACGAAAGCGACGGTTACCGTCATATCTACGAGTACAGGATGAATGGCACCCTGCTTCGTCAGGTAACAAAAGGAACGTGGGAAGTTACCGACTTTTATGGCGTTGATGAAGCTCGTCGCCTGGTGTATTATCAATCGGCTGAAATCTCTCCCACCCGCCGGGATATTTATGTTGTCAATGCCCGCGGTGCCAAGACCCGTCTGAGTACTGTTGATGGAGTGAGCAGAGCATGGTTCAGCAAGAACTACAACTATTTCCTGCTGGATGAAAGCACACCCACCATGCCCAATCAGCTCACATTGAGGAATAACCGCGGACAAAAAATCAGGGATATTGATTCGAACGCACAGTTAGCCACTAAGCTGAATGATTATCCCGTGAGGCAAAAAGAGTTTTTCAAATTCAGAACAGCTGACAATGTAGAGTTGAATGGCTGGGTGCTTAAACCCGCGCAGTTCGACCCCAACAAGCGATACCCGCTTCTTTTGGTGCAATACTCAGGTCCTGGCTCGCAACAGGTTATGGAACAATGGAGTGTGGGATGGGAATACTACCTCATAACCCGCGGATATGTGGTGGCTTGTGTTGATGGTCGCGGTACAGGAGGTCGTGGTACAGATTTCAGAAACAGTACCTACCTTCAAATGGGAATCATCGAAACAAGAGATCAGGTGGCAACGGCACGCTATTTTGGTGCTCAATCGTATATTGACCCTGCGAGAATAGGCATATTTGGCTGGAGTTATGGCGGTTCAATGACACTCTGGGCAATGAGTACCGGGGAGCAAGTTTTTAAAGCAGGTATATCAGTTGCTCCCGTTACCGATTGGCGATTCTACGACACAGCATATACTGAGCGTTTCATGCGTACCCCTGAGCAAAATGCGAGAGGATACGAAATCACCTCCGCAATTAATCAGGCAGATAAACTGAATGGCAGGCTATTACTGGTTCATGGAACAGCCGACGATAATGTGCATTACAGCAATACTCTCGCATATGCAGCTAAACTCGTGGAGGTTGGAAAGCAGTTCGACATGCAGATTTATACTGATAAGAATCATGGCATTACAGGAAGGCAAACCCGGAGACATTTGTACACGAGGTTTGTAGATTTTTTGGATACTTATCTTAAGTAAATAACCATGCGTCTATAAATGTTATAAAACATGATTTTTCAACCTTTTTGACCATTTAACAAGGTGTTCAGCTTGATAAAAAACATTAACTTTGAGCCGTTTTTAAATTAAAATCAATTATTGTATAATCTTTAAATATTCTGATTTCATCAATTCACATTAAATTAAAATCATTATGTCAAAAAACAAGTATTTATTTCCTTTGATTGTGATGGCTTCGCTGTTCTTTCTGTTCGGCTTCATCACAACCATGAACAACTCAACCATTGAATTCCTGAAGAGTGCGTTCAATTTGAATGATGTGTTGAAACAATTACCCAACACATTTTTTTATGGTGCTTACATCCTATCAGTACCTGTTGGGTTGATGCTTGCCAAAATTGGTTATAAAAACGGTGTACTTGCCGGTTTAGCGCTTATCTCGCTGGGATTCTTCCTGATTATCCCAGGAGTTGGTTTTGGTTACTTCGGTTTTTTAAGTACAGTAACTGTATTTGCTATTGGTGTTGTAATTCTGCAAGTTGCTGCTGCACCTTACGTTAACGCACTCGGTCCGGCTGAAACAGCTGCAAGTCGTCTGACTCTGACCAATGCATTAAACTCAGTAGCAACCGTTATTGCACCTATCTTTGTTTCCATCCTGCTTGTAACTCCTGAATTAAGCGAAGGCGAAGCTTTAGGCAACTCAGAAATTCAGGCTATCGTTAAAAATCCGTTCATGATGATTGGTATTGTAACGTTGGTTATTCTGGTTATCATGTTCTTCCTGAAACTTCCTGAAATTAAAGATGGTGAAGGTGAAAGTGCTAAAAAGGGCGAAACTAAAAAATACAAATCAAGTGCATTCAAATATACACATGTTTGGCTTGGTTCATTGGCTATTTTCTTCTACATGGGTATTGAAATTGGTATCCCCAGCTTCTTTGCTGACTTTGCCAGCAGAGCAGGTGCTGAAATCACCACTTCTACTACCGATATGTTGAAATTCTATTGGGGTGGACTCATGGTAGGTCGTATCATCGGTATCTTTGTTCTACGCAAATATAAAGCAAGCCAGATTCTTACCATCTGTTCTTTGGGCGGTGCAGCATTATTAGGTTTATCATTCCTGTTTTCCGGAAATGTTGCTATGTGGATGTTCCTCGGAACAGGTTTGTTCCACTCTATCATGTGGCCGGTAATTTATAACCTTGCTCTTGAAGATCTTGGTCCACACGCTAAAGTTGCTTCAGGTATTATCGCTACATCAGTAATTGGTGCTGCCATCCTGACGCCAATCATGGGTGCAGTTCAAACAATTACAGGCTCGGTAATCGCAGCTGTGAGCATGTTATTCATTTATTATATCTATCTGATATTCTTCGCCACCAAAGGCTCGAAAATCAGATAACAATTAAGACTTATGGAGAAACCATATGTAATAGGCATGGACATGGGTGGCACCAACACTGTATTTGGTGTTGTTGACGCCCGTGGCAATGTCCTCTCAAAAAGCGCTATCAAGACAGGCACTCATCAGAATATCAATCTGTATATTCAGGATTTATATGATGAGATGATTAAACTGATTGATGCTGTTGGAGGTGTATCAAAATTTAAA
>CAYMDE010000012.1:35586-38289 GCA_964389115.1 uncultured Paludibacter sp. | reverse complement strand
AGAAACAACGGCCGTCTTTGTGGTTGTGGTAAAACAGGATGTTTGGAAACTTATGCATCTGCAAACGGAGTGGCACGCACTGCCCGTGAAATACTTGAGACTACTAAAGAAGACAGTCTGTTACGCAACATACCGGTGGATGACATCACGTCGAAAGATGTGTATGAAGCTGCCATTCAGGGAGACAAAATCGCTCTTGACATTTTTGAGTTTACCGGAAAGATTCTTGGAGAGGCTCTGGCCGACTTTGTGGCTTTCAGTGCTCCTGAAGCCATTGTGCTCTTTGGTGGTTTAACCAAATCAGGCGATCTTATCCTCAATCCGATTGTTGAGCATATGAATAAAAACTTATTGCCTCTTTGGAGAAATAAAATAAAAGTGATGTTCTCAGATCTTAAAGAAGCTGATGCTGCTATTTTGGGCGCAAGTGCTTTGGCCTGGGAAATAAAATAGGAAGCTAAAAAACTCAATATCTTTCAACCAAAAACTCCCGATTGAAGCTAAATTCAGTCGGGAGTTTTTGTTGCTCTATTAATGTTACTGATTTCAGAGATTTTCTTCAATCATTCCAATTTTCTTTTCAATTAAATCGGCTTCTTCTTTCAAAGCATCAATTTTTCTGACCATCTCAGTAATCAGGCTACTACCCTTTTTATTCTTAGCAGTGAGGAATCCGATGTTATTCTCATAGGTAGCAATTTCCGATTTCAAATGTTCGTAGGCACGCACTAATTTTTCGCGCTCGCGATACAGCTTATTCTCGCCTTTGGTTGACATATCCTTGAGGTTCGATTTGAATGTATCCAAACGACGCTGATTGGTGTCAACGTTCAGCATTTCAAACATCTTATCTACGGTCTCGCGATATTCTTTGTAAATCTTGTCTTTATCCCGGAATGGTACAAAACCGATCTCACCCCATTCAGCTATATACTGCCTTAGCGTTGTCAACACCTCCTGTGGATCTGTGATCTCGGGTTGAGCAAGACCACTAATCTTCTCAATCAAAGCCTTTTTCTTTTGCAGATTTTCCTGCTCCACACCACGTTGATCGGTAGTATTCTTTTTCTTTTGCTCGAAGAAGTAATCGCAGGCAGTGATAAATCGTTTCCAAATCTCATCAGAATATTTTTTAATCACCGGACCAACAGTTTTCCATTCCTTCTGAAGCTTAATCATTTCTTCAGATGCTTCTTTCCAATCCTGACTATCTTTCAATGCTTCTGCCTTTTCGCATAAAGCTTTTTTCTTTTCAAGATTTTCGTTCAACGATTTCTTAGAATCTTTGTAGAACGAGGACTTAGCATTGAAAAATGCATCGCAGGCAGCTCTGTATCTTTCGAAAATTCTATGGTTCATTTTGCGGGGCGCAAAACCAATGGTGCGCCACTCTTCCTGCCATTGCATGATTTGTTGCGTGGCATCATCCCAACCTTTATATGTATTGATGGTGCTATAATCGAGTTGCTCAATTTTTTCACAAAGCGCAGTTTTTGCGACCAAATTATCTTCTTCTAGTTTGCGAACCTCGTCAAAATGCCCCTGATGTTTTTTATTAACTGCAGCAGAAGCATCTTTGAAACGCTCCCAAATATCTTCGCGGTATTCACGTGAAACGGGTCCTGTTTCGCGCCAGTCATCATGCAATTTCTGCAACACTTTAAAAGCATTGATTACATCATCATCTTCAGCAAGTTTCTCCGCTGCCTCACACAAAAGCGTTTTAGCTTCAAGATTCTTTTTGAAGTCATACTCGCGCATTTCATTGTTGATTTTCACCAAATCCCAGAACGACTCTTGTAACGCGCTGTATTGTTTCCACAAATCATTAACATTGGGGGCGGGTACTTGTCCGATCGACTTCCATTTCTTTTGAAGATCACGAAACTCATTGATATGCGAAGAAACATCATCATTACTTTCAACAAGCTTTTTCATTTGCTCAAGTACGTGTTGTTTCTGCAGGAGATTATCTTCTTTTTGCGCTTCTTCTTTTTGAGTCAGGGCTGCACGTTTCGTTTTAAAATCATTCATCAAAGCTCTGAACTCATCATCACGTTCATCCTTTACGACGATTGGTTCTGTTTCAGTCGGCGAATCCTCATCCTCGTCGGCCTCTTGTTGCTTTCTTTTCGCTTCTTCCAGTGCCGCCTTCTGTTTCTTATAAAATGCTTGCTTTAGCTTCTCAACCTCATCACGAACCTCATTCAAATCCTGATTTAACAAGGCTTTTAATACTTCGATTAATTCTGATTTGTCGAGCAGGGAATAATCAACAACAACCGGCTTCGCAGTTTCGGGCTCGGTTACCTCTGCAACTGTTTCTACAGTTTCAATTTCTGCTTCCAACACAGTTTCATTTACTTCCGGTTCAGCTACAGGATCTTCAACAGGTTTTTCTGTTTCAGTAACATCAGCCTCAATGGCTTTAACAGCTTCTACTTCTGCAGTTTCCTGCTCTTGTGTAATTTGATTTTCTTCAGCAGCAATCTCATTGTTGGTTTGCTCAACTTCCTTGTTTAATTCAAGTGGGTCCATTCTACAATTATTAGAGGATAAAACGTGCATCAGATTTTCAAAATGGCTGTTTTATCAGGGATTAGCGTTTCAATTAGCCTCGCAAAAATAAACTTTTTTTTTTATTATTGGGCTTTTTTATCTTTTTAAATACAAATTAGTCCTTCAATTCGTGACCCATTCGTA
>CAYMDE010000012.1:19263-35486 GCA_964389115.1 uncultured Paludibacter sp. | reverse complement strand
GGCTTTTTTATCTTTTTAAATACAAATTAGTCCTTCAATTCGTGACCCATTCGTACTTTTTTGGTTTCCATATAGAATTTATTGTGTTTATTCGGAGCAATCACCAAAGGCACATTTTCTACAATGGTCAGGTTGTAGGCTTCCAGGCCAATTCGTTTCACCGGATTATTCGACATCAGGCGGATTTTGGTTACACCCAGACTTTGAAGAATCTGAGCCCCTACGCCATAATCGCGCTCGTCGGCTTTAAAACCTAAATGAAGGTTTGCATCAACAGTATCTAAGCCCTGCTCCTGTAATTTGTATGCCTTAATTTTATTCATTAGTCCGATACCGCGACCTTCCTGATTCATATAAACAACTACACCTTTGCCTTCTTTCTCAATCATCTCCATGGCTTTGTGTAATTGCTCACCACATTCGCAACGTTGCGAACCAAATATATCACCGGTTATACAGGAAGAATGCATCCGTACAAGAATCGGCTCGTCCAAAGCCCAGGTACCCTTAATTAATGCCACATGCTCCATGCCGTTCGATAATTGTCGGAACGGGATCAGTCTGTATTCACCATATGCCGTTGGCATGTTTACCTCATCACCTTTTTCAACGAGCGATTCTGATTTTAATCTGTATGCAATCAAATCAGCGATAGAAACAATTTTCATATTGAACCTTTGGGCAATCTCAATCAATTCGGGTAAACGTGACATGGAGCCGTCTTCGTTCATAATTTCGATGAGCGCACCTGCAGGATACAATCCGGCTAAACGTGCAAGATCGACGGCTGCTTCGGTATGCCCGGCACGACGAATTACACCTCGGTTTTTAGCTCTCAGTGGGAATACATGTCCCGGGCGACCAAACGTTTCGGGGCGCGAAGTAGGTTCACACAACGCCCTCAGTGTGGCTGCCCTGTCGGATGCTGATACTCCTGTGGTACAACCCTCAAGTTTGTCGATACTCACCGTAAAAGGGGTGGAATGAATAGAGGTATTGAGATTCACCTGCATTTCCAGGTCTAACTCGGCACAGCGATCTTCAGTCAGCGGTGCACAAAGCAACCCCCTTCCATGCGTAATCATAAAATTCACCATTTCGGGTGTAATTTTCTCCGCTGCACAAATAAAGTCGCCTTCATTCTCACGATCCTCATCATCTACAACAATTACAATTTTGCCATCTTTTATATCCTGAATGGCTTCTTCGATAGAATTGAATATTTTTTCCATTGTATCTTAACTATTCATTAATCTCTTCTTCTAAATTGATTCGGAGCGTATTATATATTTTATTCTTAACTCTTCCAAAAAACTTCGTGTAAAGTTCCGGGTTAAACAAAGTTGCATCGACAGCTGCCTTGTAAGTGAGAAAAACACCTATTGGAAACAGTATTGCACTACTTAGCCACATTCCCTGATAAGCCTCCCAGATACCTTCGCGTGCCATTTTAAAGCCTGTGAGGTCGATGATATAGTAAACAACAAACATCAGCACAGAGATAACCACAGGAAATCCGAATCCTCCTTTTCTAACTATCGCTCCCAGGGGCGCACCAATGAAAAAGAAAATCAGACAGGCAAACGAAAGGGCAAACTTGCGATGCCATTGGGTGCTGTGCCTTGTAATATACGACATTGGTTCTCCGAGCAGGATTTTGTTATATTGCAAATGTTCCTGCATGTTTTTGGCTTTTTGAATTGCCGTCTGAACTGCCAGCTCCATCGCTTCTCTGTTTAAATTGAGAAAAACCGAATCAGGATTATATTCATCCAGACTTACTGCTTGTTCATCTACATGGAAGTCAATATAGGGATTCGAATCTCTTCCCATATACTTTCTTTCAACGATATCGTTCACGTAACTTGCACTGCGATAGGCAACAATTTGTTTAACAGAATCAATCGACCGCGACAATTCCCTGATACTTTTACTGATATGCTGATCTTCCAAAAAAGAATCATCGTATCGATTGAAATCAGAATCAAAATCAAGTAACATATGTTGCTCTTCAAATGTTTCCCTGCGATATGGAATATTATTGGAGGAACTCAGTCGCTGCTTTCTCAGATTCTGAAAACTTTCTCCGTTATAGAGTATCAGCAACAGATGTTTTCGGTCGCCGGTGATCTTAATCTCTCCGGAATCAGCTACCAGTACCGTAGCGTTACTAAAACCTTCCGAGAAATCATATATCATCAGGTCGCGCAGCATCCCTTTATCTTTACCTCTCACATACAGGTTATATCCTCTGATACCGGAATAAAACTCTCCAACAGGAATTTCCAGTTCCGGCGATTTATTCTTGATTGATAACAATAAGGTGTACATTTTCTTTTCAGATACGGGAAGGACATTGTTTGAAAAGAAAAAGGCCGCAATCACCAGCAGACTAATAGCAATCATGAGCGGACGAATGATTCTGAAGAGTGAGATGCCTGCTGATTTCATGGCCGTAAGCTCAAAATTTTCTCCGAGATTACCGAAAGTCATGAGTGATGCCAACAACAAAGCCAAGGGCAAAGCCAAAGGAACCAGGGTAATGATGGCATAAAAAAGAAACTCAGCCAGAATATCCCACCCTATGCCCTTGCCAACCATATCCGCGAAGTGCTTCCATAAGAACTGCATCAAAAGGATGAAGATGACAATCAGAAATGTCATCACAAACAAGATGAAGAAGCGCTTGAGAATATATGAATCTAACTTCTTTATGAAGGACATGAAGTTTGTTATTTAGCCTGCAAATTTACTCATTTTGCCGGATTTACAAAACTGCGGTTATACAGTATAAAGCTAAAAAAACACCTGCTAAGGGTTAATCTTTGCAGGTGTTTCACAATATATCTTTTCGGGGTGTTATCTTACAGCATTAAACTGTATCGGAAGCCACACCATCATGTCGCCTCTGCCACGATGTGCCCAGGCATAATACGGTATGAGGCGCAAATTAACATCTTTGACCGTGATTTTACCTTTTGTGTCTGTAACAATTTCCTGCGCATCAGTATCAAGCACCGTAATACCTTGTAATAACCCGGGCAGATGAGTTACTCTGAACTTGGGTTCAGGATACAATAAGGTGCGTGAAATAGTCGACTTGTTATCCGGGAACTCGGCACAATACACTATTGGTCCGCGTTCGATGGCAACAGTACCTGCATTGGTTTTAACTTCCGGGTGCGACTTCACAACCCTCGGAATCATGTCAAAACTCAACTGTACACGATCGCCTCTTTTCCAAAGGCGACTGATATTCACATAGCCTTTTTCTACTTTGGCGTCATTTTTTTCGCCATTAACCATCACCTTAAATCCTGTTTCTTTTCCATCAGCATAAGTGTACAGGTCGCCCGGAACCACTTCGCCACGCACCCATCCCGGAATACGCAGTTTGAGATTAAACTCCTGATCGAACAAAACCGGAGTAACATCGATATTCACATTGCCATTCCATGGATAATCTGTTGTTTGTCTGATGCGTACACGCCAGCGATTCACATCCAAATCAGCCTGATTCGACATATAAAGATTCACATAAAGGTCATTTTTATCAACGGCATACACATATCCCGGTACCGATGGAATAAAACGGCTGATATTCGACGGACAACAGGCACAACCAAACCAGGGCTGACGTTGATGTTGCCCACGCGATTCCAAAGGATTGGGATAGAAGAATGTACCGCCATCAATTGATACTCCTGAAATCAATCCATTGTATAGAGTTCTTTCAAGCACATCGTAGTATTTGGCATCGCCATGTAGCAGGAACAAGCGGTGGTTCATATACACATTACCAATCGCAGCACATGTTTCGCAATAGGCTGTCATGTTAGGCAACTCGTAGTTTTTGCCAAATGCTTCGCCATGACTGGTTGCTCCGATTCCTCCGGTGATGTAGAGTTTTTTGTTCACTATATTATCCCAAATCTTTCCAATGGCGTCCACATAGGATTTATCGCCTGTAAGTGCAGCCACATCAGCCATGCCTGAATACATATAGGTAGCACGAACAGCATGCCCTACAGCCTCATCCTGCTCTGTAACAGGCTTGTGTGCCTGACTGTAAGCATCTCTGCGGGTTGTATGACCACGTTTATCCAGGAAGAATTTAGCCAGATCGAGGTATTTTCTTTCACCGGTATGAACGTACAATTTCGCGAGAGCCATTTCGGTAATCTGGTGACCGGGCACCACAACAACCTGATTGGGACCATCGCCTATTTCGCGTACAGCACAGTCAGCAAATTTGATAGCAATATCTAAAAAGTTTCGCTTTCCTGTTGACTGATGATGTGCAACAGCAGCTTCAATCATATGACCCAAATTGTAAAGTTCATGACTGAGCTCTTCTTCTTTTTCCCATCTTTTACTTCCCGCCCACGGATGAGGTCTTTCAGGATTCATGGTTCTTGAAGTGAATAAATAGCCATCAGGCTCCTGTGCTGCAGCAACGATTTTCAATACGCTATCAATATATGCATCCAGTTTGGGATCGGGATAGGTTTGCATGGAGTAGCTCGCACCTTCGATGGTTTTGTACACATCGGTATCATCAAACGAATAACCTTCAACCTTATAATTAATACTGGGGTTAGCAGCTTTCACGAAATTCTCGTACCTGCCTGTTTCTTCACACTTACTGAAAGCCAGGGGAATTGTAACCTCCCTGCTTGCCCTTAAGCGATTACCCCAAAACTGATCTGTAACTTTTACCGACGTGAACGGAACCGGATCGATAGGATAGGTCTTTCTGACCTGTGATTGAAGTGCTCCGGCAACACCTGCAAAAAGCAATATTCCAGTTAAAAATCTTCTGTTCATACCTTTATTAACTTATAATTTCTGAAGTAATGACTTTACTTTTTCCGAGATTATTCTCCCCTCGGCTTTTCCCGACAATGCTTTATTGGCAGCCCCCATCACTTTTCCCATATCCTGCGGACCTGTAGCTCCTGTTTCGGAGATTATTATTGTGATTGCCGCTTCCAGTTCTTCATCGGTCATTTGCGCCGGAAGATACTTCTCTATGACTTTTACTTCTGCCAATTCGTTTTCGGCAAGCTCAGGTCTGTTTTGTTCTGTATAAATGCGGGCAGAGTCTTTACGCTGCTTTACCATTTTTTGCAGAATTTTCACTGCTTGTTCCTCCGACAAAGTTCCATCTCCCCCTTTGGCTGTTTTAGCTTCCAAAAACTCCTTTTTAATACCCCGAAGTGCTTCCAGTGCAACTTTTTCCCTGGCAAGCATGGCTTTTTTGATGTCTTCGCTTATCTGATTAAATAAAACTTCCATATTAATATTTTTCTATTTAGTTGTTTACTATTATTATCATCCTATTCCGGTAACTCTCTTCAGTTCATCGATTTGCTGATTCCATAAAAGTATCGCATCTTCCTCCTCCCCTTTTTCAGTATAATCTGTAACCTGCAAAATCAGGTCTTTGGATAATTCTGAAGTAAGAATTCTCATTTCAAAAAAAGCTTCTGTTCCATTGTCATCATCCCATTGAAAACGAACAAAGCTGTTTTGTTTCGAATGTAGCAGAGTAGCCTGCTGTACATGATCGCTCCATCGAAAACTGAATGTACTTCCATCAGAATCAACATCATCGGCAAACCATTCGGACAAGCCATAAGCTGTAGCAATACTATTCCAAAGAATAGCTATTGAAGCATTGTTCAAGGGGTATTCTATCTTGAATTTGACTTTTCTCATAATCAGTTTTTGTATTAGTTTAAGGTTCGCAAGATAGTAATTTTTGACGATTCTTTGTATCTTTGCGCCACAAAAAATTAATAGTATGTCTGACGATAAGAAGGTAATATTTTCGATGGTGAGGGTAAGCAAAACCTTCCCTCCACAAAAAAAAGTTTTAAACAATATCTATCTCTCCTTTTTCTATGGAGCAAAAATCGGGATTATTGGTCTTAATGGCTCCGGAAAATCCACACTGCTAAAAATCATAGCCGGTGTCGAAAAGAATTTCGATGGTGAAGTGGTATTCTCTCCGGGCTATTCAGTAGGGTATCTGGAGCAGGAACCGCAGCTAGACCCGCAGAAAACCGTAAAAGAGGTGGTGCAGGAAGGAGTGCAGGAAATCATGGATTTGTTGGCTGAATATGAGCAAATCAATGAGCAATTTGCCGAACCTGATGCCGATTTTGACAAGCTGATTGCCCGTCAGGGGGAATTACAGGAAAGACTAGATCATGCAGATGCATGGAATATCGACAATAAACTGGAAAGAGCCATGGATGCATTGCGTTGTCCGGCAGAAGATGCCGTTGTTGCCAACCTTTCGGGAGGTGAGCGCCGCCGTGTTGCATTATGTCGCCTCTTACTTCGTCAGCCCGATATACTTCTGCTCGATGAGCCAACCAACCACCTCGATGCTGAATCAGTGGAATGGCTTGAGCAGCATCTTCAGCAATATCAGGGTACAGTTATCGCCATTACGCACGACCGTTACTTCCTCGACAATGTGGCAGGATGGATCCTGGAACTCGACCGCGGTGAAGGAATTCCATGGAAGGGCAATTATTCATCGTGGCTGGAGCAAAAAACTGCCCGCATGGCGATGGAAGAAAAACAGATCAGCAAACGCCGTAAAACGCTGGAACGAGAGCTCGAATGGGTGCGCATGGCCCCAAAAGCCCGTCATGCCAAAGGAAAAGCCCGTCTGGAAGCATACGACCGACTGATGAATGAGGATCAAAAAGAGAAGGAAGATAAATTGGAAATCTTCATTCCGAACGGTCCGCGACTTGGAAATAAGGTGGTTGAAGCAGTTAATGTTTCAAAAGCATTCGGCGAAAAACTGTTATTCGACAATCTCAACTTTGTATTGCCACCCAACGGAATTGTAGGAATTGTTGGTCCGAATGGTGCCGGTAAAACAACCCTTTTCCGCATGATGATGGGAAATGAAAATGCCGACAAGGGAACTTTCGAAACCGGTGAAACCGTTCGCATTGGATATGTAGATCAGAGTCATGCTGACATAGACCCCAACAAATCAGTTTTTCAGGTTATTTCAGGCGGTACAGACTTCATCCGCGTTGCAGGAAGAGAAATTAATGCACGAGCATACCTGGCACGCTTCAATTTCACAGGAGGTGATCAGGAAAAATTATGTGGTGTGCTATCAGGCGGAGAAAGAAATCGCCTTCACCTGGCACTGACCCTCAAGTCGGAAGCAAATGTACTGTTACTCGACGAGCCAACCAATGATATCGACGTAAACACGCTTCGTGCACTTGAGGAAGGTTTGGAAGCCTTTGCGGGTTGCGCAGTGGTAATCTCGCACGACCGCTGGTTCCTGGATCGTATCTGTACGCATATCATTGCTTTCGAAGGAAACTCGGAAGTATTTGTATTCGAAGGTTCCTATTCCGAATACGAGGAAAACAAACGCATGCGACTCGGCGATGAAGGTCCTAAACGTATCAGATACAAAAAACTGATGGAATAATGAGGATTTGGCAGGCCTGATACGTTTGGCAAAAAAATAAAGCTGTTTTATCTTAAGAAGATAGAACAGCTTTAAATTTTCTTACCATGCATTCTCGCCCTTTCCAACCATTTGATCCGGGAAATTTCCGAGGAATTTTTAAGGGGAGCCAAATAACTCACTTTTACAGGATTAATACCACAAAACTGAAGTACACCTTTCTTAAAGTGTTTAATTGCCGGACTTCCCATAATAAACCTGTCATACCACCTTGGAGTATCAGCTGTGATGAATATATGCCCGGTTTTATTTACAAACAACTTTTTTGGCAAAGGTTTATCTTCTTGATATTCAAATGCAATTCCGGGTAAAAAAACTCTATCGATAAAGCCCTTTAAAAGAGCAGGCACTCCATACCACCACATTGGAAAGAACCAAACTAAATGATCTGATTGCTGAATCTTATCAATAGCATCTTTTAGATCTGGTTCAAGATCAGTTCGTTGCCTGTATCCATAAAGTAGAATTGGATTAAACTTTAGATTATACAATTCTATCTTTAAAATGTTCCATTTTTCTCTATCAACTCCTGATTCGTACGCTTCACTTAAAGCTGCATTGAAACTCTTTGGATCAGGATGGGCATTGATTATTAGTAAATTCTTCATAGCCATATGTTTCAAATACTACTTTTCAATTTCCCATAAATCATCGAATACAGCGGCACCTCAATACCATGTTTTGATGCCAGATTCAGCACCACTCCGGTCAGGGTATCGAGCTCTATTCGTTTTCCGGCAAGATAGTCACTATTCATGGAGGCAGTGGTTCCTGCCGGTAAGCTTCCTGCATAACGAAGCATATCTGATATCAGAGATTCCTTCAAATCAACCCCTTCGGCATGTGCCACGCTAAGTAATTCTTGCATCATACCAACGAACATCGCTCTCTTATCTTCATCTTCGGCCAAATCCCTGAATCCGGTATTGAGATAGGTTGTGAGGGAAGCAGTTGCAGAAATAAAGAAAAACTTGCGCCACATGGCTTTCACCGGATCGTTTTTGCGGGTTACTTCAATGCCTGATTCTAAAAACAAACGTTCGATAAAGCCCAACTCATCAGATATGGTTTGCTCATATCCAAAATGAAGGAAATGCACATTTCCTGAACTCTCAATCACCCCGGGCTCGTTAAGCCGGGCTACAATATATGCACAGCCATACCATATTTCGTGGTCGGGCAACAAGTCTCTCAGACGGGCAGTTATATCAATTCCATTAAGTAAAGGCAACACAATGGTATGAATACCTACCATGGGCGAAATCTGCCGGGCTGTATCATCGAGGTCGTAGCTTTTCGTGGCCAGAATAACATAGTCAACTTCACCAACTTCTTCAGCATTATCGGTTGCCATCGCCGGATGGGTAACAAAACTCTTTTCCCCCACAATCACCCTGAGTCCGTGCTCTCGTATTGCATTCAGGTTGGCTCCTCTGGCTATGAAAATCACTTCAATATCAGGGTGCGTTTCGGCATATTTCGATAACAAACCACCGTAGTAACCACCTACCCCACCGATGCCAACAACAGCAATGCGGGTTTTAGTCTTCGACAATGTTTCCGTACCTGTGATACTCATAACTTATACTTTGTTCTTTTACATAATGAAGTAACTCAACTCTGCCTTCAACAACGGGTTTGGCAGTCGCCAGCCAAATTCCTTTACGGGCTGCTGCTTCATATACTGATGTCGAAAGATTTGCTGAACATGCTCTAACACGCTCAAAGGAACTCATTCTTTCAATGAACTGCGCTTCACTTTCTTCAGTCAGCTTCAATCCATTCATGAATTGTTTTAATTGTTCTATTACAGGAGTTTTGGGATTACAGCTTATCTCTAAATCTGTTCCCGACACAGCTGCTGCCTTCAAAACTATCAATACATCCGAAATTGAATCTTCTTCCTGAACCCTGAACAAGATGTTCTTCAGGGCTAAATATCTGAGTGTATTTTGCTCACCATGAATTTGATGAATATCAATTTCCTGCTTGAAAACCTTTTCGTTGTTTTCGATCTGACTGTCAATTGCAGCCTGAACTCTCAATGCCTGATTCAGGTGTAACAATCCCAAAGCCACCCAATTGGTGAGTTCTTTTTCCCGAAGATATGCAACATCCACCGGAACTTCAGAAACCTCCATCATCGAAACAGCATAATTGGGTCCTCCGGCTTTTATCCCGGGTCCGAAAGCCGACAGTTTCATTCCTCCGAATGGCTGGCGACTAACAATGGCACCTGTGATTCCGCGGTTGATATAAAGATTACCGGCTTCAATTTTATCTTTCCAGATTGCATGTTCGCGCTCGTCCAGACTTTGCAACCCGGATGTGAGTCCATAACCCGTGCTATTCACCATTTGAATTCCTTCTTCCAGATTATCCATCCTGACTACCGACAGAAGCGGCGCAAAAAACTCAGTATTAAAAGAATAACTACCAGGCTTCACTCCCCATTTAACAGTAGGCCTCAGTGCGTATCTGAGTTCATCTGCATAGGAAGGTTCAACCAACCAGCTCTCACCATCTTCAAGCGTAAAGGCTTTCTCCAGTTTATCATTCACATTGGTAACCATAGGGCCAACGATATTGCCGTGATCCCAAACCTGACCGGCGTGCAGACTTATCACTGCATCACGGAGTTTTTCTTTGAAATCGGGATCATCATAAATATCTTTTTCAAGCAATAAAAGCGAGCAGGCCGAACATTTTTGTCCGGCATTACTAAATGCAGAAGTCAGGACATTCAATATCGCATGATCGCGGTCGCATCCCGAAGTAAGAATCATGGCGTTTTTGCCTCCTGTTTCAGCTGAAATGGGACATCCCGGATTTTGCTCCATCAGTCTGAGCGCAGTATCAGTACCACCTGTAAAAATGATTTGCTTCACAGCCGGATGCGTAGTGAGCACTTTTTGTGGTTCGCGACCATCAGTACAAACTATTTGAAGTGCATCTTTGGGCACGCCTGCATCCCAGAAGCACTGAACAAACTCCCATGCAATGGGGAATGCCACTGTTGCCGGCTTCAGGATTACTCTGTTACCACCAGCAAGTGCCGCAGCAACACCCCCGACAGGAATAGCCGTTGGGAAATTCCAGGGAGGAATAACCAATACCAAACCTTTTGGTTTGATGTCGATGGTTTTCATTTCAGCGAATTGCGTCAGAGAAATCGGATAATACCTGCAGAAATCAATCGCTTCGGATACTTCCACATCGCCTTCGCGGAAGGTCTTTCCGGTAATGGCAGCCATGCAACCAATCAGGTCACCGCGTTTGTTGGCAATATTGACAGCAGTGCGTTGCAATATCTCATTAATTTCCGATAAAGGTTTTTGGGCCCATCCTGAAGCATCTTTTTCTGAAAGTTCTATCATGCGACCAACCATGTCGGAATCAGCAAGTGATATATCGCAAACGCAGATGCGATCATCCTGACTATGATCAAAATATGGGAGCGTTTTCTCAGTGCGGATTTGTTTTTCACCCAACTGAACAGGAATATGATAAGGCTCGTCCTGCTCCGATTTCTTCCATTTTTTATCGATTTCTTCAGCCCACTGACGATTTTGAGGCAAATCGAAGTCGGTATCGGGCTCATTGACAAATACTTCCTGCACACCCTCAAATTTCTGCAATTTGCTTTGATCCTGGATGCGACGTGGAGTTATACTTACAGTATCCTTTCGGTTATATGCTTCCTGAAACTGATTCATTAAAAACTTCCAGGTATCTGAACCATATTCAAGGTTAAAAGAATAACTCAGGAAGTTGTCTTTTCCTGTGTTCTCATCAAGTCGTCTCACCAGATAAGATACGGCATTCAGGAAATTCTGGTCGTTTACAACAGGAGTATAAAGGATAATCTGCCTGTTGATTGACTTCAGCACCCGAGGCAGATAATTGGCCATCCCCTCAAGCATTTCGAAACTTAGCGATGATTCTACCTGGTTTTTCTGCGCAAGCATATGAGCGTATGCAATCGTGAAAAGATTATGGGATGCAACACCCACCTGAACGCAGGAAGCATTTTCAGGCAGAAGCGCTCTGTCGAGTATCCTCAGATAATTGGCATCCACATCAATTTTATTATCATAAATCGGATTCTCCCATCCTTTCAGTGAAGAAATCACAGTTTCCATGGCCAGATTGGCTCCCTTTACCAATCGCATCTTGATAGGTGCTCCACCATCCTGCACACGTTTCTTTGCAAATTCTATCAAAACCGTCTGAAAATTCCATGCATCGGGCAAATAAGACTGTATTACAATTCCCGCAGGATAATTTTTAAACTCTGGCATGGAAAGCACCGTACAAAAAACATCCAGTGTCAGGTGAGTATCTTTGTATTCTTCCATGTCGAGATTGACAAATTTGGGAGAACTTTTACCCTGCTCATCAACATAAGGGGTCGTCATTGCCTGCCGGTAAATGGCAGCAATTTTATCGCTAAGGTCCAGTTTGTTCTGCTGATAATTCAGCGGATTAATCTGTGCGTAAATACCTGATATTTTGATAGAAATATAGTTGATTTTGGGATTTCGGAGGGCTTCCAGGTAATGTTCATATCTTTCGTTGGCTTCGCGATCGCCCAAAACAACCTCGCCGAGCAGGTTTACGTTTTGACCGATTCGTTCTTTTCTACGGCGATTGAGGTGACGGAAAAAGACCGACTTTCTTTCATCAATGATTACTTTGGAAGTATCCTGTCGCAGCTTCTTTTTGAAAATGGGCATTGCCACAAAATCAAATAGGTATCCAAATGTAACGAAGGCCTTGATCAGCAAAGTATCGAAGCTATTAAAAAAGCCCGGCATACCATAATAGTCGATCAGGTACTTTATCCGACGCGATAATCTTTTGTTATCACGAATTTGCGACGATTCATCAAGCATGCGTGTAAGCAATTGCTTATCTTTTTTGCTTTGAATCAAAATTGAATACTTTTTTTGTTCTCTTCGTTCGCTGGCGGAAATCTCTGTGGATGATTGCTGTAGCAGTTTCCTGACCAGCTCAATTACTTCGTTTGAGGATATCTTTTCCATATAAAAAAAAATTTCCGAAAGATAATTTAAATCTTTCGGAAAATGGAATAAACTCTGACTAAATATTCAGAAAAATTCTATTAAAGCTGATTCAGTACTTTTTTAATCTTCTCGTAGGTAACAATGGTATTGGGCACCAGTGGAAGTCTGAGTTTGTTTTCGATAAAGCCCATCACAGCCAGCATGCTTTTCACCCCGGCAGGATTTCCCTCAACGAAAAGCAGTTCAATAAGTTCGGTAAACCGGTAGTGAATAATCCTTGCGCTTTCGTAATCGCCTTTGAGAGCCAAACGAACCATGCGACTGAATTCTTTTGGAAAAGCATTGCCAATCACAGATATTACACCCACAGCACCGAGGGTGATAAGCGGGAAAGTGATGGCATCATCGCCTGATATAACCATGAAATCTTCCGGTTTATTCTTGATGATATCATCAATTTGGTTGAAGTTGCCAGATGCTTCTTTTACAGCCACGATGTTCGAAAATTCATTGGCTAAACGAAGTGTGGTTGAAGCTGTCATGTTTACCCCGGTTCTTCCCGGTACATTATATAAAATTACCGGCAAGGTCGTCGCTCTGGCAATGGCAGCATAATGCTGATAAAGTCCTTCCTGCGATGGTTTATTGTAATATGGTGTAACCGACAAAATAGCTTCGATGCCTGATAAATCAGCACTTTGAATTTTCTCAACAACAGCGCGGGTATTATTGCCACCAATTCCCAGTACTACAGGCAGGCGACCATTATTCACTTCGAGCACGAATTCTTTCACTTGTTCCTGCTCAGCTTCAGTCAGTGTGGGAGTTTCGGCTGTTGTTCCGCACACGACGAGATAATCCGTACCATTTTTAATCTGGTACTCAACGACACGTGCTAAAGCATCGAAATCTATGGATTCATCATTTTTAAACGGGGTAACCAGGGCAACGCCCATCCCTTTTAGTCTGGTGTTAATCATCTAATTAAAAAACTTGCTTTTCAGTTGCAAAATTAAACTAATAATCGGTAGTTTGTATGTTTTTGAGATAAAAAATTATCTGTTGATATAAAAACGAAAAAGGCAAATCATCAAGCTGAACCTCCTTTTCAATCAGATAATTGTCTATATCTACTGCAAAATCATACAAATCGACACCGGGTTTTTGCATGCCTGTTTTACATTTGGCATTGGCATACAATAGTATATACGAAAGCGGCAGCCACTCCTGACGGGTAATGTCAATCAGCAAATCAAACTCCTGCTTGAGCAAATCGTCTAAGATGCTCTGATTGGGCTTCCTGAAGAAGTCAGTATCACCCGGAAACATGATCCTGAACTCAGGATAAACAGGTGAGAGGATTTGCTTTTTCTCCACATATCCCAGGGCGACAACTTTTTTGCCATCGGCAGTCAGACTCTCGATTATCCTTTTGGTTTCAGGATTTTTCTCGGAATAATTACTTTCAAACAACAACAGCACCGTACGCGCACGATTATAATTCACAAAAACTTTCGTACGGGGATTCTCAGCCCGGTGCTTTTGTATGCTGCGTTTAAAAAGATATTGACGTATTTTGTTCAGCATCTTAAAAATTGATTTCTATTTGAGTTCCACCCTGATTATTTGCACGATCACTATTTTCATCCGGCACCCCTCCCCTAACTTCCTTTACTTCCGTAACTTCACTTTCTTCTCCCTCCCAAATCATCCCCAAAAACCCATCCTCATCAACTAAAGAAACACCCAAATTCTGCGCTTTCTTCAGTTTTTCCGGTCCCATATTTTCACCTGCCAACACAAAAGATGTTTTTGAAGAAATGCTTCCTGATGATTTTCCGCCATGTTGCTCGATTAGGTTTTTATATTCATCGCGACTGTGCTTGCTAAATGTACCACTGATGACGATTATTTTTCCGGCAAGCGCATTACCACGAAGTTGTTTTTTTTCTTCTGTTATTTCCCACTGTAACCCGGCACTGCGCAGTTTCTCAATGATTTCGCGGTTATCCGGGTCACTGAAATAGCTTATCACACTGCCGGCAATTCGTTCACCAATCTCATCGACTTGCTCAAGCGCCTCCTGACCTGCGTTCATCAATTGGTCGATATCATGAAATGCCATGGCTAACTTTTTGGCCACCGTTTCGCCAACAAACCTGATTCCTAAAGCGAATAAAACGCGTTCAAAGGGCACCTGTAAAGAATCCTGCACCGAAGCCAGGATGTTTTGTGCCGACTTCTGTCCCAACCTTTCAAGCTGGGAGATATCCTCTGACTTAAGCTGATAAATATCTGCTATGCTTTTCAGCAGACCATTGTTATACAATAAATTGATAGTCTCGCTGCCAAGTCCTTCAATATTCATGGCTTTGCGACTTACGAAATGTTCGATTTTTCCAATTATCTGAGGCGGACAACCTTTTTCGTTCGGACAGTAATGTGCGGCCTCACCAACGATTCGCACCAATTCACTGCCACATTCGGGACAGTGCTCGATAAATTGAACCCTTTTACTATCTGATTTTCTGTGCTCGGGTGCAACTGCTGTAATCTTCGGGATTATTTCTCCCCCCTTCTCCACGTAAACCTTATCACCGATATGCAAATCAAGCGATTCAATGATATCCGCATTATGCAACGAAGCTCTTTTCACAGTGGTGCCCGATAAAAGTACCGGCGACAAATTGGCAACGGGAGTCACCGCCCCTGTTCTCCCTACCTGAAAACTAACACTTTCGAGAGTTGTCAGGGCTTTTTCAGCCTGATATTTATATGCAATTGCCCATCGGGGCGACTTGGCTGTAAGTCCGAGCGATAATTGCTGAGCCAGCGAATTGAGCTTGATTACGATACCATCCGTGGCCACCGGGAGTGTTTTCCGGGCTTCATCCCAATGATGGATATAGTCGAGCACCTCATCCTTTGTACGGCAAACCTTTACCGCGTCAGATATTTTAAAGCCCCACGACTTAGCAGCCATGAGTGAATCGTAATGCGTTTTAAAGGGCAAGGTATTTCCCGGCAAACTATACAGGAAAGCATCGAGTTTTCGAGCAGCAACAATAGCAGAGTTCTGCAACTTCAATGTTCCCGATCCTGCATTACGCGGGTTGGCAAACAAAGGTTCTTCACGTTCCTCACGTTCTTTGTTGATAGCATCGAAAACCGACCAGGGCATGAGTATTTCGCCACGTATTTCGAAGAAATCAGGATAATCACCCTGCAATTGTAGGGGTATGCTGCGAATTGTTTTTACATTGGCCGTAACATCATCACCTTTTTCTCCATCGCCCCGGGTCACGGCTCTTAGCAAACTACCATGCTCGTAAATTAATGAAATAGAGGTGCCGTCGTATTTGAGTTCACATACTAACTCGAAATCCTGATTAAGCGACTTGCGCAATCTTTCCCAAAAATCGGCAATTTCGCCCTCGGTATACGTATTGGCGAGTGAAAGCATGGGATAAAGATGCTTTACCTGTTTGAAAGATTGTGTCAGATCGCTACCTACCCGCTGCGTTGGCGAATTGGCATCGAAATATTCAGGAAAAGCATCTTCAAGCTCCTGCAATTCCTTCATTTTTAAATCAAAATCAGTATCGGAAATTAATGGCATATTCAACACATAATACTGATGATTATGCCTGTGAAGTTCCTCTCTTAATGATTCGATTTTC
>CAYMDE010000012.1:0-19163 GCA_964389115.1 uncultured Paludibacter sp. | reverse complement strand
CACATAATACTGATGATTATGCCTGTGAAGTTCCTCTCTTAATGATTCGATTTTCTCCTTGCTCATATCCTTTTGGGGTGAATAGCTGCAAAGATAAAAAAAGGAAGTGAGGCAGAAAAATTAATAAACGTTTAGTTCAGTTTATAACCGGAGATTTTCTTCGCTGTGCTGAAATTTGTCCCTGAAAATCTTTGTGAGTCGCTCTTTCAACTCCTCCATATCTACTTCAGAGCCAAGTTCTTTTTGCATTGAGGTGACACCTTTATCAATAAAACCACATGGATTGATGTGACCAAAATAACTAAGGTCGGTGTTAACATTGAGAGCAAAGCCGTGCATGGTTACAAAGCGCGAACTTCTCACACCAATGGCTGATATTTTTCGGGCGGTCTTTCCCTGTGGGTCAAGCCATACTCCGGTTGCGCCCGACAACCTACCGGCTTCGATATTGTAAGTGCTTAGCAGATCGATCAAACAAGCTTCCATCAAATAGATGTAGTTTTTCAGTCCGACTTTGAAATTGGCCAAATCGAAAATGGGATATCCCACCAACTGACCCGGACCATGGTAGGTGATATCGCCCCCGCGATTGGTGTGCACAAACTCAGCATGACTGGCCTGCAGTTGGATATAGTCGATCAACAGATTATGCTCATCTCCACTCGTACCCAAAGTATATACATGAGGATGTTCACAGTAGATGAGCACATTATCAGTAGTTTCACCGGACAATTTCTTTTGGATGGTCTCATTGAAAATAAGCTCTTGCCTGTCCCACGCCTCCTGATAAGGAGTTAGTCCCCAGTCGGATAATATAATCTCTCTGTTCATTTTGATTTCTTTTGTTTTTTGGGTTCAATAAAATCAATCGGAGGAATCTTATTCATCAGATTTAAAATTTGTCCCTGTCGTCTTTTAATATAGGCTGATGGTCTGGCAGGATTAAACCTGCGCGGATTTGGCAGGCAGACCGCAATAAGAGCAGCCTGTTCTCTGTTGAGTTTTACTGCATTTCTTTTGAAATACTCCTGCGATGCAGCCTCAACACCGTAAATACCATCACCCATCTCGATTACATTAAGATACACTTCCATGATTCTTCTCTTATCCCAGAAAAATTCAATCAGGACGGTGAAATACGCTTCAAGTCCTTTTCTGAAATAAGATCTTTTTGGCCACAGAAATACATTTTTGGCGGTTTGTTGCGAGATGGTACTACCTCCTCTTATACCTTTACCTTTTCGGTTGTGTTCTCTTGCCCTTTTAATGGCCTCTTTTGAAAAACCATTATGCCTCACGAAAAGATTGTCCTCCGATGCAATAACAGCTCTAACCATATTGGGAGAAATTTGTTCAATCGGCACCCATTGCTTCCTTATTTTCACCGGTTTACCTTCTTTCATTGCTTCAACAGAACGAATCAGCATCAGCGGAGTAACATAAACAGGGATAAAGCGGGCTGCCACCACCCAAAGGATAGAGATAACAAAAAAAAGGATGATGCTGTTGCGAATAAAACGCAAAACAGCAAACCATCCTTTTTTCGAACTCTTTGTCATAAGACAGCAGTTTCAGTTGAACGACTATCTCATTCGTATGCACCCATGCGGAGCATATTCACTTCTCTTTCACTCAGGAAGCGATATTTTCCTCTGGGGAGATTCTTTTTAGTCAGACCGGCAAAATAAACGCGGTCGAGGCGAATCACTTTGTAACCCAGTTTCTCGAAGATCCTTCTCACCACACGGTTTTGTCCGGAGTGAATTTCGATACCGATATATCTGAAATCATCATCCCTGATAAAGTTCAGTGAATCGGCAGCTATCTTTTCATCATCGAGCACCACCCCTGCCATTACCGACTCAAAATCGGGAATTGCCAATGGTTTATCGAGTACAACCTGATAAATCTTTTTCTTTTCAAATTTTGGATGAGTAAGCTTCGAAGCCAAATCACCATCATTCGTCAGCAACAAAACACCGGTAGTATTGCGGTCGAGGCGACCAACCGGGTATATTCTTTCGCTGCAGGCATTTTTCACCAGATCCATCACAGTACGGCGGTCGTGCGTATCTTCTGCAGTTGTTACCGTATCTTTTGGTTTGTTCAGCAGGATATACACCTTCTTTTCTGAACGTACCAACTGACTGTGGAACATAACTTTATCAGAATGCATAACCTTTACACCCATTTCTGTTACGATTTCGCCATTGACAGTAATCACACCGGCTTTGATAAACTCATCGGCCTCACGGCGTGAGCAGATTCCGGCATTGGCAAGAAACTTATTCAAACGCACGGGTTTGGTGAAATCCACCTCAGTACGTCTGTATTCGATTTGTTTCTTTTTGCTGTACTTGGCATTTGGATCGTAATTCCCTGAACTTTTGATTCTCGGGCGACGATTTGGTTCTGCGTTATCGAAACGTGTTTCGATATAATTTCCGGTACCTCCCTGAGAATCGGGTTTACGAACCGAAAAACGCTGGCGTTGACCATAACCACCTTCCTGGCTGGGTTGGCGATCCGAATTGGGTTTGAACCTTGGGCGCATGGTGTTGCCACTGTCGCCATAAGAACTGCGTTCAGTATTGGGTTTGAAACGCGGACGGGGTGAGTATCCACCCTCCTGATTTGATTGTCCCTCAGTGTTTGGTTTAAAACGGGGACGCATTCCTCCCTGTGGTCGATCGTTGTTGTACGGTCTGTTCTCGTTTCTCTCGTAGGAATTTCTTTCACGTGGGTTAAATGAGTTTCCACGGTTCTCATAAGAGTTTCTTTCGTAAGGATTTCTGTTTTCGTCCCTCTGATTGAAATTTGGTCGAAACGGACGATCAGAATTTTCTCTGGAGTCGGCAGAGGAGTACTTCGCAGAACCTCTCGTACCTTTAAGAATCGATTTCACATCGCGTCTTTCAAACGGTTTACCATCACGGCTGGCACCGGTACCGGGTTTACGGTTACCCTGCCAATTTTCATTGTTTGTCATTTGTACAAATTGTTATTAAAAATTGAGCTGCAAATATCGGCATTTTCTACTGATTATGCAATAGTCTGTTATTCTACCCTAAACCAATCAATATCCAACCATCCTCCGTCATTAGAAACGATGGGACGTGTTACAAAAAATCCCATTTTGGCGCCTATCCACTGACCTTTATTTGCTTTGAATTCATTGCCAAAAGGTTTGAAATTCTGGTTGTCGCTGCTGACATAAAACTGACAAACTGCACCCCGTTTTACCACTACGCGAACATACATCGTCGGATTTGCAACAGGCATTGTAGCGTTAACCACCTCCCTGCCGTTTCTTTGTGCATTGCGACAAAATATCTGCGAGAGCACAATGCCATTATCAGTATTATCAAAAGCAAGCAATCCATAATCGAAGCTCATCACCACAAAACCGGCACGTTCACCCCGGTAACGCGGATCGGGAACAAAAGTCACACGGGCTGTTGCTGTAAACTCCGGCGCCGGAAACTTTTGCAACAAGAGGTTCGGTATCTGCCACAAATTCTGATAATTATCCGGTGATTTAAACGAATACAAACGCAGTCGCTCATTAGCAGCATCAGCAAAATACCAAAGCGGATTTTGGTTGGCGTGCCACTGCCATTGCAGTCCGAGCGAATTCGATGTAAACTCATCACTGTCAGGAGGAGTTGAAATGGGGTAAGACCTTCTACCCACATTGGGTTTACGATAAGTGCTAACAGGTTCGCCTGTGCCGGTGTTATCTTTATCAATTCCCATCACAGGCCAGTCGTTCACCCACTTCATAGGCTGCAACATCACAACGCGTCCATATGCATCCATATCCTGAAAATGAATAAACCAGTGTTCTCCTCTGCGGGTCTGAACCCAGGCTCCCTGATGCGGACCGTTAATATTCGTACTGCCCTGATGCATCACTGTTTTTAGTTCGTAGGGACCATAAACGTTTTTCGACCGCAATGCCACCTGCCAGCCATTGGTTACCCCGCCTGCCGGAGCCAATATATAATAATATCCGTTTCGTTTGTGAAATTTTGTTCCTTCGATGGTTGGATGTCCTTCATGACCATCGAATACGATGCGAGCCTCACCAATTGCACGGGTTCCGTCGGGCGACATCGGGAAAATGGCTACCACACTTTTCAGACTGGCGCGACTGCCCGCATAAGCAAATGAAATATAAGCTTTACCATCATCGTCCCAAAGCGGCGCCGGGTCGATAAGCCCTTTACCTCCCATTACAAGTACCGGCTCCGACCATTCACCACGCGGATCTTTAGTCTTTAGCATGTAAATACCATAATCAGGATCACCATAATAGATATAAAACTCACCTTTATGATAGCGGATGCTTGGAGCCCAAACACCACCACCATGCTGCGGAGAACTGAACACATCCCCGGGAATTTGTCGGGGAAGAGCATGATTAACCAAAGTCCAGTTTACAAGATCACGCGAATGCAGAATGGGCAATCCCGGACTGACATTGAAGCTCGAAGCTGTCATCCAGAAATCATCGCCAACGCGACAAACATCAGGGTCGGAATAATCAGCATGGATGATGGGATTGCGATACATGCCATTGCCAAGATCTGAAACCCAAACCTTCGACTGGCCATTGGCGATAAAAAACGTACTTAGAAATAAAAAAACAATCATTTGTCTCATGATATTGTATTTCGTATGGTTATAAGGGCAAAAATAGAGATTCAGCATCTGAAAAAAGTGTTCAAAATGATATTTTTAGTCCTGTATTCTGATTTTTTCAATCGTTTGCATCTTTGCAGGCAACTAAATCATTCTTTTTTCTGAATTGATTATCACCACTTTTATAAATTTGCACAGTAAAACATACAATATCATGAAAAAACTAATCACCTCCCTTCTAATCATTCCGGCGCTGATACTTCAGGCAAACATTCTCGAATCACCCGACGGGAAACTTAAAATGAACTTCGAACTGAGCAGTTCGGGCGAACCCGTTTACTCGCTACATTTTCAGAATAAAACTGTTATTAAACCTTCGAAAATGGGCTTTATCGTGCGTGACCATGCCGATTTAAGCAGTGGCTTAATAGTACGAAACACATCGCGTAATACTGTGAATACAGTTTGGGAAACTGTTTGGGGCGAAGAGAGTGAAATCCGCGATCATCACCACGAGCTGCTTGTAGAACTATATCAACCTGCTGAGAAAAGAACGATGAAGATACGTTTCAGACTTTTCAATGATGGATTGGGATTCAGGTATGAGTTTGACAAACAGGAACATCTGAATTACTTCCGGATAGAGGAAGAACTCACCGAATTTGCCGTAACAGGCAATCATAAGGCTTTTTGGATGCCGGGCGATTTCGACACCAACGAGTATTTTTATACTGTGACCAACATCAGCGATATTGATGCATCAAAAGTTGATGGAAGTGGCATTGGCACCCATGGCTATTTTCACAAAGATGCGGTACAAACTCCACTCCTACTGAAGACTAATGAGGGTATGTACATCAGCATTTTTGAGGCTGCACTTATCGACTATCCGGCCATGCATCTGATGACTGACAAGCAAAATTATGTTTTCAGAGCTGCATTATCTCCCGATGCCCTGGGCGTAAAAGCCTACATGCAAACACCGCACAATACCCCATGGCGAACAGTAATTGTTGGCAATAAAGCTACTGATATCCTTGCATCACGACTGATATTGAATCTCAATGAACCGAACAAAATTGAAGATACCAGCTTCATCAAACCGCAGAAATATATTGGTATTTGGTGGGGCATGCATGTACCTGATTTTTACACCTGGAACTATGCTGATGGAGGGAACCTCAGGCTGCGGGATACCGACTGGAATGCTCTGAAGCCTAATGGGCGACATGGTGCCACCAACGAGAATGTTCGTCGCTATATCGATTTTGCGGCAGAGCATGGCTTTGAAGGCGTTTTGGTTGAGGGATGGAATGTTGGCTGGGAAGACTGGGCTTTCAATTTCAAGGAAGAAGTGTTTGATTTTGTAACACCATATCCTGATTTTGACATTGCCGCACTGAACGCATATGCTCATTCGAAAGGAGTAAAACTGATAATGCATCACGAGACATCTTCTTCGGTAACTAATTACGAAAGGCGATTGGATGAAGCTCTTGATCTGATGAATAAGTATGGTTATGAGGCGGTTAAAACAGGATATGTGGGCTGGATTATTCCAAGGGGTGAAACGCATGACGGTCAGTGGATGGTGAATCATTACCAGCGGGTTGTAGAGAAGTTGGCCGAACGCAAAATCATGCTGAATGCGCATGAAGCCGCCCGCCCTACCGGTCAACACCGAACCTGGCCCAACTGGCTGGCCTGCGAATCGGCACGTGGCAACGAATTCAACGCGTGGAGCATTGGAAACCCGCCCGCACACGAAACGATATTGCCTTTCACGAGGCTTTTGGGCGGGCCGATGGACTACACTCCGGGAATCTTCGAAATAAAAATGAGCTATTACCAGCCCGGCAACGAATATCAGGTACACAGTACTTTAGCCAAACAACTTGCCCTGTATGTAACAATGTACAGTCCGCTGCAAATGGCAGCCGACCTGCCCGAAAACTACGAGAAACGCATGGATGCTTTTCAGTTTATCAAGGATGTGGCAGTTGACTGGCAAAAAAGTCTTTACCTGGAAGCCGAGCCCGGCGAGTACCTTACCATTGCACGCAAAGAACGTGATGGCGACAGGTGGTTCATGGGCGCCATCACCGGCGACGATCCAAGAACAACTGTAATACCGTTGACCTTCCTCGACGATAAAGCACAATATGTAGCAACAATCTATGGTGATGCACCTGATTCGCACTGGAAAAACAACCCCATGACATATCGCATCCGCACCGGACTTGTTAACTCTCGCACTAAACTGAAACTCGAACTCGCAGCCGGAGGTGGAGCTGCCATCAGTTTCAGAAAAGCTGAAGGTAACGAAGCAAGAACTCTCAGGAGGTTGTAAATACAAACTCCCCCTGCCAACTCAAATACAAGCTGACAGGGGGAGTCACTTTTTATTGCAAAAACCAACTATTCCATTTCAAATGTTACCACTGAGAATGGTGGAAGTACAACTTTTAATTTGCCTGATGTAAGTTTATAATTGTCAAATGCCACAGGCTTAACTATTTCCGGAGAATCAAAATCATTGTATGAATTGAATGCCGGAGCAGTGAGGATGGTCGATTTTGATACGCCTGCAACACTTCCCTTAGAGAGATCAACATCAACTGTCAACGTTTCAGAACCATGCAGGTTACTCAGTCCTACGAACACTTTTCCATCTTTGATTGAAGCTGTACCTGTGATTGCCGGTATCGATTCATCGCCAAAAGCATAATATTCAGTTTTGATATCAACAGGGATGTAAGTTGCATTCTGATTGAACTTGTACATATTAAATACATGGTAAGTCGGTGTAAGCACCATTTTGTTTCCCTGCGTTAAGACCATGGCCTGAAGCACATTCACCATTTGGGCAATATTGGCCATCTGAACCCGCTTGGCATGGCGGTGGAAAATATCGAAAGTCAACGATGCTATCAGGGCATCACGCATGGAGTTTTGCTGATAAAGGAAAGCCGGATTTGTTCCTGGCTCAGCATCTGTCCAAATACCCCACTCATCCACATACAACGGAATTCTTTCATTTGGATCGTGTTTATCCATGGCTGCAATATGCTCATTCAGAAGTTCATCCATCCTCAGAGCCTGCTTAATTCCACTAAAATAAAGGCCTTCATCAAATCCGGTTGCTGCAGATTTCGAACCCCAGTCGCCCGTTGGAATAGTATAATAATGATAAGATAATGCTTCCATATGATGAGCTGCTTTCTCCATAACAACATCTGTCCAGTTGACATAACCACTGTGAGAACCACATCCAACGCGAATCATACCGGGCTTCATGTATTCCTTTGCAAATGTTGAATATTGACGAAGTAAATCAGCATAAAACTCAGCAGTCATATTGCCTCCACATCCCCAGCTTTCATTTCCAATGCCTAAGAATTTCACGTTCCATGGTTTTTCACGTCCGTTCTTACGTCGCCAGTTAGCCATCGGAATATCCTCATCGGATATCATATACTCAATCCATTCGATCATTTCTTTCACGGTTCCACTACCTACATTGACTGCAATGTATGCATCGGCTCCCAGAATTTCGCATAAATCCAGAAACTCATGGGTTCCAAAACTATTATCTTCATTTACTTTTCCCCAAAAAACATTGATAATATTGGGGCGCTGATTGCGTGGTCCAACACCATCTTTCCAATGATAAGTATCTGCAAAACAGCCTCCGGGCCATCTTAATACAGGGATTTGCAGCTCTTTCAATGCCTCAAGAACATCCAGGCGGTAACCCTTGTAATTCGGAATATCTGAGTCAGGTCCAACCCAAATACCATCATACACACAACGACCCAAATGTTCGGCAAAGTGACCATAAACATCTTTGTTAATCACCTGTTCTGCCTGATCGAAGTTCAACACCATGTGGTTGCCACTTTCAACCTTTTCATCTTTAGTTGCACATGCTGTTAACAGAGCAACTGCCATTAATAATAAGAATGTCTTTTTCATTTCGTGAGTATTATTTAAAGATTATATAAATTTTGCCCAAATATAGAAAAAAACTGCAAAGTTGGAAAGACAATCATTTACCGATAGGTTGAATCCGGCGGCGGACATCTTTCGAAATTACAATCAGATTGTAATGCCTTTTTCCTTCCTGAAAATTTTCTTTTAGTCGCTGATACCTTTCGTTGGCGTATTCTTTCGATTTATCGAAGGTGATGCGGGATATTTGATTTTGCGTTTTTCCAACCATGGTTGAATCAAGTTGCTCATCAGGAAAAAAATCATCGAGATTTACATCGCCAATCATGGTTGTTTCAAGGAAAGTCTTTTCAGTTCGGGCAGAGCTTGTATAATATCCAACAAACATATGACCAGGTATTCGAACCAAAATGGGCTCGATATTGATGGCACGTAAAAGGGAAGCAAACAACACACTTCCATCCACACAGTTAATTTGCGACGAATTCAGGGCATCATCGAAGGTGCGAACGCGCTGTGAGAATACCACATTACTCGACAAACTTGTATTGGAAACAGAGCTGTACTGAAAGTTCCTTTTCTGAAGTACATTCCACAAAGCATACACCTGTCTGTCAACCGCTTCAGGAGTACGTGCCTGATAACCCAAAAACCTGTTTACGATGCGGGTATTCAAAGCTTCACGCAACAACTGATCAATCATGGGATGGTCTTCGTTCACGTATGCTGCGAAAAAAATACTGGTATCATAATACTTTGTTCCATTGCTGATATATCCTAATAAACACTCGTTAATGCTTCTTACTGAAAAGGTTCTGACTTTCTGACCCAACTCCTTTCCATTCATTTCAACATTTACCACAACACTGATTGGCTCTGCTTGTATGTTGTTACGAAGTGCTTCATAATTCCAGATAATATCGGGGTAAATAAGATAATCAGTCTTGGGATGCTCCAACAAAAACTCCGAAACCGAACGTGAAAAGAAGCGTGTTTCTGCCAATTCGATTCTCACCCTGCTGAATGCTTTTTCGGAACGCACCCGGATGGCAATCAGCGATTTGGGATTACCAACATACAGGGTGTCTGAGGGTATTATGACTTGTGTATCAGTAGTGGCAACTGAAATGATGGCCGATGGAAAGATATTTCCTCCCAACTCATCAGTGATATCGAAACCGGGTCGGAAGGTATCAAATCTAAACATGTAAAACCCAGCTGCAGCAACTGATAATATCAATGCCACCACCAAAAACCAAATCACTAAGCGTTTGCTCTTTTTCCTTTCTTCTTTCATGTCATCTGTTTGAGTCACAAAGATAATACTTATCAGTGAACCTGTTAAGGCTGAAAAACGGATATTTCAGACTTTGATTATAGTTCTTCGACAGCTTTTCATTACTTTTGCCAAAGAACTTCAAAATCGTATGCAACCATTAGCTGAAAGACTCCGACCTGTAACGCTGGCCGATTATATCGGTCAGAAACATTTGGTTGGCGAAAAAGCCATTTTGCGTCAGATGATCGAATCTGGTCACCTTGCATCTTTCATTTTGTGGGGCCCCCCGGGTGTTGGAAAAACGACCTTAGCCAAAATCATTGCCCATCAGCTGGAGCGACCGTTTTACACGCTCAGTGCAGTTACATCAGGGGTCAAAGATGTGCGCGAGGTGATAGAAAAAGCCAAAAGTAACAGGATGTTTGCGCAGGGTAAAAGTGCCGTATTGTTTATCGACGAAATTCACCGTTTCAGCAAATCACAACAGGATTCACTGCTCGGGGCTGTTGAAAATGGCACAGTAACGCTCATCGGAGCAACCACCGAAAACCCCTCTTTCGAGGTGATAACACCGCTCCTCTCCCGCTGTCAGGTTTATGTACTAAAATCGCTTGAAGAAAGTGACTTGCTCGAACTGTTTGAACGTGCTACGAAAAACGACAACGAGCTCAAAAACAAACAGTTTCATCTCGAAGAAAATGATGCTTTGCTCCGATTCTCTGGTGGCGATGCGCGTAAATTACTGAATATCATTGAACTTATCAGCAACGCATCAGTTGATGATCAGGTGCATATAACCAACCGGCTGGTAACCGATTTGCTTCAGCAAAATCCGATGGCATACGACAAAGACGGGGAACTGCACTATGACATCATCTCAGCATTTATAAAATCGGTAAGGGGCAGCGACCCCGATGCAGCTGTTTACTGGCTTGCACGCATGATTGCCGGTGGCGAAGATCCGAAATTTATTGCCCGAAGACTGGTTATTCTCGCGGCTGAAGATATTGGTTTGGCAAACCCAAATGCACTGCTGCTTGCTAATGCCTGTTTCGATGCCTTGCACAAAATCGGCTGGCCCGAAGGTCGTATCATTCTCTCTGAAACTGCGATTTACTTAGCTGCATCCGCGAAAAGCAACTCTGCCTATAAAGCCATTGATGACGCACTGGCTCTGGTTCAGGAAACCGGTAATCTTCCGGTGCCACTGCATCTGCGTAATGCTCCAACCAAACTGATGAAAGAGCTGGATTATGGCAAGAATTATCAGTACTCGCACGACTTTGAAAATCATTTCGTTGCACAACAGTTTCTTCCTGACAAAATTGCAAACAGGAGAATATGGCAGGTGCAGGACAACCCGACAGAAAAAAAGCTCGGAGACTGGCTCAGAGCTTTATGGAAAGGAAGATTTTAAAAATTAATTTCGTTTGACTCTTGCCATACCCGACAAATATTCCTGGATATGTTCCGGTTTTCCTTTGTATGTCAATGTCGATGTTCCCGATAAATCAACCATCAGCGAATCAGTTGCATATACTTCAATTTGCGATGTCCCTGATGCTTTGAAATTGGCATTTCTTACCAATAAATCTGAAGCATCGATTTGAGTTGCACCCGACGATTTTGCATTTATGCTGTAGGCCACGCCTTCAATATCTAATTTCGAAGCACCACTCAGGTAAAGGGTAAGATCCTGACTGACATGCAAATCCAGATCAGCTTTAGTAAAACCGGCCAGACTGATTTCCATATTATCTGCTCTTATTTTTCCCCGTGACGATAATTCAATCAAACCATCAGCATTGATTGTATTGAAGTTCTTTCCGGTAACTGTAACTTTTATTTGCCTGTTCAGATAAGTTTTTCTTGTTGAAATTCTTAATATGCTGTCAACAACTTCTGTAACCACATTCGACATAACGTTTGGATGTGCTTTAACAACCAATGATTCCACGGAATCCTGTATCATTTCAATTTCAATATTGCCCGACACTTCAATTCCGTTAAAACTACCGGGAGTACGCAGTTCTGTAACTTTTGGACCTTTGTCTTTTTCGAACGACCACTCCAGACTAAAACCGTCAAAGTGACCCCTGCTGATTCGGGAAATCGTACTGGCGCTCATGCCTGCAAACACAAAAATGGAAATAAACCAGATAATCCCTAAGAACCAACCCAAAGCATTATTGGTACGATAATTTTTACCTGTAATAATTCTGATTGCAAAATACAGCAAACCGAAAATAGGAATTCCCGCAATTAGTATAATGCTGATAATCATCGCTATTCCCCATCCGCTGCTAAAGGATGTGATCTCGGGTAAAAAACCGCTGATGGAAGCAGGCTCGAATAACAATACGGAAATCAGCAAAAATAAGGCTCCCAGCAATACGAATCCTACCAGTCCCATGATGGCACCAAAGAATCCTACCAACACTTTGAAAATTACACTGACAACCTCACCAAGTTTGCTGCCAACCTGGGTAGCATTGTCTTTAAACTTATCACTTTCAACATAATTTTTGATATTGTTGAATTCCTGTTTGATACGTTCGGCTGTTGCTTCCTCGCCCTGCATCTCAAGTTTCTGAGCAATGGTTCTTGCGGGAGGTGTTATCAGCCAGATAATCAAATAAATCGGGATTACAGTTCCATAACCGATAATCACCATGAAAATAAGGATGATTCTCACCAACAAAATATCCCAGCCCAACAAGGCGGCCAGCCCGGATGCAACCCCACCCAATATGGCATTGTCAACATCTCTGTAAAAACGTTTTTTTGTTTTTCTGCTTTGGGTGTTGTGACTTTCACTTCCGGCTTCTTCCTCATCATCATTTATCTGATTCGGCTTGCCAAGAATGGCGATTACCTGCTCCACATCCTCAATATTGATGACATTCTTATCTTTCTGCAGTTTCTCGGTAAAAAGTTCCGAAATCCTTGCTTCGATATCGGCCATAACTTCTCTTCTTTCTTCAGGAGAAAGGCGGCTTTCAACTTCATTCAGGTATTTGTGCAGTACATCATATGCATCGAAATCAATCTGATAAACTGCATTGTTTAAATTGACGGTGTATGTACGTTTCATCGTAAATTAGTTTTTGATTCTTATTTTCTATTCTTTTAATTTGATAATTACCTGATTCACTTCGTCCCAGGCCTTTTCCAGTTCGTCGAGGAAACTAATTCCTCCGGGGGTCATTTCATAATACTTTCTTGGCGGACCCTGGGATGATTCTTCCCAGCGATAATCGAGCAACCCGGCATTTTTTAACCGCGTAAGCAAAGGATACAATGTCCCTTCCACCACAATCATCTTTGCATCTTTTAATGTAGCGATGATGTCTTGTGCATAGGAAGGCTTCTTTCTCAACGTCAGCAAAATACAATACTCGAGATAACCCTTCCGCATTTGCGATTTGATATTATCTGCGTTCATCTTAGTAATTCTAACATTTTAATTCTTAAAGCATATTCATATTTAGCTTGTGTTACTTCCGAAATTACCTGAGCCAAATTGGTTTTGGCCTGATACAACTCATAAACGGAAGCCTTGCCTGATTCATATTTCAGTTCGGCAAACCTGTATGCCTCGCGCGAAGCATCTTCCGAAGTGCGTGCAGCATTTAATCTGCTTTGAGCTGCCAGTGCACTCTGATAAGACTGTTGTATGGTTTTGCGAAGTTGCATTCTGGTATTTTCAATTTCGATGCGACTGTTCTCTACGGCCAACTTCGAGCTGGCAACCCTGTTTTTGTTTTCCATCTTGTTGAAGATGGGGACTTGCAGACTGAAACCCACATTGGTGCTGAGGTTGTCAGATATCTGCTGACTAAATGCTTTGTTGGGAACACCCGAAAGATTGTAATAACCCGATCCCATTTGTGCTCCGAAACTCAGGGTTGGATAAAATGCCGATCTGGCAATATTCACATTTTTCTCGTTGCTTTGCAGTCGATATTCAGCTCCTTTTATCTCGGGGCGGTTGATGGCGGCCGACTGGAAAATTTCATCTACTGAAAGCAGAGCTGGCTCTGTATCCAGGTCTTGCGGCATAACAACATCGAGCTCCATGAACTGATCCAGTTCGATAATCTGAGCTAAATCCAACAACGCCAGCTTCAGATTATTGTCAGTTTGAATCCTGGTCATTTCCTCACGTGCCAGCTGTGCTCTCAATTCGAACATTTCGCCTGCAGGAACCTTTCCAGCATCCACCAGGGCTTGCTTCTGTGCTATCCGATGGAGGGTCATTTCGATTTGACTTTCAGCTGTTTGCAGATTTTCCTTGTATAAGAGCACCTGCAGGTAAGCCACCGTCACATTGAGTTTTATATCAGCCTTAATCTTGTCCAAATCAGCCTCCGAAGCCATCATTTCCGCTTTGCGGGCATCAATATTATACTTCATTCGCATTCCATCAAACAAGGTAACTCCACTGCTGATATTGAACGATGATTGTGATGAGTTCAGATTCTGATAGGTGTTATCAGCCACCAGTGATCTACCAAACATAAAGCTTTGTCCGGCCGATGCATTCAGATTTGGCAGTAAATTGAGCCGCGCCTGCTCGTATGCAATCTCTCTGGACTTTCTGTTCAACTCCTGTTGCTTTACGTTTCGGTTTCTGTTTAATGCCGAGTCAATGCATTGCTCTAAAGTCATGATATTCTGAGCCATAGCCACTGAGCTTACAAACACTGACACCATGATTGCCCATATCGTTTTTTTCATCATAATAATGTTTTATAATTTCAAAATCAATCAATATTACTTCTTAATTCAGTTGCTCTCCACCACGCACTTTGTCGTTGGGTTTCAATCCTGTTTTCACCTCAATGTTTATCCCATCGGAAATACCTGTACTGATATGTGTTCTTTCAAAAGTCAGCGGCTCTTCGGTTTTTACAAGATATACAAAAGCACTGTCAGCATTAAACTCAACACAACTTTCCGGCACAGTTATCACATTTTCAGCCTTTTCGAAGATGATTTCAGCATTGGCACTATAACCTGCACGCACATACAAATCATCGGGAATGGTAACGGCAGCCTTCATATCAAACATGATGGCTCCACCCGATTCAACGCCTTTGGGTGCGATGTATTCAAGAATAGCATTGAGTTCGGTTCCCTGTAACGCACCAATCATAATCTTCATGGGCATGCCCACATTGATACGTCCCACTTCTGTTTCGTCGAGCTTGCCGACAAAAAGCATGTCGCTCATGTTCGCTACTGAGGCAATGGTAGTTCCATCGTTGAAGTTATTCGACTGAATCACCGAATTACCCACCTTCACCGGAATATCGAGGATGGTACCATTAATGGTGGAGCGCACCAAAGTATTGCTAAGCAGCGATTTATCACTCGTAATTCCGTCGCGTGTAAGACTCAGATTATCCTGGGCATTTTTCAATTCAGCTTTATCATTCTGATATTGAAGCGAACTACGCTCAAAATCTTCACGCGAAATCACTTTCTCGTTATATAGCTTTTGATCTCTTTGATAATTCCTTTCCGTTTGCTCGAAGGCCAACTGCGCTCTTACCACCCTTGCTTCAGCAGCATTGAGCGTAACCATATCCGGTATCAGCTTTATTTTTGCAATTACCTCGCCTGCCTTAACCTGATCACCTGCTTCTTTATATATTTCGGCAATGATGCCCGACAACTGTGGCTTGATAAGAATCTCGACACGCGGCTCAACCTTGCCTGTAGCAACCGTTTTTCTTTCAATTGTGGATGTTTTTACTTCTACAATTTCGTAGGTTTTTTCTTTCGGTTTCGATTTATTCCAAAGAAATACGAAGGTTCCGATTACCCCCAGACCTATCAGTCCGACAACAATGAATTTGAAAATCTTCTTCATAATATTAATTGTTTTCTGTTTCGATTATTTGATTCTATCTATTTTATTATTACTTGTTTATTCGGGAAAAGTGTTTCATCATTCTTCTCTGATGGCTTCAATCGCTTTGATTTTCATCGCCCTGTTGGCAGGAAGAAATCCTGCAAAAGCGCCAATCACAACCAACACTGCCAGGGCGCCAACAGCAACAGTAAAGCTGATTTGCGGATCTTTGAAGAACCCATCGCTGTTTTCGAGTATCTTGCCCACCAAACTTAGAATACCTACGCCCGACATAAGTCCTGTTGTACCGGCAAGCAAAGTTAGAATGACACTCTCAGATAATATCTGACTCATAATATTGTTGGGTGTGGCACCTATTGCTCTTCTGATTCCAATTTCACGAGTTCGCTCTCTTACAGTCACCAACATGATATTAGAAACCCCCACTGCTCCGGCGAATAAAGTCCCGAGGCCAACAATCCATATCAACACGGATATTCCAATTCCGAGGTACAAAAACATGGTAAACTGATCCTCTATATTCATGCCTCCCACGGCTGTTTTATCGTGCGGCGCAATGCTATGTGCTTCTTTCAGTGAGGATTTAATTTTCTCTTCCAACACACTCACCTTCACACCGGGTTTAGCTGTAACTGCCATAAAATGAATACTCTGTCCCATATTGAAGGCTTGCTGCATGGTTGTAAATGGCAATACTACTGTCTCCTGACTGTTTCCTCCGATATTGATATTGGAGGTGCTTCGGGTAACTCCCACTACCTGAAAGTAAATCCCGTTAACCTGGATATTTTTCCCAATCGGGTCTTCATCGCCGGGGAACAGCACTTCGTAAACACGTTCTCCCAACACACAAACCTTGCGTTTCTCCGCAATATCAATATCATTGACATATCGTCCCATCAGAATTTTCTGATTATCAATCTGATTATACGAAGGATAGTTTCCTTTTACACTGAATGAACCTGATTTATCGTTCCGATGCACATTGTTGTTACCTCCTCCACCGAAAATCACAGGTGCAATATATTGTATTTCAGCAACCTGAGCTTTGAGCATATCTATATCTTTGTTCTCCATGTTCCATTGCCTGCCTTTTCTAAAACCTTTGTAAGGTTCAGAGGTGACATTTGTCCATATAAAGCAGGAGTTGGTTGCGAAACCTTCAATTTGCGACGACATACCCCGCTCAAGCGCCACACCGGCACCGACCATTACCACCAACATAAACATTCCCCAAAAAACCCCGAATGCTGTTAATGCACTCCTGGATTTATTGTGTGTTATGGTAATCCATATTTCCTGAAAACGATCTAAATCAAACATCTTTTGCTCTTTTTTCAGTTTTAATCAGTTGGCAGCCAAAGCTTCAACCGGTTTAATTTTTACTGCTTTGTATGCTGGCATATACCCGGCAATTACTCCTGCAACGACCAATATAGAGGTCGATATATACACATAAGTCAGATTCACCGTTGGATTCATAAATACCGACATCCCAGTTTCTGATGGGTTTGCCGCAGCCGATTGCAACAAAATCATATTCACGAGTTCGGTCAGACCTATTCCTGCCATCATCCCTATATATCCGAAGAAGCCGGTGATTAAAACAGACTCGATGATTACTGATAGCAGAATATTGGCAGGCGGAGCACCAATGGCTTTGCGAATACCAATTTCGCGCGTTCTTTCCTTCACCGTTACAAGCATGATATTGCTAACTCCCACAATCCCGGCTATCAATGTCAGGATGCCTATAAATCCCACGAATAACTTTATCGACCGCATGATATTCATGGTTTCGATATAGTCGCGCTGCGAATTCCATATCCAAAGTGCCTGATTATCATTCGGATCAAATAGCATTGATTGCGACATGGTGTTTTTTAGCCGGGAATTAAATTCTTCATTTTGCTCCTTAGTGCTAAGGCCGTCAATCGACATGGCAATGCTTCTGATTTTCTTATCAGGATTAAATAATGTCTGGGCCGTAGTGAACGGAATATATGTATTCCCACCACCCCACCGGGCTTTTTTAGAGTTGATACCAACCACCTGAAAATTGATTTGCCCAACCCTTACTGTTTTGCCAATTGCTGACTCGTTTTTGAAAAGCACTTCCTCCACTTTTTTATCAAGCACAATCACTTTTCGGCTTTCCTGTATATCTCTTTCATTGAAGAAACGCCCGTCTTTTCCATCTATCTTGATATTGAAAATGGATGCATATTCAGGTGTAACGCCATATACAGTGTAGGAACCATATTCCGACTGATTTGTAAGCATCATATTTCTCTCGATGAGAGGCGATTGGGCACTCATTTCCGGCACCTCATTATTGGTGACTTCGAGTTCTCTATCTGTAAAGTTGAGTCGGCGGCCCGACTGATATCCGCGGTATGGCACCGATGTTCTTCCCGGCCACATTTGAACTGTATTGGTAGCTCTGTCGGAGAAATTGGAACTCACACCGTTACTCAACCCGTTGCCGGCACCCAACAATACAATCAGTATAAATATGCCCCAGGAAACTGATAATCCTGTAAGCACAGTTCTCAGCTTGTTACGCTTCAAACCATCCCATATTTCCTGTAGTATATCCATCACTTACGGTTTTCAATGCTTTCAATCATACCATCTTTGATATGAATAATGTTATTGGTTATTTCAGCAACCGAACGTTCATGCGTCACCAAAATGGTTGTTATGCCGGTCTCGTTCAGCGATTTGAGCACTTCCATTACTTCTTCTGATGTTTTACTATCGAGTGCACCTGTAGGCTCATCTGCCAGCAAAACTTTGGGACCGGCAATAATTGCACGGGCAATGGCGACACGCTGTTTTTGTCCGCCCGATAACTCCCCGGGTAAATGATGCGCCCACTCTTTCAGTCCCATCCTGTCGAGATACTCCATCGCCAGAATATTCCTTTTCTTTCGACTCACATTCTTGTAGTAGAGCGGTAATGCAACATTTTCGAGCGCATTTTTAAATCCTATCAGGTTGAACGACTGAAAAACAAAACCTATCATTTCATTTCTGTAACGCGATGCCTGACGCTCCGATAAATCCCTGATTAAAATATCATTGAGTCGATACTCCCCCTCATCATAACTATCGAGGATACCTAAAATATTGAGCAGGGTCGATTTTCCTGAACCTGATGCACCCATAATCGAAACCAAGTCGCCTTTAGCAATATGCAAATCAATTCCCTTGAGCACATGCAACGAAGTTGCTTCGGTATAATACGTCTTGTTTATGTTTGATAAATGAATCATGATAAATAAGTTAGCTGTTCAACAACTGATTTTTTTTGAATAATTCGATGCAAAAGTAAATAAATTATAGTACCATGCAATACATAGTACCATGCCAAGAACTATTCCATGCGATGCAATATATTATTTA
>CAYMDE010000011.1:38586-52976 GCA_964389115.1 uncultured Paludibacter sp. | reverse complement strand
TAAGAAAATAATAAACAAAAAAGCCCCGGCATATACAATTAATTGTATATTTGCACATACCTTACTAATACCACGAAAGGGGGGCATATGAAATTGTTTAATAATGACCGGCTATCAGCTGCCATATTGATAGCCCTGATTACTACCATCATTCTCGGAGGTAGTATATTTTATTATCGTTACGAGTCTAATCAAATCAGTCAGGAAAAAGGCAGAGAGCTAAAATCAATCGCAGAACTTAAGAAGAATCAGATTACCCAATGGCAAAAAGAGCGATACTCTGAAGCAAACTTTTTTTCAACCAGCAAGATTACTGTTGATACTGCTTATGAGATTCTTAAGGGGAACAAAACCAAAAACGACACTGCTCTATTCAACTACCTGAAACCCATCACTTCTTTTGATCGTTATGAGGATATTTTCATCGTAGATCCTGATGGAAATCTTATATTCACAATGTACGAAAAGCAAGCTTGTGATCATTTAACACTTAGCTTCCTGAAAAAAGCAACAGAAAAGGGTGAAATCTACTTCACAGATTTATATTATTGCGATGTACATCACAATATTCAGTATGATTTTATGGCACCTGTTTCGAAAGACGGTAAAACAATTGCCTGGCTGGTAATGCGTAGTAATCCTGAAGGGTATCTATTCCCGCTTCTTGAACAATGGCCCATCCCGAGAAAAACATCGGAATCAATTCTTCTCAGAAGAAATGGTGACAATTTAGAGTTTATCAGTATGCTCAAAGACATTGACAACAAAAAACTCGATTTTGTACTTCCTATTACTTCAACAAAGATTTCAGCTTATGTAATTTCGAATAAAAAGAGCGGATTGTTCGAAGGGATTGACTACCATAACGAAAAGGTATTTGCCTACATCGACAGCATCCCGGGAACTCCCTGGATGCTTAAAACGAAGATTGACAGGGACGAAATATTGAGCGAATTATATTACCGCGCGGGTTTTATTATTCTTTACGGGATAACATTACTGCTGCTTTGCATCACCGGGATAGTGCTAATGTTCAGGTGGAAACAAAAAACGATGTTTCAGCGACTATATCTTCAGGAAAAGGAAATCACCTCGCAACAGAACGAGATTGTAAAACTAAACAAGGAACTCGAACAAAGAGTCAAACAACGTACCCAACAGCTTCAGGACGCAAACAAAGAGCTGGAATCGTTTTCCTATACCGTATCGCACGATTTGCGTGCTCCATTGCGCCACATTCATGGCTATCTGGAACTGCTGAAAAGGTTTACTGCGGATATTCCTGAAAAAGGGAAACGTTATATGAATCAGATATTCGACTCGGCAGGACAAATGGAAAAACTGATTGAAAACTTATTGGAATTCTCGCGAACCAGCAGGCAACAAATCAGAAAAACCCGTTTCCAAATGAATGATGTGTTGAATGAAGTTTTACAACTTGAAAAGTCAACACACAGCGATAGAAACATCACCTGGATGATTGATGATTTACCTGAAGTGACAGGCGACTATTCGCTAATCCGTCAGGTTTGGCATAACCTTATTTCCAATGCAGTAAAATTTACGCGACATCGCGAAGAAGCAATCATTGAAATCGGGTATAAAGAAAATGAACTTTCCAACGAGTTTTTTATCAAAGATAACGGGGCCGGATTCGATATGAAGTATGCTCAAAAACTATTCAGCGTTTTTTACAGGATGCACAGTGATGAGGAATTTGAAGGAACGGGTATCGGACTGGCTACCGTGATGCGAATCATTGCGAAACATGATGGTCATGTAAGCGCTGATGCAATTCCTGAGCAGGGCGCCACTTTCACTTTTACCCTGCCTAAAAATCCCGAATAAAACAAAAAATTCATAAACATAAATTTACATTTCAAGTGCCGCATGGATAATTTCTTATCTTTGCGCACCTTTATATGTAGCTAAACATTTCATTTTGATTGTGTTTTTCAGGTTTTAACAGAAGTTAGTACTATCCCCTGAAATAAGCTAAAGAGCATAAAGCAGTAATCATGTAAATCGTGAAACTATCCTGCAGAACTTAATTTCTGATTGGAAACATTGTCGGCATATTGGTTTCACAATTTCTCTAAAATAACAATGTAAGGTATGAAAAAGAAGAAACAAGGTAGTTTGGTTCAGCGTATTCTCGACAAAATTGAAGTTGTTGGGAACCGTTTACCACAACCTGTAACGCTATTTGCCATTTTGATGGTGGTAGTACTGCTGCTCTCCTGGGCATTTGGCGGCACTACAGTTTTAAAACCCGGAACAGGAGGCACAACTGGTTTTGAAGCCGACTATATTTCAGTTCAAAACCTGCTTACCAAAGATGGTCTGCAACGAATCTTCACCAACATGGTCAATGTTTTTGCCACCTTCCCACCATTGGGACTGGTATTGGTTGTGATGTTGGGTATCGGGGTAGCCGAGCACACCGGTATGATTGGTGTTGCTTTGCGTGTCTTTGTATCGAAGGTTCCTAAATCATTCATCACATTCTCGATCGTGGTGGCAGGTATGATTAGCTCGGTTGCTGCCGATGCCGGTTATGTGGTGCTTATTCCGATGGGGGGTGCAATTTTCTTAGGTATGGGACGACATCCTCTGGCGGGTATTGCTGCAGCTTTCGCAGGCGTTTCAGGTGGCTTTGGCGCCAACTTCCTGCCAACGGGTCTCGACCCCATGATTGCAGCCTTTACCGAACCTGCAGCCAACCTGATAGACCCGAATTATACTGTCAACCCGCTCTCCAACTATTATATCATGGCTGCTTCGGTGCCTTTTGTCGGACTGGCAGGTACGTGGGTAACTGAAAAGATTTTGGTTCCCCGCCTGGGAAAATATACTCCGCAATCGACCGATAACGAAGTAAACATGGATGTCAACAATGTAACCTCGCGCGAGAAGAAAGCACTGTTGTGGTCGTTTTTAGCCGTTGTTGCGGTAATCGGACTGGTGATAGCAGCCATCGTTCCTGCGAACGGCTTGCTCCGCGGCGAAATTGATCCGGTATCGGGATCAGCCAGCATGCAGCCCTTCTACAATGCATTGGTTCCCATCATGTTTATTATCTTTTTTGTGGCCGGACTGGTATATGGTATCGTGGCCAAAACAATCAAAAGTGATAAGGACGTATCTACCATGACCGCCCGCTCTATGTCAACCATGGGATTGTATATCGTAATTGCGTTCGTGGCATCGCAGTTCGTGGCATACTTCAACTGGTCAAACCTGGGAAGCGTACTCGCGGTGAAAGGCTCTGAAATGCTGAACGCCATAGGATTTACCGGAACGCCGCTGCTGGTGGCATTTATCATCATTGCTTCGCTCGTGAACCTGGTTATGGGAAGTGCCTCGGCCAAATGGGCCTTGCTTGCACCGATTTTCGTGCCTATGCTCATGCTCATGGGTTATTCTCCTGAGGTTACACAGGCAGCATACCGTATCGGGGATTCGTATTCGAACATCCTTACCCCGCTGCTTCCCTACTTCCCGCTGGTAATTGTTTTTGCTCAGAAATATGTAAAAGATGTGGGTATCGGAACGCTTATCGCCATGATGTTACCTTACTCCATAGCGTTTATGATTGTCCGTATTCCGATGTTTATCGCGTGGATTTGGATGAACATTCCACTGGGAATTGAAGGTCCGATTTTCTATGCACCCTAAGTGATATTGATATATAACAAAAGCGAGCAGGCCATGATTGTCTGCTCGCTTTTGTTATATGAATAAACTCGCTAAGGAGCTTACGCCTTAAATCGTTCCCTGTCGTAATTCGTCCGGACTGCTCGTGCTGAAAGTATTAACTGGCGGAGCGGTTTTTTCGAAGATATCACGCACCTGTTGCATACTTACGCTAATCTCCGGACGGAATTGCGGCGATTGCATGTAGATTATAATCGAGCGATACAGACATTCGGCAACCGGACGGTTATTGAAATTCTGCAAATCCATGGAACTAATCATCAGTCGGCCATTACCCACCTTTGCTTCGAACAGCATACCCAAACGGCGGTTCAGGAACCAGGTATCAATCGGCTGCACGATAGGTTTCAACTCACGTGGGAAGTCGTCGAGCAACATCACCTGCGTCCTGTTAATGAGTTCCCACCACTGCATATTACCCCAGTTCTCAGTAACAAAATGGTTGAACACCGGGTGATAATGATTGATAAACACGCCTGTGGTATGTGGCGGACGCATCTTGAACCAGGAAGTATTCCAGAAAACGGGGGTGTAATACTGCACCACATCCTTGCCATACTGCACTTTACCTGCAGCGAGTATCAGCACTTTTCCTCCCGACTCAAGCACTTTCACCGCCTGCTCGTCGAGGGTGTGAGCAATATGAATATCTTTGACAGGCGGAGCGGGTTGCTTTTCAGGATACACCCAAAAATCCCAGTCGTTAACAAACTCAGTACATTCGATGGCAATTTCGAGATTCAGCTTAACCGGTTTCTGATATTGCGATAAGGGCAATTTAATTTCGCCCAGCGGGATATTACATCCTATTGGCAAGTCCTTCTGAACAAGCAAGCTCTCCTGCAAAATCAACCCGAACTCGTCGCGTATACGCCATACCACACGGGCATCATTCAGGGTTTCTTTTCCAAAATGCGACAATTCAGCCTGGGCTGTAAAGACTTCATTGTTTCTGTAAACGAATTTGCTGGTGCGTATCAGCGGAACAGTTGTATTACAGAACCGGCGAAACTCAGGTGCTGTCACATAACCTTTTTCATCCCAGAAAGCATCGAGCAATCCTACCAAAGCAGTGCCCTGACCTGAGAAATCGTTCAGACTGAGCAATTGAAAACCGGCATAATTCGGTGTACGCATCGTTCTTTCAATCTCGTGCTTGTAACACAGCGTCTGCAATTTCCCTGAAGCCATCAGAAACTCCCGGCTCATATCGCCTAAACCATTGCGCTCCAGTTCTTCCTGAAACATTTCAAAATTACGGGCACGTGTTACACCGGTGTACTTCTTGATTTCATCAAAATTCGGGAAAGCACACCACTGACCTGTTTCGTGCGATATAAAAGGCTGACCAACAGTATCAATCCAGTTCGTAAAATCAGAAAAACTTTCGGGAGCCGAACGATGCCAGTTAAGTCCGCGCGCCCCCGCTTTCACATGAAACTGATTGGCAGGCTGCCACGACCAGCTACCCCCTACCGATGCTCCGGTGTATATTCTTCTCGAATCCGTTGCTTTCCAGTAATTCACAAAATTGCTCACCCAGGGCACCCAGTTACCGCGGGGCTCATTACCGGCGGCCAACATCGTGAAAGAAGCATAGTTTCCATACACTTTAGCCATGCGTTTTGTTTCTTCCATCAGGTAAGTGTCGATTATAAAACCGCGCCCTAACTGCGTACTATGGTTCGGCCAGCTTGGTCCTTCAGGCTGTAAATAAATTCCAACCAAATCGGCAGCAATAAAAGCCGCTTCGGGCGGTCCCCACGAATGGAAACGCATGTGGTTCAGTCCCCAGGCCTTGCATATTCTGAAGATGCGTTCCCAGGCCGGAACATCCATCGGTGGATAACCTGTCAGCGGAAACAGAGCATTCTCGCAAGTACCACGCATCTGTGTTTTTCTTCCATTGATATAAATCCACTTCCCTTCGATGGTCACTTCACGCATCCCGAATTGCACCAAAACGGTGTCGGTCCCATATGGAGAATGCAACAAAGCTTTCAGTCGGTACAAAGCCGGATCAAACTCGTCCCAGGTAAGCATACCCTCACCCATCGAAAGAGTTATACTAAGTTCCTGTCCATCTCTGCTGATAGCAAATGATTGCTCCGCCGATGTTTTGTGTTTAATATCTGTATTGAAACTCTCGGCCTGCAGTTGCACCCGGGCATTACCGCGACGTGTGCCCATATTCTTCAGCACCATCTTAACTTCAGCTGTTTTTGATTTCAAATCAGGATAAACCTGCAAATCGTCCACATAAAGCATTGGCCGCGCCTGCAATTCAATCCTGCCCACAATCCCATTCCAGTTGCCCTGGGTATGGTCGGTAACCGAGTGAGAATTTGAACCTACATCAATCACCTTCAGACTATTGTCGATTCGGATGCTGAGCTGATGTACCCTACCCGGACGAATATGTGCGGTAATATCGAAAACATGTGGTGTGTTCAGAGAATTGTAGGTGCCAACCTCTTTATTGTCAATCCATACCTGCGTGATAAAATGGGGACGCTCGAGATACAGGAAAATCTGCTGACCACGCCAGGATGCAGGCACCTGAATATTCCTGTTGTACCAGGCATGTCCAACATAATACTTGTTTTGGGTTAGCCAAAATGGCACTTTGATACTACCCTCAACGCGATATCTTTCCAGATGAGGATTGAAATACCATGAGCTATCGTAAATACTCCCGGTAAACTGCGTTGTCAGCGAGATATCCTCACCCTTCAGATTTTCCACATTCGACCCGGGAAGAAAGAACCGGTCGGGCAACTGACGACCAAACCAGCGTTGTGCAACGCCAACTTCTTCTTTGTCGAGCGAGAACTGCCACTCGCCTGCCAAAGAGACTACCCTGCTACCCATGGCAGAGATTCCAACCATGAACATCAATAGAAAAAAAATGTTTTTCAGCTTCATAAATTTATATAAGATGTGTTTATAATTTCGCCTTGTCAAAAACCACATGCAAAAAAACAAAAATATCAGTTTTTAAGCCATAGAATTCCGTTCACATCACTTGAAAAGCATACATGTTTTGAAATAAATTCAATATCTTCGCAGAGTTAATCACATTTCCGTTTCCATGATCAAAAAAATTCTGTTTCTGCTAACTCTAACCACTTCCGTATTATTTGCAGCAGAAACTCTCCCGACCGTTGAGCACATCACATCGAACGACGGACTTTCGAACAATACCGTCAGATGTATGTTGCAGGACCGTACCGGATTTATCTGGTTCGGAACTCTGAATGGGTTAAACCGATACGATGGGATTCGCATCAAAACCATCATCCCCGAAACACGCAATCCAAACTCACTAACCAGTGGGAAAATCAAGGATCTGTATGAAGATTCACATGGTCACATCTGGGTGCGGACATACAGCGACATTTTTCATTGTTACAATCCCAAAACCGAGAGTTTTCAGCCCATCTTCAGAAAAAAGGAAGACTTCTTTATCAAACACTATTATTTCTATGAAGATAAAGACGGCAATATATGGCTCGGAAGTACCGGAAACGGATGTGTGAGATATCAATTTAATGGGGGAAATAACATTGACATCAGAAACTATAATACCGATAAAGAAGACTACTTCCTTCCTTCGAATCGCGTGAATGATATTTTGCAGGACAGTCACAAAAACACCTGGATATTAACGTCCGAAGGATTAGTAATGCTACAGAAAGATGGCAAATCACGCCAAATGCTTGTAGAGTCGGGGAAAAAGAATTTTATCAAGGCGCATGAGCAAAACAACTACGTATTTTTTGTAACCAGTTACGGTGTTATCTATCGTTATAATCTTCAGAAAAAAGAGTTCGAAAGAGAGATACATGCCGGGGTTACACACATTATACAGACTACGGAACTTGGCAATGACTATCTCCTTTTTGCTTCTGTCACTGAAGGTGTTACCAAGCTCAACACTAAGAATCTGAGCATTACCAATCTCGACATCATTACAGGCGAAAAAATCAGGGGGAACATCATTTTTTCTCCGGATCAAACCGGCAGTGTATGGATATACAACAAAAGCGGCAGGGTTTGGCGTATCAACGACAAAACAGCTGTCAAGAGCATGACCCTGATTCCATCATCGGTACTCATGCTGATTGATGAGGAGAGGTATCAGTTTGTGGCAGATAATTTGGGGCACATTTGGATTACCACCTATGGCAACGGACTTTACAGGTATCACATCGAGACCGGAAGTTTAAGACATTTCAATGAAAACAGGTTTACAGAAGAAATCGGATCGAATTATTTACTATCGGTGTTGGCCGACAGAAATAACAATATCTGGATTGGCACCGAAAACATGGGAGTCAATAAGTTTTCGGCCACCAACAGAAATGTTCAACAGATAATGCCCGATGAAGCCAGTCTGGTAAAAAACGGCAATGTGGTACGTTGTGTTTTCGAAGATAGCTCGGGGAATATCTGGGTAGCAACGAAAGCGGGTAACTTGTATAAGTACAATTCCACATTGACCAGCCGAACCACAGTCCTCCTGAATAGCTATAAGGTATATTCAATCTACGAAGATAAAGAGGGAGTTATCTGGCTCGGAACACGTGGGAATGGCATTATTGGTCTTCCCAAAGGAAGTCTGACAAACGCCATCACCTACCGCAAAAACGACAGGATGGGAAGTTTGAGCGACAATAACGTATTTGCGATGATTAAAGATCATAAAGGGCGTTTGTGGGCTGCTACTTTTGGTGGTGGCATTGCAGTGAAAACCCAGCCCGATGGCGAATATGGTTTCAGATCGTTTTTTGATGATGATGAGTGGTTACGCTACACCCGACATATCATGATTGATTACACCGGCGATTTTTGGGTAGCAAGCAGTTATGGAGTAGTCCGGTTCAACCCCGATTCGTTGCTGGCCGACAGGAAAGCATACCGCCATTACAACTTTGACAGTCAGGACGAAACCAGCTTAAGTAATCCTGAAGTGCGGTTTATCTACGAAGATTCTGACAAAAACATCTGGCTGGCAACTGCCGGTGGTGGTCTTAACCTTTTCACCGGCGAGTCGCCCAACGGAAACGGTCGCTTTAAGGTATTCAGAAACCAGCAGGGAATTGCCAACGACAATATCATGGCTATCCTGGAAGATGACTCAAAAAACATCTGGCTGAGTACAGAAATCGGCATCCAGAAGTTCAACCCTTTCACTTCGATATTTCAATACTATAAGTTCTCAAACGACTTTGCAGCAAACATTTTCTCGGAAGCCACGGCCATTAATTGTAGGGATGGAAGAATGATATGGGGCTCTCTCAACGGCTTTTATGCTTTCGTTCCCGGCGAACTGGAACCTAAAACGAAGGAAAGCTACCCTGTTATTTTTACCGGATTTTCTATATTTAACCACAAGGCTGCCATCGGGACAAGAAATGCACCCCTGAAAGTGTCGGCCACTTTTGCCCGTGAAGTTGTGCTGAAACATTCAGATCAGGTGTTTCACATCGAATTTTCGACACTGAACTTCATGGACCCCAAAGCCAATCAGTTCAGGTATATGCTTGAAAACTATGAGAGAAGATGGAATACCAGTACCGATGGATTCCATACTGCCACCTACAGAAATGTTCCTCCGGGCAAATATACCTTCAAAGTAAAAAGTATCAATAGCGATGGGGTTTGGGACGAACAATTCACTTCGCTGGACATCATCATCAGGCCTCCATACTGGAAGTCAACAGTAGCCTTCCTGATATACTTCTTCATTGCTATCATTCTCACTTATATCGGCATACGACTGGCCTTGAAGTTTTACCGACTTAACAACGCTGTCAGGGTTGAACGTCAGCTTACCGACTACAAACTGAGATTCTTCACCAATATCAGTCATGAGTTCAGAACGCCGCTGACATTAATCAAGGGAAGTATCGACAGTTTGACAGCAGTTAGAGATAAAATGTCGGAACCAATACAGAAGCTGGTTGATGATATCGACAAAAACACGAGCCATTTAATGCGATTGATAGAGCAGCTGCTCGAATTCCGCAAGCTACAGAATAACAAACAAAAACTGAATCTGCAACGCGTTGAAGCAATCAGTTTCGTAAGAAACATTTTTAAAAGTTATGAGAATGTTGCCTCCAAAACCAATATCGACTACAACTTTATCTATCCTGATAATCCGGTTCCGGTTTACTTCGATAAAAATAAAGTGGACAAAATCATCTTCAACCTGCTTTCAAATGCCTTTAAATTTACTCCGCGGGGTGGAAAAATTACGGTGATTATGGAGACCGATGATGAGGCTCACATGCTCCGTATCTCGGTGGCCGACACAGGCGTTGGTATCCCGAAAGAAAAACAGGAATTGCTTTTCAGTCGCTTCATGCAAATCAATTTCTCGCAACAGGGAACAGGAATCGGACTTCACCTGGTGAGTGAATTTACGACTTTACATCAGGGTAATGTGAAGTACAGCGAAAACGACCCGACGGGATCTGTGTTTACTGTGAGTTTACCGCTTGACAGCAGTACTTATCAGCCCGATGACTTTGTAAACGAACAAATAACGGTCGAAAAAGACAACAGCACCGAAGTTTATAAACTTTCGGAGTTTATCCACGAAACCAAAAACGATATTCTCATTGATTTGGTCCCTATCGTTCCTGTTGCAGGACACAAATATAAGATTCTGGTAATTGATGATAATGATGACATTCGCGACTTCCTGGAGGAGAAACTTAATCCATATTTTGAAGTGATAACGGCATCCGACGGAGACGCAGGCATCAAGAGGAGCACGGAAGAGGATCCTGACTTGATTATCTGCGACGTGATGATGCCCGGGATGAATGGCTTCGAACTTACCCGTAAACTGAAAGATGACTTCGAAACCTGTCATATTCCGGTGATCCTGCTTACTGCATATATTTCCGACGAGCACGAAAATGAAGGAGTTGTTGCGGGAGCAGATGCTTACATCACCAAGCCATTCAGCATGAAACACCTGATGCTTCAGATAAATAAATTGCTTGAGAAAAGGGAAATGCTACACAAGCATTATGCAGTGGGCAAATCAGGATATCAGGAAAATGAAAATGCTTCAGCTGACATTGTAGAAATATGTGATGAGCCAAGCATTCAACTTCCCGAGAAAGACTGTCATTTCCTGAAACAGGTAGAAGATGTTTTGGAAGAGCATATCAACAATCCGGAGTTTACGGTTGACGACTTTGCCTGGCTGCTGAACACAGGACGTACACTTTTCTTCAAAAAAATCAAATCACTTACCGGATACTCACCCAATGAGTTCATCAGGGTACGCCGCATGCAAAAGGCTGCTGAATTACTGAGAACATACAAATACAATGTTTCGGAGGTATCGTACATGGTAGGTATTAACGATCCGTTTTATTTTAGTAAATGTTTCAAGGCACAGTTTGGCTGTTCACCCTCAAAGTATATAAATTCATAAAAATAGTATATCCGGTACCGCTTGGACATTTGTCCACCCTTTTTACATCCTGATACAACCTTTGGTCATGTTCTGAACATTTGTCCAACGGGTATCAGGATGTTTTCTTTGTAACTTTGTGTGCTGCCATATTTAGTCTTATATACAGCAATATTCGAAAAACAAAAATTAACCTGATAGTACATACCCGTACTATTTTTAAAATTCTAATCAAGATGAAAAGAACAATTTTTACTTTGCTTCTCGCAGGCTTTGTAATGGCCGGTGCTTTTGCGCAAACATTGCTTTACGAAAACGATTTTGAAGATGGTCTGGCCGGAGCAACCATTGTTGGTACCGGTGCCATTGTGGATTCGGGTGATCCTGCACATGGTATGGTATTTCACAATTCAGCGGGTGGACAAGCTGTGAGGTCAAACTACATGTTGCTACCTGCAACCATCATGACTGATTTAGCGGCTGCTGAAAGCAACGCTTTGACAATCTCTTTCTGGGTAAACAAAAGTACAGCTACCGGCTTTTACTGGTCACCAATGTTTTCTGCTTATGGTGCTGCTCCCAATCCAAACAACACATGGCCTATGATGGTTTTGCAAACCCGTGGTGTTGTACAGGTTAATGCTAATGGCACATGGAGTGATTTTGTTGACAATCAGAATTTAGCGGGTACAAACACCGTATCGACTGCCTGGATTGATGCCGGCGACTGGAAATTCTACACCGCAGTTTTAACACCCACAAACGTGAAAGTGTACATTGATGGTGCCATCATGAACGAATGGCAACTTAATGGCGATGTTGCAGGTGGATCTATTGCAGGACTTTTCTCTGCAGGTACTCAAATGCCTTATATTTGTCTGGGAGGAAATCAGGCATGGAACTGGAATGATCCCGACCCTGCATTCATGTACAACAAACTGAAAATCTACTCCGGAGCCCTCTCTACTGCTCAGATTAACTCTTTGATGATTAACAATCAGCTTTCAGCTCCTGTACTTACCGTAAACACTTCAGCAGTTTATCTTGATGAGTTTTACAGCAGTCAGAACATCATTATCAATGGCAGTAACCTAAGTGAAGATATTAGCATTGTGGCACCTGCAGGTATCAATGTCAGTGTAACTTCAATTCCTCAAAATAATGCATCAGATGTGAGTGTTTCAGTTTCGTTTGATGGAGTTAATTCCGCAAGTGGAGTTATCACAATCAATAGTGGCAGTTTGTCACGTACTGTAAACGTAAGAGCTAACACAACAAACTTTGTCCCTGCCTATGCTTCAGGAAATATGATTGCTGATCCTACTTTCAGTGCAGCATCATTAAGCGCAGGAGGTTTTGGAGGTTGGGGTCCAACAGGCATCACCAATGAGAAGGCGTACAGCGGACGCGGATCTGCCTATATCCGTGGCACTTGCTGGCCTGATGGAGGTTCTATCGACCGTGCACTGACAGCTGCAAACGGAAACCAATTGAAACCCAATACGACTTACCGTTTACGTGCTATGCTGAATATTAAGGCAAGTCCGGGCACAAACTTCCAGTTTGAAATTGAAGGATATGATGGAACTACAAACTTGTATATCCCATTATATGCAACTGATGGATGGGTGCAATTCGACAATACTTTCACCACCGGTGCAACAGTAACAGTTGATAAAGGTATTTATTTCAACTCCTGCTCAGGTGCAAGTCCGCTTATTACCGATTCGGCCTTCATCGACAACTACGAACTTTATGAAGTTCCCATTGGAACCAGCACTCACGAAATGATTGTTAGCAGTCCGAAGGTTTACATGCACAACAATGCAGTAATCAGCACATTCACGCTAAGCAACCAGAGCGAAGTTAGTTTGGCAGTTTACGATTTACAGGGCAAAGCCGTGATGCAATCAAGCAGAGTTCTTGATGCAGGCAATCAAACCCTGTCGATCGACAACAACCTGCAGCATGGCATTTACATCGTGAAACTACATAGCAATGAGTTTACGATTACCAGCAAGTTGATAGTACAATAGTACTCGAAAACCCTAAAAAAAAGAGCCTCAGTAATACTGAAGCTCTTTTTTTATCTGTTTGGTCTCAATCTTATCCTTACCGGTTTATCTCTGTCGCAATAAATAATACCGTCCCTGTATTCCAGTTCGGCTACCTGGATAGAACTCCGACGTGTTTCGTAGATATCTTTCCCTTCGTTGGCAGGGATGCGTCCGGGATGGGTAAAGTAAAACACAAAGGCACGATCGCCCTGTACAACCACATCACAATGTCCGCCTTTCACACCATCATCGGGACCACTTCCCGGTGCTTCAAGGATGTTGTTTTCCTGCCGTTTCCAGTTAATCAGATCGTCCGATGAAAACACGCTCAAACCACGCCAGCTATCTGTAAGCATCCAGTTTTTCCCTTTCCACTGAAAAACTTTCGGCCCTTCACCCCTGTGCGACACCACCCGCTTACCACTATCGGTCCAGTTATAAAGGTCGGGACTATCCGCATAATAAATCGATTTTCCATCATTCTCATTATTGTAGTACATCCTCCATGTTCCATCTGGTAGCCTGAATACACAGGCATCGATACACCTCTCGGAGGCAAGTTGAAGCCGCGACTGGAAGTCCCAGTTAATCATGTTCTTACTGGTAAGATGCACAATCCAGCGCGGATGACGCCAATCGGCAAAAACCCCGGGCACATATGATAAATACATATGATAGGTACCATCATGTTCAATTACTTCCGGTGCCCAATGTGTATATTCGGGAAATCTGTATCTGATATCGCAGGTATCACGGTATTGCCAACGGGCACCATCTTTTGAAGTAGCAATTCCGATGCGCGTTCCATGTACCCACTTCACACCGTCGAGACCTTCGGCATTCGCCCTGCGGTTGGTGTAAAACATGAACCACAGTTTCTCCTGTTTATTCCACAGAATTACGGGGTCGGCAGCACCATCAAAAACAGGATCGCGAAACAGGGGTTTATCAGCAATGCGGGGTTTGAAGAAAAATGCACTGGCGGGTTGCTGATAGCCCGACATCAATACTACTAAAAAAAGGAAAACGGTAAGTTTATTCATGATATAAAAATGTTTTTGCAAATATAACATAAAACTCTGTTTCAGGCCAATAAAAACCGCGTTTCCGGACATATTGAGAACAACAAAAACCATTATTTGCCCCCCGGAGCCATGAGCAGCAACACCATCAGTCAC
>CAYMDE010000011.1:2069-38486 GCA_964389115.1 uncultured Paludibacter sp. | reverse complement strand
ACGCGAAGTGCAGATGCTTACTTATGTATTGGCTTCGGGATTAGCCCAACACCCTATGCGGGAATTCCATTGTACAACAAATGGGTTCAACACGCAACGAACCTTTACCCGCATATTGCGTTATGTATTCCAGCAGGTACTCACCAGGATTGAGAGGGGGTACGAGAACCATCAGGCGGGCATTTTGATTCTGAATGATAGTACCCGGCAAAGCCCTGAATCTTTCTCCGGTTTGCCTGTTGATGAAATAGAATCCCACATCAGGATGATCGCCGGCCAGTTTAAGCTTATAACCGGTGATTTTCAGCACACTTCCCGGAGTGATAACATCGTTCTTTGATTGGCTGAAGGTATCGACAACCACACTGATACCATAATTAAATGGTTCGATACGCAGAATCTGAGCTTTCAACTGAGCGGCTTTTTTGCGGAGGACATGTCCGGTGCTGAATTTGAATTCAACTTTATGCCTCTTGGAATCGAAGCGGTCGGCATCACTAATAAACGCACCTTTTACGGAGGGTGTAGCTGAAAAATAACCAGTATTGATACGTCGGCCCTGCTCCAGTTGCTCTCCCATTTCCTCCAGAAAAAGATTCACATAATACTCCATGGTATCGGGCCTTATCGAAGTGCTGTACTTATTGCTGAAAGCATCACAAATATCTTTTACACTCATCGAATCGGTCTTCTTTACCCTGGCAACATACAGTTTTTCACTTTTATTTAATTTACTGGGATATAAAATCGCCTTGATGATTTGATGTTTAACAGACATAGTGAAATTTACAGGATTAAAAGCTTGATTAAAAAAAGGGAATTTTCAGAAAGCAGGGTCAAAAATAGTAAAAAATCCGGAGGGTTTTAATAACTTCGCAGTGCTAATCTATAAATAGAAGGAGTTTCGAGGTTCGGCTTATCCGGATATAAGTTCGAGCCTTGCTTTTTTTCAATATTTGGAATTCAGGTAAAACAACCCGTTACAAAATGAAATACCCCGGTTTCACAACCAGGGTATCTCTTTCTAACCACTAATAAATTCTATTTTTGCAACAGAATATTCTGTACTTTAACAGAGCCATCAGCGAAACCTACCTTCATCAGGTAAACTCCGTCGGCCATCTGACTCATATTGATTGTATTTCTTTCACTAACTGCAGTAACAGTTCTCACCATTTGACCTGCAATGTTGTATATAGCAATTTGTCTGATATCCTGACCTTCAACCATTACGTCGTTGGTAACACGGGTTGGATAAACCCTGAAACCGGTTACATCATTCAGTGAAGTTCCGAATGTGAATGTCAACTCGCCACTGGCAGGGTCAAAACTGTAACCTGCAGGAACTGAGATACCGGCAAATGTTCCGTTAACAGAACCGGCATTGATCAATTTAATTTTGGTTCCAACTGCAGGAGGATTAGCAGTAATAATGATATTCAAATCGCCACCTGCGTTCAGGGCGTTTGTTACTGTCAACACATCATATTCACCGGCTTCGAAACCTGCAACCGACAACTCTGTAGTTCCGCTTACTGTCAATGCACTTCCAAATGTCAAGCTACCTTTGAGGGCTCCGTTAACTGTTGCATTACCCGGTATAACACCTGTACCCGACAAGGTACCGGCTGCAGCTACGGTTAGGGGCACGGAAGCACTTGCAAGCGTTCCTGTAACTTCAAGTTCTCCGGCAGCAACATTTACAGTTCCCTGTACATAACCTGTACTTTCACCCGAAAGCGTTAATTTACCATCACCTGATTTAACAAGGTTCAATGTTCCTACATTATCCCATTGATCCAATCCATAGTTTTCGAATGTACCGGCAAAGGTTGAACTGGTATTCAAACCACCGATATTATAAGTAACTGTACGTCCAATGCGGGTTCCTCTTACTTTAGCTGATGCAGCTCCCGACAATTCGCCAATAGCAACAGTTGTTGAACCATCAGCGGCAGGATTTTGAGCATAAACCAAATCAACCATGCTGCCTAATGAAATTGCACTGTTTGGATAACTGATGGTTGTACCAAACATGGCAGGTACTTCCAAGGTATTTTCAACCTGAATTTTTGCTCCGGCAGGAACAGTTTTGTTCAGGATTGGCATGGAAGAGAATGCTCCACTGGCATTAACTGAACCAGCAGAAACCAACTCATAGTTCAATTGAGTTACCCCGCTTACGGCAGAACTGTAAGTGTTATTTGTTGTAGGAATTACTGTAACAACACCGGCACCGGCAATTGCTTTGCTGAATGCTGATCCGGTATTCAGATTTAACACAGCACCATCAGCCATTGTAATTGAAGAGGCAGCAGCATCTCTTTGAAGTACTAAGGTACCTCCATTCACAACTACACCTCCGGTAAGGTTGTTAACTACATTCAGAGAAGCTGACTGACCTGCTGTTAAATTAACGACTACTGCTCCGGTTCCACTTAAATTACCGGCTCCACTAATTGCATAACCATCGCCTTCAATAGTAACATTCTCAGTTCCAATATTTAGCGCTGTTGCAAGATTGATTGCTTTGTTAGCACCAGCAGCACCTAACACAACAGCATTTGAGTTTTGATATCCTAAAGCATTGATTCCATCAGTACTGAAGTTTTCATCGATTTCGTTCCAATTGGCACTGGCTGCACCTGTCCAGCTATAAGTACCGGCAGTTAATGTTGATTTATTAAATTTCAGATTAATCACAGAACCACCATCGGCCACTACAACCTGATCAGCTACTGTGGCCGCCGCATTATAAGCATAATATGAACCATTTGCGGTAAATGAAGCTTTATCTTCAGCAGTAGCTGCAAACGGAACTCCTATTGGCTGATCTTCAACAACACGGGCAGCTTTAGCTATGTCATCATTTTGATCGAGGTAGTTGATAGTAACCGTTGCCATGCCGGCAGACTCCTTAACTGAGTATATTTTAAGGTTATCAATCTGCGTAGTCCATGCACCGTTTGATGATCCCTGACGACCTCCTTCAATTTCAATACGTGTAATTGATGCTGCTGAGGAACTGATAAAATTCTTGTCAGAGACAGTCCATGAGAAGTTATTACTTAATCTTGTAATGACTAATTCATCAACTTTTTTGGTTGTAAAATCTATTTTAAATTTCACATGATACCATTCGTTTCTTGGGAAATTACCTTCTTCTGGAGTGATGAGGGTAGTTGTAACAATAGCATTTTGATTTGGCGCATCTAAATTACCATAGTGTAATACATTGTCATTTGTGCTACCTTCTGTACCAATAGCTAAAATAATATTGGTGCCATCCATTAAACGGATGAAGCCTCTGTTACCTCCTGTAGGGGTACCAGATTGCCATTCAAATTCAACATAGAGTTTTCCATCATAAGAACCCGGATCTGTTGTGTATCCCGGTGACAAAACTTTGTTGCTTACCCTGCGTCCGCTGGCACTGGCTACAGCTAACTGGAATACTTTGTTGCGTGGGCTACCAATATCAGGAATAGAAATGGTTGTGTTAGCACCCGGAGTAAAACCCCAGGGAGCATCCTGCTCCTGAAAGTTCTCATTCAGCTGATAATCGTTCACAAGGGATTGTGCCCCTGCTGAAACTAAAATAATCAGCATCGCAATAAATAACGAAGTAATTTTTTTCATACTGCAAATAGAAATTAGATGATTAATTAGATTTTAAAGTCAGGCGTTAAACGACTCAACACCGCTACAAAAAAACATACAATTAAACCCTTTTCAAATAGAAAAAAATTCAATTGCATGTTTTATTATACACTTTATCTAATCAATCTGAAGCAATTGACCAGTTAAAATGATTAGTTTACTTTCTTACCCCAAACGCTTCGTCCCTGATCATCGAGACCCGTAAACAACAGTGTTTCAGACTCATTCTCCCAATCCTGTCCAACAAAAACAATCAAATTACTGATGGTTTCCTGCTGTAAAATCAGCGACAAACCTTTCCGGGATGAATATTTCCAGTTGCCCTTAACCTGATCGTTGTTTAATTTTCCGCCTTTCGCAAATATCACTTTTGAAGAGGTGTTAATCTCTGTCTGACGTAATTGATTTTGCCCCCAAAGTATCTGACCGTACTCCAGTTCGCGATCGGTTTTAACATCGTGAATGCGGATAATCTCCCAGGTGCCTGTTATGTCCTTACGACCAAACTTCTGCTGCTTGTTGCCTGCATATCGTTGTGGCGAAACCACAGGCCACCCGTTAGGGAGCCATTTCATTTCGCGCAAATGCAATACCATCATGTGATTCTCTGGCGATAACCTTCCCTGATGTGCTGTAAAAAACCTACCCTTACCATCAGAAATAACTCCATTATGCGCAACTCCTGCCCAACCCGGATGATTCTCGAAACGATAGGGGTGGGTCAAAATCGGATAATTATTGGTTGTGTCGCGCATGTCTTTTCCAAAATAATCGTAGAATGGACCTTCCGGGGTGTCCGATCGGCCAACCCTGATATTGTAGGTTGTCATCAAGGGATCGTAGGAGACAAAAAGAAAATACTTTTTGATTCCCGGATGATACATGATTTCAGGTGCTTCCACATTATCTCTTCTGAAATTGGCACGACCTACCGTTTTTATTCCCTGATCGCCGGGTGTTTTGGCCAATCCTGTTGCCGGATCGAGTTCCATCACGTACAATCCACCGAAATACGAACCATAATGCATCCACATTTTCCCGGTCTTTTCATCGGTAATCACACTGGCATCGATTGCATTCATGCGATCGCCCCGCTTGGTTTTCACCACTTCTCCTTTCAATTCCCACGGACCTAAAGGGTTATCCGACTCAAGCAATCCGATGTATGAAGTTTGCAGTCCGAACGCCGAAACACTATAATAAATTCTGTATTTATCGCCAAATTTAACAGGAAACGGTGCCCATATATTAGTAGCCCCGCGATTTTCACTGTGTGCAAGGACCCATTCCTTAGCCTCCTGCGGGATTTCCGGCAAAGCCCAACCTTCGAAAGTCCAGTTCACCAAATCTTTGGAACTACGCATCTGGATATATCCGATGGGTACATTATTCTCGATAGCTTCCCTGCGACGTTCGCGATAAATCGCGTCTGTGGAATACATATAATATGTATCGCCCGACTTAAGCATGGCGGGATCGTGCACATTGTATGTGCCCCAGAATTTATAATGCTGCATACCAACAACATCAGTGTAGTTATCCTGCCACGGATTTGGATTTGGTCGCGGGAAACGAGAGGCTAAAAGGGGCAATGCCACCCATAACAGGAGCATTGCCATCCATATATTGCGTTTCATGTTGATTTGAATTATCGAATCTGTACAGTAACTACTGATTTAGCAGGAAGCTTCATGGTAAGTACACCATCACAAAGTAATGCACCTTTGAAATCTGCAAGTACCACTTCTTCGGGTTTATCGAAGGTGTTATGACTATCCATCTTTTCACCTGTAATGATTTGCGCTTTCGCTATTCTTGCGTTTTTGGTTCCGCGCACATCACAACTCATTTCCACATCATTGTGCGGGTCAATATTTACAAAGCTGATGTTGATAGTTCCATCCTGCGACAAAGAAGCGGTTGTTGAAACACGGGGCAAGCTTCTTCTTCCACGGGTGTATTCTCCGGCTCTTACTGTCATTGGTAAGGAAATAGCATCCTGATGCACTTTGTACATATCGAAAATATGATAGGTAGGAGTCAGCACCATTTTATCTTCTTCCGTCAGGATTATGGCCTGAAGTACGTTCACCATCTGTGCGATGTTGGCAATCTGAACACGTTCAGCATGTTTATGGAAGATATGCAGAATTTTTCCTGCAAGAATTGCATCGCGTAAAGTGTTTTGCTGATAAAGGAAACCCGGATTTGTGCCCGGCTCAACATTATACCATGCGCCCCACTCATCAACTACCAGCGACACTCTTTTACGGGGGTCGTGCTGATCCATAATCGCTATGTGGCGGGTGATAATTTCATCCATATGCTGACCATTGGCCAGTAGATTAAAGTAATCATCTTCGGTGAAGCCGGTAGCGTTACCCTTGTTGGTCCAGCTATTGGTAAAAGTGTAATTGTGAAGCGACAATCCCTGCATCAGGTGATGAGGAATATTGCGCATCAACACTTCTGTCCAGCGATAATCAGCCTCGTTAGGTCCGCCTGCCACCTTATAAATACGGTTGTCGCCATAATTACGAACAAAAGTTGCATAACGACGATAATGTTCTGCATATCCCTCAGCAGTCATATTACCACCACATCCCCAGTTTTCATTACCAACTGCAAAATAGGTAAGTTTCCATGGCTTATCGCGTCCGTTCTGGCGACGAAGATTAGCCATCGGGCTCTCACCATCGAATGTCATATATTCTACCCATTGCGACATTTCTTTCACTGTACCGCTACCTACGTTGCCACAAATGTATGGCTCAGTGCCAATTAACTCACAGAAATCCAAAAACTCATGTGTTCCGAATGAATTATCTTCCACAACACCTCCCCAGTGTGTGTTAATCATTTTCGGGCGACTCTCACGCGGTCCGATACCGTCCATCCAATGATATTCATCGGCAAAGCAACCTCCCGGCCAGCGCAGGTTGGGTATCTGAATCCTTTTCAATGCTTCCACAACATCGGTACGATAACCTTTAATATTGGGAATGGATGAACCCTCACCTACCCATATTCCGCCATAAATACAGCGTCCAAGGTGCTCTGCAAAATGTCCGTAAATGTGACGGTTGATTTTAAATGTGCCCTGATCGGCATTGACAACAGCTGTCGCTTTTTGTTGCGATACAGCAGGAAGAGTTAAGCAAGCCATTAAAATGGCAGGCAACAATTTTCTGAAAGTAGTTTTCATACTGGTACTGATTTATACTGTTTAAAATTTTAACTTCTTAACGACAGCACAAAAATACAGTAAAATGAAAATGCCCTGAGAGGACAAATTTTTCTTTGGGGTGGAAAAACTGATATTAAAACGTCTGCATGGCTACCAGTCGGGAATAATATCCTCCTAATTGCATTAATTCAGCATGTTTGCCTCTTTCAACGATGCGACCTTCATGCAATACACAAATCTCATCAGCCTTGCGAATGGTGGATAGGCGGTGCGCAACAACCAGGGTTGTCCGGTTTTTCATCAGATTATCCAGTGCTTCCTGCACCATTTTTTCTGATTCGGTATCCAGTGCTGATGTTGCTTCGTCGAGAATAAGTATGGGAGGATTCTTTAATATTGCACGGGCAATGCTGATTCGCTGACGTTGGCCGCCCGATAATTTACTCCCGCGATCGCCTATAACGGTCTGAAAACCATCCGGTGTGGCCATGATGAAATCGTACGCATTGGCTATTCGCGCCGCTTCTTCAACATCGGCCTGTGTCGGATTATCAACTCCAAAAGCGATATTATTATAAAAGGTATCATTGAAAAGAATGGCTTCCTGATTCACGTTCCCAATAAGCTTGCGAATATCATGCGATCGATAGTTTCTAATATCTGACCCATCGAGCAGGATTGTCCCCGATTCAACTTCGTGAAAGCGTGGGAACAAATCGATTAATGTTGATTTTCCGGAGCCCGACTGACCCACAAGCGCAACTGTTTGTCCTTTGTTTACCGTGAGCTGAATATCCCGGAGTACCCAATCGGCATTATACCGGAAACTGAGATTCCTGAATTCAATTTTATCTTTAAAATCTTTCAGTTCCAGTGGATTTTGTGGCTCTATCACAGTATTTTCTGTTTCCAGTATCCTATCGATACGCTCAAGCGCCGCCATACCCTTCCTGATTCCATAATATGCTCTCGACAACTCTTTTGCCGGTGTGATGATGCTGTAAAAAATAATCAGGTAATAAATAAAACCGGCAGCTTCAATCGAACTGCTGTCCGAAATAATAAGCATACCTCCGAACCAAAGCAGTACGGCGATAACCACGGTTCCGATAAACTCGCTAAGCGGAAATGCCAGGTTATACCGCGAGTGAATGCTGTTGAACGTGTTACGAATTCTGTCGTTTAAATCAGCAAAACGACTGGTCATCTTTTGTTCAGCATTGAATGCTTTAACCACCCTCAGTCCACCCATGGTTTCATCGAGCTGAGACAGTAACTCTCCTTGCTGCGCCTGTACCTGCGAAGAACTCCTACGCAGGTTTTTCCCTGCAACACCGATAACCCATCCGCTCAGCGGCAACAATACAAGTACGAAGATGCTTAATTGCCAGCTCATTGCGAACATCACTCCCAGATAAATCAGGATGAGCACCGGATGTTTAAAAAACATATCCACAGCGCTGATAATCGACATTTCGACTTCAGTTACATCGGCGGTCATGCGCGACATTAAATCACCTCGCTTTTCTTCAGTAAAAAAGCCGATGGGCAGGCCGAGAATCTTGACATAAAGCTTATTTCGCAAATCTCTGACAACACCCGTCCTCACAGGAATCGTCATTTTAGTTGCCAGATAAGCTGTTCCTGTCTTCAAAGCAGTCAGAAAAACAAGGAACAACCCAACATATAACAAGGTTAGCTGAGGTCCGTTGATCTGTATAAGCTGCTCAATATAGTAACTGAGATTATTTTTAATGGCAGAGGCAATTGCACCTATACCATCGCTCCACGACCAATCCATAAACTGCAATTCCGGTTTGCGCAATCCGAATAGAATGTTCAGCACCGGAATAATTGCAGCAAACGAGAAAATACTGAAAAAAGCTGTCAGAAAATTAAAAACCAAACTCATAACCACATATTTGCGGTATGGTGGCAGAAATCTTCTGAATATGGAAATGATCTTATTCATAAATAATCAGGATCAGATGCCCGTATAATTTCTCGGTGTGATTCTTCTCAACTCTTCTTTTACGCGCTCATCAACCTTTAAGGTATTTATAAAACTGCGGATTGACTCACGGGTTATAGCTTCGTTGGTACGTGTTAGCGCCTTCAAAGCCTCGTATGGTTCAGGATAGCCTTCGCGACGAAGAATGGTTTGAATACCCTCGGCAACCACCGCCCAGGTATTGTCCAAATCGCGGTATATTGCGAGTTCGTTCAGCATCAGTTTATCAAGTCCTTTCAAAACACTCTGGAATGCGATGCGCGTATGAGAAAAAGGCACACCAATATTCCGGAGTACTGTGCTGTCTGTCAGGTCTCGCTGCAACCTCGATACCGGAAGTTTCGCCGCCAGAAACTCCAGCAATGCGTTGGCAACACCCAGATTGCCTTCTGCATTTTCGAAGTCGATTGGGTTCACCTTGTGTGGCATGGCAGACGAACCAACTTCCCCGGCTTTGATTTTCTGCTTGAAATATTCCATCGAAACATAAGTCCATATATCGCGACATAAATCCAGAAGAATATTATTGATGCGTTTCATGGCATCGAACTGCGCAGCCATATGGTCGTAGTTCGAAATCTGAGTCGTCCACTGCTCTCTTTCCAGTCCGAGCTTCTTCTCCAGGAAACTATTACCAAACTTTTTCCAGTCGATGGTTGGATAAGCAACAGCATGAGCGTTGAAATTACCGGTAGCGCCACCAAATTTTGCAGCATTGGGGATTTGCTTCAGTAAAAGAAGTTGCTGATTCAGCCTGTTGACATAAACCATGATTTCCTTTCCCAAACGGGTTGGTGAGGCTGGCTGTCCGTGGGTTTTAGCCAACATCGACACATCACGCCATTCATCTGCCAGCTGTGATAATGAGCGAATGAGCAAATCCAGTTCAGGATAATACACTTTTTCCAGCGCCTCTCTTACCGACATGGGTACTGCAGTATTGTTAATGTCCTGAGAAGTCAGACCGAAATGAATAAACTCCTTGTATGCAGATAATCCCAGTTTATCAAACTCTTCTTTCAGAAAATACTCAACAGCTTTCACATCATGGTTGGTTACTTTCTCAATATTCTTAATTCTCTGAGCATCAGCCTCGCTGAAATCATTATAAACTGCACGCAGCTTTTGAAAAATCTCAGAAGGAACCGACTCCAACTGTTTGATTGGTATCTCGCACAAAGCGATGAAGTACTCCACCTCAACCAGCACACGATACCTGATGAGGGCAAATTCAGAAAAATAAGGGGCATAAACTTCGGTTTTTGAGCGGTATCGACCATCAACCGGCGAAATGGCAGTAAGCAGGGAAAGTTCCATCTTTCAGAATAATTTAAAGCGTTTTTTTAAGAGTCGCAAAGTTAATCATTTCCGATGGAAATTGAGCACAAAAGAAGCACCTTTGCAATAGCAAACATTTTTCATATCTTTGCTTTCCAATTCCTCATATTTCAGTCGGTTAAAACTGTCAGGAAGGAATTACCCTAAAGGTTGTAAAATAAAAAACACATGAAATATATCAAAATTCACAAAGAAGGACGACTGATTTTGCTGGTATTACTTTTCGTTCTTTTTGCCATCAACATGATTATCTATCTGCGCTTCCCCAATATTGCGCTGGCAGTAACCACCATTATTTCAGCAGGAATCATGGTTTTTTTCACTTATTTCTTCAGAAATCCATCGAGGGTAGTTGAAATTGACGACCCCAGTTTGATTGTAGCTCCTGCTGATGGTACCATTGTAGTGGTTGAACCTGTTGAGGAAAATGAATATTTCAAAGAAAAAAGAATTCAGGTTTCCATTTTCATGTCAGTTTTTAACGTACACGCCAACTGGTATCCTGTATCGGGTAAAGTTATCATGACCAAACATCACAAAGGTCGCCACGTTGCGGCATACCTGCCCAAGTCGAGTCATGAAAACGAACGCTCAACAATCGTCATCGAAACTCCCGGTCGCACCCAAATTCTCGTTCGTCAGATCGCCGGGGCATTGGCTCGCAGAATTGTGACCTATGCGCACGCCGGTAAAGCTTGTCATCTGAACGAACATCTTGGATTCATCAAATTCGGTTCGCGTGTTGACCTGTTTTTGCCGATTGACTCAGAGATATTTGTGAAAGTGGGCGAAGAAACCACAGGAAACGAAACAATCATAGCACGACTCAACGAATGACAATACAGGAGGCTCAAAATCTGGTTGACGAATGGATTAAAAATGTAGGCGTTCGATATTACAGCGAGCTTACCAACATGACCATCCTCACTGAAGAAGTCGGTGAACTGGCACGTATTATCGCAAGAACTTATGGCGAGCAATCATGGAAAAACGGCGAGAAGCAGGGAGATTTAGCTGATGAGATGGCCGATGTATTGTGGGTGCTGCTTTGTCTGGCTAATCAAACAGGAGTAGACCTTACCGATGCTTTGGCAAAAAATATCAGCAAAAAGACTTTGCGGGATGCCGAAAGACACAAAGCTCATTTAGGCGGTAACGACATTCAAAAATAAAAAATAGCATTTCATCACATCAAATAAAAAACATTATGAATCAAATTGAATCATTATTCGAAAAATATCAGTGTAATATCAGCGACGAACAGATAAAAAAGGAGGTTAGCGATTTGCTGCAGCAAAACCTTGAAAAAAACAACACAGTAGAGGTTTACAAGCAATGTCTGAACATGATAGACCTAACATCGCTGAACAGCACCGACACCAAAGAGGAAATTCTCGCGATGGTTAATAAGGTTAATCAGTTTAAAGCCAATTTCCCTGCCCTACCCGATGTTGGAGCCATTTGTGTTTATCCAACCATGGTTTCTGTTGTAAAAAACCAACTAACCAGACCTATTGGAATTGCATCGGTTGCAGCAGGATTTCCTTCTTCTCAAACCTACATTGAAGTAAAAATCGCCGAAACGTCCATGGCTGTAATGGAAGGCGCCACCGAGATTGATGTCGTAATTTCTATAGGTGAGTTTTTATCCGGGAATTATGAACTTGTACTGGAGGAATTAAAAGAAATCAAAGCGGCTTGTCGCGATGCCCATCTCAAGATTATCATTGAATCAGGCCACCTGGGTTCTGCTGCAAACATTAAAAAAGCCTCGGTTCTTTCGATGGCTGCGGGTGCCGACTTCATCAAAACTTCGACAGGAAAAATGCCGATAGCAGCAACTGTGGAAGCAACCTACATCATGTGTCAGGCTATCAAAGCATGGCATCAACACACGGGCGAGAAAATTGGTTACAAACCTGCAGGAGGTATCGTTACAACCGAAGATGCTCTGAAACACTACACAATAGTGAAGGAAGTACTTGGGGAAGAATGGCTGAACAACAAACTGTTCCGTTTTGGGGCAAGCAGACTGGCCAATAACCTGTTGACTTCTATCACAGGCGAAGAGGTAAAATACTATTGATTATTTTACGCGCGAAACAGCAAATTCGACACAGGAAATCAAAGCCTGTTTAATCTCATTATCCTCAAAGTCATGGAGTTCTTCTATGGCTTTGTTTTTAAAATACTCCATGCGTTGTACCGCGTAATCAACTCCACCACTGTCCCGGGCAAATTTACTGATATACTCGATATTCGAAGGACTGAATTCTTTGAGATTTATCCACGTAACAATCTTTTCCCTGTCTTCAACTGAAGCATTCTTCAGCGCGTAAATCAAAGGAAGGGTAACTTTTCCATCGCGAACATCGTTTCCGGTAGGCTTTCCAATGTCGGTGTCTGCAAAATAATCAAAGATATCATCGCGAATCTGAAAACATAAGCCGAGATATTCGCCAAACTTTCGCAGACGCTCAACCTCTTCATCTTTAGCACCTGCCGACAAAGCTCCAACTACCGCACACACAGAGAATAAATGCGCTGTTTTCTTCTGAATTATCTGGAAGTAATCTGTTTCTGAAATCCGTGTTTGCTGAGTCGTTTTTAACTGAAGAATCTCACCGTCAGACAGCTGCATTCCAATAAAAGAAACCGCATCTAAAATGCCCAGGTTCTTAGTTTTTGCTACCTGCTGCAATGCTCCGGATAACATATAGTCGCCCGACAAAACAGCAACCTTATTTCCCCATCGGGCATTAACCGAAGGGCTACCCCTGCGTTCAAGCGTATCGTCAATCACATCGTCGTGCACCAGACTGGCTGTGTGTAGCAACTCCATCGCAATTGCTGCGTGGATGGTAGAGATATTGGATGAGCCAGCGATTTTAGCTGATAAAATCACCAGCATTGGTCTTAGCTTTTTGCCGGCACGCTGAAAGATATAACTATTTACCTCGTCGCGAATGGGGTTATCGGTCTCCAAACTACTCACCAGAGTTTTGTCGAACAACTCCAGCTCTGGCTTTAAAATATCGCGAACATTATCTAAAAGACTCATATTATGGGATGTGCTTGCTACACAGTCTGCAAAAGTAAACAAATTTGTCTAATGAGAGTTCGCAAAAAGTCAAAAATGATTTTTTTTATTACTTTTACAGCTTGTTTCACGAGCGAAAATTCCCATTTTCCACATTATTTATTCATAGCATGAAGAAACTTTTCCTGATAGATGCTTATGCCATCATTTACAGATCGTATTACGCTTTCATACGCAATCCCAGAATAAACTCAAAAGGACTCAACACCTCAGCCATCTTTGGTTTTGTAAACACATTGGAGGATGTCCTGAAAAGAGAAAAGCCATCTCATATAGCAGTTGTTTTTGATCCTCCGGGACCAACATTCAGACATGAAGCATTCGAAGCCTACAAGGCACAGCGCGAATCAACTCCGGAAGATATCAAAACTTCCGTACCGCTGATAAAAAAGCTTATCGAAGCTTATCGCATTCCTATCCTGGAAATGCCCGGCTATGAGGCTGATGATCTTATTGGCACCCTGGCAAAAAAGGCAGAGCAACAAGATTTCGAAGTTTACATGCTTACGCCCGACAAGGACTTTGGGCAATTGGTGAGCGACCGGATTTTCATGTACCGCCCCCGCCATAACGGTGGATATGAAGTCATGGGACCTCAGGAAATCCGCGAGAAATATAGTCTTGAGAGTCACTTGCAGGTTATTGACCTACTCGGATTGATGGGCGATGCCTCAGATAATATCCCCGGATGTCCTGGCGTTGGCGAGAAAACAGCTATAAAACTGCTACAGGAATTTGGCAGTATCGATAACCTGCTTGCAAACACCGACAAACTGAAAGGTGCATTGAAAACAAAGGTTGAGAGCAACAAAGAACAAATCGAGTTCTCACGCTTTCTTGCTACCATCAAAACGGATGTTCCTATCGAATTAAACGAAGAAAATCTTCAATTGGAAGATACGGACGAGGATGCCCTCAAATCCCTTTTCGAAGAACTGGAATTCAGAACGATGTCGGCAAACCGTTTTGGCAAAGTTTTCACTTCCCTGCCACCCGATGAAGTGGTGCCGCGAATCAGCTTCGCTCCTCCCAAAAATGCACATGGCCAAATGTCCTTATTCGACGAACCGGAGGATGTCAGTCCGGAGGTAAAAAGCAATCAGCCCAAAAACACTGCTGCAGTTACACAGGACATCGAACCTGTAAAATCAACCGGTGGCTTCGACAATATCAGCACTATTGAACACGATTACCAACTTGTTGACACCAGAACACTGCGCATGAATCTGATTTCACAGCTTTTTATGCAGAAAAAAGTATGTTTCGACACTGAAACAACCGGCGTAGATGTTTTTGAGGCTGAAATGGTCGGTCTTTCGTTTAGCTTCGAAGAGGGTAAAGCATTTTATGTCCCATTGCCCGCCAACCAAGCCGAAGCAGCGGAGATTATACGCGAGTTCAGACCATTCTTTCAAAACGATCAGATAGTAAAAATCGGCCAGAACATCAAATTCGACATGCTTATGCTTTCGATGTACGATATCGAATTAAAAGGCCCTTTGTTCGACACCATGATAGCGCATTATGTTTTACAACCTGAGCTACGTCATGGCATGGACTACCTTGCTGAGGTTTACCTTAATTACAAAACCATCCATTATGACGAACTGGTTGGTGGTAAGGGCAAAAAACAATTATCTCTGCGCGATGTAGATATAAATCTGCTGAAGGAATATGCCTGCGAAGATGCTGACATCACCTTCAGACTTTTCCGTATTCTGGAAGAAAAAATCAGGGAAAACAATCTGGAGAAACTGTTTTACGAAATTGAGATGCCTTTGATGAAGGTGCTGGCACAAATGGAAACGAACGGTGTGCGAATCGACAGCGATGCTCTCAAACAAAGTTCTGTGATTCTGACAGAAGAAATGAATAAACTCGAAGCGGAGATTTTGAAAATTGCAGAAGTTAACTTCAATGTATCATCTCCCGCACAGGTTGGAGAAGTCCTGTTTGACAGACTAAAACTGGATGCAAAAGCGAAGAAAACCAAAACGGGACAATACTCAACCTCTGAAGATATTCTGGAGAAGCTACGCAGTAAACATCCAATCGTAGGTATGATTCTGGATTATCGTGGCATGAAGAAATTGTTAAGCACCTATATTGATGCCCTTCCTCAGCTGATTAACGCTAAAACAGGTAAGGTTCACACATCGTTTAACCAAACCGTTACTGCAACCGGACGATTAAGCTCTACCAACCCTAACCTGCAGAACATCCCCATCCGCGATGCACAGGGAAAGGAAATCAGGAAAGCGTTTATCCCTGATCAGGATGCTGTTTTTCTGAGCGCCGACTATTCGCAAATCGAACTCAGGATTATGGCTCATTTAAGTGGCGATAAAAACATGATTGATGCTTTCAATAATGGTTATGATATTCATACCGCAACTGCTGCAAACATATACAAAATTCCGATGGAAGAGGTGAATGCCGACATGCGCCGCAAAGCTAAAACGGCCAATTTCGGAATCATTTATGGCATTTCTGTATTCGGACTGGCAGAACGTCTGAATATAAGCAGAGCCGAAGCCAAAGAACTCATCGACGGCTACTTCGTAACTTTCCCGCAGGTTAAAACCTACATGGATCAGGCAATCCAACATGCTAAACGCGATGGATTTGTTGAAACAATTTTTGGCAGAAAAAGATTCTTATCTGACATCAATTCCCAAAACAGTGTTGTTCGGGGCTATGCCGAAAGGAATGCCATCAATGCTCCTATTCAGGGATCAGCTGCCGACATTATTAAAATTGCCATGGTCAGAATTCATCAAAAACTCATTACTCAAAATCTGCAAACAAAAATGACCATGCAGGTGCACGACGAACTAAACTTCTCAGTGCCTGAAAACGAACTTGAGGTTATTCGAAAAATCGTCGTTGAGGAAATGGAGAATGCTGTAAAACTTCAGGTTCCATTGATAGCAGAATGCAATACCGGAAAAAACTGGCTGGAGGCACATTGATATGAAGTGGCAATATATGCACATAACAAGAGAGGGTATTCAAAATTGAATACCCTCTCTTGTTATGTTGTGAGAAAATAATTCTTACAGTTTGTTGATATAAATACTCAACTTTGATTTCAGATTCGACGCCTTATTTTTGTGAATAATATTGCGTTTAGCCAGCCTGTCAAGCATTGCACTTACTTTTGGAAGCATGTCCGCTGCAACAGTCTTCTCAGTAGTAGCTCTTAATTTACGCACAGCATTACGGGCTGTTTTAGCATAATAACGATTATGCAATTTGCGTTTTTGTGTCTGACGAATTCTTTTAATAGATGATTGATGATTTGCCATCTCAATTACTTTTTTTAAATGCTTTGTTTTTAGTAGCCCATAGGGGAATCGAACCCCTCTTTCCAGAATGAAAATCTGGCGTCCTAACCGATAGACGAATGGGCCTTGGGTTATTCACAATCAATCTCTCAATTGCGGGTGCAAATATACAGCAGTTTTTTTAATTTGCAAAACCTTTTCAGAAAATAATCTAAAATATTTAATACCTCCCTGATAATCAGCATTAGTATTTCTGATTTACCAATAAGCTTTCATGTTTTACTCAATAATGTTTACCTTTGCATATACTATCTTTCCATATGATTATCAAGACTCAGGCAATTATTCTGAAATCGACCAGATATTCCGACAAGGCTTCAATTGTTACGGCATACACCCGCGAAAACGGGCGTATTTCTTTAATCGTATACGGACTTCACAGTAAACGGGCACTTAATCGCAGAATTTTACTACAACCTTTGTCTACCACCGAAATAATTGCCGAAAACAAATTAACAAAGGATCTGGCCACATTAAAAGAAATTCAACCAGCCTCATTCAATAACGAGATTATCAATCATCCGGTTAAAACTGCTCTGGCTCTATTTATTGCAGAACTATTAGATAAATCCATCAGACAAAGCGATACAGATTACCCTTTGTTCGATTTTATTTATGAAAGTATTGAATTATTAAACAATACGAACCAGAATATCGCCAATTTTCATCTGATATTCATGGTGCAACTCAGCAACTTTCTTGGTTTCGGACCAAGTCCGGACTATACTGAAAGATCATGCTTTGACATGCTAAATGGAGAGTTTTCCAACTCAATACCACCACATCCGCATGTGTTGCTCAATGAGTATTGTCATGCTTTCCATAGCCTTATCGAAACGGATTTCAATTCCATGGAAAATCTGTCATTCACAAGAACAATCAGGAATCAACTTTTGGATTCATTGATTGAATATTACAGCCTTCATTTGAGTGATTTCAACGGACTAAAATCTACAGCGGTATTGCGCGAGATTTTCAGCTAAAACAGATTTTACTTTTTTCTTTACCTGCCTGCAATAATACATTAGCGCCAAAAATCAATGGGTAATTAATGGCTTCATGCCCCGAAGGGACACCAAAACAGACAGGATATTCATAACAAGCAGTTGAATCAAGGATGATTTCCCTGATTGTCTTCATCATTTGTGGATCTTCTTTACAATCAGTGAAATGCCCAACCATCAATCCTGATATTTTTTTAAGCACCCCACCAATACGCAAATTCTGCATCATCCGATCAATATGATACGCATCTTCAGAAATATCCTCAATAAAAAGGACTTTTTCTGTATAATTGGGTTCGTACAGTGTTCCGCGCATTGATTGCAGCACTGACAGGTTACCTCCCACCAACATTCCCGAAGATTCTCCCGGCCTGTTCATCTCATCACCCGGAAGCTCATATTCGGGATGTCCTCCTTCCAAAATATCTTTAAGATAGGCTAACGACCTCTTTTCACATTCGCTCGGGTCAAAATGCTTTGCCATGAACGAATGAACAGACGGCAGTCCCATCTTCTGAATTGCAAGATGCAAAACGGTGATGTCACTGAAGCCAATTACTAATTTCGGAAAGCTCCTGAACTTATCAAAATTCAATTGATCGATAATTCTTATCAACCCATACCCTCCTCTGCTGCAAAGTATTGCATCCAGACTTTCATCATCCAGCGCTTCCTGCAAGTCCTGCATTCTTTGTTCATCTGTGCCTGCAAACCTCCCGAATTGCTCTTTTGCGTACCTTCCGACATTTACCTCACACCCCCAGCTTTTAAGCACATTCACAGCAGCATCTATCCATCCGGGTTCAATTACACCGGACGGAGAGACAATGCTGATTTTATTATATTTCAAAGGCATGAGGTTGCTAATGATTAGCCCTTATATCTGATCCACTTAATCATTTCCTTCCAGGTGACTTTCTTGCCATACATCAAAATACCGGTACGGTAAATCTTACCTGCAATCCACGTACTTCCGATAAACGACAAAACAAGAATCCCTAATGAAAGAGCAATTTCCCAGAAAGCAACACCGAAAGGCAAACGAACCATCATGACTATGGGCGAAGTAAACGGAATCATCGAACACCAGAAGGCAAGCGATCCGTCTGGATTTTCGGCACTATAAATGGCTGCATATATCGCAAAAACAATGGGCAAAGTGAGAGGCAGTGAGAATTGTTGCGTATCTGTCTCGTTATCGACAGCCGATCCAACAGCAGCAAACAACGAAGCATACAACAGATAACCGCCGAGGAAATAAATCACAAATAAAATCCCTGTCTGCACAAAATCAAAGTTCTTCAAACCCAGCAAAATATCAGTTAATATGCCACCATCTTCATCCAATGGAATTGCATTGGTTGTTACACCAACCATCTGTGTTTGCTGATAGGATTCAACATCCAAATCAACATTCATCACTTTGGTAATGCCGATTACAAAAACCAACGAAAGAATTATCCACAAGGCAAACTGGGTAAGTCCAACCATCGCAATACCAATGATTTTTCCCATCATCAACTGAAATGGCTTGACCGATGAAACGATGACTTCTACTATGCGGTTCGTCTTTTCCTGAACCACTCCCGACATCACCTGAGCACCATAAACAACTATGAAAATATAAATGAGGAATGCAGATATCATCCCGATTATTAAAGCCAATTCGGTAGAGCCAAATTTCTCCTCTCCATCCTTACCCCACATGACAGTCCTCACATCCAAACTCACTTTCGACTGCTCAACAAGTTCTCTGAAATTTGGAATATCAAGCGATGCCAGTCTCTGTTCTTCGACATACACCTTAAGCATACTAGTTACATACGACTTAAGCTCAATGCCAACCTGATCCTGAGAGTAAAGCGTTGCACCCCGCGAATTAACGTTCAGGTCATCAGAAATCAACAAGATAGCTGCATAGCTCTTGGCATCACGGTTTTCCCTGACATCCTCAATGGGATCTCCAACATACTCAAAGACAAAACTTTCACTATCAACCAACACATCTGAATATAATCCTGTCTGATCGACTACCACAACCGTTTTTTGAGAACTATCTTTGATTTGAGCCAATAAAATTGGCACTGTTATCAAAGCCGCCATCAATACAGGTGTCAGAAAGGTGAGGATGAGAAATGACGGTTTCATCACCCTGGTGGTATATTCTCTTTTTATTATTAATCCAATTTTACTCATGACATTTACTTTTTGGAAGTTACGGTTTGGATAAACACATCATTCATTGTTGGCAAAACTTCTTCGAACATAACAAGTTCAGTTTGCTTCATCAGTTTCTCAATCAGGATATTATTGGCAGCAACTGTCTCTGTCTTTAATATATACTCAAATACCTGATGTCGTTCGCGGGAACTAACCAACTCGAAGCCATCAGGACTTATACTTGTTCGGGTCACAGCACGATAAGTTCCTGTAGCATGTTCAGCCCTAATCTGATCAACATTACCCTGCAATACAATTTTGGAATGATCGATCAGTGAAATATTGTCGCATAACTCTTCTACCGAAGACATATTATGTGTTGAAAAAATAATTGTCGCCCCCTGTTCTTTCAGGTTCAAAATCTCATTTTTCAGAATTTCGGCATTTACCGGATCAAAACCACTAAAAGGCTCATCAAAAATCAGCAAATCAGGCTTATGAAGTATTGTTGTAATAAACTGCACCTTTTGTGCCATTCCCTTCGAAAGCTCTTCCACCTTTTTATCCCACCAGGCCTGTATCTCAAACTTCTCGAACCAAAATTTCAGTGCCTTCAGGGCATCATTTTTCGTCATACCTTTCAGCTGAGCAAGATACAAAGCCTGCTCGCCTACTTTCATTTTCTTGTATAATCCTCGCTCTTCAGGCAGATAACCTATCATCCTGACATCATCAGAAATAAGTCGCTTTCCTTTCAACAATATCTCGCCACTATCAGGAGCTGTGATGCAATTGATAATTCTTATAAGCGTGGTCTTACCTGCCCCATTGGGACCCAACAGACCGTAAATCATTTTTTCCGGAATATCCAAACTTACACCATCTAAGGCGCGGTGACCGGAGTATTGTTTGACTACATCTTTTATTTCTAAGATATTCATTTAATTATTTTTTTATATCTATTATATTGATTACCTACAATTTACCTTCATCACAAAAACTATAATATTTCCCACGTGCAATGATAATATGATCTATGAAACGGACCCCTATCGCCTCGCATCCAATTTTAATTCTTTGTGTTATTTTTTCATCTTCCCGGCTCGGGATATTCTGTCCCGAAGGATGATTATGTGCTACAGCAACACTCGTACATGATTTCTCAATGGCCATTTTCAACAACATCTGAACATCAACAACAGTATGCCTAATCCCTCCCTGAGTTAATCTTCGTATATCGAGCACCCTGTTTCCTGCATCAAGCAAGGCCACCCAAAATTCTTCGTAATCAAGATCAACAACCTGAGGTTCAAATAGCTCACACAGGTCAGAACTCGACTTAATCCTGGTACGTTCGATTACTTCTTTGGTTTTCCGACGTCTTCCCAGCTCAAGCGCCGCAGTAATTGCCACTGCTCTTGCTGCCCCAATGCCCTTAAACTTTTTCTGAAGATCGTTCACTCCCAATCTCGCTAATTCATTAAGATTATGGTGACATTCGGACATGATTCTTTTTGCAAGATCTACTGCCGACTCATTTTTATTGCCTGACCCAATGAGTATGGCTAACAACTCTGCGTCGCTCAGACTTGATGAACCTTTCAACAACATTTTCTCTCTTGGGCGATCTTCTTCCGACCATTCTCTGATGGTCAGGTATTTTCCATCTAAACTCATATTTAAACAAATCAGATTAATCAGTAATTTCGGTTTTCGGGCGTAAAAGTAAAAAAAACCGACGAACTACAGAAGGTAAATCGTAAACTTTCGAAAATATTGTATCTTAGTGCTCAAAATTAAATAAAAATTATGCTAATCATCGGTATCGCAGGAGGTACAGGCTCCGGCAAAACAACTGTAGTTAAGAAACTTATCGACCATCTACCTGAAAATGAAGTGGTTATTTTACCCCAGGACTCTTATTATCGCGACAGCAGCGATAAACCGCTTGAAGAAAGACTGGAAATGAATTTTGACCATCCTGACTCTATTGAGTGGGAGCTGCTTGTTGACCATATCAAAAAGCTTAAATCAGGTCAAAGTATAGAACAGCCCATTTATTCCTACCTCACCTGCACACGCGCCACAGAGACAATCCCTATTAAGCCTTGTAAGGTTGTTATTGTTGAAGGAATTTTAATTCTTACAAGCAGGAAACTGAGAGATATGTTGAACCTCAAGGTTTTTGTTGACGCTGATGCTGATGACCGGCTGATTCGTGTAATTAACCGGGATATTGTGGAAAGGGGGCGTTCAGTCAATAAAGTAATGGAACGATATGAGCAAACTGTAAAACCAATGCACCTTCAGTTTATTGAACCAACCAAACGTTTTGCTGATTTAATTGTTCCCCAGGGTGGCAATAATGAAATAGCGATTGAAATTCTCACCAAATTTATCCTTGATTTTCTTCATAATGAAAAGAACTTTCAGGGCAAATGACCTATTACCACAGAATTTTGGGAGGTGGATATAAAAGGAATTGAAGTTAAAGAAGTAATAGAAGTTATAGAAGTTATGTTCAATTAAAAACTCTGAGAAACTCTGTGCACAACTCCGTTTCCTCTGTGATTAAAAACATAAACGGATATAAAAAAAGACCGGAATCATACGATTACCGGTCTTCTTGCTTTTATAAAACGAAATCTAAAAACTTATTTTGCAATTTCTTCTTTCTTCTTTTTTCTCTTGTACAATTCATAGGTAATAGGAGAAGCAATAAAGATAGAAGAATATGTACCGAGAATGATACCAAACAACATCGCGAAGATAAAACCACGAATTGTTTCACCACCGAAGATGAAGATAATCAACATTACCATGATGGTACTTATAGAGGTACTGAACGTACGACTTAACATGGTATTGATAGAATCATTCATTACAGTTGCACGATCACGTTTAGGATACAATCCGATGAATTCTCTGATACGGTCAAATATAATCACGGTATCGTTCACCGAGTAACCAACCACGGTAAGGATTGCGGCAATAAATGCCTGGTCGATTTCCATGGAGAAAGGCATTATACTGTAAAGCAACGAGAAGGCCCCCAATGTAATAATTGTATCATGTACCAAACCGACGATCGCTCCCAGAGAGTATCCGATGGTGCGGAAACGAATCAGAATATATAAACCGATAGCCAGAATGGCGAAGAATACCGCCCACAAGGCAGAACGTTTGATATCATCTGCAATGGTTGGTCCTACTTTCTGAGAACTCATGATATTTTCCTGCACGAATTCATCCAAAGTACGATCCTTCAATAATGGTTTCAGCCCGTTATAAAGACGAGTTTCCATTTCATTATCAATTGCCTCTGAATCGTCAGTTATTTTAAACTGGGTAGAGATACGAACCTGATTATCTGATCCAATGGTAATTACCTGTACTGTTGATCCATCAAAAGCATCAGTCAACATCTCTCTAACCTCATCTGTTCTTACTGATTCTTCAAAACGAATCACATAGTTACGTCCACCACTGAAGTCGATACCCAAACTAAAACCACGGGTTGCAAATGATAGAACACTCACAAGAATCAATACTGCTGATACAATATATGCAACACGGCGACCACCAATAAAGTTAAGTTTGGTATTTTGGAACCATCCTGCAGTCGTTTTTGAAGTAAATGGAAGTTCTTTTGCTTTCTTGCTGTTTGCGTAAGTATCCAACATCAGTCGGGTAAGGAATACTGCTGAAATAAACGATGTGATAACTCCGATAATCAGGGTATTTGCAAAACCTTTGATAGGACCTGTTCCGAATACAGAAAGTACAATACCTGTAATCAGGGTCGTTACGTTAGCATCAACAATCGCAGAAATTGCACCTTTGAAACCATCTTCAATAGCACGTTTCATTGATTTACCACCACGCAACTCCTCCCGGATACGTTCATAAATAAGCACGTTAGCATCGACCGCCATACCCAGTGTTAACACGATACCGGCAATCCCGGGAAGCGTTAGCACAGCCGAGAAAGAGGCTAATATACCAAACAGGAAGAATACGTTTGCGAACAATGCAAGATCAGCTATCAATCCGGGAATCAGTCCATAATAGAAAATCATGTAAAGCAACACCAAAATGAAAGCGATTACAAATGATATTACTCCCCTGTTAATAGCTTCCTGTCCAAGCGATGGACCTACAATATCTTCCTGAATAATTCTTGCGGGAGCCGGCATTTTACCCGATTTCAAAGTGTTTGCAAGGTCTTTTGCCTCTTCTACAGTGAATCGTCCGGTAATTTGCGACTGTCCACCAGCAATTTCGTTTTGTACAGTTGGGTATGAATAGATATAACCATCAAGTGCAATTGCGATTGATTTGCCAATGTTTTCCCTTGTCATTCTCTGCCATGTTTTGGCACCTTCACTATTCATGCTCATTGAAACGTGAGCATATGCTGAAGTTTGACCAAAGTCGGCACGAGCATCTGTAACTACGTCTCCGCTTAATGGAGGACGATTGTCACGATTTGTTTTGATAGCAACGAGTTCAAAAATATCGCCCCTGTCGTTGATAGCTTTTACACTCCAGCGAAGACCCAGGTTGGCCGGCAATACTTCTCTTACAGCTCTCTGATTAAAATAGTTATTTATGCGTGCGGTATCTCTGTAGTGAGCATAACCCACAACAGGTCCGCGTGGATACTGACCGGTTTGAATTCCCGGAACATCAAGAACCGACAAAAGCGGATGATCTCTTCTGAACTGTTCCAGTTGTTTGTCAGTATCTACAACTTCTTCAGGAGTTGTTTGCAGAGCAGCCAAAATACTGTCTTCTCTTGACATAGGAACTTCAGCTACTAATGCCTCCGCTACCTGTGTTTCTTCTGATGATACTTCAGCTGTTTGAGAGTCAGCAGTACGTTGTGCTCCAAGCACCCTGTCTGCTTCAATAATATTGCCTACAATTTCTGCAAGATCGAAAGTTTCCCAAAACTCAAGATTGGCAGCTCCCTGTAATAACCTGCGAACACGCTCGGGTTCTTTTACTCCCGGCAACTCAATCAAAATACGACCAACATTGTTATTATCGCGACGAATATTCGGTTGAACAACACCAAAGCGGTCAATACGTGAACGCAACACATTAAATGAGTTGCTGATAGCACCGTTGATTTCTTCGCGCAGGACATCAATTACTCTCGAGTTTGGAGTACTCAATGTCACTTTGTCTTTCAACTCCATAGTGCTGAAAACAGAAGCAAGTTGACCCTGAGGATTAACTTCATCAAAAGCCCTCACAAATAAATCGAGATAATCGAGCTGACTGTTAGTTTTCTGGCGTTCGGATGCTAACTGAAGTGCTTGTTGAAATTCCGGTGTATTATTATAACCGGATAAAGCACGAAGAATGTCGGCTACCGACACTTCAAGTGTTACATTCATCCCACCCTTTAGGTCAAGACCCAGGTTAATTTCTCTTTCACGACACTCTTTCAGCGTGTAACCAAAGTAAACTTTCTCACCTGACAATGAATCAAGATACTGAAATTCCAGCATCTTATCTCCGCCCGCATATTCTCTGGCGCGTTGATTATAAATTCCGGTTACTACCGAAAATGACAAGTAATACAAACTTACTAAGGCAAGCAAAATCGCTAAAAATCGTACAATACCTTTGTTTTGCATGGAGCTTTTCTATTATTTAATAAAACATTAATTGATAATTCTAAAAACGAGCCGCAAATATAATATTTTTTTGCAAATAATCAGCTCTTATTACCGAGCGAGCCTACATAATCTTTAAAAACACGGAAATATCAGAGTATCAGCAAAAACGATTATATTGAACCGTCCACTCTTTACAGCCGCGTACATCATTGAAAATAATCGACTTAAACTTTTTATTTTTAAAATGTGATTATTAATTTGCATTTCTCAAAAAAAGCACTACCTTTGCAGTCCAATATCGCGGAGTGGAGCAGTGGTAGCTCGTTGGGCTCATAACCCAAAGGTCGTTCGTTCGAGTCGGACCTCCGCAACAAAAGAAAAGCTGTCTGAAAAGACAGCTTTTTCTGTTATTATATGGTTGATAGTATTTCAGTTTACTCTGAAACGTTGATTCCCATTCAACAAGAAATCAACAATTTGCTCTGCAGCCGCTATCCCCGCATTGATATTGGCTTCGGCAGTTTGAGCTCCCATCTTATTCGGCGTTCCGAAATAGTTACCCGGAAACTTCTCTGCCATGGCCAAATGATTTGCAGGCAAAATATCGGTCATATACTTAAAATCAGGTCTTTGTTCCATAAACTCGAACAATTCTGTTTCATTGATAACCTCTTTGCGGGCAGTATTCACCAGAATTGCACCTTTAGGCATCAATTCGAGCAAAGATTTATTGATAGACTTACGAGTTTCATCAGTAGCAGGAATATGCAAAGAAATAATATCCGATTTCTGATATAAATCTGTAACCGACTTAACAGGCATAACACCATCAGCAGCAATCAGCTCATCGCTGCAAAACGCATCATAAGCAACCAATTCCATCCCGAAACCTTTGGCGATGCGGGCAACATTACGTCCAACATTTCCATAAGCATGTATTCCAAGCGTTTTACCTTTCAACTCAACGCCTGATGTTCCGTTGAAGAAATTTCGTACAGCATATACCAACATCCCAAAAACAAGCTCTGCAACCGCATTGGCATTCTGCCCGGGAGTATTCATAACGCATACACCGGCAGCTGATGCCGCCTGCAAATCTACATTATCATATCCGGCACCGGCACGAACCACAATTTTCAGATTGGGAGCTGCAGATATGACTTCTGCATCAACAATATCACTTCTGATGATAATCGCATTAGCATCTGCGACTGCATCAAGAAGTTGCTGTTTTTGGGTGTATTTCTCTAATAAGGCTAATTCAAAACCAGCTTTTTCAATAACCGCTCTGATGCCATCAACTGCTTTTTTGGCAAAAGGCTTATCAGTTGCTATAAGTACTTTCATACAATATCTATGTTATAATTAAACCTTAGCATGCAGCTTTTCAAACTCCTGCATGCAATCAACCAACACCTGTACACTTTCAATTGGAAGCGCATTGTATGTCGATGCACGGAAACCTCCTACCGAACGGTGGCCTTTAATTCCTACGATGCCATTACTTGTGGCAAGTTTTTGGAAATCAGCTTCTAGTTCAGCGTACTCAGGATTCATTACAAAGCAGATATTCATTCTTGAGCGATCCTCAGGTTCGGCAGTACCAACAAACATGGAGTTGCGGTCAATCTCATTATATAACAATTCAGCTTTTGCGATGTTAAGCTTTTCCATCTCAACTAAACCTCCTAATGATTTAATCCATCTTAAGGTCTCCATAGCGCTGTAAATCGGCAGAACAGGAGGAGTATTAAACATGGATCCGTTATCGATGTGGGTTTTGTAATTCAACATGGTTGGAATATAGCGTGACACTTTTCCAAGCAATTCATTTTTGATAATTACAAAGGTAAGACCGGCCGGAGCCAGGTTTTTTTGCGCACCTCCGTAAATAATTCCATACTTCGAAATATCAACGGGTCTGGAGAAAATATCTGACGACATATCCGCAACCAAAGGCACAGGCGAGTCAATATCTTCCAAAATCTCAGTACCAAATATAGTGTTGTTTGTTGTGATATGAAAATAATCGGCATCCTCAGGAATCACATATCCTTTGGGAATATAGTTGTAATTAGCTGCTTTTGAAGATGCAACTTCAATTACCTCCCCGAAACCTTTGGCCTCTTTAAGTGCCTTATTTGCCCATGTACCTGTATTAAGGTAGGCAGCTTTTGTTTCAAGCAGATTGAAAGGAACCATACAGAACTGCATGCTGGCACCACCTCCGACAAAAATCACCGAATAACCATCGGGTATTGATAAAAGTTCTCTGAACAATGCTTCAGTTTCATCAACTACAGCCTGAAAATCTTTTGAACGATGCGAAATCTCAAGCAAGGACAAACCAAGTCCGTTGAAATCTTTAACCGCCTGAGCTGTTTTCTCGATAACTTCCTGTGGCAGGATGGATGGTCCGGCACTAAAATTATGTTTTTTCATATGACAATATAAAATAATGGTGTGTTTTAGCGAATAAGTAAGAAGTGTGTGATGTTTACAAAAACCTGTTTTTTTTCACGCTGCAAAGGTACATTTTTTTTGATATCGAACCTAATAAATTCTATTTTTCTACGAAACAGTTTTACAAAAAAACACCTTGCTAATCTCCTGTTTATCAACCCCAAATAAAACTGTCGTTTTTTTAGTTACATACAATTGGCAGATGCCAAAAAAACTGTATATTTACAAACTTTTTATTCAAATAAACTAATCACATTTAATTAATTAAGAACATGATAATTGGTCTTCCCAAAGAAGTTAAAAACAACGAGAACAGGGTTGCACTAACTCCCTCAGGAGTGTTTACCCTCACAAATGATGGTCATACTGTTTATGTAGAAAATAACGCCGGAGCAAACAGCGGCTTTACGAACGAAATGTATGTCAATGCAGGAGCTAAAATCCTGGATACAGCTCAGGAGGTATTCGGAATTGCCGAAATGATTATGAAAGTAAAGGAGCCCATCCCTCAGGAATATCCATTAATCAGGGAGAAGCAGCTTCTTTTCACCTATTTTCATTTCGCATCTAACGAAGAACTTACAAGAGCCATGATTGACAGCAAATCTGTTTGTTTGGCTTACGAAACCGTTGAAGATAATCGCAGTCTGCCGCTACTCATCCCGATGTCGGAAGTTGCAGGTCGTATGTCAATTCAACAGGGAGCCAAATACCTTGAACGCCCTATGGGAGGGAAGGGTATCTTGCTTGGCGGAGTACCGGGAGTAAATCCTGCACATGTACTTATATTGGGTGGTGGTGTAGTAGGCACTCATGCTGCGTGGATGGCTGCCGGGCTGGGAGCTCATGTTACCATTGCTGACATTTCTCTACCCAGGTTGCGTCAACTAAGCGAAATCATGCCGGCAAATGTGGACACGATGATGTCGTCGCGTTATAATATTGAGGAAGTTTTACCACGCACCGACCTTGTTATTGGTGCAGTTTTAATCACAGGAGCTAAAGCCCCGCATTTGATAACCCGCGAAATGCTTTCTTTACTTCCCCAGGGTGCTGTATTGGTAGATGTTGCTATTGATCAGGGAGGTTGTTTTGAGACATCTCGTCCCACAACCCATGCCGATCCGGTTTATGTGGTTGATGGTATATTACACTATTGCGTTGCCAATATCCCGGGTGCAGTACCTTACACTTCGACACTTGCACTTACCAATGCAACGCTGCCTTATGCAGTGAAACTGGCAAATTTGGGCTGGGAGAAGGCTTGCGAGATGTACCCCGACCTCAACAAGGGATTAAATATCGTTGAGGGCAAGGTAGTTTGTGATGCGGTTGCTGAAACTTTCAATATTAAATAGACAGGAAAATTATTTTCCTGTAATAATTCTTTTTATTTCATTCAGCTTGTTCAGGGCTTCAAGGGGTGTCAGACCATTAATGTCGAGCCCCTTGATTTCGTCTCTGATTTGCTCAAGCACAGGATCTTCCAGCTGGAAAAAGCTAAGCTGAAGTCCCTCGCGCTGTCCGGCAATTTCTCCCACCGGCTTAGCAATACCATTCTGACGATTATCTGACTCAAGCTGTTTCAGTATCTGTTCTGATCGTTTCACGATGCTTTGAGGCATACCGGCCATCTTGGCAACGTGAATACCGAAACTGTGCTCACTGCCTCCACGTACCAGTTTTCTGAGGAAAATAATGCGTTTATCAATCTCTTTCACCGACACATTATAGTTTTTTATCCGGTGAAATGATTTCTCCATTTCATTCAATTCATGATAATGGGTCGCGAAGAGTGTTCTGGCTTTGCACGCAGGATGCTCATGAATATATTCCACAATTGCCCAGGCAATGGAAATTCCATCATAAGTTGAAGTTCCGCGACCAAGCTCATCAAAAAGAATCAGACTGCGATCTGAAAGATTGTTCATGATGCTCGAAGCCTCGTTCATCTCAACCATGAAAGTGGATTCGCCCTGCGAGATATTGTCGCTGGCGCCTACCCGGGTAAATATTTTATCTACCACCCCGATTGCTGCACTTTCAGCAGGAACAAAACTGCCTGTCTGCGCCATCAGTGTTATCAATGCTGTTTGTCTGAGAAGAGCTGACTTACCGGACATATTCGGACCTGTTACGATGATAATCTGCTGACTTTCATTATCCAGGAAAACATCATTAGCAATATAGCTTTCACCGGGCGGCAATTGCTTTTCAATAACAGGATGGCGACCGTTCACAATCTTCAACTCATTCGACTCGTTTACATCAGGTCGCACATATTTATTTTCTGAAGCAACCCGTGTAAATGAAAGCAAACAATCAAGCTGCGCAACCAAATTGGCATTAAGCTGAATAGCTGGAATATAGTCGCCCAAACTCAGCACAAGCTCATTAAACAATCGACTTTCAATGGATAGAATTTTTTCCTCTGCACCAAGAATCTTCTCTTCGTATTCCTTCAATTCCTGTGTTATGTATCGTTCGGCATTCACCAGCGTTTGCTTTCTAATCCAGGTTTCGGGCACTTTATCCTTGTGTGTATTTCTAACTTCAATAAAATATCCGAAAACATTATTAAAGCTGATTTTGAGGCTTGGAATGCCGGTTGTTGCGCTTTCTCTCTCCTGTATCCTTTGAAGATATTCCTTCCCTGAAAATGCTAACTCGCGTAATTCATCCAAATCCACATCAACACCTTTTCGGATAACATTTCCTTTATTTATCAAGGTAGGCGGATCGGGCTGCACCTCCTTTTCAATCTTTTCAGCAATTAGATTGCAGGCGTTCAGTTGTTCGGCAATGCGTTGCAAACTTGAATTCTGAGACAAGGCACAGGCGCTTTTAATAGGTTCTATTGCTCTTAAAGCGACTTTAAGTTGCACTACCTCGCGCGGACTTATCCTACCCACTGCCACTTTCGAGATTATTCGTTCCAAATCGCCAATCAGCGAGATTTGTTCATGAAGCAATGACTTAAGCTCTGTATCTTTAAAAAGATATTCAACCACCCCGAGACGCTCATTGATGGGCTTTACATCTTTCAATGGGAAGGCGATCCATCTTTTCAGCAACCTTGAACCCATTGGTGAGATGGTCTTATCAAGCACATCGACCAAAGTTTTAGCTCCTTCATTCGACGAACTGTACAACTCCAGATTCCTTACAGTAAAGCGATCGAGCCAAACATAACGATCTTCCTCTATGCGGGAAAGTTGGGTAATATGTCCGGTTTGCTGATGATGAGTTAAATCAAGATAATGCAGAATGGAGCCTGCTGCAATAACCCCAAGAGGCAGATTATCAACGCCGAAGCCCTTCAGTGTACGTGTTTCAAACTGTTTCAATAACCTGTCACTGGCCGAATCAGATGTAAAAGCCCAATCTTCCAGGGGATAAGAGAAGTATTTATTTCCGAATCCTGATTCAAAATCACCTTTACGTTGGCGCTCATACAATACCTCTTTCGGACTGAAACTACTTAAAAGTTTGTCGACATACTCCACATTTCCTTCTGCCACAAGGAACTCCCCTGTAGAGATATCCAGAAAAGCAATTCCGGCTTTCTTTTTATCAAAATGCACAGAAGCCAGGAAATTATTTTCGCGATGATTGAGGGTTGTATCACTGTATGAAACTCCGGGAGTCACCAATTCAGTAATTCCTCTCTTCACAAGTTTTTTAGTCAGCTTAGGGTCCTCAAGCTGCTCGCATATCGCAACCCTTAAACCTGCACGTACTAATTTAGGAAGATAGGTATCGAGTGCATGATGCGGAAATCCGGCAAGCTCAACGCTTTTGGCAGCACCATTGGCTCTGCGGGTAAGTGTAATACCAAGCACTTCAGCAGCTCGGATGGCATCGGTTGAAAATGTTTCGTAAAAGTCGCCGCAACGAAATAATAAAATCGCATCGGGGTGCTTCGATTTAATTTCGAAGTACTGTTTCATCAGGGGTGTTTCGGCTATTCCGTTTTGCATACATTAAAATTATTAATCGCCTCAGTCATACGCGACCAGGCAAATCTTTTCTTTTCTTCTTTGATATTATTCGTAAACTCAGCCGCCCTGTTATTTGTGAAGAAGTCAAACAACGCATCAGCAATATCTTTGGGACTAACATTAACCACATAACCAACTTTATTATGTGGCACTGTTTCGGCCAGTCCACCCACATCGGTTACGAGCATCGGTGTTTCAAAATGGTAGGCAATCTGACTAACACCACTTTGAGTTGCCGAGCGATATGGCTGAGCAACAATATCAGCTATACTGAAATAGTTTTTCACCTCTGCGTCATCGATAAAACGGGTGCGCAATTCGACAAAATTCCCGATTTTGTTAATTTGCATCAACTTCATATAGTAATCAGGACTTTCATAAAACTCTCCCGCAACTATTAGTTTTAAAGGGAATTGTCGTAGTCGCTCATCTGAAAATGCTTCCAGTAAAAGATCCAGTCCCTTATAATGACGAATAAATCCAAAGAAAAGCACGTAGCGCGACTCAGGGTCAAGTCCAAGTTGCATAGACGCCAATTTGCGATCAATCTTTTCACCATAATGGTCGTAAATAGGATGTGGAGATACGCACTTTTTCTTATCATGTTTGTCGAACTTATGAATATCAGCAACAACCGAATCGGCCATCGCCACAAAGCCGTCCATGGCGTTTACAAAAAAGCGCGGAAATATCCGATCTAGAACAGAAGGTTCGTGGGGAATCATATTGTGTATGAGTCCAATCATCTTTGTTTTAGGATTGGCTGCATATCTGGCAATGGTTGAAAAACAGGGTGCCATAAACGACATCCAGTAACAGAATATCACCTTATCAGGTGCTGCTTTTTTAATCTTCTTACCTGTTTTTATCCATGAAACAGGATTCACAGAACTAAACTCACGGGTTATTTTCAAATCGTTGGGATATGGTTCTGAGGAAAATTGCGTTTTTCCGGGAAATAGAAAACCGGGATATTGCAATGTAAAAGTCATGACCTCCACCTGATGTCCCTGCGACTGATACTCTCTGGCAAGTCGCTCATTAAAGGCTGCCAACCCTCCCCTGAATGGATATGCTGTTCCTATGATGATGATATGCATTTTGTTGGTAATTGTGGATTATCCGGTTTCTTTATGAGTCGCAAATTTACAAAATAAATCAGAAGGATAAATCCTGAATACTTAACAGAGTTTAATTTTGTTTTTTTTGGTTGATTTATTTGAATAGTCGATAAATTTTCGTTTAATTTGCACACTGATTTAAAAAATAAAACCCACAACACAATGAAAAGCTTTTTAAAATACATGCTTGGGCCGATCGTTTTACTTATCGGTACAATAATACTGGTAATGTATTTCTTAAACACAACTCCTGAAAACACCATGCTGATAGTTGCTGGTGCACTGATGGTTACCGGGCTTATCGCTCACATTGTGATCAACAGATTGGTAGAAGATTGATATGCCACATGCAGACATTATTGAACCGGTGATATTCTCACCGGTTTTTTTGTCAGAATAATGATGGTTTGCGGCTTCTGGCTTCTTTTATCGATAAAACATCTGCCTTGCTTTTTTGCTTTTCGCGCAATTGCTGGTATTCACTCGCCACCTCTTCAGTGAATCGTTTACGTGCATTTTTATTCATCAACTGCGATACGACCGAGGTATTGACAGATGCATCTTTGACATGTACTACCGGTCCACTATAATTGGGAGAAATTTTAACAGCAGTATGAATTTTTGAAGTTGTAGCTCCACCTATTAACAGTGGTATGTTCATGCCGGCTTTTTCCATTTCTGATGCTACATGACACATTTCTTCCAATGATGGGGTAATCAATCCACTCACACCTAATAAATCAACTTTCTCTTCGATCGCTGTTCTGATAATTTTTTCGGTGGGGACCATCACACCAAGATCGATAACCTCATAATTATTACATGCAAGTACTACGGCAACAATGTTTTTCCCGATATCATGCACATCACCCTTCACTGTAGCAATCAGGAACTTACCTGCCGAAGAGCTTTGCCCGGGCACTTTTTCCGCCTCAATATAGGGCTGAAGTATTGCCACTGCCTTCTTCATGGTACGTGCTGTTTTAACCACCTGAGGCAAAAACATCTTTCCCTGTCCGAATAAATCACCCACCACATTCATCCCATTCATCAAGGGTTTTTCAATGATTTCGAGTGCGGTATCATACTTCTGTAATGCTTCTTCTAAATCAACATCCAGAAATTCGCTAACACCTTTAATCAGTGAGTACTCCAATCTCTCTTCAAGACTTCCCTGACGCCATGCTTCTGTTTTTTCCACGGCTTTTTCGCCGGATGCCTGACTGCGTATCAACTCGGCATATTCAATCATGCGCTCTGTGGCATCGGGCCTGCGATTGAGTACCACATCTTCCACCCTCTCAAGCAATTCTTTGGGTATGTCTTCGTAAACCTGCAGCATCCCGGCATTTACTATCCCCATATCCAATCCTTCGCGGATAGCATGATAAAGAAACGCCGAATGTATCGCTTCTCTTACAACATTGTTTCCACGGAAAGAAAATGAAAGATTACTGATACCTCCACTTATTTTAGCATGAGGCAGATTTGACTTAATCCACTTTATCGTTTCAATAAAATCTACCCCGTAATTATTATGTTCTTCGATACCAGTAGCGATAGCAAGTACATTGGGGTCGAATATAATATCCCCGGGAGGAAAACCAACTTTTTGGGTAAGCAAATCGTACGCCCGCTTACAAATTGATGTTTTGCGTGCAAAAGAATCGGCTTGTCCGGTTTCATCAAAAGCCATTACAACAACAGCAGCACCATACGCCCTCACCTTTTTCGCTTTATCCAGAAAATCATCTTCTCCTTCTTTCAGACTGATGGAATTGACGATGCACTTTCCCTGCAAACATTGCAATCCTGCCTCTATCACTTTCCAGTCCGACGAGTCAATCATCACCGGCACTTTAGATATTTCCGGTTCTGAAGCAATGTAATTCAGGAAAACAGTCATCTCCTCTTTGGCTTCAAGCATTGCATCATCCATATTTACATCGATGATTTGCGCACCATCTTCCACCTGTTTGCGTGCAATTGTCAGTGCTTCTTCGTATTTCTTTTCATTGATAAGACGAAGAAACACTCTGGAACCAGCTACATTACAACGCTCACCGATATTCACAAAAAGGCTGTCGGGACGAATATCCACATGCTCCAAACCTGACAAATGAAGCACTCCTTCTTCTTTGGCAGCCGGAGTTCTTGGTTCAACACCCTGAATCAAATCCTGATATGCAGCAATATGTTCCGGGGTTGTTCCACAACATCCACCAATAATATTAATCAGCTTCTCATCAAAGTATTCTTTAACCTGCACAGCCATTTGCTCAGGTGTTTCGTCGTATTCACCAAACTGATTTGGTAAACCCGCGTTAGGATATGCGCTGATATAGCATGATGCAAAAGCAGACAACTCCTGTAGATAGGGTTTCAGATCGCGGGCACCAAACGAGCAGTTTAATCCAATCGACAACACATCAGCATGTGAAACAGAAGCAAGAAAAGCCCTGATAGTCTGACCGGAAAGCGTTCTTCCGCTCGTATCAGCTACGGTGGCTGAAATCATCAACTCCACCTTTCGGCCTGCTAAAGTCATGGCCTCTTCCGCGGCAACCAGAGCAGCTTTGGCGTTGAGTGTGTCGAAAATGGTTTCAATGAGCAAAGCATCTACTCCCCCCTCAATCAGGGCGAGCATTTGTTCACGATATGCCTCCTTCAGTTGTTGAAAATTAACTGCCCTGAATGCAGGATTATTTACATCGGGCGACATCGATGCTGTTTTATTGGTCGGACCAACAGCACCGGCTACAAATCTTGGCTTAGCAGGATTGAGGGTGCTATAATAATCAGCAGCCTTACGTGCCAACCGGGCAGCTTCCAGGTTCATTTCACGAACAAGCGAAGCCATACCATAATCCTCCATAGAGATGAGCTGTGCATTGAAAGTGTTGGTCTCAATGATATCAGCACCGGCCTCTAAATACTGACAATGAATATCATAGATGATTTCCGGCTGTGTTAGTACCAGCAAATCATTATTACCCTTTTGCAGAATTTCAACATCGGCAAAACGAGTTCCACGGTAATCCTGCTCAGTGAGTTTATGTCGCTGAATCATGGTACCCATGGCACCGTCGAGGACGAGGATACGGTTTTGTAAAATCTCTCGCATTTGGTGTGTTTTTGAACCACAAAAGGCACAAAAGGAAGACTAAGGGAACACAAAAGTTAATTTTTAAAAACTCAAAGCCGATTATTATAAAAAGAATTGATTCCTGTATTTTTAAAATTATTCAATTCCTTTTGATTTTAAACTGAAGAATTTATTCAACTATTATAATATCCTTTTGTGTTCCCTTAGTCTTCCTTTTGTGCCTTTTGTGGTTTACATTTTATCAAAATTTCAATAAACCCCTGCCAGTCATTTCAGCAGGTTTCTCAAT
>CAYMDE010000011.1:0-1969 GCA_964389115.1 uncultured Paludibacter sp. | reverse complement strand
GCACTCATCTCAGGCATCAAATCGTAAGTTGCCACTTTGGGAGAAGGGATGAGGATACGCTCCTCGCCTTCGAATTCAGACTCACGACCACCTGAAAAGAAGAAAGTTACGTGGGCAAACTTTTCAGTTTCAGCAATTCTCAATTGTTTGAGTCCGAGTGATGAAACATATTCGCCCATGGTATTCTGTACATTATCCTTATCAAAAAGCACTTTCAAGCCTTTGAATGAAGAATCGTAAGGAGTCATACAGTAGTACTCTAAAGGAATGGTGTGCATATCATATTCATGCATATCTTCCTGAGTCAGCACGATGGTAAGCTCCTTGGCTCTGTCGTTACGATAATTGAAGAATATCACCACATCACCTGCTTCAATCGTTGCTGTTGGATTACCTGCTTCATCAGTAATTACGATGGGTTTTACAAACTCGTCGGTCACCCCGGCATCATAAGAAGCCTGCATGGCAGCTACCGGATCAGTCGAAGCTGCACCTTTTCCTTTTACAATCAGATCATAAGCATCTTTTACACGTTCCCAGCGCTTATCGCGGTCCATGGCATAATAGCGACCAATGATGGAAGCAATTTTACCGGTTGTTTTCTTTGTATATGCCTGAAGTTGCTCAATAAATCCTTTACCGCTTTTGGGGTCGGTATCGCGACCATCCATAAAGCAATGTACATAAGCATCGCTGATGCCATATGTCTGAGCAATATCAATCAGTTTAAAAAGATGATCGAGTGATGAATGCACACCACCGTCAGATACAAGTCCGAGAAAATGAATTTTCTTTCCCTTTTCTTTGGCATAAGTATATGCATTTATGATCTCCGGATTTTGCAGGATACTGTTATCGCGACAAGCAATATTAATTTTCACAAGATCCTGATAAACAACACGTCCGGCACCAATATTCAGGTGACCAACCTCAGAATTACCCATTTGTCCGTCGGGAAGTCCCACATGCTCACCCGAAGCAAGCAGGTAAGAATTCGGATATGTCGCAACCAGTTTGTCCCAGTTTGGGGTAGCTGTATTGGCAATAATATCGGCTTTGGAGCCGTTTCCGATTCCCCATCCATCGAGAATCATTAAAAGCGCTTTTTTATTCATATTTATTTGATTGATTATTATTTAGCTAAACTAATACCTCATTTCTTTGAGAGTGCAAAAGTACGGTTTTTTGATTGAACCACAAAAGGCACAGAAGTAAGACTAAGGGAACACAAAAGTTACAATTTTATGTTTAATCGTTAATGGTGTGATATATACTTTCATTGTATCTGTATACCTTGAGCCAATTCCTTAAACTCTGGAAGAGTTTTCTGTGCATAACCCCCGGATAAATCCGGGGGTTATGCACGGTAAACACCTCCGGTGTATTAAATGCTTTTTGAATGATTTTCTGTTATTTCACACGATTAACGATTAACCATTTATTTTAAAGTGATTCTTTTGTGATTCCTTAGTCTTACTTCTGTGCCTTTTGTGGTTCAATTAAAAAAACTTCAATTGCACTCCTATGTTCCTGGCTGAATAAGATACGAACTTTATTCGTTTCACTCTAAAAGTTCCTTCTGAATTAATTGAAACATTTTTTAATCAATTATGTTTATATTTTGTGTTCAAATGAGTCGCTGTGCGGGCATAATTCAGGAAATTTTTCCGTAATTTTGCGGCTGTTTAAAAAATCATCTATAATTATGGCAAAACCGTTCATTTATCAAAAACCGTTTCCTCAGGAAAAACAAAAAACCGAGTATTACCATCTTACTTCAGAGCATGTTAGCACAGTACAATTCGAAGATAAAAGTATTTTAAAAGTATCTCCCGAAGGCCTGACACTGATGGCACGTACTGCGATGCGCGACTGTGCTTTTTTGCTTCGTCCGGAACATCAGCAACAGGTAGCATCCATCCTGAACGATCCTGAAGCAAGCGACAACGATAAATATGTTGCTGTCACC
>CAYMDE010000010.1:39761-57013 GCA_964389115.1 uncultured Paludibacter sp. | reverse complement strand
TATATATTCTCAAACATCAAACGCTCTTCTCCCGCATCAACCTTTATCACACCCTGTTGTTTAACTTTTCCCGAAAGAATTGCTTTCGACAAATCATTCAAAAGCATCTTTTGAATGGCTCTTTTTACCGGACGGGCACCAAACTGTGGATCAAAACCGGCTTCAGCAATTTTTTGAATAGCATCTTCGCTTACTTCCAGCCCGGTTCCATGCTGTATTAGTAATTTCCGAAGCGATTCTATCTGCAATTTTACGACTTCCCGAATCTGCTGCTCATTGAGAGGAGCAAACATTATCAGTTCATCCACACGATTCAGAAACTCGGGCCTGATTGTTTGTTTCAATAACTCAAAAACCTGATTCTTAGTCCTCTCAATCATTTCATCATGATTCTTTTGATTGATTTTCTCAAAATTCTCCCTGATCAGGGTTGAACCAATATTGGAAGTCATGATGATGATGGTGTTTTTGAAATTAACAGTCCGGCCTTTATTGTCGGTAAGCCTTCCATCATCAAGCACCTGAAGCAAAACATTAAACACATCCGGGTGCGCCTTTTCTATTTCATCGAAAAGTACCACTGAGTAGGGTTTCCGACGAATTGCTTCGGTAAGCTGACCGCCTTCATCATATCCCACATATCCAGGAGGAGAGCCAATTAGCCGAGTCACTGTGAACTTATCCTGATATTCACTCATATCAATGCGTGTCATCAGGTTTTCATCGTCGAACAAGTACTCGGCCAGTGCTTTGGCTAACTCGGTTTTTCCCACTCCGGTTGTCCCGAGAAAGATAAATGAGCCAACAGGTCGTTTGGGATCCTGTAATCCTGCGCGACTGCGACGAACAGCATCTGCCACAGCAGCAATTGCTTCGTCCTGTCCAACTACCCGCAAGTGCAACTCTTCCTCTAAATGCAGCAGTTTATCGCGCTCACTCTGAAGCATTTTCTGAACCGGAATGCCCGTCCAGCGACTTACCACCTCAGCAATATCTTCGCTGTCAACTTCTTCCTTAATCAGCGCATTGCCGCCCTGAATAGTTGCCAGCTCCGATTGATAGGCAGCAATATGGGCCTCCAGATTCTTTACTTTACCGTAGCGTATTTCAGCCACTTTACCGTAATCGCCCTCACGTTCGGCCTTATCAGCTTCGAACTTGAGCTTTTCTATCTCTATCTTTGCCTGCTGAATATTATCAATCAGGGTTTTTTCCTTTTTCCAGTGTTCCCTGATGATGTCGCCTTTTTCTTTCAGTTTTGCAATTTCTTCTTTTAATACAGCCAGTTTCTTGCTGTCATTTTCTCTTTTGATAGCTTCCCTTTCGATTTCCAACTGCTTGATGTTTCGTTCGATAACATCCAGTTCCTCAGGTACTGAATCAACTTCGAGGCGTAATTTCGCTGCAGCTTCGTCCATGAGGTCAATTGCCTTGTCAGGAAGAAACCGCTCGGTGATATATCTGTTTGATAATTCAACAGCTGCAATGATGGCGTCATCTTTAATTCTCACCTTATGATGGTTTTCATACCTTTCTTTCAATCCCCTTAAAATGGAAATAGTACTGGCCACATCGGGTTCATCAACCATAACAATCTGAAACCTTCTTTCCAAAGCTTTGTCTTTTTCAAAATACTTCTGATATTCATTCAAAGTGGTAGCACCGATTGAACGCAATTCGCCCCTTGCCAGTGCAGGTTTCAGGATGTTGGCTGCATCCATGGCACCTTCACTTTTCCCGGCTCCAACCAGGGTATGAATTTCATCTATAAAAAGTATGATCTCACCATCTGCCTGAATCACTTCATTTACAAGCGATTTCAGTCGTTCCTCAAACTCACCTTTATACATAGCACCGGCAACCAATGCTCCCATATCCAGCGAATATAATTGCTTGGATTTCAGATTTTCAGGCACATCACCCCGTACAATACGGTGGGCGAGTCCTTCAGCAATAGCGGTTTTACCTGTCCCCGGCTCACCAATTAATATGGGGTTGTTTTTGGTTCTTCGACTTAAAATCTGCAAAACCCTCCTGATTTCATCATCACGACCAATAACCGGGTCGAGTTTACCCGCTTTAGCCCTATCGTTCAAGTTGATAGCATAGAGCTGTAATGCACTTTTGTTTTCCTGATTATTCCTGTTGTTCATAGTTGTAATTTTTTGTCCTGATGCTTTCAAATATATATCCACAGGGTTAAAGCAGTCATTATGACAGGGTTAATTGTGCTGTTCGAGTCATTTTGTCTTGTAAATACAGCGCATATTTGTGTTTAAGTGACGAAATGAAAGTCGCATCATCAGATTTATCATCATATAAAGAAAAATTTCTTTAAAAAGTGCCTTTTGGGATGATTTTCAAAGCTGATTTTCGATGTATATCCATGAAAATGTCGTAAATTTGCAGCCGTTTAGAAAAACCGATCAAACAAAATCATTATGTCAGAAAAAAAATTGAATTTATTGGCTGATTTTCCCGCTGTTTCTACCCAGGAATGGATGGATAAAGTTACTGCCGATTTGAAAGGTGCCGATTTTGATAAGAAACTAGTCTGGAAAACCAACGAAGGTTTTAATGTCAGACCATTCTATCGCGCCGAAGATGTTGAGCAATACAAAACCATTCAGGCCAAGCCGGGTAAATTTCCTTTTGTGAGAGGTGCTAAAGTCGATAACGACTGGTTTGTTCGTCAGGATATCGTGGTTAAGGATGCCAAAGCAGCCAACGCCAAAGCACTTGATGTTTTGAACAAAGGTGTAAATTCTCTTGGTTTTAAAATCAGCAGAGAGGATTTGAATGCTGAATTCATCGCCACATTGCTGGATGGAATCAATGCTGAATGTGTTGAATTGAATTTCAGGACCTGTTCTTCAAGAACCGTTGAATTACTTGAACTGCTCATCAGTTATTTCAATGAAAAACAGTATGATGTAACAAAATTGCAGGGATCAGTTAATTTTGATGCCATCAACAGCATGTTACTTCGCGGTAAGAAATTTACGAAAGAAGAACTTGCTTCAAAAGCTGCTGCTGCCGTAAATGTAGCCGTAAAATTGCCATTCTACAAAGTGGTTAATGTAAATGCTGTTAGTTTGAGCAATGCAGGAGCATTTGTAGCTCAGGAGCTGGGTTATGCTTTGGCCTGGGGTAACGAATATCTTTCGCTGATGATTGATAATGGTGTTGACAAATCACTGGCTGCCAAGAAAATTAAATTCAATTTCGGTGTTGGAAGCAATTATTTCATGGAGATTGCCAAATTCCGCGCTGCCAAATGGTTGTGGGCACAGATTGTGAAGGCTTATTCGCCTGAATGTCGCCGTCCCGATTGTCCTGAAACGGTAGAAGGAATTTGCTATTGCGCCATGAAAATGCGCATCCATGCAGAAACTTCTGAGTTTAACAAAACTATTTTCGACCCATATGTGAATATGCTCCGCACGCAGACTGAAGCAATGAGTGCTTCGCTGGGTGGTGTTAATTCACTTACAGTACTTCCTTTCGATTCGATTTATAAAAAGGCTGATGATTTCTCTGAAAGAATTGCCCGTAATCAACAATTATTGCTGAAAGAAGAATCTAATTTTGATAAGGTAACCGACCCTGCTGCAGGATCATACTATATCGAAACACTTACCAACGAAATTGCTGCTCAGGCCTGGAAGATTTTCCTTCAGGTAGAAGATGAGGGTGGTTTCCTTCAGGCTGTACTCGACGGAAAAGTACAGGATGTGATTCATCAAACTGCTGATAAGAGATTGAAGAATGTTTCTTCACGTCGCGAAGTTCTTCTCGGAACCAATCAGTTCCCGAACTTCAATGAAATTTCCGGAATGAAACCTTCAACTGAAGATACCGGTTGTGGATGCGACCATAACGAAGTTCCAAAACTGAAAACTGCACGCGCAGCTCAGGAATTCGAAACCCTTCGTTTTGCTACCGAAAATGCAGCGAAAAGACCCAAAGCATTTATGCTGACTATTGGTAGTTTAGCGATGCGTTTGGCAAGAGCTCAGTTCTCTTGTAACTTCTTTGCATGTGCAGGTTATGATGTGATTGATAATCTTGGTTTTGCAACTGTTGAGGCAGGTGTGAAAGCAGCAAGAGAAGCAGGTGCTGATATTATTGTGCTGTGCTCGAGCGACGATGAGTATGCTGAACTGGCTCCACAGGCTTATGAACTTACAAAAGCTAACGAGTTATTGGTTATTGCAGGTGCTCCTGCTTGTGCTGATGATTTGAAAGCAATTGGCATTGAGCATTTTATCAATGTGAAAACCAATGTATTGGAAACGCTCAAAAGTTTTAATGCGCAGTTGAACATCTGATTTCAACCTGTGAATCATCTATTCAGTTATTTTTATTCAAGTTAAAAACATCACAACAATATGAAGCCCAACTTCAAAGAAATTAAAATCAATGAATTTGCTGCAGCCGATGCTCCTGAACGTCAGGAATCCAGCTGGTTAACTCCCGAGCAAATTCCTGTGAAACCATTTTATACTGCTGAAGATTTAGCAGGAATGGAACATTTAAACTACGCAGCCGGTATTCCTCCGTTTCTGAGAGGACCGTACTCGGTGATGTATGCCATGCAGCCATGGACTATCCGTCAGTATGCCGGTTTCTCGACTGCTGAAGAATCTAACGCTTTTTACCGTCGTAACCTTGCTGCAGGACAGAAAGGATTGTCGGTTGCATTCGACTTAGCCACACACCGTGGTTATGATGCCGATCACGATAGGGTGGTAGGCGACGTGGGAAAAGCAGGTGTATCTATCTGTTCAGTAGAAGATATGAAAGTGCTTTTCGATGGTATTCCACTCAATAAAATGTCGGTTTCCATGACCATGAACGGTGCTGTGTTGCCTGTTTTGGCGTTTTATATCAACGCCGGACTGGAGCAGGGTGCTAAGCTCGAAGAAATGGCAGGTACCATTCAGAATGATATCCTCAAAGAATTTATGGTGAGAAATACTTACATCTATCCTCCCAAATTTTCGATGAAAATTATCGCTGATATCTTTGAATATACTTCGAAGAAGATGCCTAAGTTCAACTCTATTTCTATTTCGGGTTATCACATGCAGGAAGCCGGAGCAACTGCCGATATTGAGTTGGCTTATACTTTGGCCGACGGACTCGAATATCTTCGTGCTGGAGTAAATGCCGGCATGGATATCGACTCGTTCGCACCGCGTTTGTCATTCTTCTGGGCAATCGGCATGAACCACTTCATGGAAATTGCCAAAATGCGTGCAGCTCGTTTGCTTTGGGCGAAGATTGTAAAACAATTCAATCCTAAAAACCCCAAATCACTGGCGCTGAGAACTCACTCGCAAACTTCGGGATGGTCGCTTACTGAACAGGATCCGTTTAACAATGTTGGACGTACCTGTATCGAAGCTATGGGTGCTGCACTGGGTCATACGCAGTCGCTCCACACCAATGCGCTTGATGAAGCGATTGCTTTGCCAACCGATTTCTCGGCCCGTATTGCCCGTAATACCCAGATTTATATTCAGCAGGAAACGGAAATTTGTCGCGAGGTTGATCCCTGGGCAGGTTCCTACTATGTTGAATCACTCACCAACGAACTGGTTGAAAAAGCCTGGGCATTGATCGAAGAAGTTGAAAAACTGGGAGGTATGGCTGCTGCTATCGAGACCGGTATTCCAAAAATGCGTATCGAAGAAGCTGCTGCCCGTACACAGGCGCGTATCGACTCAGGTGCTCAAACCATCGTGGGAGTAAATAAATATCGTTTGGAAAAGGAAGATCCTATTGATATTCTGGAAGTTGATAATACTGCAGTACGTGCTCAACAGATTGAGCGATTGAAACAACTTCGTGCCAACCGCAATGAGGCTGATGTGCAAAAAGCACTGGCCGCTATCACTGAATGTGCCCGTACCGGTGAAGGTAACCTGCTCGAGCTGGCTGTTGAAGCAGCTCGTGTAAGAGCATCTCTCGGAGAAATTTCGGATGCATGTGAGGCAATATCAGGACGTTATAAAGCAACCATCAGAACAATTTCAGGCGTGTATTCATCAGAAACCAAAAACGATTCAAGCTTTCAGAAGGCTTGTGAGTTGACCGAAAAGTTTGCTAAAAAAGAAGGTCGCAGGCCCCGCATCATGATTGCCAAAATGGGTCAGGATGGTCACGACCGTGGCGCTAAAGTTGTCGCAACCGGATATGCCGACTGCGGATTCGATGTGGATATGGGGCCATTGTTCCAGACTCCTGCCGAAGCAGCCAAGCAGGCTGTTGAAAACGATGTACATGTGTTGGGAGTTTCTTCGCTTGCTGCAGGCCACAAAACACTTGTTCCTCAGGTGATTGAAGAACTTCAAAAACTGGGTCGTGAGGATATCATCGTGATTGCTGGGGGAGTAATTCCTGCACAGGACTACGATTATCTATACAAAGCAGGAGTTGCCGCCATTTTTGGTCCCGGTAGTCCGGTAGCCAAAGCTGCCTGTACAATCATGGAAATTCTGCTGGAAGATTAAGTAGTTCTATTCCTGTTCAATGTAACAGGATTCATCATAAAAAACTGTATTAGCTGCACGCTTCGTTGGTGTTAAATGAAGTTAAAATGCAAGTTAATGCAGTTTTTTTATTATATAACATGAGAATAATTTTTAGTTGTATCAGTAGGTTTATTAGATTAATTCATGTAACTTTGTCAACATTCAAACGAAAATCTTTTGTTTGTTAATGAATATTTATTCAAATTCAATCATAACTTATTTTTGATTGCTCTATGTTCGAAAAACATTTAGAAGCTCTGTCGAAAAGTAGATACACCGGCTATGTTTTGCTGGAAGTTGTTTATGATGAAGCAGGTTTCCCTTCCGATTTTATTTTTAAAGAGGTGAATGAAGCTTATGCTTTGTTTTCAGGAAAGCAAATAAATGAATTGGTCAATCATAGTATCAGGGAAGTGTTTCCTCAAATTGATTCGATTAATTTTGATTGGTTGGGTGTGTTTGGTGAGTTGGCTATGCATGGTGGTCAGAAAGTTTTTAACTATCAATCTGAACTATTTAATAAAAGATCTCACATACATTTGTTTTCAGACAATCGGAAATATGTTTCAATGATTATTATTGAAACAGGAAATGAAATTCAAAACTTCTCTGATCAGAGTGAAGATCAAAAGATTTATAAATTATTTTCTGAATATTCGTCCGATGTTATTTGGATTCTTAATTACAGCACAGGCAAATTTCTTTATATCAGTCCGTCAGTTCACAGTCTTAGAGGTTTAACTGTAGAAGAAGCGATGGCCGAATCATTTGAAAAAGCTATTGATGAAGAATCGCTTAACAAGGTAATTGATGATATCAAACGAATAACACATGATATTTTTGTATTAAAGAAAGAACCACCAATTTACATTATTGAAGTTCAGCAGCCATGTAAGGATGGTTCGCTGGTTTGGGTAGAATTATCATGCAATATACGATTAAATGAAAATTCAGAAGTTGAAGTCTTTGGTATCAGTCGAAATATTCAGCGCAGGAAAACGGTAGAGTTAGCACTCAAGGCCAGTGAAGCACAATACCGGAAGCTAATCGAAAACAGTCAGGATATCATTTTTAAGCTTCATACTGATGGTGATATCATCTTTATTTCACCATCATGCAAGAAGCAGTTGGGGTATAGTTCGCATGAAATGATTGGTCATTCGTTGTTGCAATATATTTATTCTGACGATCAACCGGTTTTCATTAACCTGATAAATCAATTGAACCAAATAAAAGAGCTATCTGAAAATATTGAAATAAGGTTAATTAATAAGAATAACAATATTGAATGGTTCAGCATAATAGTAAGTGCAGTAAGAAACGATGATAATAAAGCTGTAGCAATTGATGGTATCGCCAGAAACATCAATGAAAAACATCTTTCAGAGGAAAAGCTCAGAAAACTATCGCAGGTAGTTGAACAGAGTCCCAATATGATTATGATAACTTCTCTTGATGGAGTTATAGAGTATGTAAATCAATCGTGCATAGACATTTCGGGTTTTAGCAGGGAAGAGTTGATTGGAAGTAACTATCATGTTATGACCACTGAAGATCTCGACGAATACGACTATAAATCACTTTGGGAAGCAATTGCTGAAGGTAGGGCATGGAGAGGTGAAATGCTTGTTAAAAGGAAAAATGGTGACCTATACTGGCAGGGCCTGTCAATTAGTCCAATTCTTAATAATCAGGGAAAAGCATCTCATTATATTGCTATATCACAAGATATTACTGAACGCAAAAGAATTGAAGATGAGTTGTATGATTTGAATATAACACTGGAAAAAAGTGTTGAAGAACGTACTTCAGAATTATCTATTACCAATGAATTCCTGATGCAGGAAATTCTGAAACGTAAGCAAAAAGAACAGGAAATCCAACATGCCAGAGAAGAGGCAGAGAAGGCCAATAAGACGAAAACCGAATTTATTTCAAGAATGAGTCATGAACTAAGAACACCCCTTAACTCCATTCTTGGTTTTGCTCAATTACTTGAAATGGGCGAGTTAAACCCCGGTCAAAGAAAAGGTGTGAGACATATTCTTACGAGTGGAAAGCATTTACTGAAATTGATAAACGAGGTGCTCGATATTTCGAAAATTGAGGCTGGTAAATTTACGCTAACATCGGAAATTGTTAAGTTAAAAACTGTAATTGACGAAGCCATAGATTTGGTAATGCCTCTTACTGTTGAAAAACAGATCGAAATCAGGAATTTAACCCAGGATATAAACGGACTTGCCATAGAGACTGATAAACAGCGCTTGGTTCAGGTTTTAGTTAATCTGCTTAACAATGCAATCAAATACAACAAGGTCGAAGGAAAAGTCGATTTGTTAGTTGAATTGCCCGATGATCAAATTTCAGAAAATAAGTTTCTGAATATCATTGTTTCTGATACCGGAGTGGGAATGTCTCAGCAGAGTCTTTCAAAATTATTTATTCCTTTTGAACGAATAGAACAGAATGAATCTGTTATCGAAGGAACAGGCTTGGGGTTGTCGATAGCCAAGGAAATCATAACTGCTATGGGTGGCGAAATTATAGCTGAAAGTATCTTAGGAGAAGGTAGTAAATTTACCATTCAACTTCCATGGTCTAAAACGATGGGAAATCAGGTAGTTGTTCAAATTGCAGATGAATTGGATGATATGATTAAAATCATTCAGAAGGGTACAATCCTGCACATAGAAAATGACCACTCAAACATCGAACTAATGGAAGATATTATCGTGGGCTATCGTCCTGAAATCAGAATTATCAGCGATACACAGGGTGGCAGGGCAGTTGATTTGGCTATTGAGCATACTCCTGATTTAATTTTCCTGGATTATGATTTGCCGGATATGTCAGGAGTTCAGGTGCTTGAAGAACTGAAGAGGAATAAAAACACGAAACTATTGCCGGTTATCATTTTGAGTGGAGATTTATCTGCGGACCAAATCAGGAGTTTACTAAAAGCCGGTGCCGACGATGTATTATTTAAGCCGCTCAATGCTGCTGATGTGTTAAATATGATAGATAATTACAGAAAAACAAACTAATTCTTAATTTTGTAAATCATTTAAAGAAACATACTATGATCGATCCCGATTTAAAAAATGCCAGGATTTTAATAGTTGACGACCTGGAGTCCAATATTGATGTGTTAAAGGGTTTACTCGAAATTGAAGGTTATACTCAGATACAATCAACAACTGATCCCAGGAAAGTAACTTCTTTGGTTGAAACGTTTGATCCTGAACTTGTCTTGCTGGATTTAATGATGCCACATTTGTCGGGCTTCGAAGTTATGGAGTTACTCAAAGAGCAAAGAAAAAACTCTCTGTCGCCCAATAAATTTCTTCCAATCATGATTTTGACTGCGGATATTACTTCCGAAGCCAAACATAAAGCCCTGAAACTGGGTGCTAAAGATTTTCTTTCTAAGCCTTTTGATTTGATTGAAGTGGGTTACAGAATCAGAAATCTTCTTGAAACTCAATATTTATATCAACAACTGAAACTAAGAAATATTGAATTGGAAGAAAAACTGGTTGGCTTCCTAAAGTCGATGGACGACTGGTATAAATAATTAAATTTTTCATGCATACTATAGAACAAAAATTGTCTGAGTTCAGGCGCCTGCTTGAAATCATGACAGAGTTACGTACTAAATGCCCCTGGGACAGGGAGCAAACTTTCGAAAGTCTGAGAACTCTCACCATAGAGGAAACCTACGAACTTGCCGATGCAATTCTCAATGATAACAAACAGGAAATCAGCAAAGAACTGGGCGATTTATTACTGCATATCGTGTTTTATGCCGAAATGGGTAACGAAACCGGTGAGTTCGATATTTTCGATGTTACAAATAAACTATGTGAGAAGCTAATTTATCGTCACCCGCATATTTTTGCTGATGTTGAAGTAGATAGCTCTGAAAAAGTGATGCAGAACTGGGAAGATTTGAAGCTAAAGGAAAAAGGTGGCAATAAATCAGTTCTTTCCGGGGTGCCTGTATCATTGCCTGCACTGATTAAAGCTCACAGAATACAGGACAAAGCCCGAAGTGTGGGTTTTGACTGGGAAGAAAGGGAGCAGGTTTGGGATAAGATTCAGGAAGAGTTTCAGGAACTGAAGACGGAAATCGACGCACTGGATCAGGATAAAATTGAAGCTGAGTTTGGAGATTTGTTTTTCAGCCTGATAAATGCTGCCCGACTTTACAATGTCAATCCCGAAAATGCGCTTGAACGCACAAACCGTAAGTTTATTTCACGCTTTAACTATCTCGAATCGAAAACCATTTCGATGGGTAATGATCTGAAAAAAATGTCGCTCGACGAGATGGAGACAATCTGGCAGGAAGCTAAACAGAGTGAACATCAATAGAGTATAAATTAATACAAATGAAACAACTAACTTTTATTATCATGAGCCTAATAATCATGGCCTCTTGCACACAAAAAGCGCAGGACGATTTTCAGTATTCGGTGGATCGTTTTGCCGATATAGAAATTCTGCGTTATAAAGTCAATAATTTTGATGAGCTTACATTGGACCAAAAACTATTGGTTTATTACTTATCCGAAGCAGCGTTGGAAGGACGGGATATTCTTTTTGATCAGAATCATCGTAATAATTTAACTATCAGAAGGCTGCTTGAGGCGGTGTATCTGAACTACGATGCTGATAAGTCTTCCGACGATTTCAAAAACTTTGAGGTTTACCTTAAAAGAGTGTGGATGTCCAACGGAATTCATCATCATTATTCTGAGGATAAACTTGCTCCCGGTTTTAGTGAAGACTTTCTTAAAACGGTAACGAAAAGTTTGGATGCGAACCTACTGCCTTTGTTAGAAAATGAAGATGTTGATCAGTTTATTGCCAGAATATTTCCGGTAATTTTCGATCCTGAATTATACAAGAGAAGATCTAACCAGGATCCTGAAGCAGATCTTATCCTTACTTCGGCAAATAATTTCTATGAAGGTGTAACTCAGCAGGAGGTTGAGGCGTTTTATGCTGCCATGACTGACCCGAACGATCCTACGCCTGTTCAGTTGGGACTAAACAGCAAGTTGGTCAAAGAAAATGGAAAAGTTGTTGAAAAGGTCTACAAATCAGGAGGAATGTATGGAGCTGCAATTGACAGAATCATCTATTGGCTCGAAAAAGCATCGGGAGTTGCTGAGAATGACAAACAGAAGGCTGTTATTGATAAGCTGATTGAGTTTTATCAAACAGGAGATTTGAAGCTTTACGATGAATATTCCATTTTGTGGGTACAGGATCTGGATTCGAAAATTGATTTTATCAATGGATTTACCGAAACATATACCGATCCGCTGGGAATGAAAGCCACCTGGGAAGCCCTCGTAAATTTCAGGGATGATGTGGCGACCAAAAGAACTGAATTAATCAGTGATAATGCCCAATGGTTCGAAGATAAATCTCCCATCGACAATCAGTTTAAAAAAGAGGAGGTCGTTGGCGTTTCAGCCAAAGTTATTACTGTGGCAAAACTGGGTGGTGATGTTTATCCTGCCAGTCCGATTGGTATCAATCTCCCCAATTCGAACTGGATCAGGGCGGTACATGGATCAAAATCGGTGACGATAGAGAATATCAGTGAATCACATTTCAAATCTTCCCAGGGAAGTGGCTTTTTGCAGGAGTTTATGTGGAGCGATACGGAGGTGAAACGTGCGCAGAAATATGGTGCACTTACCAATGATTTACACACCGATTTGCATGAGTGTTTGGGTCACGGTTCAGGAAAATTACTTCCGGGTGTGAGTCCGGATGCACTGCGTGCCTATGGTTCTCCCATTGAGGAAGCGCGTGCCGACTTGTTTGCTCTTTACTTCATGGCGGACAAGAAAATGGTGGATCTCGGTTTACTCCCTGATAGTGAAGCATACAAAACTGCGTATTATCAGTTTATTATGAATGGAATGATGACACAACTTACGCGCATACAGCCCGGGAAAAATATTGAACAGGCACACATGCGTAACCGACAGCTGGTTGCAACCTGGGCATATGAACAAGGAAAAGATGATAACGTAATCGAACTGAAATTGAGGGATGGTAAGACTTATGTTGTTATCAACGATTATGAGAAACTTCGTGAATTGTTTGGAAAGCAACTTGCCGAAATACAACGTATTAAGTCAACCGGCGATTTCGATGCAGCAAGAGACTTAATCGAAAAGTATGCTGTAAAAGTAAATCAGGATATCCACAGGGAAGTATTAGACAGGTATGCAAAATTAAATATCGCTCCTTACAAAGGATTTGTCAATCCGGTGTACAGTCTGGTAAAAGACAATGCAGGCAATATCATCGACGTGAAGGTATCATATCACGAAAATTATGTTGAGCAGCACCTGAGATATTCGAAAGACTACTCAGTCCTTGAGCATTATAATTAATTCAAGTACGTTCTTCGGAAAGCCTTGTTCCGTATTAATAATTAAATCAGATTCCGGGATTTTATCATCCTCAGGGATCTGATTTTTTATTCTGGCAAGTACATGTTCTCGTTTTACGCCATCGCGTTTCATAACCCGCTGAATGCGTATTTCTTCAGGGGCTGTAACAAGAATTATTTTATCCATCAATCTGTAAAAACCACCTTCAAAAAGAACTGCACTTTCGATAAATATAAGTTCTTCAGGATTGTATTGTTTTGCCCATTCAACAATTTCGTTCCTTACAGCCGGATGGATTATGGCCGTCAGAGCCTTCAGTTTTTCAGCATCATTGAATACAATTGATGCCACCAAAGCCCTGTCGAGCTTACCATTTTTATAAACATCAGGACCAAGCAAAGCAATGGTATCATTGATTATTTTCTCGTCACTATCCTGCATCTTTCTGGCAATCTCATCCGTATCAAAAACCTTGAAACCAGCATCGCGAATTATTGCCGCGAGGGTAGATTTACCACTCCCGATTCCTCCTGTTATTCCAATAATCATAGGCATAGATTCTTAAATGTCTTTGACTAGCAAATCCTTATCTGTCCCGTTCAGACTGTTCCTTAACTCCAGGTGTTTTTGCCAGAATTCATCAAGTTCAACATGTTTGTTTGCTAAAAACAACTCCGATCCCTTCGATTCAATCCTGTCAATTAATAAGCTAACAGTTAATTTATTGATGTCCATGGCAGGTTGATAAGCCTTGGTTTTATCATCTTCATCAACAATTTCAGTGATAACATTGATTGCAGTAAGCTCCGTCAGTAATATATTAACTAATCTGATTGGGAGTTTATATATCGAAGCAATCTCATCATTCTTTAATGGCGTTTCATTATTGCTGAATCTCTTCACAATCACATAGGTTAGAAATACAGAAAGAAAATTTCTGTATCTGATGCTGATATTATTGCTGTCACCTTCATATTCATAGTTTTGTAAGTTCTGAGAGGCGTATGATATTTCAGCACCCAGTAAGATTATCAGACACGAAATCTGAAGCCACAAAAGCAATAACGGAATTGCTGCAAAACTACCATAAACAAGGTCGTATCGTGCCAAATATACTTGTCCGGCGATGTAGATATTCTGAAAAAACTGGAAGGCTGTTCCCGCAATCAGTCCGGCAATCAATCCGTTTCTGAAGTGCACCCTGGTATTGGGAATAAGGATATACATGGCAGTGAAAAGTATCCAGCTAATCAGGTAAGGTGTTAATTTCATCCCAAATCTGAGGATGGGCGACAGGATATATTCTAATTGCAAATCGGCAATTAAAGTATTGAAATACAGGCTAACACCACCAGCTATAACGACAAGTAAGGGTATGATGAATAATGCAGAAAAGTATGTGCTGAACTGTCGTAGGAACGAACGCGACTTGCTTACTTCCCAGATGCTGTTGAAAGTTTTTTCGGCATGTTTGAAAAAGCTCATTACCGAAACAAGGAGGATAAAAATTCCTATTCCAATAAATAATCCACCCCTCGTGGTTTCAAGATATCGCTCCACGAAGTCCATAATTAAAGGAATAACCTCCTTTTGAGCAATCAGTACATCTTCGAGCCAGGCTTTAATCATGTCTTCAACCCCGAACCCTTTGCCAATAGCAATGAAAAGTGCAATAAGCGGAACCAAAGCAAACAGCACAGAGTAGGTGAGGGCTGAGGCACGAACTACCAGATTATCCTGAGCAATGCCTCTGAAAGCTATGACAATAATCTTAACGAGCCGGTAAGGTATTCTTTTTCCTTTCGAAAGCTCGTTTTCGGTAATCCTCCATACATCATGTCTGATGAAATGGTAAACTGCCTGTATGATCCTGCGAAGATCTTTCATCATTTATAAAACATTTAAAACCTGTTCTTTGATTTGCTCAAGATAATCTTTCATAAGTACTACCTGTTTTTGCATCTCGCTATGGTTGGCTTTCGAACCAAGTGTGTTGATTTCTCTTCCTATTTCCTGCGAAATGAATCCTAATTTTTTTCCCGGAGAAGCCTCTTTATCAATAGTTTCAAGAAAATAATCAAGATGTGCCTTGAGTCTGATTTTCTCTTCATTAACATCCAGTTTCTCAATATAGAAAATCAATTCCTGTTCGAGTCTGTTTCTGTCGTATTCAAATTTATCAGCAATCTGCTGCAGATTTTCTTCCAGGCGGACTTTGATTTTCTCAACGCGTTCCTGTTCGTAGGGTGCAATTGAATCAAGAAGCTCACCGATACGTGCAATATTATTTCTGAAAACCTGTTCGAGCGATTTTCCTTCCTGAGCCCTGAACGATTTAATCTGATTGATTGCGTCCTGCATAATTTCTTTTACAACCACCCATTCCTGTTCGTCGAGTTCAGCAATTTCGGTTTTCATCACATCAGGCAATCTCAATATAATTTCGAACCAGTTTTCGGGGACCGGAATTCCAGTGTTATCAGCAATTGCTTTTATTTGCTGATAATAGGTTTCTATAACAGTTTGGTTCAGGTTAGTCACCGATTCTTTTCCTGAATTATCAATGTATAATGCAACATCAATTTTTCCTCTTTCAAGTGCATGCGAAACCTCGTTTCTGATTTCAATATCTTTCTCGCGATATAAACCAGATAATCGGGTAGATATATCTATTTGCTTGCTGTTTAATGATTTAATTTCGACAACGATTTTCTTTCCGTTATAATCGCCGGTAGCTTTACCAAATCCTGTCATGGATTGTATCATAGGACATTCTGTTTTTTTGATTCGACACAAATTTAAGATATTTTTTTGATTGTTGGGATAATATAGCTTAAATCTGAATAAATTATATCAAAAGCATCTTTTTAATTTCAGAATAACAAAAAACGAGGTGTTTTAATTTTAAACTTTCGTTAATTTTTATTTACTTTGCGTGCAATATGAATTATAATTGATTTAAACTCATCATGGAAAAACGAAAGAAATTTTTACTCACTGAGAATGAGATGCCAACCCAATGGTATAATATTTTGGCCGAGATGCCAAATCTTCCTTTACCAATTCTGCATCCGGGTACCAAAGAGCCATTAAAGCCTGAAGATTTGTATCCATTATTTGCCAAAGCACTTGTTGATCAGGAGACTAACATCAAAGATGCATGGATTGATATTCCTGAGGAAGTGCTTGATAAGTACAAAATTTACCGTCCTTCTCCATTGGTGAGAGCTACCGGTCTTGAAAAAGCTCTGGACACACCGGCTCATATCTATTTTAAAAATGAGAGTGTTAGTCCGGTTGGATCACACAAACTCAACTCTGCATTAGCACAGGCTTATTACAATAAAATTGAAGGTGTTACCAATATTACTACTGAGACTGGTGCCGGACAGTGGGGTACAGCCATGTCGCTTGCCTGTAAAATGTTTGGGCTTGAACTGGCAGTTTATATGGTAAAAATCAGCTATGAACAAAAACCTTATCGTCGCTCACTGATGCAAACCTGGGGAGCTCAGGTTATTCCTTCTCCTTCGATGTCAACCAAAGCAGGACGCAAAATTATTACCGAACATCCTAATTATCAGGGTAGTTTGGGTACTGCAATTTCTGAAGCTATCGAACTTGCCATGTCGACTCCAAATTGTAAATATACGCTTGGTAGCGTGTTGAACCACGTGTCGTTACATCAAACAATTATTGGTCTTGAGGCTGAGAAACAAATGGAAATGGCGGGTGAGTATCCTGATGTTGTGATTGGTTGTTTTGGTGGTGGTTCCAATTTTTCCGGAATTGCTTTCCCATTCCTGCGTCATAATTTCAGCAAAGGACTCAAAACCCGTTTTGTGTCAGCCGAACCATCATCCTGTCCGAAGCTTACAAGGGGAATTTTCCAATACGATTTTGGCGATGAGGCTGGTTATACTCCTCTTATTCCGATGTTTACATTGGGTCATGATTTCGCTCCCGCACACATTCATGCCGGTGGTCTTCGTTATCATGGTGCCGGAACTTTGGTAAGTCAGTTGCTGAAAGATGGTTTTATCGAGGCTTGCGATATTAAACAACTGGATTCATTCGAAGCAGGGGTGTTGTTTGCACGTACCGAAGGTATAATTCCTGCTCCGGAATCGGCTCATGCCATTGCAGCTGCTGTAAACGAAGCACTTAAAGCAAAAGAGGAAGGAACCAAGAAGGTTATTCTGTTTAATCTGTCGGGACACGGACTGGTTGATATGGCTGCATACGACCAATATCTTGCAGGTGATTTAGTAAACTATTCGCTTTCTGATGA
>CAYMDE010000010.1:0-39661 GCA_964389115.1 uncultured Paludibacter sp. | reverse complement strand
ATAACTCCTAATGCTACTGATAAAGTTCCAAGTATTACTAATACTACTCTGATGACCGGATTGCGGATGTGAACATTATATTTTCGAATATCTTCTTCCGGTATTATTTCATTCATTGACATGGATTTCTTATCTGAGTTTAAGGCTCCAAAATTAATGAATTTTGTTGGTCTTCAACTTTAATAACGTATCTTTGCAGCGAAATCAGCAGTCCGGTTTGTCGCTCCATTGTATAATGGGGAGGAAAGTCCGGGCAACAAAGGGCTCCATACTTCCTAACGGGAAGCTGTTCGTGAGGGCAGAGTAGTGTAACAGAAAATAACCGTCCCGAAAGCTTTCGGGATAAGGGTGAAAAGGTGAGGTAAGAGCTCACCGGTATCCGTGGCAACACGGGTAGCCGTACGCCTTATGGGTTGCAAGATCATGTATACCGGCGCATGTAGGACGGCCCGTCCGATGCCGGGGGGTAGATCGCTGGAGGCAATTGGTGACAATTGTCCAAGATAAATGACAAACACCCTGTTTTCAGGGTACAGAACCCGGCTTATAGGACTGCTGTTTCTTTTGAATTATCCATTTTAGCGGTAAGGCACACGATTATCCTTCCCGCTGATTTCAGTAAAATATATAAGTATTCTTGGATTTATGCCAGCGCGACTAATCATCTTTTCTGCCCCTTCAGGATCGGGTAAAAGCACCATCGTAAATTATTTGCTTCAGCAAAACATGGAGATTGAATTCTCAATCTCAGCTACCAGTCGCGCACCCAGAGGTAATGAACAGCATGGTTTGGAGTACTATTTCCTTTCACCTGATGAGTTTCGCGAAAAGATTGCCAATGATGAGTTTGTTGAATACGAAGAAGTGTATAAGGATTGCTACTATGGTACTCTTCGTAGTGAGATTGATCGCATTGGAAAGCAAGGGAAACACATTGTTTTTGATGTGGATGTTGTTGGCGGACTGAATATTAAGAAGCAATACGGCGATCGTGCCCTGCTGATATTCATTGCTCCTCCCAGCATTGATGAGCTTCGTAGCAGATTAACAAGTCGGGGTACTGATTCGCCCGAAATGATTGACTTGCGCATTGCCAAAGCAGAATACGAACTGTCGTTTGCGCCGCAATTTGATATAACCATCGTTAATGATAAACTGGAAATTGCCCGTGAAAAAGCTTACCGGGTTGTGAAAGATTTCATCAGCAATTCATGATCTCAATCCCGTATCATTTCATAATTTTGTCTGTTATTACGAACTTTTCAATTAAGCTGTTGTTTATCCAATTGTGTATTAATTTGTTGCAATGAATCTAAAAACATATCAGCTTACCGATTTTCTCCCTACAACCCGCAAGGAACTCGATTTAAGAGGCTGGGATCAACCCGACGTTATTTTTTTTAGTGGCGATGCGTATGTGGATCATCCTGCTTTTGGTGCAGCCGTGGTTGGAAGGATGATGGAAGCACGCGGACTGAAGGTGGCCATCGTTCCTCAACCCAACTGGCGCGATGACTTGCGCGATTTTAAGAAGTTGGGCAAACCCCGTTTGTTCTTCGCCGTTACTGCTGGAAATATGGATTCGATGGTGAATCATTATACGGCCAATAAGCGACTTCGGTCAGATGATGCCTATTCGCCTGATGGAAAGCCGCATTTCAGACCTGATTATGCTGTGACTGTTTATTCCCGCATTTTAAAAGAACTTTTTCCTGATGTGCCCTTGTTGATAGGGGGTATTGAAGCGTCACTCAGAAGGTTTACGCATTATGATTATTGGTCGGATACCCTGAAACCAGCAATACTGGTTGATTCTCAGGCCGATTTGATGGTTTACGGGATGGGAGAGAAGCCGCTTTCAGCGATTTTGGATGCCCTGAATGAGGGTAAGCAATTTGCTGATATGAGGGACATACCGCAGACAGGTTATCTTTCGAAAAAACAGCCGGATGAGCATGACCGTTGGAAAACCAAAATGCTTGTCGATCATGAAACCTGTCTGAAAGACAAAAAGTTATATGCTTCCAACTTTAAGCATATCGAGGTAGAATCGAATCGCTACGATGCGGATCGGCTCATACAAAAAACTGGAAGCAGTTTTGTTGTGGTGAATCCACCTTTTCAGCCTATCAGTACAGGTGAACTCGATGCCTCATTCGATTTGCCTTTTACCCGATTACCGCATCCAAAGTATAAGGGTAAAACGATACCTGCCTTCGAGATGATTAAATTCTCGGTGAACCTGCATCGGGGATGTTTCGGTGGATGTGCTTTTTGCACCATCTCGGCGCATCAGGGTAAATTCATTGTTTCACGCTCCAAAGAATCAATTCTGAATGAGGTGAAACAAATTACGAGAATGCCTGATTTCAAAGGGTATATAAGTGATTTGGGCGGACCTTCAGCCAATATGTATCAAATGCGTGGCATCGATATGGAAATATGCAAAAAATGCCGCAAACCATCTTGTATTCACCCTAAAGTGTGTTTTAATCTGAATACCGACCATACGCCACTGCTCGACATATATAAGGAAGTCGATAAGCTCCCGGGCATCAAAAAGTCGTTCGTTGGAAGTGGAATCAGGTATGATATTATGATGACTGACACACAGGATGAAAAAACAAACAAGAGTCATAAAGAATATACCAAAGAACTGATTACCAAACACGTATCGGGTCGTTTGAAAGTCGCACCAGAACATACATCAGATAATGTACTTAATTTGATGCGTAAGCCATCTTTCAAGCATTTTCAGGAGTTTACCCGTCAGTTTGAGCAAATTAATCGTGAATGCGGACTCAACCAACAATTAATTCCGTATTTCATTTCGAGTCACCCGGGTTGTGAACCGGCCGATATGGCAGATTTAGCCATCAAAACCAAGCAAATGAATTTCAAACTTGAACAGGTGCAGGATTTTACGCCAACTCCCATGACATTAGCCACTGAGATTTATTATTCAGGCTATCATCCTTATACGCTTGAGAAGATTTACACGCCCAAAACCAAAGAGCAAAAACTCGAACAGCGGCAGTTTTTCTTCTGGTATAAACCCGAATTCAAGAAATCTATTTACAAAACACTGATGAAGGTTAACCGCCCTGATTTGGTAAAGAAATTACTATAGCATTTACATTTTTCTAAATAGCTGCCGTTTTTTGTTTTAAATTGAAGCAAAAAAATGTTTGTTTGTTAATAATTGTTGGTATTGCGTCAATCTTTTAAATAACATCGTTATTCAACTGCAATAAGTTTCTTAAAAATGCTACTTTTGCGTTCAAACAATAAAACTAAAAGCAATAATACAATGAAGAAAATTCGTGCAGCTATTGTCGGCTACGGCAATATTGGAAAATCTGTGCTTGAGGCATTACAAGCCGCTCCCGATTTCGAAATTGCCGGTGTCGTTCGTCGCTCGGCAACAGTCGGAAACGTTCCACTTGAACTTACTGGAATTCCTGTAACGGATAACATCAGCAAGCTTGAAAATGTTGATGTTGCAGTGCTTTGTTCTCCAACACGCAGCGTACCCGCTCAGGCAAAAGAGATATTAGCAATGGGAATTCATACTGTTGACAGCTACGATATCCACAGCTCTATTTGGGAACTTCGTCAGGATCTGGAGCCTGTTGCACAAGCCAATAACGCCGTTGCAATCATCTCTGCAGGTTGGGATCCGGGAAGCGATTCTGTGGTTCGTGCTTTGCTCGAAGCAGTTGCTCCTAAAGGAATCACTTACACCAACTTTGGTCCCGGAATGAGTATGGGGCATACAGTTGCAGTAAAAGCTGTGGCAGGAGTAAAAAAGGCTTTGTCAATGACAATTCCACTGGGAACAGGTATCCATCGCCGGATGGTTTACATTGAACTTGAAGATGGATATAAGTTTGATGAAGTGGCAGCTAATATCAAGAACGACCCTTACTTTGTACATGACGAAACTCATGTGAATTTGGTGGATAGTGTTGATAATCTGATTGATATGGGACATGGTGTTAATATGGTACGCAAAGGCGTTTCGGGCACCACATACAATCAATTGTTTGAATTCAATATGAAAATCAACAATCCTGCACTTACAGCTCAGATATTGGTGGCATGTGCCAGGGCAACAACCAAAACCCGTCCGGGAGCATACACAATGATTGAAATTCCGCTTATCGACCTTTTGTTAGGTGAAAAAGAAGATTTAATCAGAAGATTGGTATAGAATTGATTTGTTTAGTTATCAAAAACAGACTTGAGATTTTGGTTTCAGGTCTGTTTTTTTTGTTTGATTTCTGTTGATTAATCAGTCAAATGACCTTGAAGAATTCACTCAACAATCCTAAAAAAATGGGACTTTTTTAATGCGCAAATTGTTTTTTTACTTGGTATATATCAATTTTATGCTCAGTACGAATCGATTTTATGCTTAGCACAAATCAGTTTTATGCTTAGCACAAATTTAATTTTCACTGAGCATAAATTTAAAATATACTGAGCATAAATTTGATTTTTACTAAGCGTAAAAGTCATTCATGCAAAGCTTAAATCACAAATTTCACCTGAAAAATGCTGAAATTAGTTGGATTCGTGACACCATTTAGTCCTGATATTGCTGCACAACACACTACATCAACAACGAACAGGCAACTCAAAAGCGTATATGCCAAAAATGCAATAATAAAACATACCCAAATAAGAAGATTAGTTAAAATTAAACAATATCTTTGCAGGTATTAATTTTGTCAATCGAAAAATAGACAGTATAGGAATGAAAAATAAAGATAAGGCTAAGGCAATCTATCAAATAGTTAAGCAGTTAATAAGAAATCCAAAGTCGATTTTTCTGGTTTTAAAAGATGAAACGCTTTACGAAAAATACCTGAATAAGAAGTATTCAGTAACTCAGTTTCCAACGACTGATATCAGACAATTTTTAACTAAGGAGAATGCAAATATTAATAAATATGCTTTCCTGGATGGCTCATCTTCTATAACGGATTTAATATTACTGAAAACGCTGGCAGCTTCCATTCCCGATTGTGAGTATCTGGAGATTGGAACATGGAGAGGGGAGAGCATCGTCAATGTGGCCTCTTGTGCCAAACATTGTACGTCGGTTAATCTTTCTCCCGATGATATTATTGCCAGAGGTTTACCCCACAAATACGCGAAGCTACATGCCTGCTTAATTCAGGATGAAAAGAATATAACCCAGATTCATGCTGATTCGAAAGAGTTTGATTTTAAATCACTTAACAAGAAGTTTGATTTAATTTTTATTGATGGTGATCATTCATACGAAGGTGTGCTTTCGGATACGAAAAAGGTTTTCGATTTACTGAAAAATGACGATTCGATGATTGTGTGGCACGACTACGGTTACAATCCCGAAATACCGCGACATTCGGTTATAGCAGCTATTCTCGACGGACTCAAAAAGGAGGAGCACAGCAATCTGTACCATGTTTCGAATACTGTTTGCGCCATTTACAGCAAAAAGAAATTAGCAGCAAAAATGCTTCAGAGTCCGGTTTTCCCGGATAAAACGTTCAAAATACAACTCGAAATTGATTAGATTTTCCAGTTCGTTTCTCTGATTGCTTTCTGCATGAAGAACCTCGACGACAACCAAAAAACAATTCCTGAAGGTATGGATGCATAGGCTGCACCGATGATTCCGAAGTAATGAATGAAAATCGGATATGCTATCAGGTTGAATATCAGAACGATTAATCCGACTACAGCATTGTATTTTATCTTGCCAAGACCAAAAATTGCTGCCGACTGCAATTGATTCACGTTTCGGATACTCCATCCAATGGCAAGAAAATAAAGGAAAGTTACTGAATTATCATATTTGCCTCTGAAGACGAGACTCAGCACAACAGGCATTGCTAAAAGGAATAATGCCAGTGAAACTACGACTACTATACTCAGTAGCCGGTTGTACTTTCTGTAAATGATTAAGAAACTCTCTTTGGTTGAGTCGAATGATGAAAAGTACGGAATTGTGATTTGTTGTACTGTTGCCGGGAAAATCCTGAGCGCAATCGTCAGTGTCAGCGCAAAACTATAATAACCAATATCTTCCATGTTTGATATCAGAAACGAGATTAGAATAACATCTATCATCCCTGAGGTTTCACCAAAAACACTGGCTAGAATATTCGATTTCGCGTAAAACCAATGTCCTTTCAATTTTTCACGAAAGTTCTTATCTATCCTGAACCGATGAAATTTCCTGATAGCCTTTACTGCAAAGAAAATCATCAGGATAAAACTCAGGTTAAAAGCGATATAATACCCTTTAATGCCCCAAAGCCAACTAAAAACGATGATGGCAATAATTGATATCAGTTTATTGTAAACTGTTAAGGTAGAGAAGAGTTTCACTTCCTTTCTCGCCTGAAAAAACGAAATGTAAAGCAAGAAGAGCGTGTTACTGATAACAGGAAACAATCCCATGGGAATCAGCATTTTCAGTAAAACATCGGATGTAAATATATTGAACGCGTTGAGCAGCAGTATTACAATGTAAAAGAATGCTGTTGAGGCAATGGTGAAAATCAGGGCAGTATTAAAATATCCGGCATTCTCTTCGCTGGTTCTGTTTTCGGAACAAATCTTCAGGGTGGATGCGTTGAAACCCATTCCGGCAATCACGGAGAAAATGGAAAGATAGGTCTGAATAATTTTGATCCTTCCCAAATCATCAGGCGAAAGTATGCCGGCAACAAACAATTGCGATGCAAAGGCAAACAACTGAATCAAAACATTGGCCGAAAGCAGGTGGAAGAAACCCATTCCGGCAACTTTATTCACAAAATACTGTATGTCTGATTTGGTGAGTTTCATGTGAAAAGCAATTTGTAAGCTCCAAGCAAAGTTAAAACCTGAGATTTCTCCGTAATAGAGCCTTCTGCATATATCTTTTCAATTGTTTTTATCAATTCCTCATTAAAACCTGCCAGATGTTTATGTTGTTCAAAATATTTATCAAGATATATTTTTACATCAGGATTCTCATCATACCACTTTTGTTCAGGGTTCATTGAGTTTTTCCACATGCTACTCCAGGGCATTCGCTTTATAAATGCTCTTTTTGCCCGGTATATTAAACGTAGAAGCTGACTATTAGTTGGTTTTCCCCCTATCGCTTCCCAAATAAATTCAGCATATTCAGGATGCTTTTGTTTTATCCACCTGATGTAATATCTTGATTTGAATTTTATCTTCCTTGGAACTGAATATGAGTATTTTACAAATTCAGGATGTGTAAATGCCGAGAAAGTTTCCCCAATAAGATTAAAATACAGAAATCCGGTATTAATTCCTGAGTAGCCCCGATTGTAAAGCTTGTATAATTCCTCGGTTCTATATAATGCGATGGATTTTTGATGCCCTTGAAAGCCTTGATTCAGATATCTTTTTGAGAAAACACCATCAGACACTTTCGCCTTTTTAATTTTTGGATGGCTCACATAGCTTCCCATAAAAACATCGCCCAGAATTCCGGTATGAATAATTCCGGTGTTTTTAAGTCTTTCGTCTTTCAGCGATGCAAACACCTGCGAGCAACCTGTGTAAATGGTTAATCCATCATTAACAAGAATATTATCGTCGATGGCTTTCAGACTTTCAGCAGATAAAGAAATCTTCAACAGGGGAACCTTATATTTTTCAGCAATTTCAGTTGCTATCACCTGATCGGCGTATTTATTTTCAGAGAAATTGAAAAATGTTTGATTCCGATAACCAATGTCATGTGAAACTAACGCAACCATCCTGGAGTCGAGTCCACCGCTCAGGGTAGTTACCGGCTGATACGGGTAGTTTCGCTCAATTGCAAATTCCTCATTAACAGCCATATTGAACAGATCGTCTATTTTTTCAATGATGGCATCTTCAGTGTCATTTGTTTCACTGATATCATCAAGACTGAAATATGTTTCTTTGCAAAAATTGTTGTTCGTTACTTTGATAAATTCACCGGCTCTGACTTGTTTAACCTCCTTTATCAAGGTCATATCTTCATGCATGAATCCACTTGTAAGTAAGAAGTAAGCAGCATCCAAATCATGCGATTTCTTTTGATTTAGCGAATCCATTGCCCGACTAAGAGTGTATAAGTCAGTCGATACAATTAAAAAGTCATTGTTGTAATAATAGAATAATTTTCTTGTACCTGTTTGATTATTAAAAGCATAGAGTTCATTTTTCTTCTTATCCCAAAAGAAACCTGCAAAGTTTCCACTGAATTTTTTAAAGAAATCTACATCATTCTGAACAAGTTCCCGAATAAGCGTTTCTTTATTATCAGTTTTGTGAGCTAATAATAAATTGGAAAAATTAGCGATAATGCCTTCATTTACAAATAAGAAGTCATCGCAATCAATCCAGTTTTTTTCAGGCAAGAAAGTTTTGGAAGTAAATTGTTCAGCAAAATAATGATTATTACAAGTTTCTCTGCGAATATGTTCCGGCTGAAAGTCGAACAGAGGCTTCCATTCATACTGAAACCCCTGAACCTCCCCTTTGAAACCAATTGTAATAATAAAACCGTGCATGATTTATAAATGGTTTATTTCTTTTCCAGCGCGTTCATATATATGGATAGAATTCTTTTTCCGACTTCCTCGTAGCTGAAAGCTTTTCCGGCTTCCCTGATCTTTTCCGTGTTGTAATTCTGATAATTATCCAGCATGTTATCCATAGCGTTGGTGAATGCTTCTTCGTCACCCACATTGATAATAACGCCTGAATCATCCGAAATATAATCGTTGGCGATACCGACGTTGGAAGAGATGATGGGTTTCCCGCTGGCCAGACTCTCTGAGATCACAATTCCTGCTGTTTCGTAATTTGAGAATAAAACAAAGAAATCGGACTTTGAAAACCATGATGCAACTTCCTGAGGAGTTTTTTCACCCGTTAACTCAACCATTCCTTCCGGGAAGTGCAATTTATCAGCATATCTACAAGTTTCAACAAAATCCCATCCTGAACCAACAATTGTCATTTCAAAATCCTGACGTTTTAACGAGAGTTGCTTCGTAGCACGCAGTAATCCTTTCACGTTTTTAGCTCTTTCCAGAAAACACGAGACATGAAGAATTCTTATCTTTTCATTGGTTTTTTGAATTTTGGGATAATCCTTATAGAAAAAGTCGTCAACAACATTATTCACAATCTGATAATTATCATGATGCAATTCATGGCTAATCATGGCATCTTTCAGGTGTTTCGATACAGGCATAACTGCTGAAGCATCTTTGATAATCAGCTTGGTAAGTTTCTTTCTTAAGAAACCGTGAAATCCATCTGTCATTGGTAAGTACCTTGTCCAGTGCTCGGTAATAACATATGGAATATTGTGTGTTTTCTTCCATATCCATGCAGGAATACCCGTCCTGGTAAGTACATTAACATGCACAATATCAGGTAATCCGGATTCTTTTCTGATGCTCTTTAATCCGGAAAAAATTGCATTGAAGTAACTGATAGTTTTCAGAAATAATCTTAAAAAGCCAGTTCTTTTTTCGGGACAATAGACAATAGTCTCGGCAACCTTACCAAATTTTTTCCTGACTATTTCAGTTTTAGTTATCCCTTTATCAGCATGTACATAAAGCACTGAAACCTCGCAATGCCGACTCACTGCCTCGGCATGTTTTCTGACGAACAGGCCAAACATAGAGTCGTATCGGTTGGGGTACCAGGTTGTAAGAAAAAGAACTTTAATCATTGTAAATATCTTGGTATTAAATTCTTCCCACTAAAAATGCAGGACGCAGATTCTTTATTTTATTAAAGGGTCTGTTTTTAGCTCCAAAGCCTCTGTAGAATCTTGCAACACCCTCATTGCTCGATCCTTCGAAGTCGAGTAAATAATTATCTTCCGAGTATTTTTTTATTAATTCATTTACTATCAGAAACATGGCTGATTTGCTTTTCCCTGCATGACTCGAAACAGGAATCAGGAAAGTAAGCCGCTGTTTATAAATGCTGTAAACCACAGCGGCAATAACAGCTCCCTGATTATCTTTCACGGCAATCGACCTGAATGCATCGCGTTTAAAACCTTCATTGACTAACATTCTTAATGTCTCAAAATCAGTACTTTGATATTGATTATGCGAACTGCAATAAAACTCGGCAAATTGTTTGGCAGTGATGGATACAAGTTCCATTTCAGCTTTTAATGCTTTATCTAAATTCCTTATCGTATTCTTACTGAATTCATTGTAAATGCCGGAATAAGGAAAGCCGAGATCCAACACATAATTGGGTACTACCTCAAATTCATCAGTAAAATTGTACTCATTCAGATTTATCTCATAACTAAAAATGGAAATCTTCTGGATGAATTTTTTAACAATATCTTTGTCGATGGAAGAAGCTGAAAATACTCCAAGCTGTTGCGTAAACAAAGGTTGAACTATATAAGGTAGTTTGTATTTCTTCTTCATCGGAACCGGGAAGATGTACTCATAATTATCAGAAACAAGGGCTTCCCAGCGGGGAGAAACAATATTCAGATACCATGATTTTGCGTATATTAATCCATTAGCAGAGGACGATATAACCCTATCCCAACGCTCAAAGTCGATTTGTTGATGTGTTAAATGTCTTATGACCATGAAAAGCAAATGATATTAAATCTAAATTTTTAACAAAAGTAGCCCTTTTTGCCTTAATCACCATAATTTGAAACATTATTTTTTTATCTCAGAATAAAACATTAATTTTGGTGTCAATTTTTAACAAATCCCGTATTAAACTGATATGGCAAAAGATAACTCAATTGGCTCAGGATCAACGCACAATGCATTAACTAATGGTAGTAAAATTATTGGTGACATTGTAGCTGACAGAGATTTTAGAATTGATGGCGAAGTGCAGGGTAACATCACTTGCAAAGGTAAAGTTGTTGTTGGTAAAACCGGCTTTCTTAAAGGTGCGATAGTGTGTGTAAATGCTGAAATTGTAGGAACCGTTACAGGTGACCTCACAGTGAGTGATACATTAACCTTAAGATCAACCGGAAATATTACCGGTGAGGTAAAGACAAAAACCCTGATTGTTGAGCCTCAGGCAATTTTCAACGGCACATGTTCGATGAAAGAACCTGCTGTCTCTGCCAAAGTCTGAAAGATTTTAAGCGTTGAAGCAATAAACTTCAGCGCTTTTTTTAATGTTTATTTTTCGTTTTTTTTTATTTAGCAATATGTTATATAAGGCATTAGTAGTTGAAGAAGTAGAAGGTAAATTTAAATCTACAGTAAAAGAACTTGATATTGAGTCCTTACCGGATAATGAAGTTTTAATCAAGGTGCTTTATTCATCTTTAAATTACAAAGACGCTTTATCGGCGACAGGCAACAAAGGCGTCACCAAATACTATCCTCATACCCCCGGTATCGACGCTGCCGGTGTTGTTGTATCAGCTAATTCTGATGCGTTTTTTCCCGGCACAGAGGTTATTGTAACAGGTTTCGATTTGGGAATGAATACCCCGGGTGGATTTGGGCAGTATATCCGTGTACCTGCATCGTGGGTAACTCCCATGCCGGCAGGACTCACACCCAAAGAGAGTATGATTATTGGCACGGCAGGGTTTACTGCAGGAATATCGGTTCAGAATCTGATTTCGAAAGTAAAGCCGGGTGATGCTGAGGTTCTTGTTTCGGGAGCAACCGGTGGTGTCGGCTCTATGGCAGTTAGCATATTGAGTAAGCTGGGATACAAGGTTGTAGCCATTTCAGGCAAAGAATCGGAAACGGATTTCCTGTTGAAGTTAGGTGCTCAAAGGGTGATATCCCGTGCCGACTTCATGCAGGGCGATGATAAGGCTTTATTTCCGGCACAATATGCTGGTGCAATAGATACAGTGGGGGGTGATATTTTGGTCCGACTGATAAAATCGGTTCAGCTGATGGGGGTTGTAACAACCTGTGGTAGTGTGGCATCAACAAAACTCGACTTAAATGTATTTCCTTTTATCCTCAGAGCAGTGAGTCTGGTGGGTATATCAGCTCAGAATTTTCCGGCAGAGGATCGTCCTGATTTATGGAATAAGCTGACAACTGCATGGAAGCCTGATCATTTGGAGGCCTTGGCAGATGAAATTGAGCTGGATGAATTGCCCGCTAAGGTTGATGCAATATTGAAAGGTTCACTCAAAGGCCGAACTTTGGTGAGATTGTTCAAATAAGTGCCAATTGATACTGAATTTATTCAGAAAACAGACCTGATTTCTCGAAAAAAAAATGCATTTTTGCATCACGAAAAAAATGAAGTTTTAAAGAACTACATCAGATATTTTTCAAAAAATGGCTTTAGCAAACGACAACTATCTTAAGACCCCGGAAATCTATTGTTTCGACGATATTGAGAAGCGTGTCAATGCGTATAAATTACTTCATCCACAGGCAAAAATTCTGCGACTTGGCGTTGGCGATGTTACACTTCCTCTTCCCTCAGAGGTGGTGAAGGCTTTACACAAGGCCGTTGATGAAATGTCGGTTGCAGAGACTTTTCGGGGTTATAGTCCGAATCAGGGTTACGACTTTCTCATCGATAAAATTGTTAAAGATTATCGGGTTAAAGGAGTTAATCTCGATAAAGAAACCGTTTTCGTGAACGATGGGGCGAAATCGGACATCGGCAATATTGGTCATGTGCTTGGAAGAGATAATATTGTTGCGATTGCCGATCCTGTTTATCCGGTATATGAGAAGGCCACCATCATGAGCGGTCGTTCAGGCGTAATGTTCGAAGATGGTAAATGGAGTAATGTGGTTTATTTACGTTGTAATGAAGAAACCAATTTTATCCCCGAGCTTCCTGAAGAACGAGTTGATGTAATTTATTTGTGTAGTCCAAACAATCCAACCGGAACTACGTTCAACAAAACTGAGCTTAAGAAGTGGGTTGACTATGCTTTGGAATATAACAGTATCATCGTTTACGATGCAGCATATCAGTCGTTTATAAGAGATGCTGATGTGCCGTTAAGTATCTATGAAATAAAAGGGGCCAAAAAAGTTGCCATCGAAATCAGAACATTCTCGAAAAGTGCAGGTTTTACAGGGTTGCGATGTGGTTTTTCAATCTTTCCTAATGAGTTGGTCGTGAACACAATGATGGGAGAGAGTGTTCCATTGATTAAACTATGGAGCAGAAGGGCAGGTAACTACACCAATGGCGTATCATACATAGTACAAAGGGGTGCTGAGGCAACATTTTCCCGCAAGGGAAAGGCGGAAATCAGAGCCCTGACAGATTACTATCTTGATAATGCCCGTTTGATACGTGATCAGCTTTATAACGACGGACTCAAAGTATATGGCGGACAAAATTCTCCGTATGTTTGGTTCAGAACTCCTGAAAATCAGTCGTCCATGGAGTTTTTTCAGGAGTTATTGCAAGATTTTCAGATCATAGGAACGCCCGGTTCTGTGTTTGGAAAATCAGGCGATAAATATATGAGATTTACAGGCTTCAGCAGTAGAGAAGATACGGTGGAGGCATTAAATAGAATAAAAAACCGATTCAAATAATAATTTATGTGTGGAATAGTAGGTTACATTGGTCACAGGGAAGCATATCCCATATTAATCAAAGGTTTACAAAGATTAGAGTACCGTGGTTATGATAGCGCAGGGATAGCCCTGATGCATGAAGGCAAACTGAATGTTTACAAAGCAAAAGGAAAAGTTTCGGAGCTGGTAAGCTTTGCAGAACAAAAAGATATCAAAGGAAATATTGGAATTGCACACACCCGTTGGGCAACTCATGGCGAACCGAATACAGTGAATGCCCATCCTCATTATTCTCAATCTGAAGAACTTGCCATTATCCATAACGGGATTATCGAAAACTATGCGATTCTAAAGCAAGGGCTTATCGAAAACGGTTATGATTTTCAGAGTGATACTGATACAGAAGTTTTAATACAATTGATTGAGTTTGTAAAGAAATCGAATAGTGTTGATCTTTCCACTGCCGTACAACTTGCTCTCGATCAGGTTGTTGGTGCTTATGCTATTGCAGTGTTGGAGAAATCGCAGCCTGATGTAATTGTAGCTGCGCGCAAAGGATCTCCATTGGTAGTTGGTATAGGAGATAATGAATATTTTATCGCTTCTGATGCAACTCCCATAGTAGAATACACTGATAAAGTAGTTTATATCGGAGAAGAAGAAATTGTAACATTAAGACGTGGAAATGGTATGCGCATCATGACCATCTCGAATGTTGAAAAAACTCCCGAAATTAAAAAACTCGAACTTACGCTAAATCAACTGGAAAAGGGAGGATTTCCTCATTTTATGTTGAAGGAAATTTTTGAACAGCCCAAAACATTGGCTGATTCTATGCGTGGAAGGGTAAATGTAGATGAGAACAATGTGATTCTTTCGGGTTTCATTGATAACAAAGAGAAATTTGTGAATGCCGGAAGAATTATCATCACTGCATGTGGAACTTCATGGCATGCCGGTCTCATTGGGATGTATGTAATTGAAGAATTTGCCCGTATTCCTGTTGAAGTTGAATATTCATCAGAGTTTCGTTATCGCAAACCGGTTATCTACCCGAACGATGTAGTGATTGCTATTTCTCAATCCGGCGAAACGGCTGATACGCTTGCAGCTGTTGAATTGGCTAAGTCGCATGGCGCCTTTATCTACGGCATTTGTAATGTTGTTGGTTCTTCTATTCCACGTAATACACATTCGGGTTCTTATACGCATGTCGGACCAGAAATTGGTGTTGCATCAACAAAAGCCTTTACTGCTCAGGTAACAGTGCTTACCATGCTTGCTTTGATGATTGCCCGTGAAAAAGGGACAATCACTGAAGAGAAATACTTGAGTATCGTACATGAACTTGGCCAGATTCCTGAAAAAATGAAACGACTACTTGATCAGAATCAATCGATTGCTGAATTTGCCAAGACTTTCACATATGCACAGAACTTCATTTATTTAGGTAGGGGATATAATTTCCCAGTAGCTTTGGAAGGCGCACTGAAATTGAAGGAAATCTCTTATATACATGCTGAAGGATATCCGGCAGCAGAAATGAAGCATGGTCCGATTGCGTTAATTAGTCAGGAAATGCCTGTCGTAGTCATTGCTCCAAGTTCAGGGATGTACGAAAAGGTTGTGAGCAATATTCAGGAAATCAAAGCCCGTAAAGGAAAAATAATTTCCATCGTAACTGAAGGAGATGAAGAAGTAAGAAACTTATCAGATTACTATATTGAAATTCCTGATACTGAGGAATGTCTGGCTCCACTATTAGCTGCAGTGCCTTTACAGCTTTTTGCCTATCATATTGCGGTGGTAAAAGGTTGTGATGTGGATCAGCCCAGAAATCTGGCTAAGTCGGTTACAGTTGAATAAATAATTATTTAAAAACAGAAAATTACGAATGTGCGGAATCGCAATGGTGAGGTTGCTTAAACCTCTTGATTACTATCAACAGAAGTACGGAACCTGGCAATATGGCCTGCAGAAGATGTACCTGATGATGGAAAAACAACACAACAGAGGTCAGGAAGGTGCAGGTATTGCAGGTGTAAAACTTGACATGCCCTCCGGGGAAGAATACATCTGGAGAGAAAGGGTAGAGGGCAAGAATGCAATTCAGCAGATCTTTGCTTCGGTTAACAATCAACTGCAACATACCAGCGAGGATTTATTAAATGATGCAGAAAGTGCTAAAATGCATCTGCCTTTTGCTGCTGAAATTTATATGGCTCACTTGCGTTACAGCACAAGTAATTACCGAAACAATATTTCGTATATCCATCCTTTTTTACGCCGACATAACTGGAAGAACAGAACTTTGGTCTTGTCAGGAAATTTCAACTTAACAAACGTTGATGAGTTGTTTGAGTTTCTTACTTTAAAAGGTCAACATCCACGTGATAAGGTTGATACATTCCTGATGCTTGAACATATGGGGTACCGTCTTGATATGGAAGTTCAGAAAGAATATGATATCATCAAACAACGCTATACCAATGATTTAGCGATTACCAGAAAAATTGAAGAGCAGATTGATATTGCTTCTGTTATCAGAAAAAGTGAATCTATTTGGGATGGAGGTTATGTAATTTGCGGAATGTTGGGACATGGTGATTCTTTCGTTTTCAGAGATGATAAAGGTATTCGTCCCTGTTTTTATTATGCCAACGATGAAATTGTTGTAATCGCATCTGAAAGACCGGTTATTCAAACATCTTTCAATCTGAAAGAGGAAGATGTGAGTGAATTAACTCCGGGCTCAGCCATGATTATCAAAAAGGATGGCAGAGTTCTATTCGAGACTATCAGAGAACAGGCAAAAGAATTGCAAAAATGCTCATTTGAAAGGATTTACTTTTCCAGGGGAAGTGATGTTGATATCTACAGAGAAAGAAAAGAATTGGGTGCCTCATTGGCAAATCAGATTTTGAAATCGATTGATAATGAGGTGGACAACACCGTTTTTTCGTTTATACCCAACACGGCTGAGGTTGCATTTCATGGCATGACAGATGGAATTAAAGCAATTACCGGTGTGTCGCCACGAATTGAAAAGGTGTTGATAAAGGACATTAAACTGAGAACTTTTATTTCTCAGAATAAAGAAAGAAATGACCTTGCAACACACGTTTACGATATCACATATGGTTCAATCCGTAGGGGAAAAGTAGATAATCTGGTTGCTATCGATGACTCGATTGTTCGGGGCACAACACTCAAACAAAGTATCCTGAAAATTCTTAACCGACTGGAACCTAAAAAAATAGTAATTGTTTCATCTTGTCCACAGGTTAGATATCCCGACTATTACGGAATTGATATGTCAAGAATGTCGGAGTTCTGTGCTTTCAGGGCGGCAATACAGTTACTTAAAGATTCGGGCAGACAAAACATCATTGATGACGTGTATAGAAAGTGCAAAGAACAAGAGGGACTCCCCAAAGAGCAAATGCAGAATTATGTAAAAGAGATTTATGCTCCATTTACCGATGAAGAGATTTCGGCACAAATAGCCAAGATGCTTACTCCTGCTGAAGTTGATTGTCCGGTTGAACTTGTATATCAAACAGTTGATGGATTACATCAGGCTTGTCCAAACAACAAGGGGGATTGGTATTTTACAGGAAACTATCCGACACCGGGCGGAAACAGACTATTAAATTATTCGTTTATTAATTATTACGAAGGAAAAGAAATATTATAACAGGTTGACTTATGTTGAAAGAAGTATTATCAATTTCCGGCAAGCCGGGCTTGTACAAAATGGTCTCACAGGCCAAAAACATGATTATCGTAGAGTCTTTAATTGATGGAAAGCGTATCCCTGCTTACTCCAGAGATAAAGTAATCTCACTTGGTGACATTGCAATTTATACTGATACTGAGGATCTTCCACTAGCACAGGTACTCGAAAATATCAGACTGAAAGAGCAGGGAGCTCAATGTCCGGTTCAATCAACAGCAGATAATAATGCATTGAGAAAATACATGGAAGAGGTTCTACCTGATTACGATCGTGAAAGGGTATATCCAAGCGACATGAGAAAGTTATTCTCATGGTATAATATTTTAATCAGCAGTGGTTATACTACTTTTGTCGAGGAAGAACTTGAAAATCAGGAGGAAACATCGACAGAAGAATCCTAAAAGCTCAAAGAATCAACAGCCTTATGTTGGTAAAAGACATTGTAAATATAATTGAAGACCATGCACCGACTGCTTTGCAGGAGGATTATGACAATGCAGGTTTAATCCTTGGATCTTCTGAACAGGAGATAAAGGGCGTATTGGTTTGTCTTGATATTACTGAAAAGGTGATTGACGAAGCGATTATGCATGGAATAGATATGATTGTTTCGCATCATCCGCTGATTTTCAGAGGTCTAAAACGCATTACAGGTGTTAATGATCAGGAACGTGTCATCATAAAAGCTATTCAAAACAACATTGCTATTTATGCTGCTCATACTAATCTTGATCATATCGAGCAGGGTGTAAGTGGTATAATTGCTGATAAAATTGGATTGATTAACAGAGAGATACTTGCTCCTCTGAAGGGCATGCTCATGAAGTTGGTCACATTTGTTCCACACACACATGCTGAGGTGCTTCGAAATGCCCTGTTTGAGGCAGGTGCCGGTGAAATTGGCAATTATAGTTCATGCAGTTATAACGTTGAAGGCTATGGGACATTCAAAGCCAACTACAATGCTAATCCGCATGTTGGTACTGTTGGACAAATACACGAGGAGCCTGAGCTCAGAATTGAAGTTGTTTTACCCGCATATACGAAGAACAGGGTTGTTACGGCACTCTATGCATCGCATCCCTATGAAGAACCTGCCTTCGATCTGATACCACTCTCAAACGATTGGAAAAATATAGGCGCTGGTATGATTGGTGAATTTGAGCAATCTGAAAATACTGAAGATTTCATACAAAGGATGAAAGTGGTATTTGGAACTAAAGCCATTAAGCATACACAAATAATTTCAGACAAAGTTAAGCGAATTGCATTTTGCGGAGGGTCGGGTAGTGGTCTGTTGAACGAAGCAATCAGGAAAGGTGCAGAAGTTTTTATATCAGCAGATTTTAAATACCACGATTATTTTGCTGCAGAAGGCAAGTTAGTAATTATAGATCCCGGTCACTACGAGATGGAACACCTTACAAAAGAGTTATTTTATGAAATAATTCAGAAAAAAATTCCTACCTTTGCAGTCCGAATTTCTGAAATAAATACAAATCCCATTCAATACTTGTAACAAATGACACAAGAACCCAAAATTGAAAAAGAAATCACCGTTGAAGAGAAGCTTTTCGCTTTGTACGATTTGCAAAAAGTTGTATCCAAAATCGATGAAATTAAAACACTGAGAGGTGAATTGCCATTAGAAGTTCAGGATCTGGAAGATGAGATCATTGGTTTAAATACCAGAATGGAACATTTTAACAGTGAAATCCAGGAACTGACATCCAAAATATCAGGAAAAAAGATATCTATCGAAGAAGCCAAAGCAAAGATTGAAAGATATAAAGAACAGCAAAACAATGTTCGCAATAATCGTGAGCATGAAAACCTCGAGAAAGAAATCGAGTATCAAACCCTTGAGATTGAATTATGCGAGAAAAACATTCGTGAGTTCACTGCTGCCAAGGAAACTCGTAGCAATGAGCAAAAACTGACTCAGGAGCAATTATCAGAAAGAAAGCTTGATCTTGATCAGAAGAAAGCCGAACTAGACGAGATCATTGCTGAAACCCGTCAGGAAGAGGAGAGATTGCGTGAACATGCGAAAGAGATTGAAAATAAAATTGAGAATCGACTCTTAACTGCATTTAAACGTATTCGTAAAAATGCCCGCAATGGTTTGGCTGTTGTTTATATTAACCGTGGTGCATGTGGTGGTTGCTTTAATAAGATTCCTGCGCAAAAACAGCTTGATATCAGTATTCGTAAGAAAATCATTGTATGTGAGTATTGTGGTCGAATTTTGGTTGACCCGGTACTTGCTGGTGTAATTCCGTCTCCGGTTGAAAACTCAGCCGAATAGAGTAGGATAGATTTCCTCATTATAAATTTGAAACTGCTTTTCCTTGTATAGGAGAAGCAGTTTTTTGTGTAATATTCAGACCATAAATACTCTCAGAATTGAAATATTCAATTCTTAACACCTCACTTTTTGATTATAGATTTGATAATCTGCATGTTATGTTACATTCTATAGTCTTTACATAAATATAATCCAGAGAAATACCCAATATTTAAAGAATTTGCAAATGAAAGTCACATTTGATGACTATAGTTTGAGATTATATATCAGTATATAGACGTAATCAATCGAATCACTCATCTATTTGTACAAATGTATTCTTTAACCAGCTTTGTTGACGGCACAAGTGTAAATTAAACATATACTTCAATCTCACTACAATAATACATCTGTAAACTGATCAAAACTCAATAGTCTATTTTCCACACGTAATCAATACTATTAACAGGTAACAACATTTGTAATCACTCACTCTCTATTTTATCAGATAAGTCTTTTATCTATCTTTATATTAGTTATTTGCGTGACAAATTTAAATTTTAAATTTATATTAATTGTTGCTAAATGTAAAATGTTTGTTTATTTAAGAGATATTCTTGTTTGAATAGTATTAAATAGATTAATATCAGATGTTTAATGTGCTATTTATTAATTAAAAATTTAATTTAATCAATTTCGAGGTCTTATAAAAGGCATAGACAAAATATGAAAGCAATTAAATATCTATTTATTAGATAATTATACATTATTGCTATACATGATTATATAATAATACTGATGCATACATAATACAATAATCAGGTCTAATCTACTTTTGTGAAAATTTACAACAGTACATGCGTATTTACAGATGTGTTTTTTATAAGTGGATTTGTATAATTTGGATATGTGAAATTATAGATATATATTTGTAGCCAATCAGGTATATATGTAAATACTTCTTTAATATTGTATTATATGGATGAGAAGAGCAGAATTCAGAAGTTATTAGAGATTTCTAATAAAACTTTGGGCCAGTTTTCCGAAATGATAGGAATTAAAAATTCTACCCTGTCACACATTCTTAATGACAGGAATAAACCCAGCTTAGATGTTTTGAAGAAAATCCTTCAAAGATTCCCTGAGATTAGCTCAGACTGGCTTATTTTGGGGCAAGGACCAATGTATCGGCATGAAACAAAATCTCACGAGCCTTCATTGTTTGATGATTTTGATGAAAATGACTCATTATCAGTAGATAAGAGTTCAAAAACTGATATAACTTTTAGCTCACAAGAAAAACCAATCCAGGAAAATATTGTCAGAACTGAAGTAGAAGATCCATATGGAAGGCAATCATTAAAAAACAATGAACCGTTCAATGTGGAATCCGGAATCAAAGCAGAGACGAGTAAACAAGCATTGTCAAATGACCGTATGCAGATAAGTCATACAAACTTGGAAGCTCGTAAAGTGATCAGGATTACATTGTACTATTCAGATAATACTTTTCAGGAATTTGAATCGAAATAAATTTTGTACTTTTGCATCAGAATTCCTCAGGTTGGTTTACTTCTACCCTCCAAGCAGGCTACAAAATTGAATTACAAGTTTCTGAAATGAAAAAATACATCCTCGATTTGATTGTTAAGGAGAACAAAGCCCTGAACGATCAATATTTTCTGCTGATACTTACATCCAACACCCCTCTGCCGGACATGAATCCGGGTCAGTTTGCTGAACTCAGGGTTGATAACTCAGCAAATACCTTTTTAAGAAGGCCTATTTCAATCAATTTAATTGACAAAGCGAAGAATGAAGTATGGCTTTTAGTGCAAATTGTTGGTGAGGGAACAGCAAAGCTTGCTCAACTTGTTTCAGGTGATATACTGAACTGTATTTTGCCCCTTGGTAATACATTTTCTGTACCTCATGACAAAAAATCAAGATGCTTGCTTGTTGGGGGTGGCGTAGGAACTGCCCCAATGCTGTTTTTAGGCGCCAGGTTAAACGAAATGGGCATTGCATGTGATTTCCTGTTAGGTGCCAGAACAGAAGCCTTCCTGGTCGAAAAAGATGAGTTTCTCAGATATGGAGAGGTATTTTATACTACTGAAGATGGATCAGCAGGTGAAAAAGGCTTTGTTACAGATCATTCGGTCTTAAATGAGCGTGAATATGATGCGATTTATACCTGTGGTCCGACACCAATGATGAAAGCCGTAGCCAAAATGGCACAAAAGAAAGCAGTTTTTTGTGAAGTTTCTCTTGAAAATACTATGGCTTGCGGCTTTGGTGCATGTTTATGTTGTGTAACCGATACTACTGAAGGTCATTTATGTGTATGTACTGAAGGTCCCGTTTTTAATATTACAAAACTCAAATGGTAGATTTAACTGTAAATTTAGGTAAAATACAATTGAAAAACCCGGTCATGACTGCTTCGGGCACATATGGTTATGGAGAGGAGTTTTCAGACTTCATAGATATATCGCGAATAGGTGGTATTGTTGTAAAGGGGACTACTATTCGTGAGCGTCAGGGAAACGCATATCCCCGTATGGCTGAGACCCCTTCGGGTATGTTAAACGCTGTGGGACTGCAAAATAAGGGAGTTGATTACTTTATCCAAAATATTTATCCACGCATTAAAGATGTAAACACGAGTACTTTTGTAAATGTGTCGGGTTCCACCATTGAAGACTATATCATAACATCAGAAAAGATTAATGAACTTGAAAGAATACCGGGTATTGAGCTAAACATTTCCTGTCCAAATGTAAAGGAGGGTGGAATGGCATTCGGAACTAGCTGTTTGTCTGCTGCTGAGGTAGTTAAGGCGGTGCGAAGAGTGTACAAAAAGGAATTAATGGTTAAGCTTTCGCCAAATGTAACGTCAATTTCGGAGATTGCACTGGCTGTTGAGGCTGAAGGAGCCGATTCTGTTTCATTAATCAATACTTTACTGGGTATGGCTGTTGATTCAGAAAAGAGAAAACCGATACTTTCAACTGTTACAGGCGGACTCTCCGGTCCTGCCGTAAAACCAGTAGCACTTTGCATGGTATGGCAAGTTGCAAAAGCAGTCAAAATTCCGGTAGTGGGTATGGGAGGTATCATGAACACTGCTGATGCAATCGAGTTTCTTTTAGCAGGCGCTTCAGCAATTCAAATAGGAACAGCAAATTTTATTAACCCCTGTGTAACAATTGAGGTGCTTGAAGGTATCGAGGCATATATGATTAAACATGGGTTTAGTTCAGTCAGTGAACTTACAGGAGCTTTGGAGATATAAAAAAAGGTGCTTCTTAATAGGAAGCACCTTTCAATAATTCTTTAGGCGAATATATTCTTACTTATTATCTGCGAGAAACTCTTCATGATTACTGAATCTTGAAACGTTCAACACGATAAGGTATTTTCTGTATTGATCCGGACTAAGTATAAACTTAGCATTTCCCAGATTAAATAACATTGCCCTTTCGGCAGCTACCGTGCTTTCTCTTCTGTTTGCATTATTCAGTTTTCTTTCAGTCAAGCTATTCACATACCTAAGTTGTTCTGCTTGCTCAGAGTTTATTTCCAAATATCTAACTAATGAACTGAAGGTTGATTGATTACTCATTTTATAGAAAAAATTATAATCTTTTAGTTCCAGTCCCATTTGAGCGTTCATTGTTGTACTTGCTCCTGCAAATACTAACATTATCATTACAATTAACTTTTTCATAACCTAAACATTTTTATTACACAATCTTTTTTGATACCTAAAACTTTTTTTTCTAATCAAACTGCCTTGCACTTTGATCTATCAGGATATCGCCTTAAAGAATTATTTTAAATTCACAATGCAAAAATACATGTTTTACAACATATGAAATATACTTACGACTATAAACATATGAAAAACATGTTATAAAACATATGAAAAATATTAAACATGCTGATAAACAGCAATATATCACAATGCTAAAAATAGTTAATAATATTACAAATGTGTTACAGGGTTAAATTTTCTGCCCGATTTTGAAGAAAAAATCGGTTTCACTGATAGAAATTGCGGTTTTATTTGAGCTATCAATGAAGCAAAAAAGATGCTCCATGCCATTACTGACTATAAAAAATGGAACATTTAAGCTTTGGTTGTAAACAGCGGTCTGATCAATTGTGGCTTGCGTGATTGGAATATTAGGCGCTTTAAATTCAATCAATACCAAAGGTTGCGATTCCATATTATATAGAATCGCATCGCATCTTTTTTTCATGCCATGCTGGGTAATTTGTACCTCGATGGCTAATAATGCTGTTGGAATTCCTTTGAAATTAATAAGATAATGTATGAATTGCTGACGAACCCATTCCTCGGGTGTTAATGACACCCACTTTTTTCGTTGAATATCAAAAACCTGTAGTCGGTCATTGTTTTTTTTGACTCTTATATTTCCTGCAGGGAGATTGAGTTGCCACATTTTTTATTAATTTTGTGCTAATCAAAAAACTTTCGTTATCGAAATGTTTTAGATGCGAAATTAATCATTCTGATACAATTAAATACTATAGCATGATGAAAACAAAACAGGAAATTGTTGAAAACTGGCTTCCAAGATATACGAAAAGGGCTCTGGAAGATTTCTCTCCTTATATATTACTTACTAATTTTAATAATTATGTCGAAAAATTTGCTGAATGGTACAATGTGCCTGTATTAGGTAGAGATTCGGCTATGATTAATGCTTCAGCAAACGGTATTACTATCATCAATTTTGGTATGGGAAGTCCGAATGCAGCCCTTATCATGGATGTCTTGTCTGCTATTCAGCCCAAAGCTGTTCTCTTTTTGGGTAAATGCGGAGGTTTAAAAGACAAAAACAGAGAGGGTGATTATATTCTGCCAAGTGCTGCCATACGTGGTGAGGGTACTTCCAATGATTATTTTCCACCTGAAATTCCTGCTCTGCCGGCATTTAGTCTGCAACGTGCTGTTTCTTCGAATATACGTGACTTTGATAAAGATTATTGGACAGGTACTGTATATACGACCAATCGAAGGGTATGGGAGTGGGATTATGAGTTTAAGAACTATCTGCGTAAGACCCGGGCGATAGCAATTGATATGGAAACGGCAACATTATTTTCGGTAGGTTTTTATAATGGCATTCCAACTGGTGCATTGTTGTTGGTTTCTGATATGCCAATGCAGGATGAAGGAATAAAAACTTCGGACAGTGATAAAAAAGTAACTGCGAGCTTTGTTGATGAGCATATCAGAATTGGTGTAAAAGCCTTGAGTTCGCTTATCAATAAGAGCAAAACTATCAAACACCTGCGTTTCGAGTAAACCCCCCATGGCTAAACAGCAAATTAGTTTTGATCAGATTTACAAAGACTTACAGCAGAGAAAGTTTGCTCCGTTGTATCTTTTAATGGGTGAAGAGCCATATTATATTGACTTAATATCTGACTTCATTCAGAATCATGCATTAGAAGAGGATCAGCGGGAATTCGATCAGACCATTATTTATGGTAAGGAAACTGATATGGCCAATGTGATCAACATTGCTCGTCGTTTCCCCATGATGTCGCCTTTTCAGGTAGTTATTGTAAAGGAGGCTCAATTGATCAAGGATTTGGAGAAGATTGAGTTTTACCTTCAGAATATTCCAAAAACTACGATTTTGGTTATCTGCCATAAGTATGGAACAGTAGATGGACGAAGAAAATGGGTTGCTGATTTCAAAAAGGCAGGAATAGTATATGAATCGGCTAAACTGCGTGATTATGAGATAAATGGATGGATAAGCAAGTACTCGAAATTCAAAGGTTTATCCATGGATGAAAAATCGATTCAACTACTTGCTGATTTTCTGGGAACTGATTTGAGTAAAATAGCGAACGAACTTGATAAGCTTCATATAACAAAACCGGCAGGTTCGAACCAAATCACTCCTGAGTTAATTGAGAAGAATATTGGCATCAGCAAGGATTATAATGTTTTCGAGTTGCAGGATGCCTTAATCAATAATGATGCTCTTAAAGCCAACAGGATAGTGAAGTATTTCTCTGAAAACAAAAAGGCTAATCCTATACAAATGATTATTGCTCAATTGTTTAGCTTCTTTAGTAATTTAATGATTTATCATTATTTACCTGTGAAAAATGCTGATGCAGCTGCTGCAGAATTCAAAATTCATCCGTTTATTGCTAAAAATTATGTTCGAGCAGCACAGAGATTTGGTGCCTGGAAAACCATGCGCATTATTGGCTGGATAAGAGAAACTGACGCCCGTTCGAAAGGGATAGATAATGTTGCAGCTGATGATGCTGATTTGTTTAAAGAGTTGATTTATAAAATTCTACATTAATTTTCCAGATGTCTGAAAATATTATTCCGACTGTTTTTATTGAAAAAATCAGTCAAAGCCAAAATATTAAACCGATTCAGGTTCGTAATACCATAAAACTTCTTGAAGAAGGTGCTACCATTCCTTTTATTAGTCGTTATCGGAAGGAGGCGACTGATAATCTGGATGAGTTGCAGATTGCAGCCGTTAAAGATCAGTACGATAGTTTAGTAGAGTTACAGAAACGTAAGGAAACAGTCTTGAAAACGATTAAATCGCTTGATAAACTTAATCCAGAACTTAAAAAACGTATTGATGATTGTTGGGATGAGACCGAATTGGAGGATTTGTATCTTCCTTTTAAACCAAAAAGAAGGACAAAAGCTGAGATTGCGAGGGAGAACGGACTTGAACCGCTTGCAAAAATGATAATGAAGCAACATCTCTCGGACCCTGCAAAAGCTGCTATGGCATATGTCAATGAAAAAGTTGCTGATGTGGATGATGCTATCAAAGGGGCTTCAGATATCATAGCAGAATGGGTCAACGAGAGTGAACTTGCCCGAAATGTTGTGCGCAAAAGCTTTGATTATGATGGAGTTATCAAAACATCAATTGTGAAGGGAAAAGAAGAAGAGGCGCAAAAATACAGAGATTATTTCGGTATTTCTGAGAAACTGAGTAAATGCTCTTCGCACAGATTGCTGGCAATTCGTAGGGCTGAATCTGAAGGATTTCTGAAGGTTAGTATAGAGCCTGATGATGAAAGATGTTTGGAACGATTAGAGAAGATTTTTTGCAAGGCAGATAATGAGTCGGCTGATATTGTCTATGCTGCTGTAAAAGACGCATTTAAAAGATTACTTAAACCATCCATCGAGAATGAGTTTGCTGCAATGAGTAAAACCAAAGCAGATATTGAGGCAATTAGGGTGTTTACATCAAATCTTCAGCAATTACTTTTAGCGTCTCCTTTGGGTGAGAAAAGAATTTTGGCGATAGATCCGGGTTTTCGGACCGGATGCAAGGTGGTTTGTCTGGACAATCTGGGAGTGTTATTACATAACGAGACTATTTATCCCCATCCTCCTCAAAATGAATACAGTAATGCTGTAAGAAAGATTCAGAAAATGGTCGAGGCATACCAGATAGAAGCCATAGCTATCGGGAACGGAACAGCCGGGCGAGAAACAGAGCAATTGATTCAGAATATTCGCTATGATAGAAAGGTTCAGGTTTTCGTGGTGAGTGAAAATGGAGCTTCTATTTATTCTGCTTCCAAAGTTGCCAGAGAAGAATTTCCTGATTTTGATGTAACCGTGAGGGGCGCTGTCTCGATAGGACGAAGATTGATGGATCCCTTGGCTGAATTGGTGAAAATCGACCCTAAATCGATTGGTGTTGGTCAGTATCAGCATGATGTGGATCAAAGCCTATTGAAAAAATCCCTGGATCAAACCGTGGTTAATGTGGTTAACAGGGTGGGTGTCAATCTGAATACTGCTTCCAAACATCTTTTGGCTTATGTATCGGGTTTAGGTCCACAACTTGCCCAAAATATTGTTGAATTTCGGAATAATAACGGTCCATTTAAAAACCGCAAACAACTCCTGAAAGTTGGCAAGATGGGTCCGAAGACTTATGAGCAATGTGCCGGCTTCCTGCGAATTCCTAATGCTGATAATCCATTGGATAATTCTGCAGTGCATCCTGAAAGTTATAATATCGTGGAAAAATTCGCGAAGGATTTATCTGTTTCAGTTGATGATTTGCTGGGTAATTCTGAATTGTTGAAAAGCATTGAGCTGAAGCAATATATGACTGATACCGTAGGACTTCCAACGCTGAATGATATCGTTCAGGAATTAGAGAAGCCCGGAAGAGATCCCAGAAAATCGGCCAAAGTGTTCGAGTTTGATTCGAAAATCAGGAAAATCAGTGATTTAACTGAGGGCATGGATCTGCCGGGTATCGTTACGAATATTACTAATTTTGGTGTTTTTGTTGACATCGGTATCAAGGAAAACGGTCTGATACATATTTCACAATTAGCTGACAGATTTATTTCTAATCCTGCAGAAATTGTTTCTTTACATCAACATGTGAGGGTACAGGTTATGTCGATCGACTTTGATAGAAACAGAATTCAGTTAAAGAAATTACCGGATTAGTCACTGCACTCTTTTGCAAACAATGTTAATAAGATTATTGTCAATGTTTTTTAATCCTGCTACATAGACTGAAGATCCATCTTTCAACTTATGTTTTTTGCGGTATTCAGCAACTGACAAAGGATAATTTCTTAAAAAAACAGTTATTTCAGGGTATTTTTGCGACAACATTTTCATGGCACTTTTGCTATTGTCAAATAATTCAGCAAGCTGAAAAATTTTGCCCGGAAAATTGTCAATTTTTCTATCAAGCGTGTAAAGATGTGTCGAAGGATGAAATTTCTTAAGTCCAAATCTTTCGGCAATGGTTTTGAATGCTCCTGCCTTCAGTATCGATACATTGGGCTCATAAATAAAATTTTCAGGTTCGGATGCATATTGAATACTTGCTGCCTTCTCATCTTCATATTTAAAACTAAACTTTTCAAGTTTTCCATTTTTGATGATGTTTACTGCATGGATTTCTGGAGTGGAGTCGATTAGTTTATGAGTATTTATCGAAATCAACACTTCCTTGCACTCATTCTCGACTGCAACGATATCGATATCACTCACATATTGTAATGTGTTAACAGCCTGATGGATATCTAACATCGGAGATAATTTTATCAGGATGCGTGAGCATTTATTTAATAAATCAGGGAGTAAAACACTTATATCCGGACTGCAATCACTTATTTGAACAGATTTTTGTCCGCTCGCTTTTCTTCTGTGTGGGTCAATATAGATAAAGTCCAGTTTGTCAGTATCTTGTAAAAAAACTTGTGCAGTTGTATTTTGAATAATATAATTATTGAGACCGAGTACTTCAAAATTATGTTTTGCCAACTCGCACAATGTTTCATTTTCTTCAATATAATATGACTGATGAAAATTTCCGGATAAAAAACTGAAATCAACACCCAATCCTCCGGTAAGATCAGCCATAACACCCTGAATATCTTTTAGAAGTGTTAGTTTGTAGGCGGCAGTCAACCCGGATGATGATTGCTCAACCGACAACTTTGGCGGATATAAAATTGCAGCTTGCTCAAACCATGATGGCACCTTATCACGAATTCTTTGTCGGGCATCAATTTGTCTGATTACAAGGGGCATATCAAAATCGGGGTATCTTGATGCTTTGAGACTTAACTCATTGATGTTATCATTCAGATGCTCATTGATAAAATTTTGATGCTTTTCATCCATTTCTCACATATTTTTTGAGGCACACAAAAATACAATAATAATTTTTTAAATCTGATGATTTTTCCTGCTTTCTATTTTTCATTTCTGCAATTATAACTTATCTTTACCAACCGAAAAAATAATACATATATTAACTACACAACTAAATGAAAAAGAACATCTTATTTATCGTTTTAGTACTAACTTTGGTTGGTTTTAAAGCGCAGGGTCAGATTAGGGACGAGATCAGGTCATTTGTTGACAGTACCGAAATTTTCATGAATAATGGTCGTCGGTTGTTGCTTCACAGCATCATGGAGGATGATATTTTAAAATCGAGACAAATTTATTTTTATCTGCGTGATGAATCTCAGAAGAAAAACTGTAGCGCTTTGTCATATCAGGAAGAACTACTTGTACTTGCCATCATTTCTGATTGGAGCGGGTTTTTTAATCATGTTTCATCGTATAATGACTTCACAGCTAAAAGAATGTGTTATCATTCACGGATCAGATTCAGGGTCGATTGTTGGGAAAGGTTGCATCTGATATTGAAAAGATTAGACTGGATGCTGATAACTCATTGTTATCATTGGAGCAATTAAGCGTGTTGAATCTAATATTCATGGCAATTCAGGGAGATAGTGAAACTGACGAATATGAGACGGCATATAAGCATTTTAAAAGACATTATGCAACTTCGAGATACATCTCTTTTGTAAATCACTCGATTCCTAGTCCGAGAGTTAAAGCAAATTTATCTTTTTCATTCGGTACAACTTATATGAAGCCTTTAGCTGGACTTGGTGAAAACTTAAATCCGGGTTTATTGATCAATATGGTGTATGATTTCTCAGTAAAGAAATTTTATGGAGCATTTACGCTGGACGCATTGGAATTATCATTTAAAAAGCCACAGACTTTTGTTGATCAAAATAATGGTCAGTTAGTGGATTTTGCTGAAGGTGAAAGTTTTAGTGTTTTCAGAGGCGGCTTCTCCATGGGATATAATTTAGTAAATAGTAAACATCTAAATCTATCACCATTTATTTCAATTGGAGGCTACACAATTGAAAGTAATCTCTATTATGACATGCCAAGAATGAAAGAAATTCAATTGGTCAATTCGTTTTTTTGGGGACCGGGCGTTCATCTCGACCTGATATTATTTAGTTTCAACATGAATCAACATCAATTATATAATTTGTACGGACCTGCATATCAAAACATGGCTTTAAAAAATGCCAGAAGTTATATAGGCTTAAAGATTGATGCCGGTTATGATATAATATCAAAAGCAAAATACACTGATTATAAAGGTAATGCAGCATATTTGCGTGTTGGATTGGTTTTAGGAATGGGCAATTATTAATTAAATAAAAAACATAGAATGCACAGTTGGTTTGAATGTAAAGTTAAGTTTGAAAAAACAGTTGAGGATGGAAAAATAGTTAGCGTTAGCGAAAATTATCTTGTTGATGCTTTGTCGTTTACCGAAGCTGAAGAAAGAATCATCGAAGAAATGAAACCCTTTATCAGTGGTGATTTTTCAGTTGCTAATATCAAGAGGGTGAAAATAAGTGAGATGTTTTTCTCTGAAAATGGCGACAGATGGTATCGATGTAAAGTAAATTACATCACTTTGGATGAAGAGCGCGGTGTTGAGAAAAAAGTGCCGGTAAATATGATGGTTCAGGCTAATAATATTCATGAGGCGCTTGAAGGCTTAACTGAAGGAATGAAAGGTTCAATGGCTGATTATCAGGTGGCAATAATAACAGAGACGCCCATTATGGACGTTTACAAGTATGGTAGTAAAGAATCTTCACAAGAGATAGACTGAGTTTTAATTATATGAGTATTGCTAAGAATATCAAGGAGATACGAGAGAACATTCCCGATCATGTTACTTTAGTCTGCGTTTCAAAATTCCATGATGATGTTGCTATCATGGAGGCATACAACGCAGGTGAAAGAGTTTTTGGTGAAAGTCGTGTGCAGGAATTATCAGATAAGTATTATCGTCTGCCTCAAGAAATAAACTGGCATTTCATCGGTCATCTGCAAACCAATAAAGTGAAGTATCTGATTCCTGTTGTAACTTTAATTCATGGTGTCGATTCAGTCAGGTTAGCAGAAGAAATAAATAAGCAGGCAGTAAAACATAACAGAGTGATTAATTGTCTGTTACAGGTACATATTGCAACAGAAGAATCAAAATTTGGTTTTTCTGAATCTGAGTTAATCAGTTCATTTGATGATGAAATATGGAGTGGGATGAGCAATATAAATATCTGCGGATTGATGGGTATGGCAACTTTTACGGATAACACAGAACAAGTTAGAAATGAATTAAGATCTCTAAAGAAACTGTTTGATATTGTGAAGGCACATCCTAATCTTCAGAATGTCAGTGCGTTTAACGTTTTATCGATGGGCATGTCTGATGATTATCAGATTGCCATCGAAGAAGGTAGTACAATGGTAAGAATTGGCAGTAGCATCTTCGGGCACAGAAACTATCATCAGTAATAGCATGACCTATCAGGAAGCCATAGATTATTTATATTCGAGACTGCCGGTTTTTCATCTCAAAGGAGCTTCGGCCTATAAACCCGGACTTGACAATACGATATTATTGCTGCAGCATTTAGGCAATCCACATACAAAGTTCAAATCTGTTCATATAGCAGGGACTAATGGGAAAGGTTCTGTTTCTCATTTACTTGCCTCAGTTCTGCAAGAGTCCGGGTACAAAACAGCATTATTTACTTCGCCTCATTTGGTCGATTTTGGCGAGAGAATAAGAATTAATGGGCAGATGATTGAAAGGGAGTATGTTGCTGATTTTGTTCAGAATAACTTGAAAATGATTGAAGATATTCAGCCTTCGTTTTTTGAGTTAACTATGGCCATGGCGTTTTGTTATTTCGCAGAAAATGATGTTGATATCGCAGTCATAGAAACTGGTTTGGGTGGCAGACTCGATAGTACCAATATTTTATTGCCTGAGTTAAGTATTATAACAAACATTGGGTTTGATCACATGGAGTTTTTAGGCAACACACTTCCAAAGATTGCATATGAGAAGGCAGGGATTATAAAACCCGGTGTTCCTGTTGTAATTGGCGAAAGCCTTCCCGACACAAAATCTGTTTTTGAGTTGAAAGCCAAAGAGTGTTATGCTCCAATATACTTTTGCGATGATGAGGAAAATCCAGAACTCATTGGTATTGAGTCTAATATACTTGAATTCCGATGGAAGTCGAAAAAATACTTATCTGGTTTGGCCGGACTCTATCAATTAAATAATCTGAGAACGGTACTCAAAGCAATTGAGGTTTTGAATAATTCTTCCCTTTTAGATGTTAAAGAAATATCTATCAGCAATGGTTTTAGAAATGTCGGTTCCAATACCGGAATTCGCGGAAGGTGGGAAAGGCTTGGAACAAACCCGCTAATAATTGCTGATACAGCACATAACAGTCATGGAGTGAGAGAATTAGTAAAGCAAATTGCTGTTACTAATTTCAGTTCCCTCAGGATCGTAATTGGTATGGTCAGCGACAAGGATGTGGATGAAGTGCTCAGTATTTTACCTGATGATGCTGAATATTATTTCACTAAGGCTGATATACAAAGGGCGATGAACGAAGAAGAGTTAAATAAGAAGGCTGAAGTTTTTCATCTAAAAGGAAGAAGCTATATCAGTATTGAATCTGCTGTGAATCAGGCAATAATAGATTCAGATACGCATGACCTTATTTTGATAACAGGAAGTAATTTTGTAGTAGGTGAGGCGATTTCAACCTGCTTTACTTAAATTGCTGAATGAGATTGTAAGCTTTAAAGATTCCTAATTCTCCTGCTTTGCTTAAATCTGCCAAACCTTTAGCATCTTCTCCTATAAATAAATAAGTGAGTCCCCTGTTGAGATAAGCCTCCGCAAAATCCTGATCAACCTCAATTGCTTTGCTGTAGTTGATTATCGCTGCACTGAAATCCTTTAATGTTGCCTGAATATTTGCTTTGTTGTAGTAGCTGAACGGGAAATCAGGTTGTAATTCGATTACCCTTTTCAAATCGCGCATTATCATTTCAAAATCAAGCTTATGATCTTGTTCGATGTTTCTGTCCATATCAGAAATTTCAGGTCGGATGTTTCGCTGATAATCAACAAGTTTGAATCTTGTATTCGCTCTCATAAAATAGGCCAGCATAAAATCATTTTTCAACTCAATGGCTTTTGATAAATCGTCAATGGCACTTTTAAGTTCCTGTACCAATGCAAAATCCATCGCACGCTGAAAAAATAAGTCTGCATCTTTTGTATTTACGTTGATGACAGTGTTCAGATAATCGATATTTTCAAAATGTCTGTTGATTAAATCACTGGTAAGCGGCACTTCAGAGGCAGTAATTCTCAGATCTCCTTTCAATACTCTCTTTCTGTTGTACAAATCAACGCTTAAATGGTATAGATTAGTTCTTCTTATAGCTTCAGGTCTGCTGTAATATGTAAGTGCAAAGTTTTTCTCACTTACAACTTCCACCATCCTGCGTTGTACTGCGCCACGACGTTCATTATTAAATCTTGAATCAAATTCACTTTCATCCTGATTCTGTGTAACATTTCGGTTGAACAGGTTCGTTCTTCGGGAGGTATTTCCCTGGGGGCGATTTTCAGCAATCTTGTTTCTCGCTTCCAGATCCTCTTTTAATCTGTCACGCATAGAATCCCGGTTTTTCTCAATATCCGATGCAAGTTGACGATATCTGAAAGCCTCGCGCGAATTATTCATTCCGGCATAAGCATCTGCTACGCCCCAATATGCCGGAAGAAAGAAGGGGTGTCTATTTATAACAATCTGAAAATCAGTAATTGCATTGCGATAATTCCTTAGCTTTAATTCAAGAAGTGCTTTACTGTATCTGGCTTCTATAATGGTAGAATCTAACTCAAGAACACGTTCAAAATCTTTGAGTGCATTATTGTCATCACCAAGATTGGATCGTAAAATACCACGATTTAAATAAGCCAGAGTTCCGGCGGGATCTAATCTAACAGCCTCATCATAATCACTGAGAGCCTCCATAAATCTTCTGGCCTCAACATTGATGATTCCACGGTTAATAAAATCACCTGAAAAAGTAGATTTATTCTTGATAGCTTTTGTATAATCTTCGTAAGCACCCTCATAATCTTTAAGTTGAAGCCTCAGTAATGCTCTTGCGCTCCAACCTGCCGGAGAAGTAGTATCGGATTCAATAAATTGATTGAATGTTAGTTTTGCGCCAACAGTATCTTTCATTGCCAGTTGAATTCTTCCCTTGTCGTACAAAAGCTCTTTGGCTCTGGGATTTAATCTTAAAAAACTTTCCAGATCTTTCAAAGCAGCTTCATATTCACCCATTCGTTCACGCGCATCCATCCTGCTTAATATTAAATGTCGGCTGGTCGGACTAAACTCCAGGGCTTTATTAAAGTCGCTTTCTGCTTCCTTATATGCACCTGCTCTCATTCGGGTAAATCCTCTGGCGTAATACGCCTCGGGTAAAAAAGGATTTCTGCTGATCGCTTCAGATACATCAGCTTCACCGCCTTCGTAATCGCCAAGTTGAATTTTTGCAATCCCCCTGAAAAGATAGGGTTCAGCAAGGAATGGACGAATTCTTATAACTTGATTAAAGTATTGTATTGCAAGAACATAATCTTCAAAATAAAGTGCATTCCGACCATTAGTCAGAATGCGATCCGTATTCAACTGAGCATTAGTATGCGCATGAAACGTAATGAGAATTAATATAAGCAGTCCTTTTTTCAACAATTAATCAAAAGTTAATTCCTCACATCCGGCATTCACATTGAATGAAGAAGGAATTTCAAAGTCTTCAGTTGCAGAATATCCTAAGGATGGATCTCTGAGTACTTTTTGCATATAAAGCGCCCAAATTGGTAGTGCCATGGCGGCTCCCTGACCCTGAGCGATTCTATCGAAATGAATGGATCTGTCTTCACCACCAACCCAAACACCTGATACGAGCGATGGGGTGAATCCCATAAACCAACCATCAGAGTTATTATTGGTAGTACCGGTTTTACCACCCATTGGCATTGTAAGTCCGTATCTTCCGCGAATACGACCACCTGTTCCGCCATCAACTACGCTTCGCATCATATAAATCATCTTGTAAGCAGTTGATTCACTGAATATTTCATGCATCTGAGGAGTAAATGTGGCTATCACATTTCCATTGGCATCTTCAATGCGTGTTACATATAAGGGATCCACCCGAATACCTTTATTTGGGAAAGCAGTATAGGCGTCAACCATCTCAGCTACAGAAATATCGGCCGGACCAAGTGCTAATGAAGGTACAGGGTCGAGCGGTGCCCTGATGCCAAATGATCTCATCAATCTCACGAGCGATTCCGGAGTAAACATACTCATCAAATATGCTGATATCCAGTTGTTTGAGTTTGCCAAAGCCCAACGCAATGAAACCTCTTCTCCAATGCGGGAAGTACTCGCATTGCGCGGAGACCAGGTTTTGCCAGTAGGTAATTGAATTGTAATAGGTTTGTTTGTCACTTTATCACATGGCCAAAATCCTTCCTCCATAGCCAATGTATATAGATATGGTTTTATTGTAGAACCTACCTGCCTTCTTCCTGATGTTACCATATCATATTGGAAATGAGAGAAGTCTGGTCCGCCAACATAAGCCTTAACATGACCATTTCTTGGGTCAATCGACATAAAACCACAACGCAGAAAGTGTTTAATATAGCGGATTGAGTCCATGGGTGTCATAACAGTATCAATCATTCCCTGATACGAAAACACCTGCATTTCAACCTTTGTATTAAAAGATTTGGTAATTTCTTCCTGTGATGCTCCTGATCTTCTTAAACCTCTGAATCGATCGCTATCTCTCATTGATCTGTTGAGGGAAGCATTGATTTCATCCTGTGTAACATTCCTTGAAAATGGAGCGTAACTTCGATTGCGCTTTTCCTGGAAGAATGTTTTCTGAATATCCTTCATATGCTGGTCAACTGCTTCTTCAGCATATTGTTGCATACGGGAATCAATTGTTGTATAGATTTTTAATCCATCAGAATATATATTGTAGGGTGTACCGTCAGACTTAGTGTTTTTGTTACAAAAACCAAACAAAGGATTATTATCCCATTGCCATAAATCATCCTGATACTTTTGTTCCTGCCAGCTGGCGTAGTTGCTACGCACCGGTTTTTTTGCAGTAAGCGTCAGTCTGAGATATTCCCGGAAGTAGGGTGCAAGTCCCTGTTTATGGTCAAAACGTTGAAATTCAAGGTCTATTGGAATAGCTCTTAACGAATCTGATTCTTCACGTGTGATATAGCCGGATTTTTGCATTTGATTTATAACCACATTACGACGACTCAGTGCTCTTTGTGGAAATCTTCTAGGGTTGTACAGCGATGGGTTTTTACACATTCCAACCAACATGGCTGCCTCTTCTTTGTGAAGCTTATCAGGAGTTTTATTAAAATAAACGTATGCAGCCGACTTAATACCAACAGCATTATAAAGAAAATCAAACTGGTTGAGATAGAGAGTGATAATTTCTTCTTTGGTATAAATTTTCTCTAATTGTACCGAAATAACCCATTCAATTGGTTTTTGTAGTGCCCTCGTAATAATATTGTTAGCTCTTGGAGAATACAACTGTTTAGCTAATTGTTGAGTAATAGTACTTCCACCTCCGGTATTTTGCTGAAGGATAGCTGTTTTAAGCAAAACCCTACCTAATGCACGGGCGTCAATTCCTGAATGTTTATAAAAACGTTCATCTTCAGTGGCTACAAGAGCATTAATCACATTCGGAGATATTTGGTCGTAGTCGGTTTTAATTCTATTGTCAGTACTTGTGGAGAAACTGCCAATTAATTTAAGATCGGAGGAGTATATCTCAGAGGCAAATTTATTGATTGGGTTCTGCAATTGATCGATGGCTGGGAGATAGCCTAACCAACCTTTTGATATAGAGTAAAATAAAGTCGCAACTAATATAATTGCAAAACTAAAAATAGACCAAAACAACCAGTCAAATATTTTACGAAACTTACTTTTGGTATTGCTCACAGCTATACATTTAAATTTGGCTCAAAATTAAAATAAAAACTTGAAGAAAATACATTATAATTAATCAAAAGACAATGATTAACACTGATTAAACAAAATTTAATCGGTTTTCATCAATCCTGATATTACTGTATTGGCAAGTTGAACTCCATGTTGACTTAATTTTACATGAGTTTTTTCATGAATTAATAGATTCTTTTCAATAAATGATTTCATCGAATTAAGGAAGTAATCGTAATAATCACTTCCAAAATCCTCATTGATTTTCAGCGTATTTGCACCCTGAGTTGTTCTTAAGCTAATCATAACATAATCGTTATATTTATCATTTAACGATAGTTTTTCATTTTCAAAAGGAACAATGCCTTTATGAATATTTTGATAGTAGATTTCCAATGAGGATTCATTCCACTGACGCGATTCTCCATCGTATGAATGAGCTGAAGGACCTAATCCTATATAAGGGACAGCCTGCCAGTATGAACTGTTATGTTTGGATTGATATCCTGGTTTACAGAAATTGGATATTTCATATTGAGCAATTCCCATTTCATTGAATTTTAGTAACATGAGATTAAACATCTCTATCATTACTTCATCATCTGTTTCGGCGACCAAACCATCATTTCTTTGGTTGAAAAGTCTTGTGCCAGGCTCGTATGTTAGTCCGTATGCCGAAATATGTTGTACATTAAGTGCTAATGCTTTGTCAAGTTGCAATTCCCAATCATTTATATCCTGACCCGGAATGCCGTAAATCAAATCAATACTGATATTGTCAAATCCTGCTTTTTGAGCATTGTGAACAGCATTAATTGCCTGATTACCTGAATGTCGTCTATTGAGAAATTTAAGTTGTTGGTCGTTAAATGTTTGAATACCAATGCTTAGCCTGTTAAATCCAAGATTTAGAATGTCAGCAAGGTATGATTCGTTCAAATCATCGGGATTAGCCTCAAGCGTAATTTCAACTTCCTTACTGATATTAAAATTATCATGTACTGAGTCTAATATTCTTTTCAATCCATCTAACGGTATAACACTGGGTGTGCCACCTCCAAAATAAATAGTAAAAACAATACTCTCCGAAAGGTAATCCTTCCGGAGAGCAATTTCAGCAGATATAGCATCTGCATATTTAGTCATGTTATTGCCAGAAAGCTCTTTATAGAAGTCGCAATACGTACATCGTTGCTTGCAAAATGGAATATGTATGTAAATTCCAGCCAAAATTCTGAGATTTTATCTGTCAACCAACAGTTACCTCTGAGCTTACTTTCTTTACAAGTCCTTTCAAAACATCGCCCGGACCTAACTCATAAAAGGCTGTTGCACCATCGGTAACCATATTTTTAACAGTTTGTGTCCATCTGACAGGAGCCGTTAATTGCGCGATAAGATTTTGCTTAATCGACTCAGGATCTGTTTGTGGGTACGCATTAACATTCTGATAAACAGGACAAACCGGTACTGAGAAAGTAGTTGCATTAATTGCAGCTTGTAATTCTTCACCGGCAGGCTTCATCAAAGGGGAGTGAAAAGCACCTCCAACAGGAAGTTTGAGTGCCCTTTTAGCGCCTTTTTCTTTCAAAGCTTCGCAGGCTTTGTCGATTCCTGCAACCGATCCGGAGATAACTAACTGACCGGGACAGTTATAATTCGCAGGAACCACAACCTCATCAGTTATTTTATCGCAAACTTCTTCCACATCTTCATCGCTTAAGCCGAGTACTGCAGCCATCGTTGACTCCTGCATTTCACAGGCTTTTTGCATTGCCATAGCTCGTTTCGAAACAAGTACAAGACCATCTTCAAACGATAATGCACCGGCTGCAACCAATGCAGAGAATTCTCCCAGTGAATGACCGGCAACCATATCAGGTTTAAATTCATCACCTAATACAATAGCTGCAATTACTGAATGAAGAAAAATTGCAGGTTGGGTAACCTTCGTTTGCTTTAAATCTTCCGGAGTTCCTTCGAACATCAAATCAGTTATTCTGAAACCAAGAATCTCATTCGCTTTCTCAAAATAACTTTTTGCCAACTCTGACTGGTCGTAGAGGTCTTTGCCCATTCCGACAAATTGTGCTCCCTGACCGGGGAATACATAAGCGTTCATAGAATATTTTTTAATTTTAAATTCACGTTCAATTTTCGTTGCAAAGATAATACATATTACTAAATGCAAAAAACCACTTACATTTGACTGTAAGTGGCTCTTTTTCAATCGTCGGGGTAGCGGGATTCGAACCCACGACCCCCTGCTCCCAAAGCAGGTGCGCT
>CAYMDE010000009.1:56286-58655 GCA_964389115.1 uncultured Paludibacter sp. | reverse complement strand
TTTCGGATTCTGCTGCTTGCATGCATCTTGTTTTCCCCGGCTATTGCTCAGCGTCCTCATAATAAACCACGATTAGTAGTAGGTATCATGGTGGATGGTTTGCAACAACGACATATCGAACAGTTGTGGACTCGTTTCGAAGCCAATGGTTTTAAAAAACTTACCGGACAGGGTGCTGAATTCAGCAATCTTGTGTGCAACATGGTGTCGTCGGGTAGTACTACTGATATTGCCACGCTTATGACGGGTACAGTGCCTTATTATCATGGTGTTACGGCAGCAACAGTCTATAACCGTAATACAGGAAATCCCGAGTCGGTGTTTTTCGATCGTACCCAAAACGGTATTGAAACTGATCAAAAACTTTCGGCCAAAAACATGCTTGCTTCATCAATCACTGATGAGTTAATCATGGCCAATTCGGGTCAGTCGAAATCATATGTCATTGGTATTAATGCCGAAGATGCCATCGCACTTGGCGGTCATGCATCGAACAGCGTATTGTGGATCAATGATGTTAACATGAAGTGGAGCACCACAGATTACTATCCCGGTCGCATGCCGTGGCAAGCCATGGAGATGAATCTTACTCCGGCCTTTCAACGTCATGTTAGTCAGCTTTGGACACCACTCTTTCAGCCTTCGACCTATATTGGCGCTGTTGGCAGGTCGGGCGTGCAGCCATTCAGTTATAACCCGGCTGACAGAAGAAATTCCAGATCGCCTCAAACGATATTGAAACAAACCCCCGCGGCCAATGCTCTGGTTGCCGATCTTGCCCAACGCATTATTCAGGAGGAAAGACTGGGGCGCAGTTTGGTTACCGATGCACTTATGCTGCAATTCACTGTTCGCACCCCCAATGAAAAGCATTTCTCGTTACAGTCTATTGAGAAGGAAGACATGTATTTGCGCTTAGACAAAGAATTGCAGCTGCTGATGCAAAGAATTGAAAGCGCGGTAGGCGAACGCAATGTTGTCTATTTTCTCTTTGGAAATCAGATGGCTACCTATTCGCCCGAAGAGCTGAAGGAGCATCGTGTGAATGCCGGATATTTCAATGCCAATCGTTCGATGGCCCTGCTGAACTCTTATCTTATGGCTCTTTATGGTCAGGAGAAATGGGTGCTTGGTTACTATAATAAGAACATCTATCTGAATAAGCAAAAGATTGAAGAGCGCAACCTCGATTTCGATAATTTTCAAAAGATTGTTGCCGATTTCATGATAGAATTTGAAGGGGTGCAATCGGCACACAGCTATCTGCAACTGATGTTTACTGCACCACATCCATCTTCGGATTTGGCCAGGGTGAGAAACTCCATTCATCGCCGGATGGCAGGTGATGTTATCCTTACTTTGCAGCCCGGATGGCTCGAAGTGGATGATAATGCCGTGTCGCTCGGTGAGTCGAACGAGATGATTTCAAGAATTCCGTTTTATATTTCAGGATGGAGGGTTGCCAAACAAACCATTGTGCAGGGACATCCAATTACCGATGTGGCTTCCACGCTTTCAACCATTTTACAGATTCCGTTTCCCAATGCCAATATAGGGAGTCCTGTCGAGTTGAAACTGAATGACTAATTGTAGGAATATCATTTTATAAAACTAAAATACATGCAATATAATTTTGATGAGGAGATAGATCGCACCGGAACTGGAGCGGTAAAACTGGAAAGATGCAGGGCCTTGTTTGGTACCACAGAGCTTATCCCTTTATGGGTTGCTGATATGGACTTCAGAACGCCGGATTTTATCCTTGATGCCATTCGTAATCGCCTGGATCATCCTATCCTTGGGTACACCATGATGCCCCGTGAAATAAGTGAACTTTTCGTTCAGTGGGTGAAGGAACATCATCAGTGGGATATTCAAACCAGACAAACGGGTTTTGTAAGGGGCATTGTGCCGGCTTTATCGTTTGCTGTGCAGTGCTTTACGAGTCCCGGTGATGAGGTGTTGGTGCAGTCGCCCGTGTATTACCCATTTTTTAATGTGGTGAAGAATAACGGTCGCTCCATTGTGAATAATCCTCTCAAAACAAAAGATGGTAAGCTCGAAATTGATTTTGATGATTTTGAAAAGAAAATCACTCCTGCTACCAAAATGTTTATCTTCTGCAGTCCGCACAACCCCGGCGGCCGTGTTTGGAGTAAAGAGGATTTGTTAAAAATTGATGAAATTTGCAGTCGCCACGGTGTACTCGTCATTTCTGATGAGATTCATGCCGACATGGTTTTGAGTGGTTACAAACACATCCCATTTGCATCAGTTTCCGAATCGGCAGCCAACAATTCTATTACCTTCATGGCACCCAGCAAGGTGTTTAATATGCCGGGAGTTATCTCGTCAACCTACATCATTCC
>CAYMDE010000009.1:0-56186 GCA_964389115.1 uncultured Paludibacter sp. | reverse complement strand
CACCCAGCAAGGTGTTTAATATGCCGGGAGTTATCTCGTCAACCTACATCATTCCAAACCCTGTGCTTTATAAGAAATATACCGAATACCTTGAAGTTTCAGAAATGAACACAGGAAATTTGTTTGCCTACGAAGCCACCCTCGCTTGCTACCGTCAGGGAGAGCCATGGCGGGTTCAAATGCTTGCTTACGTGGAAGATAATGTGCGTTTTGTAGCTGATTATCTGGCTGAAAATATTCCGCAGATAAAGCCGATGATTCCACAGGCGTCTTTCCTCGTTTGGTTGGATTGTTCTGCATTAGGATTGGAGACAGATGAGCTGCATCGCTTTTTCTCATTGGAAGCGGGGTTGGGACTAAATAAAGGAACTATTTTTGGCGAAGGTGGTGAAAACCACTTGCGTATCAATGTTGCTACTCCCAGGTCGGTGCTTACAAAGGCTTTAGATCAGTTGAAATCAGCAGTTGAAAAACGATGGAAGTAAAGATTGAAGCATCCTGGAAAGCCCTTTTACAAGGGGAGTTTGACAAACCCTATTTTGCCGGTTTGGCAGATTTTATTCGCCGGGAGTATGCTTCAAAACAAATCTTTCCGCCTGCACGTCTTATCTTTTCGGCCTTCGATCTTTGTCCACTGAATCAGGTTAAGGTGGTCATACTCGGACAGGATCCCTATCATGGTGTTGGACAGGCCCATGGATTATGCTTCTCGGTTCATGAGGGTGTTCAGCATCCGCCGTCGCTTCAGAATATATTCAAAGAAATAAATCGTGATTTAGGAATTGCTGTTCCGGCATCGGGCGATTTAAGTCGTTGGGCGCGACAGGGAGTGCTGTTGCTGAATGCCACGCTCACCGTTGAAGCCCACAAAGCCGGATCGCATCAGGGCAGAGGATGGGAAACATTTACCGATGCCGCAATCAAGTTGTTGGCAGAGAGCAAAAGCGATGTGGTTTTCATGCTCTGGGGTGCATATGCACAACAAAAGGCTTCGCTCATTGATGCATCGAAGCATCTGATTTTGAAGTCGGTACATCCATCACCTTTGTCGGCATACAGGGGTTTTATCGGCTGTGGTCATTTCTCAGCAGCCAATCAATATCTGGTTGAAAAGGGCTTAGAGCCTGTTATTTGGTAGAGTTAATTATGTGTTTTGCAGTAGCTGTTGTCAGAAACAATGTCATCATGACTCTTCAGGAGTATTATGACCGTATTCCCGCTTTTCGCGGAAAGCAAGCTGCTGTGCCTGAGTTCCCGGATTATTATTTCTGCAGTGGTTTTGTACATCCCAAACTTCCGGTGTTAACATCCACTGGCATTGAGATGCAGCGCTGGGGATTGATACCTTCCTGGGCAAGAGACGAGCAGTCGGCCCTGGAGATTCGTGGCAAAACACTGAATGCTGTATCCGAAACAGTATTTGAGAAGCCATCCTATAAAGCCAGTATTTTGAGCAGAAGGGCCATACTTCCGGTTACAGGTTTTTTTGAATGGCGTGATGTGCAAAAGGTAAAATATCCCTACTTTGTACGTTTTGCGCATGGACAATCGATGCCAGTCGGTGCTATTTGGGACCATTGGCTGAATCACCAAACCGGACAACATCACCATACTTTCAGTATATTGACAACAGCTGCCAATCCAATGATGGAAATGATTCACAACACCAAAAAGCGTATGCCGCTGGTGTTGGATGAGAACAGTTTAGCGGAATGGCTCAATCCGGAAGCTCCCATTTCGATGGTGGAGAAAATAATGAAGCCTTGTCCGGATGATTGGTTACAGTCGCATACCATCAGTCGCAAAGTGAACAATCTGCGCGAGAACCACAACAGGCAGGAAATCCTTGCTGAAGTAAGATATCCTGAGATTGATTATTTATCAGGAACACTCTTCTGATTACCAGTTCAAATCATTGATTTTGAGTGCAACATTGCCTTTTAAGTTGGCATTAACCCTTACGGCTCCGGGTACAAGGTCGAGTCGCTGCACAGTAAGGGTGGTAAGTTTCCCGTTCAGACTGATTCCCTCGTGAACCTCAAAATTACTGATGGTTTTGTTGGCTTCCTCTTTCAGTTGCTCCAACTCCTTCTTCACAGAATAGCTCAGATAGGGAGTAATTCTTCTGATTATCATGCTGTTTAGTAGCCAGCTTGCCGAGTTATGCAAAGCATTGCGGGTTTTAAGATCAAACTCCGGATTTTGCAATTCCACAGTCATCTTTTCCGGATTGTAAACCATGTCGCCCATCAGGTAGATTTTTCCCTTGATAGAGCCTGTTACATCCAGTTCAAGCACAGCTTTTCCTCCGCTACCAAAGATAGAAATGCCTTTGATTGTGATGCTGTTACGGCCTTCAGTGAATGTTTGGTTGAGAAGCTCCTGTTCGGCCAGTTCCGTTATTTTGGCGAAAGTTGCATCAGCAGCAATATTGATATTGAAATCCTGCGGTCGGGTTGTTTCAGGAGTTAATGGTGGCAATAAGGAGGGATTGGGAGGGCTTGGCCTCACACCCATGAACGATTCAACCTTGGCTTTCAGGGTAAGGGTAAGCACAAGGCTGTTGTTTCGGGTTTCAAATGGCGACAAATGAACTGATTCGGGATTGATTCTCAGCCAGATGTTATTTTCACGATCAACCTGGATGGGTCTTTGCATTTCGTACCAGGCCATGGAAGCATATCTTTTGATGTCTGCCAGATCAGTTAGTGTTTCGTCAATCTCTTTGGTAATGAGCTGCTGACTCCTTTGCAGGGCGAAATTGGCGATGGGAGTAACCGGAACCGAAACACCCAGTACGTTCACTTTAGGTGTTTCAATCCACTGGTAACCTGTACTGTTCGTTTTCGCGGTTAGTTTCCAGTTGCGGTCAATATCAATCATCGTGTTGTAGTTCAAAGCCAGACTGCCATTGGCTTCGTATGTATCGCCGAGTCGCAATCCAAAACGTTCGAAGGTCCAGGCAAAGCGCGACCATAACCTCAATGGTACGCGGTATTCAATCACGTTATTTCTCACGTTAAAAGTAAAATCCTGCGCCTTCCAGACTTTGATACTCAAATCCTGATTATTGATTTTGTCTTCCTCGAATAATAAGCCCTGAACCTCCCGGTTTACTGCAGTTTCGAGCTTCTTTACATCAATTTCGATCTGCAGCGGTAATTCCGAAACCACAGGTTCCAGTTGCGTGGGAAGATACGACTCTTTCGGACGTTCAGTTTGCAAGGTTTTACACGATGCAACTGTCAGGAGGACAAAAGCAAATACAAGTAAGTGTGTTGTGTTGAGTTTCATAAGGTGGTGATATTATTGAGACGATGTACACATCGTCTCTACGAATACATGCATTTTCCCCGCAAATATAATATTTTTCCCAGTTTCTTATGGCCTCAATGTTACAGTGCAGCTTTTTACTATATTAAGAGCAGTAGTCAGGGTGTTTAAATCGGTGTACAGGTTTCCGTCCTGACCGGAATGATGGCTCCGACCGACGGGATTCAGTGTAATCGCGACACCCGGTTCGCCAGTGTTGATGGTTGCCTCGTAAACAACGGCGGGCTGACTCGAAGTTTTATATTCGGCATCGTCGGGAAACTTGTTGTTGTGCCAGAAATTATTCCAGTCCCACGACTGATTGATTTCCATGAACACCTTGTACTTTCCCTGCAATGGTTTATCTGTAACAAGATGAAACACAAATGCTCCCGGAGGTGTTGCGCCCGTATATGCATCGGCTACGGGATACTTAGGCGTTGGGTTGTATGTGCCAAACTCGTTTTTGATGCCACGCTGATGTGCCCAGTAGGGTAGTGCCGCAGGTCGCTGAATTTCTCCAGCCATCCATCTGCCTGTGCTGCGGTCGGCACGTCTGAAATAGCCTTTACCGATAGATTCGGCTACATAAAGGGTTTGGATATAATTGCCCTGTTCGTCGGCCAACCAAAACGCCATGAGCGGATGATTGTGGTTTCGTCCGGGTTCAAACCGGATAGTGAGCACGCTGTTTTGTGTGGTTAATCCAAACATCTCAGCACTTACCGGAACTGTGGCTCTTCTTTGTGCAGTAACTCCGAAAGCAAACATCCATACTGTCAAAATTAAAAATATCTGTTTCATAATCTTGTGTTTAAAATTTAACAATGATTCCTACTGTTGGAAGAATGGTTCCGCTAACGATACTTACTTCTCTTAAAACATACCTGTCGGGATTCTGTTCGTCGATGCGCGGCAATCCGTCAGCACCGAGGTTGGTGTAAATGGGCACACTTTCAGATTGAAATGCATAAACATTCTGAACATCTGCATATAAATTCAATAGCCAACGTCTGAAATAAAACTCTTTATCCACCCTTAAATCAAGTTGGTGATTGGGTTTTAATCTGAGACTGTTATAATTCGCATAATCCAGATAGGGCAGGTTTTGCACATCCCATGCTTCAATCAGTGATGAAGTGTTTACATCGATGGGAGAGTAGGGCGCACCCCCTGAGAATCTCCATCTGCCGGCAATATTCCAGTTGTTAGGAAGCTTGTACGATGAAATCAGATTGATTAAGTGGCGAGTGTCCCAGGTAGAAGGCAGGAATCTGTCGTTGACATCAGTAAACTCGCTACGGAAAATGGTGTATGTGGCCGTGAGATTGATGTTTTTAAACTGCGTCATTTTCAGCAAAAATTCCATTCCGTATGCCCGTCCTTTTCCTGTTGAAACAATCTCTTCGTCGCCAATCTGACCAAACCCGGTTCCTTTGCTGGCGGTGCTAACTCCTTCAACGACCGACATTGGATAGTAGTTGTAATTCTTATAAAATGCTTCGGTGGTAAATCGAATATTGTCGCCTCTCTGCCATTCAACTCCTGCAATAGCCTGATTAGAGATGGTGTATCTCAGGTTTTCTGTCTGATTTACAAGCACATCGTTGCGGTCTCTGTAGCCCAGGGTTGTATAGGCGGGTTTCATCGCGTAACGACCTATATTGGCATTAATATTCCATTCGTCGGATAATGCGTATGTGGCCGAAAATCTTGGTGAAAACTGATTAAGCGGATTGCGCATGTTCTTGTTATAGTCGTTTCCAACAAAACTAACACCGAGCGAAAGTTTCAGAAGTTCATCCATGTAGTCTTTCGATGCCTGCGCAAAAGCCTGATATCCCCACAATCTGATTTCAGTGCTGTAGTTGAGGTCAAATGCCTGATTGTTAACGAATAGCTTTCTGAAAGTTTCATTGGTATAGCGGGCATATTTCAACCCTGCTCCCCACGAGAATTTGATGTCGCTATTCGGGTAGTTTTGTTCAAAACGAAACTTGTTTTCAGCTTCATCCGAGATGTAATCGAAGATTCGGGGCAGGTTTTCATCATTATCCTGATATTTGAAGTTTGCATTACGCAACATGTTGCGGCTCAATACCCAGGTGTCGAAATGATTATCGGAAAACCTGCGGTAAACTGCTCCTACAGTGTAGTTCCACTGCTTGTAAATTGGCAGATAAGAGAGGATGTAAGTCTGTGATTCAGTTGGATTTTTGATGCCAAGATTCAATGTCATATCGTCGATTGCACCAATACCAATGAATGTAAGCTGATTCTTGCGATCGAAATCAATTTTATACTTCAACTGAAAGTCATTATAGGTTGGCAAAAACGGTAGGCCAATCGCTTCAAAAAGGAATTGCAAATACGATTGTCTTGCAGAGAAAATGAAGGTCGATTTATCGCCAATGGGTCCGTCGAGGGTAAACGCAGCATCAGATGCACCAATCGAGATTTTTCCCTGTACACGCTCTTTATTGCCATCGCGCTGACGAATTTCCATCACAGAACTGAGGGCATTGGGGCGATTTGCAGGAAATGCTCCGGTGTAAAAACTGATGTCCTGTACGAAGTCGGGATTGATAATTCCCACCGATCCGCCTGATGATCCCTGGGTTGTAAAGTGGTTGATAACAGGTATTTCAATGCCATCAAGGTAAAATACATTTTCTGATGGACCACCACCTCTAACAATTAAGTCGTTGCGGTTAGGGTCGGTAACAGCCACGCCCGGCAAAGTTTGTATCAGCTTGGAAACGTCGCGATTTACACCGGCACTCTTTTCAATTTCCTGAACACCGATGGAGATGACTGAAAGCGGACTTTCAATTCTTTTTGCTGAAATGTTGCGACGCACCACAAACTCTTCGAGCATCTGGGTGGCTTCTCTTACGGCAATATTCAGGAAAGTGGTTTGGTTTCCCTGTACCTGTATTTCAGGACTAATGGTTGTTTCGAATCCTATCATGCTGACAACCAATCGTACAAATCCGGGGTCGATGTTGGTAAAAATGTAATTACCATCCAGGTCGGAAGTTGACCCGATTAAAGTGCCCTGAATTACAATATTGGCAAACTCGACGGGTTCATTGTTGGCAGCATTAAAAATCCTGCCCCTGATAGTTCCTTTCTGCGCAAATAAATTGATGGAAAGGGCTACCATCATCATTAATATGATGTTGCGTATATTCTTCATAACTAATAAATTAAATAAACAAACTACGTTTTAATTTTCAAAAATATTCAAATACTCTTTCTGCAGTCAGTTTCGAACTGATTACAGCCATTGGTAAGCCGGCACCGGGTGTTGTCGATGCTCCAACATAGAACACATTCTCGAAGTCTTCATCTTTGTTGGATGGACGAAATGCTCCAATCTGCATCAGGTCGTGGGCTAAACCAAGACCGCTTCCCATATATAGATTGAAATGTTTTTCCCATTCCAGTGGTGTGTAAATGGTTCTGGATACGACAGATTGGGTAATGTCCTGCCCGATACGATTCGAAAAATCAGCGATGATGCTATCCACAATCTTATCCTTGTCGCTCCAGTTTTTCTTGTATAGCAGGTTGGGTACAGGGCAAACGAAAAACAAACTTTCGCATCCTTCGGGTGCACAGTCGCGATTATGTTTTGATAACATATTCACGTAGTAATAAGGCTTTTCAAGTGTGTCGGGTTGCTTTAAAACCTTCAGTGCATAATCTTTATAATTTGTTCCGAGGAAATAATTATGGTGATGCACCTGCGGCAATCTGCAGTTTACTCCGATGTAAAAAGTAAGATAACCCATGGTCCAGTTCATCTTGATCAGCTTTGCTTCTGAATAAGCCGGTTTTTTGAGTATCCTACCTCTGAAAACGGCTGCATCAGCATTAATAACAAAACCATCAGCCTGCCATTCTTTTCCGTTTTGATCTCTGAGAGAAACAATCTTATCTCCTTTTGATTTGAAATCTTTTATTTCAGTGTTATAATGTATGCTTACCCCTGCTTTGTCGAGCTCACGAACTAAACCTTCAACAATCTGATACATACCACCTTTTACATTATAGTAGCCATCATGTTTAAACTCGATGTGCGAAAGCAGCGAATAAACGGCTGAAGTATCGAAAGGTGTTCTCCCGAGGAAAAAGGCTATCAGAGAAATGATCTGTTTTGCTTCTTTCGAGTCGAAATGCTTTTCCACCTGTTGCCAGAAAGTCTTGAATAATTGCGGCAGATGAACAGGATTTACGGTCATCAGGGTAAACAGATATCCAATCACCGAATCAAAATTTTGTTTAATAACTTTGTCAACGGTATCCTGATACAAAGCGCCGGACTTACGCATGTATTTCTCCATTTTTGCCCTGAAGTCCGGCTCTGTTTCAGCAAATTGTTCAGCCAGCTTTTCCAAATCCTTATAGAGGAAGTAGGTCTTCGGACTGTCGCTGAAATTAACCGTGTAGAGCGGATCAAGTTCTATAAACTCAAACGGAAGCTCTATGCCGCAAGCGTCAGCAAATTCGCGGAATTCGTACGACATGCTGAAAAAACTCGGACCGGTATCGAAGGTGAAACCGTCTTTTTTAATTTGGTTTAATCGTCCTCCTGCCTGTTTGTTTTTTTCGAGCATGGTAACTTCATAGCCTTTGCTAGCCAGGCGAAGCGCTGTGGTTAGTCCGCCCAGACCTGCACCTGCAATGATGATGTGTTTATCTTTTTTCATTTTCTATTTTTTACTGTATGTTGGATATAAATCTTTTTTAACCCATTGAAAATTTGGCTCTAAAGCCAATGCTTTGTCGAGATATGATAGCGCTGATGCTGAATTGCCTGCAGCATGATGAGCCGATGCAATCGCAGTCAGCAAACTCAGGTAGTTCCAATTGCCTTCTTTGTTTGGCTCCATCTTTTTGAGTGCCAGCAGATAATGCTTCATGGCTTCCTCGCGTGATCCGCCAAAAAGTTGCGGCGTGAAATGCAGAATATTCGCATACTGCAGGAATCCAAACGGATTATTCGGGTCTGTTTTCATCGCGTTTTGGGCATATTCAATGCTTCTTGGACCAATAAACGGAGCCTGAAGTCTGTTAAGTCCCACCCTGAACCCAATCATGGCAGCGCGGTACGATAATATTGTGGCAGGCTCTGCATTCCTTCGATCGAGTTCATCCATCAGTTTCTCCATTTTAGCCATCCATTCCCGCGCTTCTGTTTTGCGGTTGGTGCCTACGCACCATCCGATGTAACCATACTGATAATTAAGCTGTTCGAGCAGAAAGGCAGTGCTGTTATTGTTCGTTCTTTCCATATGCACAATCACACTCTTCCACAGTTCCATATTCCCGTTGATATATGCATTATAAATCTGCTGGTGGAAATTTCTCGCACCAAGAAAGCTTAAATTAAGAATGAGCAGTAATGTTATTATGAGATATTTCTTCCTTTCCATTGATACGCTTTTTTCTTTTTGTATTCTTCTGACAGAAAAATGAGTTTTCCGAGATAGTATTGCTGATGATAATGATACTTCAGATTCAAATAAACACTTTGTCGGCTTGTTAACGAGGTAAAAATTTTTATCAGAATTATCATGCTGAGATAAGTCAGCATCAGTTTCCATCCTCCAAACAGAACCACCGGGATGATGGCTGCGAAGTTGATGAGCCAGAATGCAATAGCAACAGAAGTGGAGTCGCCGAAAAACGTAACCACATTTTTACTGAAACCCTGCATGGCATCGTCAACCGAATCATACATCTTGCAACTCACATTGTCGAGTCCGGTGATACAGGCCATCTTCTCTTTCTGACGTTTGAAGAATCGGGCGATGTGAATATCTTCCACTTTCTGCCGCCTGAAAATCTTGTGTGGTTCGTAATGATGATAGGTTTTTGTGTCGAAAAGCATCAGTTGTCCGTTGGCAGCCGAAAGTGATGGGAAAGAAGATCTTCTGACCAAAATCAGGGGCAGCAAGGTAAGTAAAATGTAATTCATTATCGGAACCACCTTGTAGATGCTTTTATCAGGCATCAGCTGTTTCGGGAAAACGGATAAAAGCGATACTTTTTGTCTGTCGAAATAGCCGATTAGTCCGGCGATGGCATTATTATGCAACCTTACATCAGCATCTACAAAGAGCAGGTATTTTCCTTCGGCTTTCTCGGCGGCTTCATGACAAGCATGGTTTTTTCCAAACCAGAGTTCATCGTGCAATCCGGCCCTGATAAGGTTGATTCGGGCATCGCCAACAGCTTTTTCAAGCACGATAGCAGCAGTATTATCAGAAGAATCATCATCAGCAACAATGATTTCAAGATTTCTATAGCTCTGATTAGCCAAATCGTCGAGTATATGAGCAATGTTTTTTTCTTCGTTTCGGGCAGGAATGATCACTGAAACCAGCGCATTCGTATCTTTGGGACTATACTTGTTATAGTTGGCCCTGAAAAGGAAATTGACAAGTGCTGTTATAAACTGCATTCCTGTGAATAATAATATGAATATCACCAAGTAAATCATACGCTGATACGACTATGTTGTTCAATACAAGTTTTGTAAAAATCGTTGTAACACTGCTCAAAGTTTTTGCTGATTAAATCTTCAGCATCTGCTTCTTTCAGATAAAGATATAATGTCGGTTTGCGGTTTTCAAAATAATCGGTTAGCTGAACCAACAACAATACTTTTACATGCTCGCCGATTTTAATTCTTTCAATCCCTTTCAGAAAGCTTACTTCCTTTTGATGAGAAGAGTACAGCTTACCCTGCGGATAAATAAGTACCATGTTATCGTTATTTTCGAGCAAGCCCGAACAATAATTCAATGTTTGAAAAAGAGTTTTATTACGCGCAATCGAAAAACCACCGATATAACTGAAAAGCCATCTCTTGCTCAGTTCTTTTTCATCCATCATGAAATGGAATTTCTTTTTCAGATAGTGGCTGTTCAGGTATAAAGCCCAAAATCCATCCCACCAGCTGATATGGTTAGAGAGCAGCATCACCGGATGATTATTGACGTTCATAGTACCATTCACCACTACCTTATGGAAGTGTCTGCGGATGGATTTGTCAGCATAATGTCTGAAAAATGCCACAACCAGCGGGTGATGTTTGGCTACTATCATCTTTTAAATGAATTTTGAGATTATCATCAAAATGAAAAAGAAGGCGAACTGAATCATAAACACCGGTGCAGCAAGCGGATTGCTTGTCTTTTTAGCCTGTCTGAAATACATCGAGTGAAATACCAGAGAAATCACAAACCAGGCGATGTAGTTTTGAACAGGGATTTGTCCGCCTGCCCAGCTCCACATGTGCATCATGGGCGCTACTTGTTCAAGCACTAAATCGTAAATCAGCATAAGAGCCGATGCTGCGATAACTTTCACTACGGGGTTTGTTTTCAGCGACTTGATGATATCGGCACTGCAATAGACTAAAAGTACCCAGTTCAGCCCAATCATCAATGGCGTTTCAAAAACCTTGATTCCCAGTCCACTGCCATATGAATAATTTCCAAAAACTATCCCTGTGGCAACTCCAATAATCTCAACTAACAATCCGGCAAAATAAATGACAGTAAGTATCATTATCTGATTTTTCGACCACTTATTTCGCTGGTTTAATATTAATAGTCCGAAACTCAGAAGCAAAGCCAACGGAGTTAGCGCAATGAATATTTCACGCGTAAATGGAATGATAAATCCCACTATACCAACCAGATAAAAGGTAATCAGAAACTTTGTCATTTCTGTCGGGTTGGATATCTTCTGTTGAATTTTGCTAATCATTTCCCGCATACACAATAGTTTAACTCCTCATTAACACGCTCATAAATCATCTTGAACCATTCGCTGAAATTTTCAGGATACTGTTTTATCTCAGCTGCAAGTTTGTCAAATGCTATGTATTGATAATCTTCAACCTCCTCGGCATGTGGTGCCGGCACATCATCACAGATTCCCTGGAATACATGGTCTAATTCGTATTCGGTCAGACCATTATCCAGATCTGCCCGGTAAATGAAATGAAATAAATGCGAAAGTTCTGCATTGATTCCCATTTCATATTTCAATCTTCTTGAAGCAGCTTCTGCAGCTGTTTCGCAGGGGGCGGGATGACTGCAACAAGTGTTCGACCACATACCGGCGGAATGATATTTTCCGGAGTGGCGCTTCTGAATTAACCAATTACCATTCGAATCGAGAATAAAAACAGAGATTGCCCTGTGCAAAACAGGGTTAGTGTGTGCCCTGAGTTTCTCCATGGTTCCCAGCTCATTATCAAACTCATCAACCAATATTACTTTATCTACATTAATCATATCAATCTTAATTTATACACAAACATCGCTTTAATCAACAGAATCATTTTTTTTTGGTTTGATATTCTGACTCTCATCTCCATGATGTCGCAGGATGGAGTACCTGCAATTTTCTTCAATAGACTTTGATAGTAGTAAAATGCCGTAAGCACAGCCAGCTTTGATCTTCCCGGTAGTTCCACAATGCCCTTTTTAGCTTCCGTAAATTCATCATTGATTTCATTCACCAGTTTCTGCTTAGCGTTTTCGTCAAAGTTTTCGAAGTCGTAACCACAAAAATAAACCCTGTGCAAGAGACTAATATCCGCCTGAAGATCCCTCAGGAAATTTACTTTCTGAAAAGCTGAGCCAAGTTTCATGGCCGGCATCTTTAGTTTATTATATGAGTCTTCATCATCGTTTGTAAAAACTTTCAAACACATCAAGCCTACCACGTTTGCTGAGCCATGTATATATTCGTCAGTTTCATGCTGATTTGTATAGGTTTTTTTGTTAATGTCCATTCGCATACTTTTCAAAAAAGCAGCAATCAATTCATAAGGGATATTATACTGATGAATAGTTTGCTGGAAGGCATGTAAAACAGGGTTTAGGCTAATTTTCCTTTCAAGAGCTTCTTTTAGGTCTGCTTCGAACCGATTCAGTAATAATTCCTTGTCATGCTCATGAAAGGTATCAACAATTTCATCAGCAAAACGAACAAAGCCATAAATCGCAAAAATAGCATCGCGTTGTTGCTTTTTTAGTAATCGTGCCGACATATAGAACGATGTGCTATACATTTTCGTAACTACATGTGAAGTTTTGAATGATGTTTTACTAAATAGATCCATTTTCAATGTGTTTATGAAATTTGTGTTTGTAAAAACAATGATAGTGCATTAATATGACTTTCACAAATATAGTACAAAAACATATCAAGTAAACAAAATAGGTACAAAAATGTTCTAATGTCAAATGCATTTTTTACTTTTGCAAACAGTACTTTTATAGTTATTACTTTTTACATGAAAACAACAGAGATCATTATCGACTTGCTCGAACATCTTGATTCGTATCTGGAAGAAAGCGAGAGGATTAAAAATGAGGCTACTACGACTGATTTCATCGGTTACATGAATACTCATTTTAAACCTCAGGCGGTCCGTCGTGATAAAATCAGTGGAGGATTGGAGGAAGACTTTGTAAATAATGAACCTAACAACACAAGAGCAACCGACATTTCAATTCTTATCACTTTAATGTTCAGATATGCCAAGATGTATATCAAAAAGGCATTGAAAGACAGCAATATCAGAACTGCAGATGAGTTTTCGTTCATGATTACCCTGATGACTCATGAGTCCATGACCAAAAAAGATTTGATTCGCTCACAGGTAATGGAAAAAACATCAGGTATCGAAGTAATCAACAGATTGATAAAGATGGGGTATGTAGAGCAATTTCAGGATCAGAATGATAAAAGAAGTAAGTTTGTTCGCATAACTGCCTCGGGTCGATATGAATTAATAAGCGTGCTGCCAATGATGTCGCTGGTATCGAAAATCGTGATAGCAGATTTAAGTCCGGAAGAGCAGAATCAGTTGAGTTATATGTTACGTAAGCTTGATCATTTTCATAACGAGGTGTACATGAATGAGAAGGAACTAGTATTGGAAGAGATTCTTCAAAAAACTCAGCAATAAAAAAACGGGACATTGTAAAATGTCCCGTTTTTATTTCAATAAAGCTTATAACTATTCCATTGGAATGAAAGTGTTGTAATCTTCAACGGTAGCATTGTTCAAACAAGCTTCAATAATCTGACGTCCCAGTGGATCGAGATCCGGTGTAAGATACTGCTTGATTTCATTCTTAAAGAATTCAGTAAGAATTGCAGCACCTTTTTCATAACCTTCCATGCCCATTTCAGTTTGCTTATGTGACTGAAGGAAACGAGATGGAATTTTTGCACCTTCGATGGTCAGATAGTTCAGTTCGTAACCAAGTACTGAACATGGAGCCGGTTGATACTGATCAGTTTTTAGTTTGGCATTTCCACGTCTTGTCAGGTATTCACGCATAAGCAACTGTGGCTTAAATCCAACTTTCCAAACTCCGATGTATTGGTTGGGAACCAATGTGTAACGGGTTCTTGGATTTGCAACAATTTGTCTGAGAAGCAAATTGGCATGTTGTACCCTTTTACCGGTAGCAAATGGCCAGTATGAACCAACACCTTCCGAAGCCATGGCAGCTCCACCTACAATACTTGGGTTAGCATGTCCGCGAGGTGAAACCAATCTCCACAACCATGCTAATGCTGGTGGAAGAATGTGGAACAAACCTACTATACCGTAATTTGGATTTTCGGCTGAACTTGGCGGTGTGCGAATACCAAAACTTCTGATATCAACTGAAACCGGAGTTCCGATATTGTTTGGAACGATATCACGTGGTAAAATTACGCGTGGGTTCGGACATGGTTTGCCCGGTGCATCTTCAGTATGATCCCAAATAAGTACTGTGCTTTCGGGTTTCGACTTCAAATTGAGGAATAACAAAGGACGTGGAGGTCTGATTGTTATTTTTTCCAGAAATGGGTCATCACCATATTCATGAACGCTGTCAACACGGATAAACCAGGCATTTTCAGCATCAAGTACCCTGAGTTTTCCATCATTTTTCTGAATTGAAGGATGACACAAAGCCATGTCGTCAGTTACAGGATTGAAAGTTGAAAGGAATGGAAGACTGATTGTACGTTGTTCTTCAGTCAGAATGTTTGTGCCGATAAGAACTTGTCCGTTTGGCTCACGAAGGATATGCTGAAGCATTTCGCTTTTTCCTCCACCACTGGCGCCTTCGTGCATGAAGGTAGTGGTGTTATCGTATGGACTTACAGCCTGTACTGTTGAACAGTGCGCGGTAATCCATCCTTCTTTTTCGCCACGGGTAAGTAGTGCGCCATAAAGACCTTTCTTAGCACTTGGCCCGGGGTAAAGGTTGTATGAATATATTTCGTGACGGTTTTCTTCACGGTTATGCACAACCACCTGTTTTCCGTTGAAATGAGTATGACGGAATGTAGGAGCCACATAAATGATAGACTCAAGTTCCATATTTTCAGGAAGATCATTTACTGGCATCATCACCTGTAGCATGCTAAGTCCTAAAGCGAAGAAACCAGCGTTTGCAGGTGCAATAGCCATACCATTTACTCCTATACCTTCGCGACCGGCAAAGTAAAAGAAAACAGCCAGTTCCTGAGTTTTAAGCCATTCAAAGGTTTCCTTTTTCAAGACATCGAATTCATATCCATATTTATCAACAAAAGTTTCTTTGTCAGTTGGCTCCTCATCAGCAACCGCCATCGTGTCGGGGTCGCGGCGACGCATGTAGGGATCAACGTAATTAGCAGCTACGCCATTGTTTACTTTGTGTACGATTGCTTCCGAAACTATTCCTTTTCCGGGAACATCATACTTTACCTCGAATGAGTTGCTGTCTGGTCCGCCTACAGCAGCTTCAGCCAGTTCTTCCACAGAGTTGAACACTGTGTAATTGCGACAGTTGATTAAAACATCAACAGTCTCAGCAGGCAATTGAATGCCTTTTTTCTTCAGGTCTGCAATTAATTTATTCATGATTTGTATTTATTTATAGAATACTTTTGTTTCTTTTGGATTAAGTGCTGCTTAATTTACTTGTATGCCGTGACGCATAAAAGCTCAGCCGTATATTTACTGTTGTTTAAAAAACGAAAATTTCGACGGGAATTGAAATAGACACTATCACCTTCTTCGAGAATGAAGGTTTGATGATCAAGTTCGAATTCGAGTTCTCCTTTAACAAGGTAGCAGAATATCTGACCGCTTATCTTGCCAAACATTTCCATGCTGTTTGATTTCTCAGGGAAACGAATCATGTAAGTGTCCATTAACTTGTTGAGTATCTGATTGGAAAGACTAACCATATCGGCCCCAAATTCGTTGGTGCCAATTAGTTTTGCTTCTTTTCTTCTAACCAAAGGGTTGTTTTCAATCTCATTTTCTCCAATCAGTTCTCCAACTGTTGTTTGCAGATTTTCGGCGATTAGTTTCAATGTAGTGATGGTAGGAAGTGCTTTCGCATTCTCAATCTGAGAGAGGGCGCTGGAACTTATTCCAACTTTCTTGGCTAACTCGTTTAATAAGAGTCCCTGTTTCTCCCGTTTCCTTTTTATCCTTTCACCAATTCTATCCATTCTTCCAAAATCGACACAAATATACATCAATGAAATGAGATGATAAAGTATTACTTAATTTTAATCATAATTTTAATGTTTTTTCATGTTTTAAATGCCTTAAACGTGTTTTTATGCGAAAAATATGCTGTTATTCTGTGAATATATTAAGTGCGGCTAAACAAAAAGCCGCGATTTAACATCGCGGCTTTGATAATTCTATGTAAATTTTTGATTACTTGCTGAAGTATGCAGTGAGCATCCAGGTGAGTTTCTCTTGCTCTTTAATATAGTCGCTCATCATGGCTACTGTTGATTCATCTCCTGCTTCCGATGCTGCCGAGAGTATGGTACGCTCACTGGCTATAAAATGCTTTAATGAATCCAGTACATGTTCCAATCCTTCGTTGCCATTGCTTACCACTCCGGTCTCTTTGATTTTTGATGATTGAAGATATACACTGAAATTGTGCGCAGGAACAGTATCGAGCATCAGCAATCTTTCTGCTACCTCGTCGATTTTTTCAGCTGTATCATCATACATTTTTTCAAACTGCTCATGTAATACGAAGAAATCCTTGCCTTTTACATGCCAGTGGAAACCTCTTAAGTTTGTGTAATAAACCTGAAAGTCGGCGAGCAATTGCTGTAAACCATTAACTACTTCTGATAGATTAACTGAATTCAGTCCGGTGAAATTTGTTGTTTTCATAATGTGATGTATTAAAAAGTTTGTTGATTTATTTATGATACAAAGATATATTAGCAATAAATATAAATCAAACAGATATAGATTATGTGTATATTGATCAATTCGATATTTCTCTATTGATACTTCTAAAAAATAATGCTGATAACTCCTGGGAAAAAGTTTAACTTTGTGACTCATTTATTGTATCACTTTAAATCAATTCATATTATGAAATCAAGATTGAGACTGATAATTAGTTTACTACTTATTACTGTCGTACTTTTTGGAACTACCCCTCAAAAGTTTATCTATTCCTCACGAGTTCCGGCTTCGTTTGATAAAGGCAGACTTGAACGACTTGATCAGGTGTTTAATAAACTGGTTGAAGAAGGTACTATTCCTCATGCTGTTACTTTCGTGGCACACCGCGGTAGGGTAGTGCATCATCAGGCTTATGGATGGAAAGATGTCGAAGCGAAAATCCCTTGTCGCAAAGACGATATTTTCAGGATGGCATCGCAAACAAAAGCGATTACTTCAGTGGCAGTGCTAATGTTGTTTGAAGAAGGTAAGTTTCTCCTCGATGATCCGGTTAAGAAATATATCCCTGAATTTGCAAATCCGGTGGTGTTGACTGAATTGAATGATGCAGATACGAGCTTTACTACCCGTCCGGCACGAAGAGATATAACCATCAGGCATTTACTGACTCATACTTCGGGTATTACCTATGGATCGGGTCAAACTGGAAAGATTTATCGCAAGGCCGAAATATCAGCATTTCCAATGCTTAGTAATGAAAAAAGAACTTTGGCAGATGAAATTAAAGCCCTTGCTGTTTTACCACTTGATCATGACCCGGGCGACCGCTTCACCTATGGCATGAATACCGATGTACTTGGATATCTGATTGAGGTGGTTTCGGGCATGACGGTTGATCGCTTTTTCAGAGAGCGTATATTCGAACCTTTGCAAATGAATGACACCTATTTCTTTTTGCCCGAAAACAAACAAAGTCGTTTGGTGAAACTTTATGAGAAGTCGGGAAGCGGTCCGCTGAGACTCAATAACCGTGAGGGTGGATTGTATCAGAATTATCTTTACGAAGGTGCCGGTACGTTGTTTAGTACCGGGGCAGGTTTGGCTGGCCCTATCGAAGACTATGCAAAGTTTTGTCAGATGATACTCAACAAAGGTGAGTTCAATGGAAAAAGAATTTTGAGTCGCAAAACCGTCGAAATGATGTCGCGCAACGCTGTTGGCGATTTGCGTGGAGAAATTGGTTTTGGGTTGGCATTCGACGATTTCCGTCCGCAATATGCACACCGTTCCATGGCTTCAGTTGGGTCGCTTCGATGGGGTGGCATGTTTGGAACCGACTACCTGATTGATCCTCAGGAAGAACTTATTTTACTGTTTTACATCAATCTTCAGCCCAACCAAACCGGAATTGACTTCAAAGTGCTGTTTCATAATTTGGTTTATCAGGCGCTGATGTGAGGTTTTTGTTCCAGAATTAAATTAATCCAATTCCCAATGCTACAGAAATAAGAATAAGCATTACCGCAACAAGTAGTTGAATGCTGCGCAAAGTTACTTTTTTTAGTAGCTTTTTGCCAAAATACGCTCCTGCTATTGCTGAAAGAGTTGCAGAAATTAAAAGAGTCATGTTCTCATGCAGGTTTGATGTTGCGAATCGAGAGGCATAAACCGAGAGTCTGGTGAAATCTACCAGACAGGCTATAACAACTCCTGTGGCAATGTAGGCCTCTTTCGAAAGCCCGCTTTTAATGAGGAACGCACTACGAATTGCTCCCTGTATTCCCGATAATCCGCCAAAGAATCCACTGAGTATTCCGCCCCAGACTAATTTGTCTTTGCCGAATTGAACTTTTTGAAATGCCGGTGAAATCTCAAGTATCGAGAATGTGATCAATAGCAGGGCAATTATCAGTTTTACGGGTGTAACCTCAAAAGCCCTTCCCCATAATTCGTATTGCAGTAGTGTGGGTAATACAGTGATTTTAAGGAGTAACCATGCGCCGGCAAAAGATGCTAAGATGGCGGGAATGCCAAAGCGCAACAATACTGCTTTGTCGGTTTTCTTACCCACAAGTGCAATCTTGAAAAGATTGTTTGAGAAATGCACCACGCCGGTCAGGGCAATGGCAATATCGATAGGAAAGAATATTGCGAAAACCGGCGCCAGGATGGTGCCAAGTCCAAACCCCGAGAAGAATGTTAATATCGCTGTGAAAAATGCTGCCAGACAAATGATTACTATTTCCATAAAAATGAATTTAATTGATGTTACAAAAATAGCAGGTATGATTGTCACTGGCGTGGTACAAATAAATGATAAAATGGTATTATTGAAAATATTGCTCTCTGAATTGGACAGGTGTAATATGCTCGTGCTTTTTAAAGAACTTCACGAAGTTTGAAGCATCGGTAAACGAAAGTAAATCAGCTATTTCGTATATAGTGTTGTCGGTGTGCAAAATGTATCTTTTTGCTTCAAGCATTAGTTGATTCGTAACTAATTCGCTGGCACTTTTATTCGTTTGTTTGCGGCAAATTGTATTCAGGTTTTGTGGCGTAGTATTGAGCAGGTCGGCAAACTCATTGACTTTATGCAGTCGTGGGCATTCCTTTACCAATAACTGAACAAACTTCTCATAAACAGATTGTGGCATTGATCTACTCTCCTGAGAGTCTTCATTGATTTGCAACAACTTGCCAATTAATGCGTTGAGCAATCCGTGTATAATTTCTTTGGAATATTGTGTGTTTAGATGAAACTCCTTGAAAATATCTTCCAATAAATGAGATGGAAATTTATCCGGATGAATTTTTAACCTGGTAGTATCGGTAAGTTTCCTGATTAAGTCGATTAATGTTTTTTCTCTCACCGCATTAAATTCATCGATATGGAAAAGTATCACAAATCCTTTTGGAATCGAAGTGAATTGCCAATAATGGAGCTGTCCGGGTTTAAGAAAGTAAAATTCCGGAGACGAAATCATGAATTTCTCCGACTCAACACAATGAAATCCTTCACCTTCCGACAAAAAAATCAATTCGTAATACTCATCATGTTTATGAGGCTTTGTCTTTTTGATTTGTTCTTTAAACCGGGAAACCTTCAGCGTTAACCCTTTATCGAGTTTGTTTTTTATGTCAATTTTTTTGTCAGTCATCGCACAAGGAGTAGTTTATTTTTTTTTGCATTAATTTCTGAGCACATCAATTAGCTAAATATACTATTAAGTAGCAAAATTAATAACTTTTTTAATATCTATTTCTCTGGTTTTAAAGACAAAATGCTTCAAAGGATACTGCAAATTAGAAATTTATTCTATCTATAATTGAAATTCATGTCCTGCATTTTTGTGTTTTACGCCAGCCATAAATCAGTTTTACACTCAGCACAAATCAGTTTTTCGCTTAGCACAAATCCAATTTATGCTTGGTGTAAAATTAATTTGTGCTGAGTGTAAAACTGATTTGTGCTGAGCATATATTCGATTTGTGTTTTGAAAAAATTAGAGTTTTGATGGACTAATCATTGCATTTTGTAGTGATGCGCAGCCTATTGTGTAGGTGTATTCATTCAAAAACAAGAAAAGACCTACAAATAATTGTAAGTCTTTTTTGAAAAATCTCGGTCGGGATGACTGGATTCGAACCAGCGACCACTCGCCCCCCAGACGAGTACTCTAAACCGGGCTGAGCTACATCCCGAGCGTTTTAAATTTGCGTCGGCAAAGGTAAGTTTTTCTTCGGAAACAAGCAAGAGGCCTGCCCGAAAAATACTAAAGTCCTTTTTCTGAAAGATATCTCTCAGCCTCAATGGCAGCCTGACATCCGCTTCCTGCTGCTGTAATGGCCTGACGGTAATGTGGGTCTGCTACATCGCCCGAAGCAAAAACGCCGGGAACGTTCGTGCGTGGCGTACCGGGAACTGTTTTGATGTATCCTACTTCATCAGTTTCAATCCATGGTTTGAAGATGTCGGAGTTTGGTTTGTGACCAATAGCCAGGAAGAAACCATCGATTTCGATGTGTACCTGCTCTTCGTCGGCTTGTCCGCGACGTTTAACCAGGTTAGCTCCTTCAACCACTTTTTCTCCGGTAAGTCCCAATGTTTCATGTTCGAATAGTACTTCAATTTTGGGATTGGCAAATACCCTGTCCTGCATGATTTTCGAAGCTCTCAGGACTGGTTTTCTTACAATTAAAAATACCTTCTCGGCCAATCCTGCCAGATAGATTGCTTCCTCGGCTGCAGTGTCGCCACCTCCCACAACTGCTACTCTCTTTTTGCGGTAAAAGAATCCGTCGCAGGTAGCACATGCCGATACTCCTGATCCAGAGTATTTTGCTTCATCAGGAATGCCAAGGTATTTGGCTGTTGCACCGGTTGAAATAATCAGGGTGTCGGTTTCAATCACTTTCTCACCATCGATGGTAACCTTGTAAGGTGCTGCTGATAAATCGGTTGCTGTTGCGTGGCCAAAACGTATGTCGGCGCCAAAGCGTTCAGCTTGCTTTTTTAAATCTTCCATCAGCTCCGGACCGGTTGTTCCAGAGGGATATCCGGGGAAGTTCTCAACTTCTGTTGTGGTGGTTAATTGTCCGCCGGGCTGCATGCCCTCGTACAATACCGGTGATAAATTCGCTCTCGAAGCATAAATTGCGGCTGTATATCCCGCAGGTCCTGATCCAATAATCAGACAACGTACTTTTTCAGTCATACTATTTTATTTTTTGTTATTTCTTATTGTCATTGTCAGGATTTCAGACTTACCGAAGGTCGTTGATAATCACATTGCGGTATTTACTTCTGTCGAATGTGAAACTTCCGGGTGCTACAGTAACATTCTTCTGATAGTTCGTCAGCGTTATTTCCTGCCTGCTTCCATCTTTGTTCTCCATTTTAATGGAAACCAGATTTCCTGTCGATTTGGCAAACTCTACCTCAACTTTCGTGAAAGTCTCCCGCCTGTTTTTGGGAGTGAACTCAACCAAATGATTTTGAGAGTTGCGACTCCTTCCTGCCTTCAGATTGCTTTTCGATTTGAAAGATGATAGCAGTGCTACCGGGTTCACATCGGCCAGTTCATCTTCTGTAGGCTCGGTGATACTAACTTCGTTACTGTGTTTCAGATATGCCCATTGTGTTTTTCCGTTGAACCACACCAGCATTTCGTCCATCTCAAGATAAAATTGTTGACCTTTCAATAATAGTTTTCCTGAAATCCGCTGCGAATTTATATCATTTTTTTCTGAAAAAGTAATCGAGAAATTGGTCTGTATTGCCGAACTGCTTAATGATTGTATCAGGTTGTTTATAAGTCGCTCTGGTTCAGTTGCTTGTTGCGCGCTTATCGATAGAATCGAATTTATTAATAAAGCTATAGAAAGGATGTATTTGTACATGTTGGATGTTTGTTTTGGGACTATTAATATTTGAAATTACTGCACTCTGTTTATTTTCAGCGCAGATGATTCAAAATCTGTTCCAATTGATATTCATCATTAACCAAAACTTGTCGGGCTTTACTTCCTTCGTTCGGACCTATAATCCCGGCGACTTCCAACTGATCCACAATTCTTCCTGCCCTGTTGTAGCCTATGGAGAATTTACGCTGAATGTTGGATGTTGAGCCTTGCTGACTTGAGACAATCAGGCGGGCAGCTTCTTCAAACAAAGGGTCACGTTTGCTAATATCCACACTGCTCAGGTCGGCTCCTTCCGATTCGGGACCTATATATTCAGGCAGATAGAATGCTGATGGATAACCCTGCTGTTCGGAAACATGGTGCACGATTTTTTCAACCTCAGGGGTGTCGATAAACGCGCACTGCACACGGATAACCTCGTTGCCGGAAGTGAAAAGCATGTCGCCACGACCAACAAGCTGGTTGGCACCCGGACTGTCGATAATGGTTCTTGAGTCGATCATCGAGGAAACCTTAAAAGCAACCCTGGCGGGGAAGTTTGCCTTGATAACCCCTGTAATAATATTAACTGATGGACGTTGTGTGGCAATAATCATATGCATGCCAACGGCACGCGCCAGCTGAGCAATGCGGGCAATCGGCATTTCAACTTCCTTCCCGGCAGTCATGATTAAATCACCAAACTCATCCACAATAACAACGATGTAGGGGAGGAATTTATGTCCTTTCTCCGGGTTCAGTTGCCTGTTGATGAATTTTTCGTTGTACTCTCTCAGGTTACGAACGTGCGCCTTCTTAAGCAAGTCGTAGCGATCGTCCATTTCCTTACAAAGCGAACTCAGAGTATGAATCACTTTTGTAGTGTCGGTGATGATTGCATCTTCGCCATCGGGCAGTTTTGCCAAAAAATGTTTGTCGATATCACCATATATATTAAACTCTACTTTTTTCGGGTCAATCAACACCAGTTTTAGTTCAGCCGGATGTTTTTTATACAGCAAAGAAGTGATTACGGCGTTTAGTCCGACCGACTTACCCTGACCTGTAGCGCCTGCAACCAGCAAGTGAGGAAGTTTGGTAAGATCCACCATGAAAATTTCGTTTGTAATGGTTTTGCCAAAGGCCACCGGCAATTCAAATTTTGATTCCTGAAATTTCCGGGAGGCGATCACAGAATGCATCGAAACAATTTGCGGATCGGCATTTGGAACTTCGATACCGATCGTTCCTTTTCCGGGTATCGGCGCAATGATACGAATTCCGGTTGCGGCCAGACTCAACATGATGTCCGATTCCAGATTCCGGATTTTCGAGATACGCACACCTTCCTTCGGTACAATTTCATAGAGTGTAATCGTTGGACCTACAGTGGCTTTGATGGTTTTAATTTCAATGCCATAGTTTTGGAGCGTCGTGGTGATTCTTTCCTTGTTCGCATTCTGTTCCTTCATATCGATATGCGAATCATTGTCGGTGCCGTAAATCTTCAGCAAGTTTAATGATGGCGGATTGTATTTTGACAGATCAAGGGTAGGGTCATATTTTCCCAGTTTCTCGATATTGTAAAACGGATCGTCATTCTCTTCGTTTTTGCCATTAACTTCCATGTCCACAGGTTTATTCTCCTCCGGAACTTGGGGCTTCTCAACTTCAAACTGCACATCAGGATGATTGTCTTTTACCTCATCTTCCAATGCTGTTGTATTCTCTTCCTCTGATGTCTCAGGAGATTCACTACGAGTAACCCATTCATCAGGAACAATCTCGGTTCCAATGGCCACTGAAGGAGCATGCTCATCATCATCTTCAAAACTATCTTCTTCCTCATCAATATCTTCCCGGATTTTATTTTTCTTACTGAAAAGACCTTTGATAAAAGGAATTGTAGCCGGTGAAACAATGATAAAATAAATCAGAAGTAATCCTGATAAACCTAGTAGCAATCCGGTTTCGCCAATATAAGAGATGAGCCAGTCACTGCTGAAAACACCATGTTGTCCGCCCAGTCGGAAAAAAATATCCGGTTTCAAATACAAATCAAAAAATCCAAGGGTAACTGAAAGCCATACCAGCCAGAAAAAACCATGAAAGAAAGTTTTAAGTAACGACAATATTTTCACTTTCATCATGCGGAAAGCAATCACCATAAAAAAGAAGGGGATGGCAAAAGCAGAAATTCCGAATCCTTCATGAATAAGATTGTGAGAGATAAGAGCTCCTGCAACTGAAGTCAGGTTATGAATATCTTTGCGCATGTGATGCAGCTGTGAGAAAGTCAGTTCCATTTTGCTCTGATCTTCGGCTCCGGTAAAGAAATAAGAAATCATGCCAATGGTAACGAATGCCACGAACAACAACATGAGCAGTCCAAGTACAAAATGCAATGTTTCATTTTTGAAAAAAGCAACGAGTTGTTTCCAGTTCTCAGCAAATGAAACTGACTCCTTTTGAGTTCTTTTTTTGCTTCTTGAACCGGTTTCCAAAGGGATGGTTTTAGTATTTCCTCTGGTGTTGGTTGTATTGGGTCGTATTGGTTTTCTTGGAGGCATATTGAGTTTCTTGTAATTTTCCGGAATAGAATGTGCAAAAATAAGAAAAAAATAATGGGTAAATTGCTTTATTTCTCATAATTTTGCAGAAATTCATTCTGTCAAAAAAATCCGCATTAATGTCTTTATTATTAACTACCTCTCTGAATATCGGTTATTTACAACACGGACAACAGGTGTTGGTTCAGGATAATCTGAATCTGGATATGCATTCGGGCGAACTGGTTTGTCTGATAGGTCCCAACGGCACAGGCAAATCGACCCTGTTGAAAACGCTGAGCGGTCTGCTCAAACCTTTGAAAGGAAGTGTAAGTGTTGACGGCAGAAATATTCAATCAATACCTTCATCCGAGAGGGCGCAATTGATTTCACTGGTGCTGACCGACAGGGTGGATATTGAAAATGCAACGGTTTATAGTGTGGTTTCGATGGGCAGGTTGCCTTACAGTAATTGGTGGGGGCGACTTGACAGTGAAGACAGGCAAAAGATACAAGAGGCTGTGCAAATGGTACATTTAGAGCATAAAATGTACACTTTGCTTTCCGAATTATCCGACGGAGAAAAGCAGAGGGTGATGATAGCCAAGGCTTTCGTTCAGGATACCCCGATAATCATGCTCGATGAACCTACTGCACATCTTGACCTGCCCAATCGGGTTGAGATTATGCTTTTGTTGCACCGCATGGCACATGAAAGCGGGAAAGCCATCCTGCTTTCAACACATGAATTAGACATGGCGTTGCAGGCAGCAGATTGTATCTGGTTGATGACGGCTGATGGGGGTGTGCAAACCGGAGTCCCTGAAGATTTAGTACTCAACGGTGCTTTTAATGATGCGTTCCAAAGCAATCATTTCGTTTTCAATCCTACGAATGGCAATTTCTCGATGAACTATGTTTTGAACCGTGAAGTGGTGGTTAAGGGCGATAAAACCCGCATGTACTGGACATTGCGTGCATTGGCAAGGGCAGGATATGCTGCGGTTGAGAATGCGGAAAATTCCATCTCTATCGAAGCTGATGCGTGGATTCTTAACGGACAAAAACATCCCTCTATAAGTTCCCTGCTTGAGTCGCTGAAATAAAATTATCAGATTGCACTTGTCGTATGTGTATAAATATTGGTTTTTCAAACAACTTTATTACTTTTGCAAGGTTTTTTGGAAAAAATCAGTTTAAATCATATTCAAAATCTAATTAATTAAAAAATGATGCATCCAGCGTACAAAATTATGTTACTTGCCTGGGCTGCTGTGGCGGCATGGGTAATCATGGTCATCTTCATTAACAGGAAGACCCATCCCAAAGCCTTGTTCTCACTGTTTATGGTGGAACTATGGGAAAGATTCAGCTATTACGGCATGAGAGCCATTCTGGTGCTTTACATGACATCAGAATTGATCAAAGGAGGTTTCGGTTTTGATGATGCAAAAGCTTACGGCATTTATGCTGCATTCGGTGCACTGGTTTATCTTACTCCGTTGATTGGTGGTATCCTCGCTGATAAGATACTGGGATACAGCAAGGCTATTGCAATCGGAGCTTTCCTGATGGCGATCGGACAGTTTACCTTGTTCCTGAATAGTGAAACGACTTTCTTCATGGGATTAGCCCTGCTCGTAATTGGTAATGGTTTCTTTAAACCGAATATTTCCAGTATCGTTGGAAAACTTTATCCTGACGGTGACTCAAGACGCGATGGTGCATTTACCATTTTCTACATGGGTATTAATATTGGTGCTTTCCTTACTCCGCTTACCTGTGGTACTATTGGTGAGATTGAAGGATGGCACTGGGGTTTCTTTACCGCAGGTGTGGGTATGGCGCTCGGATTTATCATCTTCAAAGTTACAGAAAAGAAGGGCTGGTATGCCGGTAAAGGTGAAGAGCCTGCCAAAGATAATCAACTCAAACTTTTTGGCATCAAGCCATCTATTCTTCCATACATTATCATTGCTGTCATGGTTCCAATTGCATGGGTGATGATTAAAAACGACAGTGTGGTAAGTCTTATTGTTGGTGTATTCGGAGGTGGTATTATCCTGTATTTACTCTATTCTTCACGTCAATACGAGAAAGCACAACAGCAGCGTATCTGGGTAATAGTAATCCTGCTTCTGTTCACTACCATTTTCTGGACATTCTTCGAACTTGCCGGATCGGCTTTGAACTTATTCACTGAACGAAATGTCAATAAGAATATCTTTGGTGCAGAACTTACAACGACTTTCTTCCAGTCGGTTAACCCGCTGTTTATTATGTTGTTTGCACCTTTGTTCTCATGGATATGGATTAAACTGGGTAAATCAGGAAAAGAGCCTGCAGCGCCTTATAAATTCGCGGTTGGACTTGTGCTTCTCGGGGCAGGTTTCCTCGCGCTCAATATGGGTAGTCCTGCCGCAGTAGCCGGAATGGTTCCTGCTTTCTTCCTGATAATGTTGTATTTGCTTCATACCCTGGGTGAGTTAACGCTTTCTCCAGTTGGTTTGTCGCTTGTTACCAAACTTGCTCCGCCAAAGATTGTGGCCTTCCTCATGGGTATCTGGTTCCTTTCTTCTTCCATAGCGCATCAGGCCGGTGCTCCTATTGCCAAATTAACTTCTGTAGATGAAAAACTCATCATCACCTCTGAAGCATTCGATCAGAATTTTAGTGACGAGCTGGTAAAAGAAGTGATGACAGAGCCAATATTTACCGATTTATTAGGAGCTTACTCAATCGAAAAAGCATTGGTCAATGAGGATTTTGTGGCCGAGTTAAATAGTCGTGTTGGTGAAGAGGTATATTTCGTAGCAACTGTTCAGCTTGCTGAAAGACTGGAAAGAGCAGAGTCAATTAAAAACGAGATAGCGAAAGAAGATGCACTGAAAGAAAGTTTTGTGAGCTTCCTGACTACTGATCCTGATTACAGTGATGTATCGAATGTAGTTGTTGTAAGCAAAAAAGAAGCTGATGAACTCTACAATGCAGGTGTAACTGGTGCTGTTATCGCAAGTGTAAAGGACGAGTCACTTAAACTTGGTTTGAAAGTGTTCAGTAATCTCGGATTTATTGCCATCGGATGCGGTATTTTCCTTTTCCTGCTTGGCCCAATGATATCACGCTGGATGCACGGAATCAAATAATTCTGCCGGTATATATTTAAAAAAAGATGAGGATTCAACCAATCGGCGAATCCTCATCTTTTTCATGTCATTTTAGTTTAAAAATTATAGAATATTCTGAGATTATATACAATTCTGTTTGGAGTGATAGTTTGTGATAGATAAGTTTGCTTCTGAGAGCTGAGATTTAAATCATTATATGCGTTGTTTTCCGCAAGCCAATACCGATTTTGAACACTTATTTTGAGAAAGTTGTAGGCTATATGGTAAGCTAAATCAGCTTCTAAGGTTAGTTTCTGAAATGTGAATCGTAAACCCAACAGAGGTTTGGCTGAGATAAGGTCGCTTTTATCTACTCGTTCTCTTTTCTCAAGAGAAAAGTATTGAAATTGTTGATTTTCATCTATAGTGCCAAAATACAATCTATAATAATTAGAAATGATTTGATGATTATAGTAGCTGAGGTCAAAACCGATATAAGTCGAAACATTTGTTGAAAGTGAAATATTGTAATCATAGCCCAAAGATACCCCGAATAAGTTATAATAATAGTCTAATACTCTTTGAAATGCACTGTAATGGGGAAACAAATCCATGTTCTGCATGTTTTCAACATATTGTTCAAGTGAGCTTGTATAACTATTAGGATACGGTTCTCCGGGTATATTTTGCTTCCATGCAATTGGGGTCCCAAAACGTAATGTGCTATTATCCGAAATTTTGTGTCTGAGATTTAATTCAAATGGTTGTGTTGGTTGTTGGTTAGATGTGAATCTCATGTTGCTTAAGAGTGTTATGCCTACTGCAATTTCCGGTTTTTTAGAATAACAGTCGTAGCACTGAGATGAGATGTATAATGGTGAATACACTAACAGGATAATAATTAATTTAATCTTCATAATAGTTGTATTTGTATTTTTAAAAGAAATTAAACTCTTTAGTTAAAAGATAATGCAAGGTGTTTGCAAATCATCCATATAAATAATGCGAATTATTTACGGCGCTAAGATAATTAAATTTTTTTATCAAAGTTTTATCAAAGTTTTATCAAGATATATACAGGTTGCTCTATGTGTCTTTACTTTAGTGTTTTAATAATATGTAAAGTGAATGTTTTTTCGTATAAAAGCTGAAAAATTTGTACGATTTGCGTGCTTTTGTTAGTTTGCATATTATCTGCTACGTTAAAAAAATGATAACAAAGCCAAAATTAAGGTAGGTTTTTAAGTAATCGGGAGTTTATGTTGAGGGTCCCGGACAACAAGGTTTCAAAATTACCCCGATACTTTTCTTGCCATCAACCTTAACCACCATAGGTTCGCTTGTCCTGACATGTCTGAGGTATTCGCTTTCGTATTCTGCCGGTAGCTGATTTAAAAAATCAATATCGTAACTGCCATCGCTTTTATATGGGTTGATGGTGAAATACGAAACGCCAAATGAGGTTAGATTTTGGAAAAAGTGGGTGCCCTGACTGGGTTCTATACGGTAGTTAGATAACCCTGATTCAATGATTACAGAGGCGTTTGAAATGTGTGGCCACTTCACCGGAATGCCTAACCACGGATCGCTTGATCCCCATCTCCCCGGACCAATAAGGATGTAATTCTTGCCTTCCTGATTCAGTTTTTTATTGATTTTCTCAATGTCATACATAATCAGTTGATTTTTGGATGCATTGAATGCTTCGGGCTTAACGTACACCAAATCGTACAGGTCGTTGGTAATTCCATGTCCGAGTACACTATTACTGCTGATGATGGTGTCTTCAGCCCGCACATTGCTGAGATCCTCAACGGCCATTTCTTTGTTTTCGACGATAGGTCTGATTTGCAGGAAGTAAAAAGTATGCTGCTTGTTGGGAGAATAGTCCAGGTTTACAGCAAACTCAATCTCGATGGGTCGGCCCATTTCGTCGTGACTGATTCTTAGGATATCGCGAAGGATATCAGCCAGTGGCATCACATTATGTTGAAGGATATTCGCAAAAGTGATAATCTTCCTACCACCTTCATACAGGCTGTCGTAAATCATGTTCTCCTGATGGTTGTAAGTAGAAGCAATGAACTTAAGTGTGCCGTCTTTCATACCATCCTGAACATTGATTTTCAGGAGATTTGAGCCATCATCAACCTGAGGTATGAAGTTTACATTCTCCAAATCCAGGGCAAGGAAATGGGTTTGAGTTTCTTTCAGCGCATATTCCAGGCTACTTGTTTGCAGAATATTGTGCGGATATGCAGGCGAGAAACGCAAAGTAACACCACCATCAACAATATATTTGCCCAAGCCCATGGCGATATTCGCAATGCCATCGTCGGTTTTTTCAGAACCCAGCGGATAATAATTTAATGACCTGGCAACTCCTGAAAATGAAGGATAAAAACGGTTCTCGTATCTGTTACCACAGGTTTCCTGTAATACAATGGCCATTTTTTCCTCGTCGATTACATTTTTGGTGGCTGTCATGTACGACTTACTTTCCTGGAAAAAAACAGAGGCGTAAACAGCTTTGATGGCTTCGGTAACCATCGATAGGGTTTTGGTTCTGCTCACTTTGATATATGGAACCATATAGGTTGAATATACCCCCGCAAATGGCTGATAATGTGAATCCTCTAATAAACTTGAAGAACGCACTGCAACCGGGGTGTTGACTACCCCAAGGTATGCAAATAAGTCGGCTATCAGTCGTTTCGGTAACCGTGCCTTCAAAAAGTGTTTTAGTATTTCTTCATCAGGCAAGTCAGACAAAGCAATCGGGTAGAGATTATTCGTCTCCATGAATTCGGTAAAGAGGTCGGTACAAATCACCACCGTTTTTGGAGTAGTAATCTGAATATTCTCGTATTCCTGCAATTGTTCGTTGCGCTTAATCATTGAATCGATAAATGCCAGTCCACGTCCCTTGCCCCCCAGCGAACCATCGCCAATGCGGGCAAAGTTCGAATACTCATCGAATCGTTCACGCTGAAAGACTGCCACAATCCCCCGGTTTTTAATTTTTCGGTATTTTACGATCGCTTCAAAAAACACCTCACGCAGCTTATTTAAATCCTCGATGCCCGGGTCGAAGATGTTAGTTTTTTTCAGATATTCGGCCAAAGGAAAAATTGCCCTGGAGTACAACCAGCGCGAAACATTGTTGCGTGTTACATGATACAGCAAACTCTCATCACTGATTTTGAAAATCACTTCCTGCAGCCCTTTCAGGTTTTTTACCTTAGCCTCAATTTCTCCTGTGGTGGGATTTTTAAAAGTGAAATCGGAAAACCCAAAGTTAATTCCTATGCGATCCCGAAGTTCCATCAGAAGCGTTTTGGAGTTTTTGCTCAGAAAAGCAGCTTTTACCTGTTCCGCGGCATTGCGGTTGCTATCGTCGGATGATTGAATTATCAACGGGATAAACACATCATGATCCCTGATTTCGCGACAAAGTTTGATGCCGGCCTCCTTATCTTTGATGCCATCCTTCGAAAAGCTTACATCAGTGATAACGCCCAGCATATTATCTTTATATTTCAGATAGATAGCCTGAGCTTCTTCGTATGTTCTGGCAAACATAATTCTTGGTCGACCGCGCATCCTCAACATTTGTTCATGCTCATTCAAAGCTTCAGTCATAAAGGATAAAGATTGTTTGAAAACGCATTTGTAAAGATGAGGCAACATCGAAGAATAAAAATGGATTGAATCTTCCACGAAAAGAATTACCTGGACACCCACCGAATTTACGTCCTCTTCCACATTCATTTTATCCTCCAGCATTTTGGTAATTGCAAGCAAAATATCCGGATTACCCAGCCAGCTGAAAACATAGTCGATCGCGGACAAATCCTCGTTGGCAATTCTTTTAGAAACAGATTTCGAAAAAGGAGTCAGGATTACGATGGGTATTGCGGGATAGGATGCTTTTACCCCTTTGGCCCATTCAAAAGGATTGATGCTGTCGCCACTCGGCATGGAGATAATCACATCAAACTCACGCTCTTTCAAAACACGATTTGCTTCAGCCTCGGTCGATACAAGGGTGAAGCGGGGAGGGTACCGGAGATTTAGCGCGGTATATTCATTGAATATCTGCTCATCGATACGACCGTCTTCCTCAAGCATGAAAGAATCATATTTACTGGCATACAGTAAAATATTATAAATACGATGCTTCATCAGGTCGGCAAAAGAGGTGTCTTTGAAGTAGAGCTGCTTAAAGGTTTTGTACATATCCCGGTATTATTTTTTTGCTTTATTGTTGATTGAAAAATAAATCAGGATTATGCTGAGAAATCCTTTTTTATTCGAAATAATTTTGCATATATTTGTAAGGAAATCCTATATTTTCAGACACTTACAAAACATTATTAAAACGATTACAAAGCTAACAATCTAAAATCAAAATACAATACTAAAAATCATAATTTATGAATATCGAAGCAATCATGCATTCACTGGAAGCAAGGCATCCGGGTGAAATGGAATATCTTCAGGCAGTAAGGGAAGTTTTAACCACCATTGAAGATGTTTATAACGAGCATCCCGAGTTTGAAAAGGCTAAAATTGCTGAAAGGATTGTGGAGCCCGACCGCATTTTTACTTTTAAAATTCCGTGGGTCGACGACAGGGGAGAGGTGCATGTAAACCTCGGATACCGGGTACAATTTAATAATGCTATTGGTCCGTACAAAGGCGGTTTGCGCTTTCACTCTTCTGTTACATTGTCGATACTAAAGTTTCTGGGTTTTGAGCAGATTTTTAAGAATGCACTTACAACCCTGCCTATGGGTGGTGCCAAGGGTGGTTCTGATTTCAATCCACGCGGAAAATCGAATGCCGAAGTCATGCGTTTTTGCCAGGCTTATATGATTGAGTTGTGGCGACATATTGGTCCTGAAACCGACGTGCCTGCGGGAGATATCGGGGTGGGAGCCCGTGAAATAGGATATCTTTATGGTATGTATCGGAAGCTGGCCCGTGAAAATACCGGGGTGTTTACCGGTAAGGGACTGGAATATGGAGGTTCGCTTATCAGACCAGAAGCGACCGGTTTTGGTGGGTTGTATTTCGTGAATCAGATGCTTGAAACAGCGGGTGTCAGCATGCAGGGCAAAACCATTTCGCTTTCGGGATTCGGCAATGTGGCCTGGGGTGCCGCCATCAAAGCCAATGAGCTGGGAGCGAAAGTAGTGACAATTTCAGGTCCTGATGGCTATATATATGATGAAGCAGGAATTTCCGGAGAAAAAATCGATTATCTGCTGGAACTGAGAAACAGCTGCAACGATATTGTGGAGCCTTATGCTGAAAAATTTGGTGTGCCGTTTTATGCCGGTAAGAAGCCCTGGGAAGTGAAGGTTGACATAGCATTGCCTTGTGCAACACAAAACGAACTCGATGGAGAAGATGCAGCAATGCTGATTAAAAACGGGGTAATTTGTGTTGGTGAACTATCGAATATGGGTTGTACGCCCGAAGCAATTGATATGCTTATTGAAAACAAGATACTTTACGGTCCGGGCAAAGCAGTTAATGCCGGTGGTGTGGCCACATCCGGACTTGAAATGTCGCAGAATGCCATGCATCTCAACTGGACCACACAGGAGGTTGATGCCAAATTGCAGCAAATCATGTCAGAAATTCATGCACAATGTGTCAGGTATGGCAGACAGCACGACGGTTATATCAATTACATGAAAGGTGCCAATGTGGCTGGATTCCTGAAAGTTGCCAGAGCCATGTTGTCGCAGGGGGTGCTGTAATGTTAATTTATATACTCATTGTGTGTGACGAGATGTTAAGGTCATGCTAAATGAAAATTAACACTTTGATGTTATGGTAGTTAATCGGTTTTAAATGTTAAATTTTAATTGTTAAAATTGGACAAATGTCTTTGGTGATTTAGTTTGCAGGAATAAAATTTGAATAAATTAGCGCCGGAATTATTAAGTTAATTTCGGCGTTTTTACAAATAAAATCAAACAAATCCTTTGTAAGTTTAAACACTGAACAAATGAAGATTCAGTTCAGTTTTAACAATATCAGAATACAAAAAGTATAATTTAAATTATAACCGTATGAAATGGAATAAGTTATTGGGTGTTTTGGGAGTGTTTACGTTAATGGTAGCCATCAGTGTTGCCACGTCGCTCATCATTGTGAATAATAAAATCGACAGCAGCAAGATTGCTTCGACCGGTTTCGGTGCCAGATTGGATCAGTTGCCCGTGAACTATGCGGCATTGAGCACCGTTCCCAGGGCAGGTGAAACTGATTTTACCCTGGCGGCTGAGTTGACAGTTAACGCGGTTGTACACGTGAAAGTAAAAACTCAGGTTCAAACCCGCGGAGGTTTCAGGGGATCAGATCCGTTTTTTGATTTCTTTTTTGGACCACAACAGCGTCAGCAGCCGCAACAGCCCCGTTTAAGGGAAGGAGCAGGATCAGGAGTAATTATTTCCAGTGACGGTTATATTGTTACCAATAATCACGTAATTGAAAATGCGCAGGAAATCGAAGTAATATTAAATAATAAGAAATCGTACACTGCCCGGGTTATCGGAGCTGACCCAAATACCGATATTGCTTTAATCAAAATAGATGAAACCGATTTGCCGGTCGTTCTCTTTGGAGATTCAGATGCATTGAAGGTAGGAGAATGGGTGTTGGCAGTGGGAAATCCTTTTAACCTGACTTCGACAGTTACGGCGGGTATTGTGAGTGCCAAGGCACGCAGCATCAATATATTAAATGCACCCTTAAGGATTGAGTCGTTCATACAAACCGATGCCGCTGTTAATCCCGGAAATAGTGGAGGAGCGCTTGTAAATACCCGTGGCGAACTTGTGGGAATCAATACTGCCATTGCATCGCAAACTGGATCATTTGCAGGTTATTCATTTGCCGTTCCGTCGAGTATAGTTGAGAAAGTAGTATCCGATATGCGCCAGTTTGGTGTTGTGCAAAGAGCTGTGTTGGGCGTTAATATTCAGGATATAACCTCGGAGCTTGCACGTGAAAAGAACCTCAGAGTTATGCAGGGAGCTTATGTTGCAGGTGTTGCTGAAAACGGTGCAGCTGAAAAGGCAGGTATCAGAGAAGGGGATGTGATTACTGCAATCAATGGTGTAGCTGTTCGTTCGGTAGCTCAGTTGCAGGAGTTGGTTGGTCGACACCGCCCCGGCGATGTAATTGATGTTCAGTTCAATAGAGATAACAAAACATTGACAGTTAAAGCTGAGCTTAAAAACCGTCAGGGTAATACTGATATAATCTCTACAGATGTTCAAGCTGATGTGCTTGGGGTAACATTGAAGAAAGCTGAAAAGGAAACACTTGAGAAATTTGGAGTAGATTATGGAATTGAGGTTGCTGAAGTTAACAGAGGTAAGTTTCAATCAGCAGGAATCAGGCAAGGCTATATCATTCTCAAAATAAATAATGTAAGGATGAAAGAAGTCGAAGATGTGGCAGCTATTTATAAGAGTGTTATGGAAAGTACTGATTCAAATAAAGTGCTTTGGATTACCGGGGTTTATCCCAATGGACGCACAGCCTATTATGCTGTTGACTTAAGCAACTAAGCGTTATTTTTTCTTCATACCTTTGATTGAAAGCCGTTCTGTCTCCGGGCAGAGCGGCTTTTTTGTGTATATGTCTCCATTTTTGGCAGAATTTTTCCCCGCCGATTGTCAGGAAAATTGTTCTTTTGCAAGTTGTATATTCTGAAAAATCAGGTTGTATCTTAAAAACATCATATGAAGAATTCTTACCCTTTTAAAACACTGCTAAAATCAATACTTGTTGCATTTATTTTTGCTTGCGTCTCTTTATCAGTCAATGCCCAACACAATCAGGGCGACACCATTACAGTTGGAAGTGCCAGGTATGCCATTGTCAGCAATAATCTCATTGCCAATCCCGGATTTGAAGATGGTTTTACAGGATGGACCGATGCTACAACATCGGCAGCACCTCTGAGTTCTAATAACTTCAACATAGTGAATACAGGTGGGGTTAATAATTCAAGATATTTGGTTGGAATAAAAAATGAAGGTTCAGGTTCGGCTGGTTCCATCGGTACAGGTTGGAGCATTGTGTCGGGTAAGAGGTATTATTTTTCTTATCATGTAAGATATTTGAATACTGGAAATGCTGCAGGTACAGAGCCCTGGCTGAAAGTTTCGCTCACAAATAACAAAACAGCATCTGCAGAGCCATTAATTATTTTAAATGAAGCCAAAGTGAATGGTGGCGGACAATGGACGAAGAATGAGGTGATTTTTACGAATTCGAATCCTGCATATTCATTTATTGTTGCACGTTTTCGCTGGCTCGATAATCGTCTTGGATTTGATAGCTTTTCATTGCATGAAATCGTGGAGGTTGTAAATACCGATGATTTGCAATTGGTTATTAATGAAGCACAATCAATCTATGACGCAGAGAAAAACGGGGCAGCAACACTTCTTGCTGCTATCGAAAAAGCGCAGGGATTACTTTCCAGTAGTTCTCCAACTGAAGTTATTCAGGCTATCGATGAGTTAAGAAAGGCGATAAATGCATACAAACTTGCTAATGCATCCGCTGAAAATCCTTTGGATATTACGCACCTGCTTGTTAACCCGGGTTTCGATAATAATACACCGGATGGATGGCGCGGGATTGGAACAATTAATCATCGGGTTGTTGAGTTTTATCAGCGTACTTTTGATATGCGGCAAAGGGTTGCCGGACTTCCTGCCGGTAAGTATGTGCTGAAAGCCCAGGGTTTTGAGCGTCCAAGATCTAATGATGGTGGCGCGGCATACCGTGCCGGAACCGAGCAGATTTCAGCACATATCTACGCAAAAGCGAATAGTTTCCCCGAAAGAAGTGCTTCGTTCAGATCGTTGTATCAGCATACAGTATCAGGAACCGGGACCATTGGTGGCTATTTGAATACCATGGCTGCTGCCAGTACTTATTTCCATGCTTCAGCTCAAAACTTTGCTATCACGGTTTCAGATATCTTGTTAAATCAGGGCGATACGCTTGTTATTGGTGCAAAAAGTGATTTTCAGCAGTCGGGCTATTGGGCTTTGTTCGATAATTTCAGGTTGGAGTATCATGGTCAGTTTACTGCCGACGACCTTGCTGTATCGATAAATCAGCAAATTGATATTGCACAATCGTTACTAGAAAAGAAGATTCAAAACAGTGTACGTGATCAGATAAATACTGCTATTGTTAATGCACAGCAGGCTTTGGCAGCTGAACACTTGGTTTACGATGATTTGAAGTCACAAAGCGAACTTATCAATGCTGCTGTAAATGCCGGAAATCTTTCGGTTTCTACTTATCTTAAACTTCAGGAAATTATTGCTGATGCTTATGATGTTTTCCCAACTTTAGGTGCTGTACGTGCTCAAAATCTTACCGCTGCACTTCAGATAGCAGAGCCTTTGGTTGATGATTTAACAGCCACGTCAGCAGTGTTAAATAAATCAATTACTGATATTTCAGCACTGATTTATAAACGTATTTATGTGCCTACATGGATGCTGGGTAATGTGAATAATGAGAATAATAACTGGAGCATGGCACGTAGCCGACAGTCGAGAAACTGGATTATTTTCTGGGAACCGGGCTATGGCGAAGATCCAAGTGTGCTTGTAGATGGCAATTTCAGAATCAATATTGATGGATTACTTGAAATTGCTGAAACAAGTTTTGACTTTTATGCTGATTCGTTGAAGTTTATTACGCGAGGCCAATCCAAATCGGATGATTACAAAATGATTATCAGGTTGCGTTATACCCGCGACTGGGAAGCGACCGGGTCCGGGGTAGATGATATGATAGGATTGTTGACTCTTACAGCCTGGTCGGCGCAGGTCGGCGGACATACCTTGGCTCATGAGGTAGCTCACTGTTTTCAGTATCAGGTACGTTGTGACAGCAATGTAGAAAATGGTTGGAGGTATGGTTTCGGATCAAATGCTTCCGGAGGTAATGCATGGTGGGAGATGTGTGCTCAGTGGCAAGCATTCAAAATCTATCCTCAGCAACAGTTTACTGATGGCCGGTTTGCGAATTATTTGCGTACTGCCCACAAACACATCATGCACGAAGCTCCCCGATACGACAACTATTTTATTCAGGATTACTGGACCATGTTACACGGTTGGGATTTTATCGGTCGCATGTGGAATGAATCGAGACGACCCGAAGATCCGGTTCAGGCGTATATTCGCATGACTGGCATCAATCTCAGGACGTTCAATGATCAGATGTGGGACAGGGCTGCCCGTTTTGCAACCTGGGATATTCCTTTCCTCAAACAATATGGCGAAAGCAGAATCAATCAGCGAACTCAACCGAAAATGAATAGTGTTGGGGATAATTTCTGGATGATTGATGAAACTGTTTGTCCTGAGAATTTTGGGTATAATGTCATCAGACTCAATGCCCCCACTACTGCAACCCGCGTAACAGCAGTCTTTGAAGGAAAAGCAGGTATTGATGGCTTCAGAAAAAATTATGTTTCAGCTGCAGGTTGGCGTTATGGTTTTGTGGCTTTACTGCATGATGGAACGCGGGTGTATAGCGACTTTGGTTCGCCTACATACATGGCGCCACGCGATACAATTTCATTTGATTGTCCTGCCAATACCCAGCGATTGTGGCTCGTGGTTACCGGCGCTCCATCAGTATATTGGAGACATGCCTGGGATGATGATGACTCGAATGATGAACAATGGCCCTATCAGGTGAAGTTTTACAATACCAATTTGCTCGGTCATCAGAACGTAGTTAACAGCAATGAAAAGATTAGCAATTTGAATGTAAGTGTATATCATATTGGTAATACGATGTATGTTAGTCAGTTACCTCCTGATTCACATGTGCGGGTTTACAATGTGACAGGTAGTAGTGTGGCACATTTCCATACACAGGATAGTTCCATTTCTGCAACATTAGCTTCTGGTATATATATCGTAAATATAACATCGGGTGGTGAAACGCTGAATCGAAAGCTGATAATACCCTGATTCAATTATAAATAAAAATTTAATACATGAGAAAAAGTCTTTTTTGGATTGTGCTGTTCACGATATGTTTAGCACCTGCAATTTTCGCAAAGCAAAGTAGTTCAAAGCAAAAGTTTGAAGGTTATTTATTCGCATATTTTGAGGGTTCTGGCAGACGAAGTGAACAGGAGCAGATACGTTTTGCCGTGAGTGAAAATGCAACCCATTGGTTTGCCCTGAACAGAAATCGTCCCATTTTGGCATCAGCTGATATTTCTCAAACCGGTGGTGTTCGCGATCCACATTTGTTACGAGGTGAAGATGGAAAATTTTACATGACTGTTACCGATATGTTTACCATGCGCGATGGTTGGGACAACAATCCGGGTATTGTGTTGTTACGTTCCGACGATTTAATTGATTGGAAACATAGTATTATCAACCTCGAGAAATTGTATCCCAAAAAAATTGCAAATGTGAAATGGGTTTGGGCTCCTCAAACTTTCTACGATCCTAAAGCGAAGAAATATCTGGTTTATTTTACAGTAAGATATCATCATAATTATAAGCTGGATTTCTATGCGGCTTATGCCAACAAAGATTTCACGGGTTTCGAGCGCGAGCCTCGTTTGATGTTTAGTGCGAAATATGGTGCTATCGATGGTGATATTATCTATAAAGATGGATTGTATCATCTTTTTTATAAGGGAAACACCAAGGATGAGCAAGGGAAAGAAATTCAAAACGGAATACAAAAAGCTACCTCTAAATCGCTGTGGGGACCATGGAAAGAGGACTTCAGATACCTTGATGCTTATGCAGATTCTCCGATTGTAGTCGAAGGTTCAAGTATTTTCAAGCTTAACGATTCTGATGAGTATTTCCTGATGTACGACCTTTATACAAGTGGGAGATATGAGTTTCAAAGAAGTACTGATTTGTATAACTTCACTCAAACGCCTGAAAGATTTACAGCAAACTTTCATCCCCGCCATGGTAGCGTTATCAGCATAACACGTGATGAAGCCCGGATATTACAGGCTAAATGGGGTGGGGTGCCCGAAGCCCTGTTGATGCCTGTGGAAGCCAATGATCGTCATCGTTTTGTTTCAAAAGGAAACCCAATTTTCACACATAAGTTTACTGCCGACCCGGCTCCATTAGTTATGGGCGACACATTGTGGATGTACACAGGTCATGATTTTGCAGGTGGTCAGAGAGGTTACAGGATGAAAGACTGGTTGGTTTTCTCAACAACTGATATGAAAAACTGGACAGAATATCCTGTTCCACTCAAAATAACCGACTTTAGCTGGGCTGAAAGTGGCGATGCTTATGCCGGCCATGTCGCAGAACGAAATGGGAAATACTACTGGTACATCAGTACAAACTGGTCGGGCATCGGTGTTGCAGTGGCCGATCGTCCCGAGGGGCCGTTCAAAGATGCGTTGGGCAAACCACTGCTAACCAACCGCGATTGCTTCGCTTCAACACATTCGTGGGCATGTATTGATCCGGCCATTTTTATTGATGATGATGGTACTCCATATATCTTCTGGGGCAACAGAGAGTGTTACTATGCTAAGTTAAAAGACAATATGATTGAAATTGATGGTCCCATCAAACAGATCGATTTTGAAGATTTCAACTTTACAGAAGCACCATGGATTCACAAAGAAAACGGGATGTATTATCTTACCTATGCAACAGAGTTTCCGGAGAAGATTGCTTACGCCGTGGCAGACAATATTCATGGTCCGTGGAAAGCCATGGGTATATTAAACGAAATTGCAGGAAATAGCAACACAAATCATCAGGGAATCGTGAAATTTAAGAATCAATGGTATTTTGTATATCATAACGGTGGTATCAATACTGATGGTGGAAGTTACAGCCGTTCGGTGTGTGTCGATTTATTGCATTATAATACCGATGGTACGTTGAAGCGAATTCTCATGACGACCGAAGGAGTTCCTGCAATTCAATAATTGAAATAAAAGGTGTCTGAAAACAGATTGTTAATAAGAAAGTTAGCTCTGTATTGACCGGGTTAACTTTTTTTACTGTAAATCTTTTCAATAACATCAAACATTTTTCATCATCAAACGTTTGATGATTTGAGGTAAAGACCAAAAAGTTTTGGTCAAGTGCTTTATTTTATCTAATTTTGCACGCTAATTTTCAAAAGAGGAATGAGACAACTAAAAATTACAAAATCCATTACTAACAGGGAAAGTGCATCCCTTGATAAGTATTTACAAGAAATTGGTCGTGAGGATCTTATAACTGTAGAAGAAGAAGTGGAACTTGCACAGCGGATTCGTAACGGTGATCGTATCGCCTTGGAAAAACTAACCCGCGCAAACCTCCGATTTGTTGTTTCTGTGGCTAAGCAATACCAGAATCAGGGTTTAAGTCTGCCCGACTTAATCAATGAAGGAAACCTTGGACTAATCAAAGCAGCTGAAAAGTTTGATGAAACCCGCGGTTTTAAATTCATCTCATATGCTGTATGGTGGATTCGTCAGTCAATTCTTCAGGCTTTGGCTGAGCAATCACGTATTGTGCGACTTCCACTCAATCAGGTAGGTTCGCTCAATAAAATCAACAAGGCATTCTCAAAATTTGAACAGGAAAACGAACGTCGCCCCTCTGCCGAAGAATTGGCTGAGCAGCTCGATATTCCTGTTGATAAAATATCGGATACCATGAAGGTTTCCGGTCGCCACATCTCTGTTGATGCTCCTTTTGTTGAAGGAGAAGATAACAGCTTACTTGATGTGATGGCAAATGAAGATTCTCCTAATGCCGACAGATTGCTGATGAACGAGTCTCTTTCAAAGGAAATTGAACGTGTACTTGCAAGCACTTTGTCTGACAGAGAAAGAGATATCGTGAAAAAGTTCTTCGGACTTGGTGTTCCGGAAATGACTCTTGAAGAGATTGGCGATGAGTTCGGTCTTACCCGCGAGCGCGTTCGTCAGATTAAAGAAAAAGCTATTCGTAAACTAAAACCCAACTCAAAAAGTAAATTACTCAAGAGTTATTTGGGTTAATTAAAAATTTGGAATTATGCTGTTTGGTATCTCCTGGCTCGAATGGATAGGCTATCTTGGATCAGTCCTGGTAGCGGTATCACTTACCATGAGTTCAATCAAGAAACTCAGATGGTATAATCTTGTCGGCGCCTCAGTTTTCTCTTTCTATGGTTTCATGATTGGCTCATTACCTGTGGGTTTGCTCAATCTTTTTATTGTTGTAACCAATGTTTATTACCTTTTCAGGATGTATGGACATAAAGACGACTTTAAATTGATAAGGGTTTCACGCAATGATGCTTTTCTCCACTATTTCGTAGGATATCATAAGACCGAGATTGCAAAATTCTTTCCCGACTTCGATTTATCGAAAATTATCGAGAAGGATGACTTGTTTACTATTCTGCTTCTTAGAAATGCAGATGTGGCAGGGGTATTATCAGGCGAATTGAAAAATGATAAACTGAACGTGGAGCTTGATTTTGTGACTGCTCCTTACAGGGATTTAAAACCGGGTCAGTTTATTTATAAAGATAATGCCTCATTTTTCAAAGATGCAGGCATTAAATCCTTCGAAGCAATTAGTAAAAATACTGTACATCAGCAATATCTGCTCAAAATGGGATTTGTTTCTTCACCTGATGACAATAGCCGGTTCAGTAAGATGATTTAAGTATATTGAGAATAGATATAAATAACGGATTAATAGAGAAATATTTCTTTATTATTCCGTTTTTTTTTGCATCTTTGCGACGTTAGCTTTAGAAATCAAACACGCAACAGTATGGAAAAAATCAAATCTGTAGCAGACCTAATTAAAATCCGGAAGCAGAGTAATCCGGAAATCCAATCAGCCTCAAATACTGCAGATGCAGGGGCAGTAATTATTCGCGTAGCAATGGCAACATGTGGTATAGCTTCCGGAGCACGCGACACCTTCGATTACTTTTTACAAGAGATAGAAAGAAGAAAGATCAATGCGCTGATAGTTCAAACCGGATGCATGTCGTATTGTTATGCGGAACCCACTGTCGAGGTAACTCTTCCGGGTGAAGAACCGGTAGTGTTCGGTTTTGTAAACAGTGCCAAAGCACAGGAAATTATCGACCAGTATATTGTCAATCAGCAATTGATTGATGGTATCATACCTGCCAGTTATAAAACTGTGTAGTTTCACGTATTTCATATTTATTTGTATTCATCTGTACCATAAATATTAACACAATGGCCAAAAACCACATTTTTGTCTGCGGAGGCATTGGTTGCCGGGCTTTGGAAGCTGATTTGCTCAAGAAGAACCTGCAACGTGAAATCAATCTGAGGGGACTTTCAGAAGAGGTTCAGTTAGTAACAACCGGATGTTTCGGGTTTTGCGAAAAAGGACCCCTGATAAAAATTCTTCCCGATAACACCTTTTATGTTCAGGTTATGCCTGATGATGCTGCGGAACTGATTTTCGAACATTTCGTCAATAAACGCAAGGTTGAACGTTTGCTTTATATACATCCGGAAACACAACAAAGAGTAACTGAAGCCAGGGACATGGACTTCTACAAGAAACAGTTCCGCATTGCTTTACGTAACTGCGGTATCATTGACCCTGAGAATATTGAGGAATACATTGCCCGCGATGGATATGCCGCGTTAGGAAAATGTCTGACCGAATTAACGCCTGAACAGGTAATAGCCATCATCAAAAAATCGGGCTTGCGCGGTCGCGGAGGTGGCGGTTTCTCTACCGGTTTAAAATGGGAAATAACCCGTCAATCCGAAGGAAAGCAAAAATATGTGGTTTGTAACGCTGATGAAGGTGATCCGGGGGCTTTTATGGATCGTTCGTTGCTCGAAGGCGACCCGCATTCCATCATCGAGGCCATGGCGATTTGTGGCTATTGTATTGGTGCTGATAAAGGTATGATTTATATTCGTGCTGAATATCCATTGGCAATTCGCCGACTCGAAACAGCCCTCAAACAAGCAGAAGAAGCCGGACTACTCGGAAGCAATATCTTCGGAAGTGGTTTCGATTTCAGCATTGAAATTCGTTTAGGAGCCGGAGCATTTGTTTGTGGCGAGGAAACAGCCTTGATACATTCGATGGAAGGATCGCGTGGTGAGCCAACTTTTAAACCACCATTCCCATCAGTTGAGGGTTATCTTGGTAGACCTACCAATGTGAACAATGTGGAGACTTTCGCAAGTGTTCCTGTAATCATCAATAAAGGTGCTGACTGGTTCAGCAGTATCGGTACCGAAAAATCAAAGGGTACCAAGGTGTTTGCACTGGCTGGTAAAATTAACAATGTTGGTTTGATAGAAGTTCCTATGGGCACTACGCTCCGGGAAATCATTTTCGATATCGGAGGTGGTATTAAGGATGGAAAGAAATTTAAGGCTGTTCAAACAGGCGGGCCATCAGGTGGTTGTCTGGGAGAAGAATACCTGGATACTCCCATCGACTACGATAATTTAATTGCTGCAGGTTCGATGATGGGTTCGGGAGGTATGATTGTTCTCGACGAAGATGATTGTATGGTTTCAATCGCCAAATTCTATCTTGAATTTACCTTGCATGAATCCTGTGGAAAATGTGCTCCCTGCCGAATCGGAAATAAACGACTCCATGAGTTACTTGATAAAATCACAAAGGGTGAGGGTGTTAAGGATGACATGAAAAAACTGCGGGCATTGTCGGAGGTTATCAAGGAAACGTCGTTGTGCGGACTCGGACAGAGTTCACCTAATCCGGTTCTTTCGACCATGACTAATTTCTACGACGAATATAAGGAGCATGTTTTTGAAAAGACCTGTACAGCTAAACAGTGTAAAGACCTGATTACATTTACGATTATAGAAGAAGAATGTACCGGTTGTACTTTATGTTTCCGCAATTGTCCTGTTGATGCCATCACCGGAGAGAAAGGGAAGTTGCATTTTATTCATCAGGATAAGTGTATCAAATGTGGTTTGTGTTTCAGTAAGTGTAAGTTTGATGCCATTCTTGTTGAATAATGCACAGTAATTAATCCGAAAAAAAGTAAGTCATGATAAAACTATCAATTGATAATAAAACGGTTACTGTTCCAAAAGGAACAACAGTGCTTGATGCGGCGCGTCAGATTGGAATTGATATTCCGACTCTTTGCCACATGAAGTTACACGATATGAATATTGAAAACAAGCCCGGAGGTTGCCGCATTTGTGTGGTTGAGGTGGAAGGTCGCCGTAATCTTGCTCCCGCTTGTTGCACCGAGGTGGATGAGGGTATGAAATGTACCACCAACTCACTGAGGGTAATCAATGCTCGTCGCACTGTGCTTGAGCTTATACTTTCTGATCACCCTGCAGAATGTTTGACCTGTGCAAGGTCGGGCGATTGTGAGTTACAAAATATGGCTCACAGGGTTGGAATCAGGGAGTTGCATTATACCGGAGAACAATCAGCCTATAGGATGGATGATTCACCTTCAATTATCAGGGATCCCAATAAGTGCATCATGTGTCGCAGATGTGAAATGATGTGCAACGAGGTTCAAACTGTTGGGGTGCTTACTGCCATGCAGCGCGGCTTCCACTCGGTGGTTACACCGGCATTTCAGAGTGACCTGTTACACTCGGAATGTACTTTCTGCGGCCAATGTCTGGCAGTTTGTCCAACAGGAGCATTAACAGAAGTCGATGAAACAGGTACTGTGATTCGTGCACTGGCTGACCCTAAGAAGACGGTTATCGTGCAGACAGCTCCAGCCGTGCGTGCAGCATTGGGCGAGGAGTTTGGCAATAAACCCGGCACGTTGGTAACCGGAAAAATGGTGGCTTCCCTCAGAAGATTAGGTTTTGATTATGTTTTCGATACTGATTTTGCAGCTGACTTAACCATCATGGAAGAAGGTACAGAGTTGTTGCGCCGACTCAACGCCTACCTGGGAGGTGACAAATCTGTAAAGCTTCCGTTATTAACTTCCTGCTGTCCGGCGTGGGTAAATTTCTTTGAGCATCAGTTCCCCGATATGTTAGATATCCCGTCAACAGCCCGTTCGCCACAGCAGATGTTTGGCTCAATTGCCAAAACATATTTTGCTGACAAGTTGGGGATAGACAGAAAGGATTTGATTGTAGTTTCTATCATGCCTTGTGTGGCTAAAAAATATGAGAGAGGAAGAGACGAGTTTCAGGTAGATGGTAATCCTGATGTAGATATCGTGTTGACTACCCGAGAGTTGGCCGATTTTCTCAGGTTGTTTAATATTGATCTCAACTCTATGCCTGAGGAGGATTTCGATCATCCTATGGGTGAGTCCAGTGGGGCAGGTGTTATTTTCGGAACTACCGGAGGAGTTATTGAGGCAGCAGTTCGTACCGCCTATGAAATTCATACAGGTAAAGGTCTTCCGCGTCTCGACTTCGAAGAGTTGCGTGGTATGAAGGGGCTCAGGGAAGCAACAGTTCATTTCGATGGCTTGCCAATTCGCATCGGTATTGCCCATGGATTAGGCAATGCCCGACGATTATTGGAAGATATACAATCGGGTAAAAGTCATTTCCACGCCATAGAAATCATGTCGTGCCCCGGAGGATGCATTGGTGGTGGTGGTCAGCCATTCCATCACGGAAAATCAGATATTCTGAAAAAGAGACAAATGGCTTTGTATCGGGAAGATGAGATGAAAGTTATCCGCAAATCGCACGAGAATCCCTACATCAAGAAACTGTATAAGGAATTTCTTGACAGTCCGATGAGTGATAAGGCTTACAAGCTTTTACATACTCACTATTTCGATCGCCAGAACGGCAAAACTCATCATAAATAAGAGGTTAAACGAATAAACTCATTCATATGTCATCATTTGAAGTTACTGAACATGTAGAAGTTTTGATCAAAAGTGTATGTTCACGTTTTAGGAACGATGCCCACGAATTGATTAATGTGCTTCACGAATTACAACATCATCTTGGATATTTGCCACCTGAAGTGCAGCGTGTTGTTGCCAAAGAACTGCGTATCCCAGTTTCAAAGGTGTATGGTGTGGTAACCTTTTACTCGTTTTTTACCATGGTCCCCAAAGGCAAGTATGAAATATCTGTTTGTCTTGGCACAGCATGTTATGTGCGCGGCGGTGAACTTATTATTGATGAGTTTAAACGTCGTCTTGATGTTGGGGTTGGTGAGACAACCCCCGATGGCTTGTTTAGCATCAGTAGTATTCGTTGTGTTGGTGCGTGTGGACTGGCACCGGTAGTGACCATTGGAGAAAAAGTATATGGCAGGGTTTCGCCACAACAAGTGCGAAGAATCATCGATGAGTATATCCAATTAGAAGAATAAAAATATTCCCAATTTGTCATAAAAAACAAATTGGGAATATGATCATTTAAACTTTAAACCCTGTACTTCACAGTATATTCGGGGGTTATCTTTATGTTATTGTATTGTATTGTTTGAAATCTACTTTTTAATCGCTTCCATAATTTTTGCTTCGAGTTCTGCAGCCAATTCAGGATTATCTTTGATAAGGTTTTTGGCTGCATCGCGACCCTGACCTAATTTGGTGTCGCCATAACTAAACCACGAACCACTTTTCTTTACAATTCCTTTATCAACACCAAGGTCAAGAATTTCGCCTGCCCTGGAAACACCTTCACCAAACATGATGTCAAATTCAGCTTTTCTGAAAGGAGGAGCTACTTTGTTTTTAACCACTTTTACACGTGTTTGGTTTCCGATAGCTTCATCACCATCCTTAATCTGTGAGATCCTGCGAATATCAAGTCTTACCGATGAATAGAACTTCAAAGCATTACCTCCGGTTGTTGTTTCAGGATTTCCGAACATCACACCGATTTTATCTCTCAGCTGGTTGATGAAAATACAGGTTGTGTTGGTTTTGTTGATATTGGCAGTCAGTTTACGTAGAGCCTGTGACATCAAACGTGCCTGCAATCCCATTTTGCTGTCTCCCATATCACCTTCAAGCTCAGCTTTGGGGGTCAATGCAGCAACCGAGTCGATTACAACGATATCAATGGCTGAAGAACGAATCAGTTGATCGGCAATTTCAAGGGCTTGCTCGCCGCTATCGGGTTGTGATATTAAGAGTTCGTCAGTATTCACTCCAAGTTTCTCGGCGTAGAAACGGTCGAATGCATGTTCAGCATCAATGAAAGCAGCAATTCCTCCGGCTTTCTGAGCCTCAGCAATTGCATGAATGGCTAAAGTTGTTTTACCTGAAGATTCAGGTCCGAAGATTTCGATAACGCGACCGCGGGGATATCCTCCCACGCCTAATGCTGCATTTAGTCCTATTGAACCGGTGGGGATCACCGATACTTCAACAATTTTATTATCACCCATCTTCATGATGGTTCCTTTGCCATGATCCTTTTCAATTTTATCCATTGCAAGTTGCAGGGCTTTCAGTTTTTCCAGTGATGGTTTCTTTGCTTCTTCCATGTTATGTAAAATTATTTTTTTGATTAAGTTGTAAACGGATAAATAATTCGATAGTGTAACCGTTTTTTTTATCAACGGCTCACAAAGATAAAACAAATTTGATTCAAAATTATGGCAATTGATAAAAAGCTCACAGCAAAATGTATAATTTATCTTTTGCCCGTTTTTTTATCATTTGATTACCAATCGTTGTCCACCGTCATGAGCTTTAAACTCCGGAGCATACAAGCACTGAATGCTAGCCATGCCTCCTGAGAACTCACCTGTATTGGTGATAAAGTACGTATCTTCAAACACATAACTACCTTTAGGCAGATAATTGAAGAAGTATTGCGTTGAAGCATCCTTTACAGTTCGATAGAACGAAACACCATCTCTCCACATCGTTTCAGATAATTGATTTTCAGGTTCAAGACACGATGCTCTCAGGTCTTTTAAGGCCACGAACTCCAAATCGCGCTCAGTCGATACTACCAATCGTGTTACGATGCGATCGCCCGGACGCAAAGTTCCCGGAGATAATTTGTCTATCTGAACCAATCTGCTCTGATTATTTACGATTTGCTCTGTAAAGTACGTCTTGCTTACCCTGAGTTCCTGACCAGATGCCGTGATTTTGTCCAAATCGGTGAAATATTGCCAGTAAACAGCCCCCCATGCAATCTTGTTAGCGGATGTTTCAGGTGAAGAAATAACGCGGATACTTTCCGGTATTTTGCTCTCCTCAATATTATAACGAATATAAGCTGCACCCAGTGAGCTTTGGTTCTCGTTGATAATCCTTTCATTGACTTTTATCTGATAGCCGGGTTTGTGGGTTGTCATTTTTTCTCCAGTTCCGGTAAGTGCAGCAATGGCATGCAATGTGGCAACGGGCGAGTTCCAGTGCTGTGTTTGTTTCTGACGAAGAAGCCATATTTTCATCATTTCCAGTTCGGCACTTGCACCGCTGATTTCACTGAAGGTTTGCATGATGGCAGCATGAACAGAGATGGGACGTTCGTTCCAGCGGTAACCCGACCTGTTATCAGCCCAGTACATACCGTCAGAGGCCGATTTTACCGCTGTCTCGCGCAGCGAATTCAATAACTCTGTGCTTGATGTTAATCGGCCGCTTCTGTATAAAACCTTTGCAGCCAAAGCTTTTTCATAAATGCCGAGCCTGCGGCGATGCGTATCGGCTTGTCGCAGGAAATACTCGTAAGCCTCAACATGCTGCTGCTGTTTTTCAAATTCAGCAAAGAAACTGCGTATTACCAGATATTGCAGCTGCATGGGATTGAGATACATGGCGGTGAGGTAATCCTTGTGTTGTCGCTTGATTTCCTCATAATCCCTGTTTAGCTCACCATCAAGATATTGAAGCAATTCACGGATGAGTCTTTTTTCTTCAGGACTAGCAGTTTGACTCTGATAAATGTGGGTTAGGCCTTCTGCTATCGATTGACTAATCCACCTGTTGGATTGCATGCCCGGATACCATGCAAAAGATCCGTTCGACAGTTGTCGTGCTGCCAACAAATCAAAAAACTTCTTCACATCCTGATGCTGGCGATTTTGATTAAATAATAACCTGATGCGTTGCATAGCCTCTGTTTCATTTTTCGCGTCATTGACCCATGGCGTTTCCTGCAACAATAAATTCTTCAGATCTTCATTCTTTTTCAGTGCTGAAGTTAGTTCACTGCCTTTTCCGGCTTCTTCAAGCATTTTGAACATGGCAGTAATTTCAGGATTTTCATTCAAAAGCTGCATTGCTTTGGTTCTCGCAAAGTATTGCATAAACAGGTCGATGCTATTCTCGCTTTGTGTTTCAGCAAGCACAGGAAGTGCCTGAATAGCGTACCACAATGGGTTCGATGAAAATTCGAGCGTGATTGCATGGGTCTCTTTATCTGCCGATTTCGATTTCCAATCCTCGAGATTCAGTGTCGTTGGAGTGTTGCCACTAACACTAAACGATTGACTTTCAGTTACCATGACTCTGTCGGGAAGTGCCGCCAGATAGTATTGCTCACCATCAGAAAATTGTCCGGATGCTGCCTCAACAGTACAAATCAACAGTTGTCTGTTTTTTAGTTTGCCAATTTCCCAGTGCACAGCTTTTGTCTGACCGGGCTGCAAAACAACAATTTGTTCTTTTGCTGAGGCAAATTTTATCTCGCTATTGTCGCGGGTGTCGGTAAGTACAAGCTTCACTTTGGTAGTTTGCTCTGTGTCGGATAAATTAATAACAGATGCACTTAAGACGGTTTCGTCCGATTCCCGTATAAACCGGGGCTTGTTCAAACGAATCATCAGATCCTTGGTTGTGGTTACTGTTACCTGTGCCTGACCATGATAAAGATCTTTGGTGTGAGCCAGCATTTTCAGGTTCCAGCGGGTCAAACTTTCAGGAATGGTGAAGCTAAAACGGTAGTTTCCCAAGCTATCTGCATAAACCTGCGGATAGAAGAAAGCGGTTTCGTTGAAATTACTGCGTATAATGTTTGTAGGCTTGCTTCCTAAAGTTTCAGAATCAGTAGTTTTGAGGCTGAATTCATCTTCAGAGATCATAGCAAGATTAACAGCAGGAATTTGTTGAGAAATATGATCCATATCAACTTCATCGAGCACATTTAATGAAAGCATTTCAATAGAAGTGCTGGTCGCAAGTTTTCTACCCCTCATAAACAAACCATAACCATATTCATAACTAAAACCAAATGAGTTTGGTGTAGCCAGCTCCAAATCTGGTATTTCACGTATTTGATTCATAGATAGTGCAAAACTATTTTCGCTATCTGATATTACAGCTCTCCAGGGTGGTGAAACAACGACAGGTCTTTTGAAGTTGGGATTGAATAACCATGCATGTTGTGCAAAAATATCAAGTGATGCATCGTACATACTCAACATGAGTTCAGCAGGTCTTTTTCCTGCATCAGGGATTATAACTGTCCATTCGCTATGTTCGCCCGGACTTAACTTGTCGCGGAAGACTTTGAGTTGCGGACTGATTGTTTTTGTTTCCTGCTTTTCTCTGATAACATAACTTTTAACAAAAAGCTGCTCGTCGCGCACAAAAGTAAAATTGACTGTCAACCCATCTTTATATTCCTTTTTAAATGGCACCCGGAAAGTTCTGATGGTGTTACTCATTCTGATCCATCGTGAGCTTATTACTTTATTGCCCGACATCACTTCCATCAAAATATTGGCTTTGTTTACGGAGGTTCCAAACTGAATCACGGCATTTTCTCCCGGTTTACATTCAATATTGGTGTTATTTGCCCATACATAGGATTTCACTGCCGGTCTCTTATCTTTCGGGTTGTAAAGCACAAAGATCTTTTCATGACTGATTACTGTTCCTGTATCATCGGTGGTTTTTATTATCAGTCTGTATCTTCCTACAGGAAGTTTTGACAGATTTAATCCAATGGATTTCTGTGAACTATGAAACTGTCCGCGTAAAACCGTATCTTTTACCTGAAAAGCAAAGTCACTGTTATTCCTGACTTTTTCATCATATTCATCAGTATTAGCCAGTTGCTCAAGATAGTAGTTTAATTGAGTTGATACATTTTCTCCAAGGATATTCAGGACATCCACTTTCACTTCATGGTTAGCTTTTCGTTCAATCAACGATTCAAGTCTGACATTGATAAACACCGATTGCTCACTTACAGGGATTTCAACAACACCCTGTTGCGTTTCTCCTCTCAAATCGGTTACATCCGTAGTGATACGATAAATGTAGCTATGTCGTCCCCACCTGTTATCCAGTAAATTATTGTCTTTTTCAGGTTTGAAGCTTATGCTGAATTTCCCGGATGCATCGCTTATTGTTTCACCCGACTCAACCAACACTTCTCTTGAACGAGGGATAAATCTCCAAAATGGATGGGTGATGCGATGAATTCTGTATTTAACAGTACTGCCGGGTAGGGCATATCCCGCATATGCTTTTACTTCTGCATCAATTTTAATATCAGAACCAAATCGAATGGCTTCAGTAGGTTTCGAGAGCAGTACTTCAAACGTTGGAAGCTTGTATTCTTCTATCAGGATGCTGGTTTGAAATCTGTCAACTGAAAGATGCCAAGTGCCGTTCAATCCACCTTCGGGAATGATAAACTCAGCACTTGCCGATCCGAATTCGTTCGTTTTGATTTCTTTCCTTGAAACTTCGTTTCTGTTTTTATCAAAAAGTTTAATTGTGATTTCTTCATTTGCACTTACTACCTCTTTTTCTTCTGAAGAATAATAGGCAATTACTTTAAAATAAACTGTTTGACCTGGACGATATACTTTGCGGTCGGTGAAAATATTTATGATTGGTTTGCTCCCTGGTTTGATATTATGCTCTGTCGGATAAAAAAGTGAAATTGAATTATTAAGATGTGTGTCATTTCCTTTTGATACATTGAAATAATATAATCTATGGTTTTCAGCCACTGGTATTTCTGCGTAACCATTTTTATCAGTCACCTTTTGGGCAATAGTGTTGCTCACATATTGTCTGCTTTCCCACCTAATTTCGGCAGCTGTTACTTCGGCACCCCGTACAGCCTGACCGGTAAACCTATCCAATACATAAATCCCATTTCGTTCATTATCCCGTGCCCTCACAATGAAAGTCAGGTCACTCACAGTAACAGTACTTTTTGCCGTATTTCCACCGGTATAAGCATCTTTCGGATATGCAACCAGCTCATATACACCATATTCGGGTAATTGAATACTATATTCTATGTCCGAGTTCTCAAAATCAGGATTGAATTGGATATTGATGATTTTTACATCAATCAGTTTTTTTTGCAACAGGGTATCTTTGATGTTATCAGGAAGATATCTTGTTCTTTGGATTTCGAATGCTGAATTATTAATCTGATGTATTTCCAGAATTAGTTCGTTGATGTTGGTTGAGCCGATTTTGATATTCAGACTTTTGTTTTTGCCAACAACAGAGGGATGATTAATTATAACCCTTTTTTCCAGTATTCGGGTTTGTATGTTCTTAAGCAGATTAATTCTGTGATAATCCGGAAACTTGCGTACTCCGTCTTCACATATGCGATAAGCTATGCGTTTGTTGCCGGAAGTGTCTTCCTGCTCCAGAAACCATTCCGCTTTTGCATACATTATTTCAATCACTTCGGGTATGTCGTGATATAATCGTTCCAAACTGTCAAGCGTTTGCAGGTTTGCTTTTGTCAGCGGATAGGAAAACTTTTTCGTGTGATAATTCAGGTCCAGATGGACGAGTAAAGAACGTTTGCCAATGCTTCTAAGGAAATTGAAATACTCCTGATATGCCTTTTCCAATAATTCTGAATCATCAAGATTATTTAAAGATTCGATGCGATGATACATTAAAACATCGAAAACTGTTGGTGTAATTAAATAAGCATCAGGTTTAAAGTCAAGAATTACGGAGAAGTCTTCAATTTTACTTCTTTGAAGTATTGTTTTGATTGTGAGAGCCTTTTCCTGGATCTGATTGATTTTGTTTATGAAGTTTTCTCTTGTCCAGGTACTAATATCTTCAGGCAGTTCTTCAATCCCCGTTTCGGTTCGGTCTTCAATGCGATATCTATTTGACTGGTAGTAATTTCTGTAAAAGTCAGCAATGACAAATAACGCGATGCTTTTTTCCGGCGATTCTCTCAGGCTGTTAACCCATGCCTCAGAATCTTTCAAAACCGGTTGCCAGTCGTCCCTGTTTCTTTCGAACAACAGACGATACACATGCAATTGAATTTTAATTCGTTCCTGTGTGAGTCGTGCATTATCTGCAACAGGAATCATTGCATTTAACTCTCTGATAGCTGATTCGGGCAGTCCCTGGTCAATGAGTTCATTGACTGTTTTCCATTTTTCATTTAAAATATCGGATGCGCTATGTTGAGACTGAACAGCAATGCAGAAGAAAAAAAATAACAAATAAGAGATTAGGAATCTGAAGTTTATCATAGCTTTAATTTGAAAAAAAGATATTGAATTGTTGCACACAAAAATAGCATTAAAAGTAATATCTTTGCAGGAATTATACAGAAATTTAGCTTTTTCATGTTATCTGCCAAAAATATATATCGCATTACTTATCCGGTCTTCATGACCCTCCTGGTGCAGAATGTCATCAATGTGACCGATACCGCCTTTCTCGGGAGGGTCGGTGAAGTCGCGTTAGGTGCATCAGCCATTGCCGGAGTTTTTTATTTGGCCATTTTCATTATCGGTTTCGGTTTCAGTCAGGGTGCTCAAATCATCATCGGTCGTCGCAATGGCGAGGGTAATTTCAGTCAGGTAGGCCCAATTTTCAACAACGGCATGTTTTTCATGGTATTGTTGTCGGCATTGATACTGATTCTTTCATTGCTTTTCAGCCGGGATTTAATGCAATTTCTTGTAAGCTCAGATGCCGTTTTTGAGGCATCGATTGAATACCTCGACTGGAGGATGTGGGGAATTTTATTCGCTTTTATCAATGTGATGTTCCGGGGGTTGTTTGTGGGAGTTACCAATACTTCTGTGCTGACAAGCTCGGCCATTATAACTGCAGTGACTAATGTTGTACTTGATTATTTGCTCATTTTTGGTGTTGCAGGATTTCCCGAGATGGGTATCGCCGGTGCAGCACTTGCATCGGTTATTGCTGAAGTTGTAACAACTGTTTATCTATTTATTTATACATTCAAACACCAGGATTTCAAAAAATATGAACTTTTCCAATTTAAAAAGATTGATTTTAAAATGATTCGCCAAACATTGGATGTTTCAGTATTTATGATGTTTCAGTATTTTATTTCAATATCTACCTGGTTCCTGTTTTTTATTTTCATTGAAAGGATGGGAGAGAGGCCGTTGGCTGCAACGAATATTGGCCGAAGTTTGTACGTTATGCTGATGATACCCGGTTCGGCTTTGTCAACCACCGTAAACACCTTGATTAGCAATTTGATAGGCGCAGGAAGACAAGCTGAGGTTTTACCCTTTATCAATAAGATGATAGGATTGGTTTTGCTGCTTGTGATGCCATTGATGACAATCACATTTTTCTTCCCGGAGTTATTCGCAAGAATCTATACTGAAGATGCTGGTTTGATTCAGGCTTCGATACCGGTTATGAAGGTTGTCTCAATAGCAATGCTGTTTTGCGCAGTGGGAAACATCATCTTTTTTTCGGTGTCAGGAACAGGCAATACACGTACAGCGTTGGTTATTGAAATAGTAACCTTGTTTTTTTATCTGGGATATTTGTATCTTACAGCCATAATTCTGACACAACCTGTTGAGGTTGTCTGGATGTCGGAATTCGTTTATTGGTCAATTTTGGGAATTGTAGGCTATACTTATTTGAAGAAAGGCAACTGGCAAAAAAAAGTAATATGATATGTTAGTAAAAATCTATGAAAACAATCCGAATCAGCAACAAATATCCAGGGTTGTTGAAACACTTCGTTCGGGAGGTATCATCATAATGCCCACCGATACAGTGTATGCTTTTGCCTGCAATATTTTTTGCGCATCAGCAGTTGAATCTATTCTGAAAATAAAGAATAAAGATATACGAAAATCAGAGCTTTCAGTGATTTGTGAGGAATTGAGTCAGATAAGCGAGTATGCCAAACTAGATGATGTTTCATTTAAACTCATTCGCAAAAACCTTCCGGGCCCTTTCACTTTTATCCTGAATGTGAGCAACAAACTTCCCAAAATATTTAAGAATAAGAAAACTGTAGGAATCAGGATTCCCGATAATCCAATTGCGTTGGAAATAGTTCGTGAACTTGGAAACCCGGTAATGGTAAGTTCTATTTTTGCTGATGATGATTCGCATGAATACTTCACCGATCCGGAGTTGATTCATGAGAAATTCGGATATCAGGTGGATATGGTTATTGATGCCGGATTTGGCGGATTAGAACCATCAACCATAGTTGACTGCACGGGTGATGAACCGGAAATTATTCGCGAGGGTTCTGGTTTGCTAAATGAATAGTTTGCGTAGGGAAAGCAAACTCCAGTCCGGCCGCATTGAAAGATTCCAATATCTCCATATTGA
>CAYMDE010000008.1:48212-59789 GCA_964389115.1 uncultured Paludibacter sp. | reverse complement strand
TAAGTACAAACAAGGGACTTTTATTGCCTCGACTTGCCCTGACAAGTACAACTGCCGCTGCGCCGCTCTCTGCTCACGTTGCCGGTATGACAGTTTACAACACAGCCACAGCAAGTTCGGGTGCAACATATGTTTCGCCGGGCTTCTATTATAATGATGGGACTAAATGGGTGAGGTTGTATTTGGGTTATAACAACTGGTTTTACATGCCATCTGTCCCTTTTAATACTTCTGTGACATTAACAGGTCAGACTGAAAACCTGTACAACCTCTATGTTTCACAGTTTGGAACACCTGCAGTGAAAAGTGCAGGAGCGCCTGATGCAGTACCCTACATACCCGCAGCCACAGAATTATATTATTACATCACAGCTTATGATACAAATGTGTTCAGTAATATCTCTATTGATGCAAGCGGTGTGATGACTTATGATGTGAATGCTGCTGCCACTGACTATTCATTTATCAATATTGTTTTTGTACTGAAGTAGTTTCAGGATTATCCAGGCTCAACGGTGATAAGTGTAAATTAAATAATTATGAATAAGCAAATAAAGCTGATTCTCAGATATTGCCTGCTGATGGGTGTTTTGTTGTTCGGAATTAACTCTGCAGATGTTGTGGCACAGGTAACGCCCGGACTGATTGTGCAGCCTGCCAATGCCGCAGGTAGTGCAGTAATGGATCCCGATGGTGATGGATATGTATCAGCGAAAACCAACGGTAATCAGCTGGGTTTTACAAATCCTCCCAATAATGATGTGTTGCAGAGTGAGATTCCATATGTAGCAGTGGTGAAACCAGACCCTCGGGACGATTTGTTACGTGGACCAACCGGAAGTTTTTCAGAGATTGTGGGCGTCGATGAAGCCGGAAATAACGCTATTTTGAGTTATTTCGATGGAACTAATTACCTGTTTAGGTTCCGGCTCGACGGGATGAGCCCGAATACGATTACCTACTGTTTGTTGATTGATACCGACGGGAAATTTGGTTTTACAGGACCCAATGCCGACCCCAATGCTGTTTCCGGAAACGCCGGTTTTGAAATTGAGATAACCTTAACTACCAATTTTCACGTGAGAGTTTGGGATGTTGATGGTAAAACTAAAGGAGTTCTTAAATGGGAGGGGCATATCAGTCAGTTTCACCAAAAGGCAGTTGCCATAACAACTTCAAGTAACAATCCTGACTATTTTTATGATTTTTATGTGCCATTATCTGCTTTGACAAGCATTGTGTTTGCTGATTCACGTACACAACCTTCCAGTATCACCTCCACCACACCTCTCCGTATCGCTGCTGTAACAACCATGAATACAGCCCCGGCCATCGGAAATAATGCAATTTCGGATGTAGGTGGAGCTACAGGCTCGGGCAGCCTTGATCAAATCTTTATAACTTTTATTAATTCTATTACTCCAACACCCCCGGGCGAAGAGGTGCTGGAAAGATCTGCCTGTCCCACAATCAACTCAGTTGCTGTTGGCAATACGACCATTACAGGCTCCACAACAGATCCGATTGGAACCCTTATCAAGGTAACTGTTTTTGCAAGCAATGGAACTACGCCGGTAGGAACCAAAACTGTTGTTACAACAGGTTCCACATGGTCGGTGAATTTAGCTACGGCACCTGCGATATCTTTGGTTGCCGGACAAATAGTAAGAGCTACAGCCATTGCACCTGAAAAGGGGGAGTCGGCAGATAATTGTAGTCAGATGATCGTAACATCTTGTACAGTTAAAACCGATATGCCGCTGTCAGCGAACGTAGTAATTGTGCCTGGAGGCAAAGGTTTCAGAATAAATAGTGTGCCTTTGACCGGAACTGTTGTTCGCTTGTACGCTTCAAACTATACCTTGTATCCTCCCAATGACCTTTTAGCTGGTCAAACCAATCCAAGAACTACAACCTCAAACGGTCAACAGGTAGAGTTTTCATATAAAGGTGGACAAAACTGGCCTGCTGGTGTATATTACATTACATTTCAGGAGCCAGGGAAATGTGAATCAGATTTCTTTGTTTCATGTTTGTATGCCACAGGTACAAGCTCAGCTCCGACAATTACTTCAACCAATATTATAGCAGCTTCATCTAATACCATTACAGGAGCCGGAACAGCTGCTTCTTCCACTATTCATTTGTATGTAAATGGAGAATACAAAACCAGCACAACCAGTGCGGCTAGCAGTCCGTTTGGCTGGTCAACTTCAATTTCAGGATTAAATGCATGTGATTTAATAACCGCAAGACAAATTACAGGTATAGCCTGTTTATCTGCACCCTCATCTGCAGTTGAAGTTAAAAGGTTGGCAGCCACACCGGTGATTCTTTCAACGTCTTGTGTGACTGCTCCATTTACTTTGAATGGAACATCTTCTGAGGCTAATGGCACAACAGTGACCCTTTACCAAAACAATTCATCAGGGTCAGTTTTAGGTACAGCAACAGTAACTGACGGTTTCTGGCAGGTAATAAATTTAAATCTTGCATCAGGAACTGTGGTTGTAGCGAAAGTTACTGCCGGTTCATGTTTGTCTCCGAGTGCAGATTCTACCCCCATTACTATTTCCACTAAGACAAATATTGGCAGTTACAACATTAGCATCATTAATCCGCAGGAAGGCTCTTCAACAGTAAGTGGTTCAATTTCAGGAGGCACATACCCGATAACAATTATTGCGTATGTCAATCAGGTAGCTACCGGTGATACTGTTACTGTGAATTCTGCAGGTAGCTTCACTATTAGCGGTTTCGGGACGAACGAACTGTATGTGGGTGCACAGATTAAGATTACTGTTCAGGCAGGAACCGGTTGCGAAAGTGCATTGAGTTCAACTACTGCAACAGTTCAATGTTCGCCTCCAGCAATCCCTGCATTTAACGAAGGTAGTTATAGTTATTGTCTGGGAGGAACCGGACTGATAGAAATTTCGAACACACAAACCGGAGTTATTTATCAATTGGTTAGTAGCAATGGTGAAGCTCAGGGACCTGCTGCTGTAGGTAATGGAGGTAGCATTGCGCTTAGCACCAATGTTTTGGCTGGTGATTTAACAGGCCTATATATATATGCTTATAAAATATTAAACCCATCCTGTGGCGCGATTTCAACAACCGCTATCAATTTTGACATTCAGAATCCGGCACCAACTGTAACTTTCTCATCTACCAGCCTGGCTGTACAGGCAGGTGATGCAACAGTCAATATTTCATATACTGATAAATCAGGAGGATCAGCTCCTGCCGATTTCTACACCATCAGTTGGTCGGTAGCTGCCAAAAATCAGGGATTCATCGATATTACCAGTCAGACAGCCATACCGGCTGCACCGGGTAATATTGTAATTGCTGTGCCCACAGCACCTGCACCTGCGCCTGGCACTTATAGCGGAACTATCCTGGTTTACAGTGATGGAGGAACAGGATGTATTGGAGGATATAGCTTTACAGTTTCGGTTTTCGGAGCTACCTCTCCGCCTGTAATTACAAATAATCCTACAGGAACAAGTATATGCAGTGAATCAAGTACTACATTGTCAGTCGCCGCAACAGGAACAGGAACACTCAGTTATCAGTGGCAGTCGTCAACCAGTTTCACTGGAACTTATAGTAATGTGGTAGGAGGTTCCGGTGCAACTACCGCGACTTATACAACGCCAACATTAACAGCGACAAGGTATTACAGGGTATTGATAACAAATGCATATGGAAGCACGATTAGCCAGGTAAGCGTAATCAGTGTTACAGATACGCCTGCAGCCGCCGGAAGTATCACCGGACCCGATGAGGTTCGTAAAGGGGGCAGTAATTTCATACTATATAGTATTGCCCCTATTGCCGGAGCTGACAGTTATGAATGGACTTATGATGGTACCGGGGCTACAATTTTGGGCAGCGGTACCAGTGTGTATGTTTCATTCTCTGCAGATGCTACTGATGGAAAGCTGGTTGTAAGAGGAAAAAACTCCACCTGTAATCTTTTTGGAGCGCCGGCAGAGTTGAACATACAGATTAAGGCGATGAGTCATATTATTTCGAATAAAAATGTTACACCTTTTATAAGGCGATAAAAATTTAATCACATGAAACTACTTGACGAATTCAAGACTTTTGCCATGCGTGGCAATGTAATCGACATGGCTGTGGGTATTGTTATTGGCGCTGCCTTTGGCAAAATTGTCACCTCTTTTGTAAATGATGTGGTTATGCCTCCAATAGGCTTGCTTGTTGGTGGTGTCGATTTCAAAGATTTAGCTATCACTTTGAAAGAAGCTGCAGGTGAAACAGCTGCTGTAACAATCAATTATGGTAATTTTATTCAGGTGGTATTTGACTTCATTATTATTGCGTTTGCTATTTTCATGGTGATTAAAGCAATGAATGCAGCCAAAAAGAAAGAGGCTGAAGTTCCGGCTCCGCCACCCGCACCACCTGCTCCATCAAAAGAAGAAGAATTGTTGACTGAAATCAGAGATTTGTTGAAAAAATAAGCTTTGATATTAGTTTTTTTTACTAACAAACTGAAAAGCCTGCAGTATAATATTGCAGGCTTTCTTAGTCCTGAAAACTTAATTTTAGCATTTTAAAACAATGTAAAGATTGTCCGATTTAATTGACTACCTTTACCAAAATCAAATTATTATAAATTCTATGCAAGAGCAATACAGTAACCTGGTTAAACTGAAATTTATTAAAAAGCACATTTGGAAATTATGGTACTGGATTGTGAGTCACAAAGATAAATCAAACGAGGTAAAGTTTATGAATTATGGGTATTCAGATGATCAATACCCTGTATTGAAGCCTGAAGATGAGTCAGAACGTTTTCCCCTTCAGTTATATGAAAAGTTGGTATCAGATTATGATTTAAGTGGTAAGACTATACTGGAAGTAGGGTGTGGCAGAGGTGGTGGTTCATATTATATTGCTCGCTACAAGAAACCCAAAATGTACACAGGAATGGATATTTCTTATAAAGCAATTAGATTTTGTCGCAGTAATTACAAAGAAAATAATTTGGTGCACATTCAGGGTGATGCCCAAGATTTACCATTTCCTACCGGATCTTTTGATTTTGTTATTAATGTGGAGTCGTCCCATTGTTATCCCAATATAAGTCTTTTTTATAATGAGGTTTCACGTGTATTGAAGCCAGAGGGTATATTTTTATACACTGACCTCAGAAATCAGGGGAATTTTGAACTGTTCAGCGAAAATCTTAATAATGCTCCATTTGAGATGCTTTTAAATGTTGATATCACTAAAAATGTTTTGAATGCACTTGAAAAGGATAGTGAACGTAGGGAAGACATTGTAAACCGCATAGCGCCTAAGTTTCTGAATAAAACCGGTTATACATTTGCAGGTGTGAAAAACTCACGCACTTACCAGCAATTTGTAGAGGGTTGGTTTATTTATTTTATGTGCACTTTACGTAAAAAGATAGTATAATGTTAAACGATTTTAAATAGATCCTTCAAACTGTTTATTTTATAGCTTGCAGGTTGATCATCATGGAATTTCTTGTCAGCTCTGTAATAAACCTGATCTATTCCTGCTGCAGCAGCACCTGAAATATCAGCCGCCCAGGAGTCTCCAATCATCAGCGCTTCTGCGGCATTGGCTCCGTTTAGCTTTAAGGCATGTTCAAAAATGCGGGGGTCTGGTTTCAGATAGCCTGTTTCTTCTGATAAAATAATATGACTGAAATAGTGTCTGATGCCACAGCTATTGAGTTTTTTGTTCTGTGTCTCCGTAAATCCGTTTGAAATCAGGGTGAGGGGATATTTTGCACTTAATGTTTCAAGTACCTCACGTGCATGGGGCATGAGTTCTTTTTGTGTGGGTAAAATATCAAGGTACTGATGGCCTATTTCCTCCGCCAATGCTGAATCATCAACTCCCATGCGTGACAGCGGATAACGGAAACGCTCTTGCATCAGGAAGGATTTAGTTATCTCTCCTTTGCCGTAAGCCTCCCAAAGTTCAATATTTCTTTTAGCGTAAATTTCGAAAAACTCATCAAAGCTTTGGAAGTATTGCTGCATGTTACGTTGTTCGTACATCTGCAGGAGTGAAATCCGAGCGTTTGTATGGAAATCCCAAAGTGTATCGTCAAGATCGAAGAATAAAAATTTGTACATGACAATTAATCCACCTCAATAACAAGGTACTTGCTCACACTCCAGAATTCATGCGTATCATTAATAATCAGGATGAAGTTATTGTTCTCCTTTTCAAGCGTGTAAGAAGAGCGGGGATGGGTGCTCAGTATTCTGGCTCTGCCAGAGAAAAGCGGTATCGTACGTGTTCTGCGGGCATCAATGCGAACAAAATAATTCTTGTTGAAGTCGCTCTCCAATACGCGTGTTGGACGGAAAATACCCGTCGAAGTTATGATGTTCTGATCGCGAAGCTCTCTGCGGGTGCCAAAAACATACCAGGCAGTATGGATAGTTTCGTCCTGATCTTTGATGATAGCCTGTTGTTCTTCTTTGATGGCGACGAGTTCCTCTACATTGCCTTCCAATAGAGATACATCTTCGCTCAACTGAGAGATGATTTGCTCTTTTTCTGCGATTTTTGATTCAAGCATCTTAACTTTAAGACTTTCATCTTCCAATGCTTTTGATAAGCGTGCAATGCTTCGTTCCAGCTCGGTAGATCTGAATGAACTGTTGCGTAATCTATCTTTGAGTTGACTGATTTCTTGTCGGTTAACCCGAAGCATCTCGTTGATGTATGCCAGATCTTCATTAATTTTGTTGCGTGTATCGATGGATGACTCTTCCCCGAACGGCTGAACTGAAATCATTTTCTCAGCATTCCTGATTTTCTCGATGTTCAGTTCAATCTGGTTCATCGTTTTGAAGTACTCTTCCATTTCCTGCTGCAGAGCCATTTTCTCACGGGCAATGGAGTCGCGTTCAGCCTCAAGCGAACTGTAATTATCCGTTTTGAAATTACAAGATGTTGCAACAACAATCAGGGCAAGCAATATGTAGAGTTTGTTAATCATCGGGATGTTAGTGAAATGTATATTTGAAATTTAAACGGTTCAAATTTAACGGGTTCAGAGTTAAATATCCGTTGCAAAATTAGTTTTATTATTCTAATCCTGCAACAATAATAACAATTTCACCTTTGGGCGGATGTGCCTCAAAATGAAGGGCAATATCTGTAAGTGTTCCCCGCACAGTTTCCTCATGTAGTTTAGAGATTTCTCTTGAAACCGAAGCTTTGCGTTCTGTTCCGAAATATTCCGCTAACTGCGATATTGTTTTTACTAACCGGAAAGGTGACTCGTAAAAAATCAGGGTTCGTGTTTCGGTTGCCAGGGATTTCAGTCGAGTTTGTCGTCCCTTTTTTATGGGCAGGAAACCTTCGAAACAAAAACGATCGTTGGGTAGTCCGGATGCCACCAATGCAGGGATTAGTGCAGTTGCGCCGGGCAAACACTCCACCTCAATGCCATGCTCTACGCACGCCCGGACAACCAGGAACCCGGGGTCGGAGATGGCCGGTGTGCCTGCGTCCGATATTAATGCAAGCTGCTGACCACCCTTAATGCGTTGAATAATACCGTCGATTGACTTATGTTCATTGAATTTGTGGTGCGATATCATGGGAGTTTTAATCTCGAAATGCTTCAGCAAAAAACCGCTGGTACGCGTGTCTTCCGCTAAAATCAAGTCCGACTCCTTCAATATCCGAATCGCCCTGATTGTCATATCTTCCAAATTACCAACAGGTGTCGGTACCACAAATAATTTCATTATTTCCCAGTATTCTGTGACTTCAAATTATCTACCATTCACACTCCCATCAACCCCTCATCGCCAGTTCAAAATTTCCGTTTCACAATCTGATAGAAATCCTGTGCTGCTTCATTGTCCTCAGCCCATCCATATTTCGATTGCAGGAACGCATTTACTTCTTCATAGGTAGCCAGTAAGTTGATGTAGCTAAGCGTTTTATTCATTTCCTCTCCATTGTTTCGGAATAGTTCGCGTTGAAATCTGAAACGGTCGCCCAGACTAATCGCCTGCCTGATATCTTCCACTTTTTTATTGGCTATGCTTGCGTGAATACCCGATTTATCAGTCCTCGCATGCATGTCGTTACGCGATTTGCCATTGACTGCCATACGGTCGCCCAAAGTGGTTTTTTTAGAGGCATCATTGGCTGATTCTTTTACTTCGACTATTTCAGTCTCTGCTTCATTTGGAATATTCTCTACGACCTCAACAATCTCAATAAAATCAGCTTTCTCAATTATCTCCGGTATTATTTCTTTGGTTTCGGTGATTTCATTCGGCTCATGAATTGTCGGTTCTATGATAGCCGGTTCTTCAGTTGCAGCAGGTGTTTCTTCCTCTATTTCTTCATTCTCTTCAACTTCATCAACTAACTCAAAAGTTTCAGTCTCCACAACTTCCTCTTTCTCTTCCTCCTCAATTTCAGTGAATTCAGGCTTATCTTCAGTCTCAGATATGTATTCAGCATCTTTACCAATCTCAAATGTATCTTCCCTAACTTCCCTAACTTCATTAACTTCTCTTACTTCTCTTTCCTCAGTTATAACTTCTCTTCCCTCAGCAACAACCTTGTTATCCTCCCTAACTTCCCTAACTTCCTTATCTTCCACAACTACCCTCACTTCCTCCTCTCTCAAATCCCGAAGCATCTCAATATAAGCATTGATATCCTCTGTTTTGTTTTTCGCCAGGTTCAGGATTGCCGCGGGGTAGTGTTTCATCTCTGCAAATCCTTCAGTAAGCAGGATAAGTTCATCAATATTCTTTTGAATTAGGGAAACAATAAGTGTTCTGTTCATATCTTTTTCTTTAAAAACCGGTAAAACATCGATGTTTTTTTTATTTTTGTGCAGAATTTTGCTGTCGTCAAAAACGCCGTAAAGTTAGTTAATTCGTTGTAATAATTGACCAAAAAATAGCTAAAAATCAACAATAACCATGATTTATTCAGAAAAGAATAATGCTGCAAATCAGCGCAGAGGAAGTATAGAAGTTATATGTGGATCGATGTTCTCTGGAAAAACCGAAGAGTTGATTCGCAGGATGAAACGCGCTCAGTTTGCTAAGCAAACTGTTGAGATATTCAAACCCAAGATTGATACCAGATATTCTGATGATGAAGTGGTTTCGCATGATAAAAATTCAATTCGTTCAACTCCTGTTGAATCATCGGGTAGCATTTTGCTCATGACAAATGATGTGGATGTAGTGGGCATCGACGAAGCCCAGTTTTTCGATGAAGGTTTGGTTGAAGTTTGTACCAAACTGGCAGATCAGGGCATTCGAGTTATTATTGCCGGACTCGACATGGACTTTCGGGGAGTGCCTTTTGGTCCGATGCCGGCCTTATGTGCTGTGGCTGAAGATGTTTATAAGGTTCACGCCATATGCGTACGATGCGGAAGTCTGGCATATGTATCGCATCGATTGGTAAAAAGCGACAAGAGGGTTCTTCTGGGCGAAATGGCCGAGTACGAACCGATTTGCCGCGAATGTTTCAAAGAAGCAGGTGTGAGATAAGATTATTTTTTCAGCGTTTCAAACAGTCCCTCGCAGGCATCTTCCAATAAATCAATTACATATTCAAAGCCTGATTCGCCGCCATAATAGGGGTCGGGTACTTCGTCGGCATCATAATTTTTACAATAATCTGTCATCTTGCTGATTTTTGCTAAATGCCCCGGTGTACGTGCCAAATTCTTCAGTCCTCGTATATTTTGATTATCCATACCTATAATCAAGTCGAATTTCTCGAAATCGGAAACGGTTACTGGTCGCGAAAGATGCGTAAGATGATATTTGCGCCGGGCCGCGTGTTTTCTCATGCGACTGTCAGCAGGCGATCCCTGATGATAGGAAATCAATCCGGCAGAATCAATTTTAAATGCATGATGCATTCCTTCACGAGCAATAATACTGTTAAAAACACCTTCTGCCATCGGTGAGCGACAGATATTTCCAAGACATACGAATAATATTGATTTCATTATTAAACTTTTTATTCAAGATGCGCATCTCTGCATACGGTTTATGATTTCGCGACTTCCGATTGCTTCGCACTCTAAGGTCGCTCAATTCACAACCCGCATGCGTGCCGCTTACTGCTTACTCCTGTTTCTCATCCGGTAAAAAATTCTCTCCTCTTAGCACCCATCTTCTGTAATACGAAATAATCAGGGTTGTCATTGGCAGGGCAATTATCATTCCGATGATTCCCATCAGTGATCCCCAAACGGACAGGGAGAGTAGGATAACGGCTGGTCGTAATCCGGTAACTTTGCCCATGATGTTTGGGACCAGAATCAAATCCTGAAGGGTTTGGACAATCAGGAATACAATTAAAACTGATAGTAAAACGCCGCCGAAAGTATGATCTGGTTCTGATGCTTTCAGTAAGATAAGAAACATGCCCGGCACCAACGCCACGGTTTGGAGGTATGGAACCAGATTGAGAATGCCGACAAAAACGCCAAATATAATGGCTAATGGTAAATCAATAATCACGAATCCGATGGTGAAAAGAATCCCTACAATCAGTGCAATCAAGGCTTGTCCCCTGAAATGACGATTCATTCCGGCTTCGATGTCTGATATAATTCCAGTTATGAGATCACGATATTTAGGAGGGATAATTTCGGGCCATCCATTGGTGATTTTTTCATAATCTTTGAGGATGAAAATCAAGTACAAAAGAACCACGACCACCACCATAACACTGATTACGATGCTTAGTGACGTGTTTACTATGCCCCACAACTGAGGCGTCAGCCTTCTTGCAATTTCAACGATATTAGGGTTGTTCAGCATCTCTTCAATATTGAAGGAAGAAAGATATTCGATGATGGAGTTTTGCCAGCTGATAGGTAGGATGCTGTCGATGCTGAAATTTTGCGTAAATGTTTGGAAAAGCTCAGAGACCTTTTTGATTTCTTTCGAAATCTGAGGTATCAGTAGCATGATGATGCCTGTTACAGAACTGAAAAATAGCAGTAAAGTAGTGATGATTGATAGAATTCTGCTTTTAAACTTCAGCTTGTACTGGAAAAAGTTAACGATTGGATGAAGCAGATAGGCCAGTAACCAGCCTACAAAAAAAGGAGTCAGAACCGCACTTAATCTTCTAAAAAGCATAAACAACAACACGATGATTGCGAGTCCGATTAGCAGTCTGACAACCTTATCAAATGTGTAGGGCGTTTTGAATTCCATGATTTCCGGTATTAATAGTTAGCTATTCCATATCTCCCAGGCTGCAATTGCTTGTCCGTAAAGCATCTCAAGTCCGTTCACGGTACAGGCACCCTGTGCTTTCCCTTTTTTTAGAAACAAAGTCTCATCAGGCTTGTATATTACATCATAGAGCAAATGTTCCGGACCGATAAATTCATAGGGTATATCAGGACATTCATCTGTTTTGGGATACATACCCGACGGGGTACAATTTACAATCACCAGATTATCAGCAATGATGTCACTGTTTAAATCCTCATAAGTCAGTCTGCCAGTCCCTGCATTTCTTGAAACAAATGTGGTT
>CAYMDE010000008.1:7438-48112 GCA_964389115.1 uncultured Paludibacter sp. | reverse complement strand
TAAATCCTCATAAGTCAGTCTGCCAGTCCCTGCATTTCTTGAAACAAATGTGGTTAATAGCCCCAGTTTTCGCAAACTGTAGTCGATGGCTTTTGATGCACCACCAGTTCCCAGTATCAATGCTTTCTGATGATGAGGTTTCAGAAATTGACTGATTGAATTCTCGAATCCGATAGCGTCAGAATTATATCCTTTAAGATGCTTCTTACCGTTGACTTCAGTGAAGCGAATCACATTTACAGCGCCAATGATAGCTGCAGTTTCGTCGAGCTCATCAAGAAACTGCATTACCTGTTGTTTGTATGGAATCGTAACATTAAGACCCGTGAAATTATTCGACTCAACCAATTTGGGGAACATGCTGATGTTTTCGAGTGGATATAATTCATATGCTGCATTGATATTTTCATTTTCAAATTTTTCAGAGAAGTATTTCTTTGAAAATGAATGTCCCAGAGGATATCCAATCAGTCCGAATTGTCTGGTCTCTTCGTTCATGACTTAACTGTTTAAATCTGCCCTTGCAATTTCCTTGAACAGACTGATTGCTTCCGTATTTAAGCTTGCTGCTATTTCAAGCTCACTGATCGATTCATCGAAATGTCCCAGTTTGTCGTGAGCTATAGCCAAAAAAAGATGTATGTTCTCCAACTCATTTTCATAATCGAAGCTGTCGGCTTGCTCATAATACTGAATCGCCAGTTCATATTCACCTTTTTCAAGAAAGATGTTTGCAATAGCCATGAGTGTATCGGGCTGTTCGGGGTCAATGTCAATCGCTTTAAGGTATGAAACCAAAGCACCATCTATTTCATCGGTACCGGTTAGTGCCTCTCCCAGATACACCCACACATCTGCCGCTTCCGGTTTTAGTTCAATGGCTTTTTTCAGAAAATCCAGGCTGGCAACAAAATGTTCTTTTTCGAGCAGACAAATAGCTATGCCGGTAAGCGCTTCGTAATTATCAGCTTTTATTTCGAGTGATTTGTGGTACCATAGAATGGCCTCGTTGAAAAGATCTAATCGTTCATAGCATTCGCCAATAAAAAGATGCGTCTGCCATGTTTCTGTAGTGAGTCGGGTGTATTCTTTGTATTCATTGAGTGCATCACGGTACTGTTGCAATTGAAAGAAGCAATGCGCTTTCTGAAGATAAGTCAGCGAGTCATCCGGCTTAATTGCCTGTGCATAGTCGAAGCAGCTAATCGCTTTGTTATGTTCAGAGATTCCCATGTACAGTTGCCCCATATTGAACCAGGCTTCAATGCTGAAAGAATCGATGCGGGTAATTTTCCGGTAGTTTTCGAGCGCATCTTCAAACTCGAACAGTTGTTCGTTGCAAAACGCCATTTCGAACAGTATCTCAAGACTTTTAGGATTAAACTCGTGGCCTTTGGTGAGATATGTCAGAGCAATTTCGGGCTCAGGTAAAGATGTCATTACCGTAGCGATATCCATGCAGGCAGTATCTAATCTTGAGTGCTCATTTTTGCATAATCTGTCACACAACACCGTTGCTTCCTTTTTGCGATCCATGCGCATCAGGGCTTCAATCCGAAGCAATTGCACTTCATAATCATCTTTTTCGGGAAGGCTGTCTAAAATGCGATATGCTTTGTGGATTTCACCTATTGCCAGGAAGTTCTTTGCCCGCTTGGTAAGCAGAACCGAACTGTTGGGGTGAATTTTAAAACCGAATTCAACGGCTTCAGCACTTTCGCGTGTGCGACCTCTGTGCAGATAATAATCGATAATGTTCTCGAGCTCTTCGACATCGAAATAGCCGCTCACCTTTTTACGATTAAGCAGGAAGTCTTCGTAGCGCCTGACAATGTCGTTGGGTTCGTCGTCCGGTATGAAAGTAAACTTATGTCCCATTAAACACAATTTTTGCAAAAATACAGTATTAATTACAAATCTGTGAACACATTAGGTGAAAAGTTATTAACAAGATTGATAATCATAAAGTATAAAACAATCAATTTTTAAATTATATTGTATCTTTGCGGCTAAAGTGCACTGTTTTATGAAGTTTTCGGATCTTTTCCGCTTTTGTCCGGTTTGTGGTTCGACACCTTTCGTGTCTAATAACTCCAAATCAAAACAATGTGATAACTGTGGTTTTGTAATGTATGTAAATCCGGCTGCAGCGGTAGCTGTTTTTATACAAAATCATTCCGGTGAATTGTTGGTCTGCGTTCGAAAGAAGGATCCTGCAGCAGGAACATGGGACTTGCCCGGTGGCTTTGTGGATGAAAATGAGACCGTCGTGCAAGCTGTGGCAAGAGAATTGTATGAGGAGCTCGGCTTGTCAATTAATGAAGCAGAGTTCTTATATTCTTTGCCAAATGAATATTTGTATAGCGGCTGGACCATTCCTACCCTGGATTTCTTTTTTTTGGTACGTGTGGACGATAACATCGCAATTTCTCCGGCTGACGATGTGTTGGATTGTTTTTTTATGGCAAAAGATGCGATAGATCCGGCACGTTTTGGACTTAAATCGATTCAACAAGCAGTAAAAATATTTTTGAAACCAATTTAATAACAATTGATTTTAATGAAAAAAGTCTTAATCGGGATGATGCTGTTCTTCAACGTGATGATTCACGCTCAGCACACCCTCATTTACACACACGAGGACAGATTGTTTGAACAAGGGAAAGATTTTTTTAATCAGCAGAAATATGCTGCATCTTCCCGTAGTTTTGAGGAGTTTCTGAAACAGGCTGATAAAACCAAAGCCGGTCAGATTCACGAGGCCGCATATTATTTGGTTGCCAATGCCTACGAGTTAAGGCAGGAAAATGCACTGAAGCAGTTGCTCGACTTCCTGAAAAATCATCCGTATACGACCTTCTCTGATAAGGTTAACATGATGACCGGTATCTTGTATTACGAGCAGAAGAAATACGCCGAATCATTGATTTACTTTGAAAAGGTTAATCAATTCAGATTGAATTCACGCGAGCAGGCGGAGTTCAATTTTTGCCGCGGTTATGCTTTCCTCGAAACCGGGGCTTATGGTCAGGCACTTCAGATATTCAGAAGATTACGTCTTCAAAATTCAGCTTACAGGATCGACGCCTCATATTATTATGCTTATGCTGAATATTCTCTGAAAAACTTCGAAGTAGCTTTAGCTGAATTTCTAAAGATTGAAGATGAAGAGAAATACCGTGAAAAGATTGCCTATTACATCATTCAGATTTATTATCAACTTGGCAACTATGCTGAATTAAATAATCGTGTTGACCAACTGTTGGCAAAATATCCCAATCATCCCGACAATGCTGAGATATTCCGCATAAAAGGAGAAATGGCCTATGCTGCAGGAAATTATGCTCAGGCAGTGGAATATTTACGTCGTTATGAGTCTATGTCGTCCGTTTTTCTGCGTAACGACTTTTATCTGATGGGGGTTTCTCTGCTGAACTTACAAAGGTTTAACGCTGCGATACCTTATCTTCAAAAGGTAACCACCGAAACAGATGCCCTGACTGAAAATGCATACATGCATCTTGGAAATGCGTTTTTAAAGGTAAACGACAAAGTGAATGCCCGACTGGCTTTTGAGGCTGCTCTCAGAACGAATTTTGATCCCAATGTCAGGGAAGATGCCATGCTGAATTATGCATTGGCTACTTATGAAACCATTGCTGCATTCGGGGAGTCAATCGGTGCTTTTGAACAGTTTCTGAAAGAGTTCCCAAATTCGAGACATGCCGATAATGTAAAAACTTATTTGGCCAACGAGTATATGTCAACCAAAAACTTCGAGGTGGCATATCAGTCGATTCAGAGAATAGCCAATCCAAATGCAAGGATGCTCGAAGCAAAACAATATATTCTATATCAGTTGGGTACTGAAGCTTTTGCCCGTAACGACTTCAATCAGGCAATCAATTATTTCAACCTTTCTATTCAGAATGCTCCTACAGGAATTTTTGCTGCTGACAGTTACTACTGGCGCTCTGAGAGTTATTACAGGTTGGGTAATATGGAAAACAGCATTCGCGACCTGCAAACATTTTTGCGGATGTCGAATGTGCGAAACAATGTGAATTACGTTGCTGCACACTATAGTATGGGATATGCTCATTTTAATCAGCGTAATTTCAGAGAGGCAAGGCGTTTCTTCGAAATGTATGTGAGTCTTGAAAGAAATACACAATCTGAAATTTTTGCAGATGCATTGAGCCGCATCGGAGATAGTTTTTTCTATGAGAGAGATTTCAGAAATGCTGAGATTCAGTACGCAAGGGCAGCAAATCTAAGTCCTAATACCGGCGATTATGCCTTGTTTCAAAGTGCCTATACTGCCGGTCTTCAAAGAAAATATACCACTAAAATCTCACGCCTGAATGCATTACTCGAAACATTCCCAAATTCGGAATATGCTGATGATGCAATGTATGAAATTGGTCGTGCTTATTTAATGCTGAATAATTATAATGAAGCCATCGCATCGTACCGCAGATTGTTATCCGTTTTCCCAAATTCTTCAATCTCCAGAAAAGCTGCTCTCGAAATAGGAATGGTTTATTTGAATCAGGATAAACCAAATGAGGCAATTACAGCTTTTAAAGTTGTGATTTCAAATTATACTGGAACGCCCGAAGCATTATCGGCACTTGAAATTATGGAAAATATCTATGTAGAGATGAATAATGTTCCTGAGTATCTGGCATATCTGAGAAGTATCAACATGACTGTGCCCGGAGCTACCACAAACAGAGAGGATTCAATTAGTTATATTGCTGCTGAAAGACAATACATGAATTCGAATTTTAACGAGGCCATTAGCGGGTTCAGAGCATATCTTACAAATTTCTGCCCGGGAGGTCGTTATTGCACTACAGCTCAGTATTATCTTGCTGATAGTTATTACAGGATAAATGATTTCCACAACGCAAGAACCGAGTTTGATAAATTACTTAATATACCAGGTAATCAACATCTCGAAGAAGCAGCCATGCGATGTGCGGAAATTGCATATAATCAACAGGACTTCCAGGCTGCGCTTCGCTATTTCCAAAGACTTGAACAACTTGCGCAAAATACCGAAAGAAGGAATATTGCCCGATTGGGAGTTTTACGAACAAGTTATCAGTTAAGCGATTATCCTACAACAATTAGTGTCGCTTCAAGTATAATCAGCGATCCGCGTTCGGGTGGTGATGTTATTGCTGAGGCACGTTACAATCGCGCAAAATCATACATCAGCTCCGGACAGTCGAATCTGGCGCTTGAGGATGTACGTATTCTTTCAGGAGATACCCGCACTGTTCAGGGTGCAGAGTCGAAATACCTGTTAGCAAAAGTGTATTTTGATCAGGGAAATCTAGCCACAGCTGAAAAAGAAGTGCTGGATTTTGCGCAACGTGGTACACAACATCAGTATTGGTTAGCAAGATCATTTGTGTTGTTGTCTGACATCTATATCAAACAGGGTAAGGATTTTCAGGCGAAACAATACCTGTTAAGTCTGCAACGCAATTATACTGTACAGGATGATATTCAGGAAATGATTATTCAAAGACTGAATGACATTTCAACCCGTGAAAGAGCTAATGTTATCGGATAATTCAATTAAAAATCAATCAACATAATTATATGTCAGTGAAAAGATATTTTTCCATCATGATTTGCAGTTTAGGTATGTTGGCAATGCTGCATGCACAAACTGACCTTGACAGGAGTGTGACTGTGGAACGCGATTTTGAGCCTGCTATACAGCCTGCCGGTAAAATTACCAGCTTGCCTTCAGTGTTAAATGTCAATATATCAAAGGAGAGAGTAGAGTATTCTGAATTTCAGAGGGTGCTGCCTTTCGATAAGAGTTTTAAGCCTTTGACGGCTGTGGAAGTGATTCATCAACACAGGATGCCTGCCCGTGATGCACTCATCAGACTGGGAATGGGTAACTATTGGAATACGCTTGGAAATGTGGCTATACCGATCATTAAGACAAGTAAAACGCGGATGGATATGATGGTAGATCATGTGGGGACTTTTGGTAAGAAGCAACACTCGCTTACCAATGGTGCTTTCATATTCAACAGCCTACTCTCTAACTACGACTTATATGCGGGTATTGGGCTTTCGCATGAATACTTTAATTATTACGGAGATAATTTTGTGCCCGGAGGTGATACGATTGATCTTGCCGGTTTCGCTTCGCTTTTGTCGATGCCCGATCCCACCTATCGTGAGCAGAATCTTTATAGAATCACCCGTGCTCCTCAGGATGTAAAGCTTTCGGATCTCGTAAATGCCCCAACACATGATGTGTTATGGCGATTCAATGCTCACACAGGTATTCGTTCGTTGCCCGGAGTTACGTCGAACCGGTTTGTTGGCGAATTGAGCTACGATTTGTTTAGTTCGATGAATGGTTTACAGGAAAATATTGTTCGTGCTGCTTATGGCTACGACCGCGAAGCAGGAAAGGGTAGATACGGGATGCATTTTGAACTGAATAATATGTTCTATCGACAGAATAATCTTCCTGCACTTAATTTCTGGGATTTCTATTCGGTGTTTTCAATGAATCCATATTATCTGATTGAGGGTGACGAGTGGTTTGTGAGGGCAGGTGTGAAAGCAACATTCTCGTTTATCCACGGAAGACCGTTTAACCCTTCGCCAGATATTACAGCCGAGCTGAGGGTGATTCCTGAACTGCTTTCGGTATATGGTGGAATAACCGGAGATTATACGCTTTCGACACTTAGCAGCATTTTCTCAGAGAATCCATATGTTTTTCCAGATTTGCGGGTGAAAGATACATACATGCCGTTCAACACTACTTTAGGCTTTAAAATTAAGGCGCAACCCAACTTGTTGCTTGATGCGTTTATGGATTTCAGGGTAATCAGGGACCAATACTTCTTTGTTAACAAAGAATATAAAACCACCGAAGTTCCAGGACTTGGCGAAACCTTGTTTACCAACCGTTTCAATGCAATTTACAGTGATGCCAATTTATTCAGGTTTGGTGTAAGAGCAAATTATAATTACAGAAATACGATTAATATCCAGGCTCGCGGAGTTTATAATGGTTGGTCGGTGAAAACCGAAAACCATGCATGGATGAAACCCGCACTGCAGGGTGAGTTGCATGCCGATTGGAAGATGAGTCAGAAGATAAGTCTTTCAACGAATCTTTATTTCGATGGAGCAAGATATGCTAAACTCGGAGATGTAGCCCACCGAATGAATCCTACTGTGGATATGAACCTTGGAGCTTCTTATTCATTCAGCAGGGCATTTTCGTTGTTCTCTCGTCTGAACAATGTGTTTAATAGTAAATACGAACATTTCTACGGATATCGGGTTCAGGGAATTAACTTCCTATTGGGAGGGACTGTATCGTTCTGATTTAGTTGCTTTAAAGCATAAAAAAACCGGAAGTTTTCTGCTTCCGGTTTTTTTGTAAATCTATGTTTCGTATCAGTTCTTACTTTTTAACAGGCTTAATCACGAAACCATATTTGTATTCTTTGTCGCGTAAACGATACTCATCGAATGGCAACGCACCCCAACTGTCAAGTCCGCCCACGCCACGTTGAGCTAAATCCAAACAAACAACAACCTCATTGCGAGGAGTGATGTCACTCAGGTGGCGGTTCTTTTTGGTCAGACCGGCATCAAAATCTTCTGGAAGATGGTGTAATGCACTTACTCCGATTGGTTGCAGGCCTTCAATCAGGATGCCATCGCCATTTTCGTTGGATAATGTAAACCATCGGATATCAGTTTTATAGCCATTTTCCTGCGGACGGGCATATGGGTGATACTGATCAGCAACTTTGCTTTCGTGGATGCCTATGAATGCAGCAGTATTCCTGTCGGAATAGTTTTCCCATGGACCGCGACCGTAATAGCGGAAGTTATCATATGGACGATGCAGACTGAATATCATACCAATACGCGGGATTTCCGGCAGGTTGTCTCTTCCGGCTATGAAATGAGATGTTACCCTCAATTCGCCCTGTTCGTTCATTGCGTAAGTCATGATGTTGGTCGAACTAACATCATTCAGACGGATATGAGCTACAATCACTTTTCCATCAATATCGTCTCTGATTTCGATTTTCTCAACAGAAGTGTTTCTGCCTGCTGTTCTCCAGATATTTGATAGTGCAGGCATGTTGTTGCCATAATCATTATCAGTAGGAGGTCTCCAGAAATTCAGTCTTGGGTTGCTTCTGAAAAACCATCTTCCATTTACAGTATAACGATCAATCATGCCCGAGTTTTTGCCGATATGTACTTCTACGCCATTGGCATTCATTACATAGGCATTGCGCTCGTTTTTAATTTCGATGCCCGGTGCTCCGGGAATATGCGTGAAGTAGTTTTCGTTGTGAATAACAAACTGCTCGCGTGCTACCTCGTGGCCTTTGGCAAGTACTGCTGATGCTTCTTTGGTATATGCAAAGATATTCAACAGGTATTCGGTACCCGTTTCGCGCGAGATGGCAGGCATTGGAACAGTAACAGTGCGAGTAGTTCCTGCTGCTTGTCTGATGTTCAATGTACCACTGCTGATTACATTTCCATTTTTCAATACCTCATATTTAAAAAGATACTGATCGAGGTTATTATACATGAAATCATTTTGGATGTCAATTTTTCCTGCAGCTATATTGTTAGCATGGAAAAGGATGTCCTGATATATCTTTTTCACTTCAAATGCTGCAGGATGCGGAACACGGTCGGCTGATACAAATCCATTCATACAGAAATTCTCGTCGTGGTGCAACATATGCCCACCAAGATCGCCTCCGTAAGCCCAGTATTCGCGACCAACTTCATCTTTTGTTCTCAGACCCTGATCAACCCAGTCCCAGATAAATCCACCCTGCATGTTTTTACTTCCCCTGATAATATCCCAGTATTCCTGGAAATTTCCAACGGAATTACCCATTGCATGAGCATATTCACACATAATGTATGGTCTGTTCACTTTTTCACGTGCAGCATATTCCTTCATGTCTCTTATTCTGGAATACATCGGAGCCACGATGTCGGTGTTCTCACTTTCGCCTGCCTGTTCAGACTGAACCAGACGGGTTTTGTCCCGTTCTTTAATCCATTTATAAGCATCGAAAAATACCTGACCATTGCCACACTCATTACCCATCGACCAGATTATCACTGATGGATGGTTTTTGTCTCTTTCAACCAGACTGATAATCCTGTCCATATGTGCTGCATGCCATTCGGGAAGGTAAGCAGGATGTTTTGAGCGGTCGAACCACCCCTGAAATTCTGCTCCCATGCCATGACTTTCGATATTGGCTTCGTTAACCAGGAAGAATCCGTATTTATTGCTGAGTTTCATCCAGCGGCGGTTGTTGGGGTAGTGAGCCAAACGAACTGCATTGATATTTAGTTCCTTCATGCGTTTTACATCCCTCATCATCATTTCATCGTCGATATAATGACCAAAATCCGGATGATGTTCGTGCAGGTTAACGCCTTTAACCATGATTCTTTTTCCGTTTACGAGCAACTGTCCATCTTTAAGTTCTACCTTGCGGAAACCTGTTTCGGCACCCACATGTTCCACTACATTACCTTTTTCATCGGTAAGCGTTAAAACTGTGTGATACAGGTATGGTGTTTCGTTGCTCCACAGTTTTGGGTTTCTGATACGTTGATTCAGCACAACTGTTTTTTTCTCACCAGCGGCAAGCGCAGTCCTGGTATTGGCTACTGCCACCTGTTTGCCATCTGCATCAAACAATGTAGCTCTGACATTCAGGGTGCGGGCTTTTTGCTCGTAATTTCTCAGATCCACATCAATGGTCATGCTACCATGCTGATATCTTGCATCCAAATCAGGGCGGGCAAAGAAGTCAACGATACGCACCTGATCTGTACTGTAAAGATATACGTCACGATCGATACCAGACAAACGCCACATGTCCTGACCTTCGAGATATGAGCCATCACTCCAGCGATAAACTTCAACCGAAACGTTGTTGGTGCCGGTTTTAATGTATTGGGTGATATCAAATTCGGCCGGACTTTTCGTGTTTTGAGTATATCCGACTTTTTGTCCGTTTACCCATATATACATCGCCGCTGTACCCGCCTCGAAGTACAGAAACACCTTACGGCCATCCCAGCTTTTGGGGATTTCAAAGTTGCGTCTGTATGAACCAACCGGATTATCAGAATGATCAATATAAGGCGGATTTCTCGGAAATGGATAAGCAACATTGGTGTAGATTGGAATGCCATAACCTTGCAGTTCCCAGTTTGAAGGAACTTTGATGTCGTCCCAGCTGCTGACATTAAAATTGTTTTGATAGAAGTTTACAGGACGTGTAGCCGGAGTAGGAGCCCAGTTAAACTTCCAGGTACCACTCAATAGCTGAAACCAGGGTGAGTTATTGAAATCATCCCTGATAACTGATGGTATGTCGGCATAGGGAATGAAATCTGCTCGTGCAGGTTCGCGGTTAATCTGAAAAACCTGCGGATTTTCCCAGTCATTACGAGAAGTTTGTCCGAAACACGGACTTAAAAGCAGTAGGCTAATTAAGGCCGAAAGCAGCAATTTCTTGTTCATTGAATGTAAATTGAGAGATTTAAATTATTTACTTGTGATTACTCCGGTTTTGGTGTTAGGGATAACAGTTTCTCTCCATTCGAAAATGGGCGTTGTTGCATCCTTAAAGCTTAATGGCAGGAATATATACTTCGAATTAAAATAGTTTCGTGCATCCCAGCGATCACCAACGTAGAGGTAACTGGTTTGTTCAGTTCCCTGAATTGTGATGATATAGGTTGGTTGTGTTCCGAAGGTGATAGAATCGCCAATATCGGTAAGTTCTGACCATGGTCCGCGAATGCTTGGTGCCCAGGCGTATTTCATTTGATTAGGGTGCCATCCTGTACATCCCGAGGTGAAAAGAAAATAGTTTTCGCCATGTTTTACGATGGTTGGAGCTTCACGGTGTCCGCCCGGCCAAAGTGTAGTAATATGTTCCTTTACATCCAGGTAGTCGTCGGTAAGTTCATACATGGCAAGGTCATAATTCTCACGTGCGGCAGAGAAGAAGTACGCTTTCCCGTCCACATCTTTAAATGCGGTACAGTCGCGCGACATATTACCAAACGGGCGAAAACTTTTCACATAAGTGAAAGGTTTCTCAATGTCATCGGAATAAGCAATGGCTGCACGTGCCAAACTATAATCCCTGCGGTGCTCGTAGTGCATCCACATCACAAATTGTTTTGTTTTGTCGTTATAGATGATTTTCGGGCGTTCGATATTGGCGTTACGCAGGTCTTCGTGGCAGTCGCGGGTTAACAGGTTAGCTCTGAACTCCCAGTTCATCAGGTCTTTCGATCTGTAGAGAGATACCAGAATGCCATCTCTGCGGTTTTCGCCCAGCCAGTAGTAGTAGTCACCTACCTGAATAAATCCTGCACCATGGGCATTGATTACGTTTCCATCAGTATCGAAGTGTTCGATTCCGTTTACAATTTTTGTGTTTTGAGCTGAAAGTCCAAAAATGAATACTGACATCAGCAGAAGCATGGTTTTTTTCATATGATTGATATTTATGTCTTTACAAATACTATAAGATAAAAATAATCACTATGTGCGATGAAATAATGATTATTTTTATCTGTATATATAACGACTATTTAATTGTTGGTGACATTGCTGTCTTATAATCTGATTCTACCGTTGTGGGTAGGAATCACCTTTTTAATAGTTCCATCAGGATTAAATTCCATTACATCGATACAAGTTTCGCGGTTAAAGCCAGCTGATCCACCCATTTTAATTCCATCAGGATAATTGAAACGATGGTAAACGATGAACCATTTGTCTTTGCCGGGAACCTGGATGGTGCTGTGGTGACCTGTTCCGTATATGCCGTTAAGAGGATCTTTCTCAAGTATTACAAAATTCTCAGGCAATGCAATTCTGCCAAGAGGAGAATCGGAAGTTCCATATCCCACACGGTAGTCAGGACTGCGAGTATCGTCAATCGACCATGAGAAGTAGTATTTTCCATTGCGGTAGAACACATGAATTCCTTCTCTGAAATGACCTCCACGTGGAGTCATGATGGTGATGGTTTCTTCTTTAATTGAAACCATATCGTCGTTCAGCTCAGCTCCTGCAAGGAAACCATTACCCCAATAGATATAGTATTTTCCTGATACAGGATCGTGAAATACATCCGGGTCGATTACCTGACCACCTCTTACGCCTTCAGGTAAAGAGGAAAGCAGTGGTTTCCCCAAATCAACAAAGGGTCCGGTTGGATGGTCGGCTACAGCAACACCAATTTTCTGTGCAGCAGTGAAGTAGTAGAAGTATTTATATTCACCATTCACTTTGCGTTCGATAATACATGGAGCCCATGCGTTTCTGTCAGCCCATTTCACATCAGTTCCAAGTCTGAGGATAACGCCTTCATCCTTCCATCTTCTTAAATTCTTTGAAGAGAAAGCTTTGAAGTAGGTTCCAGACCATCCATCATAACCATCAGAAGTTGGGTAGATATAATATCTTTTTGTTTTTTCAGAATAAATAATGTCAGGGTCGGCAAACAATCCTTTAATAGCCGGGTTTCTCGGATTTCTTCCAACCCTTTCAGGCTTTCTGGATGGGAATCTTCTCTCCAGTCTTCTTGCTTCTGCAGCAGTGATATGCAGGATTGAACCATGACGGGGATGGAAGTCCATGCTAAACTCGCTGCGGTCAACCAACTCGAAAGTTTCAAGGTCGGTAGTGCGTGTGAAGTCATATCTGCCGTGCATGTACACATCATAAATCAGTAGATATTCATCAGAATTGATAAGCGGGAAGATGGTTGAGCCTTCAACAGCATGGTTTGTAAGCTGTACATATTTGTCCTGCAGAATCCAGCCTCTGTTCAAATGGCGGGAAACGGCTTTTTTCAGACCATTACCATGACCTTCAGTTTTGAAGAACATGTGGTAGAAGCCATTTTTATATATTATGTCGCCATCGATAGCCGATTTTCTGTCGGGGTGATAGAACATTTGTTTTGGAACCATTTCAAGCGCAGTGAAATCTGCATTGGCATAAGCGTAATAAATCTTATCATAATCACGATCGCCTCTTTTCATGGAGAAGTAAACCATGTATTTACCAACCTCAGGGTCAAAGATTACCTGTGGAGCCCAAACGCGGTCAACATCAGCAAAATCATTCGGGAATGCTGAAGGAATATGTACGGTTGATGCAGTCCAGTCAACCAGATTGTTCGATTTCATCAGCACCATACCACGATTAGAACTCCATCCGTTAGCTGAAACCATGTCGGTAACGACCATGTAGAAAGTTTTACCATCTTCGCAACGAATAATATGTGGATCGCGCACACCGCCTGTTAAACTGATATCGTCAGAATTTACAATCGGCTCACCGTTATTGAGTGCTCTGAAGTTATAACCATCATAGCTGATAGAGAATCGGATTTGCTCTTCATCTTTTCTGTTCCCGGTGAAGTAGGGGAACAAATATGCAGTATATTTTCTGCTTGGACGGATACTTGCTCTTTCAGCAGCATTTTTTTCTTCCTGAGCTTCGAAGCGATATTTTTCTGCAGCAGCCAATAAGAATGCTCCCACACCAAAGTTAGAAGTTGAGTTCGAATTTACAACCTGTCCTGGGATAGCTCTTTCGCCGATTGGCTGAATATAACCAACTCTTCCATCAGGTTGAAGTGCAACGTTAACAAGATAGTTCCATCCTTTTTGTGCGGTTTCAAGGAAATCTGCCCTTCTCAGATAACCATTGTTGATACCCCAATAGAAGCCATAGGTAAAGAAGGCTGTTCCACTTGTTTCATATCCCGGAGCATGTTCAGGATCCAGTTTGCTTCGGGTCCAGTAGCCTCCGGGTTGTTGAATTTCTGCCAATGTTTTAGCCATGTCGTTGAAATGTCTTACGAAAAGTCCGCGATGTTCCCACTCGAAAGGAAGTTCAGGAAGGATTTTAGCCAGACCGGCAAACAACCAGCCATTACCGCGCGACCAGAAATCTTTTTTACCATTAACACTTTTATGTTTTGGATATACATATTTGGCATCACGATAGAAAAGTTTGGTTTCCTCGTCGTACATGATAGACCTTGCATACATGAAATACTCGTACAATTTGTCGAGATAAAGTTTATTTCCTGTATGATGATATAGTTTCGTCATTACAGGCATCACCATGTACAGACCATCAACCCACCACCAGTAATCAACATTAGGCGTACTCATCTGGTATTCCATTACTTCGATGGCACGTTTAATCTTGATGTCGTCCGGATCTAATTTATACAGGTCAATATAAACCTGAAAACAGATTTGCCAGTCGCCAAACAGCACATAATCATCTGTTTCACCATAGCTGTATTTCCAACGTGAACGGTCGGTGCTTTTAGCGCCCTGCCACTGGTTGCGAACAGCCCATTTTTCAGAATACTCACGGAATTTTGGATTCTTAGTTACAAAATATGCTTCCATATTACCTGTGTGGTAGGCAGCATTGTCCCAAAAAGCATTCCCCGGATCGGGTCTGAGGTTTTGCCAATAGGTGTTGGCTTTTTCGATGATTGATAATACCTCTGACTTAGGCGACTGCCCATATACAAGAGCAGAAGTCATCATCAGAAACAATGTAAAAACGGTTAGTTTACGCATTGAATTAGAATTTATGTTATTATTAATTTATTTCGCAATTTTATACCGTTACAAAAATACAGTTCCCGAATGAAATTGTAGTTTATTTTTCATTCATTAAGGTGGAATTTTTCTGTCCTGCTTTTCGCTCATTTGAAGCCCTGATATTAATAATGTATATGTTAAAATGTCCACTAAATTGAGATAATTTTTATCATTCCTGTGGGCAGAATAAAATATCTTTGTTCCGTGTAATAGTTTGATTTGCTTACAACTGAAATTTATAAACCAAAATATACCATGCGTAAAATTACTTTAAAGCTTTTATTGCTGATGGTTTTGTTTTCATTCGGTGCATTGCAGGCACAAAACTCCATTTTGGAGGTTATGAAATGGGACAATACCAGTGTTAAGATTGAATTGAGTCAGCTCAGTAAAATCACATTCTCGGGTACAGATGTAAATCTTAATTTGAAAAATGGTGAGGTAACATCGATACCAACTTCTGAAGTCCGAAACTTTGTATTCGGCACAACAACCAGTGTAAATAACAGACAGCAAAGTCGTCAAATGACTTTATATCCCAATCCTGCGGTTGATTATATTCGAATTACAGATTTGTCTCCTGATATCCAGTTCGTTTCAATCTATTCTTTAAGTGGTCAGATGATTCAGCAGGTGCCTGTTTCTGACACAGAGGAAACAATATCGGTGAGCCACTTTCGTAAAGGTATTTATTTTATCAGAGCAGGAAATGAAGTAATGAAATTCTCAAAACAATGAATTTAAGAAAGATTTTTTATTTTGCCCTTGCGGCACTAACCATCGTTAGCGTTTTTGCAACAATTCCGGTTTTTAATGTACATCGCGCCCCGAACAGGGTGACGAATTTTGCCCTTTTAAATATTGACAGTGTTACTTTTACCGGTGACCAGTCAATGATGTTGGTTCATAGAAAAGATGGCTCGCAGAGTGATTTTTTAGTATCAGAAGTTGATAGTACAGTTTTCAGTTCGGGCGATTATGCTCTTCCTTCAGTTGAATTAATATCTGCTACATTCAATTATACTAACAACAGGGCAATTTGTCAGGTTCGTGTAAACTCCAATGGTAATTGTGCGCTGGTTGAGCGTGGTATTGTTTGGTCAACGGGTATCAATCCTACCATCAAGGATAATAAATTTGCATCTGGTACTTCGGTAGGTACTTTTTATGCGATGACTGATGTGCTGGAAATCAATAAATCCTATTATGTAAGAGCATACGCCACCAACTGTGTCGGTACAGTTTACGGTCCGGTTACCAGGGTTCAGCCTTTGATGGGTAATGTAACTTACACTTTGGCTCAGAGCGTTATTGATGCCGGAGAGCGGGTTCATAATCTGATAAAAACAGCCATGGACAGTGCCTGTTTTTATTATAATCGCTATACACCATTCCGAAGGAATATATGGGTGTATTATAGTTCGGGCATTCCAACTGCACAGGCTTCATATTTAGGCAGCATAGGTTTTGGCCCTAACGAAACATTTATGTGGGTTGGGACTGCCATGCATGAAATGGCGCATTATTTTGGCTCGGGGACAACTAACGCATGGAAAGCGCTTATGGTAAATGGTGTGTGGCAAGGCCCTGTAGCACAGGCTTTATGTCAGCAGCTCACGGGTCAGCAATTAAGGGGTGATAATAATTCGAATCCGATTCACTATTGGCCTACGGGTATAAATTACCGAAGCGAAGTTTCATCTGAAAAAGATTTAGTTGATCACGCCAGGGTTGTAAAAGCCATGTTAGTTGACGATGCCAAGCTTCCCACGAGCTGGTAATCTGCATGTTTTTTTAAGGTTTTGTTTTTTACTTACCGGCTCTCCCGTGGGAATTCCTGTGGGAGAGCTTTTATTATATTAATATGAGAAAGTATAGTTTTTTAGTCGTTTTATGTTTGATTGCAGCTTGTTTTTCAGTTCATTCACAAGGGTTGCAGTTGCATTACAATTTTCAGTCATTGTTGCCAAATGCTGTAATTCCGGATGTAACGGGTAATGGACGTACAGCCACATTGTCGGGAAGTGCCAATGTTCGCTCTTTGGGTGAGTTTGGAGTGGTCGAAACGGGTAATACTTCCGGTTTTGTGCAACTCAATAGCAATGTGGGTGAGATTATTGCGGGGCTCAGTGACTTTACGATAGCTACTTATGTGTATATCGATCCTGCACAGAATGTGGGGAATCATGGTAATTTCATATGGTCGTTTGCCAATTCACAGAATATTGCTTCTGATGCAAACGGTTGTATGTTCTTCTCTGCAAGAGAGTCGCGGTTTGTGATTTCGCCAAGACATTGGCAAAACGAGCAGCAGGTTAGTCTGGCTACTCAATTTGGTAAAGGAGAATGGTTCCACCTTACTTATGTTCAATCGGGAAATAACGGCAGGATTTATCTCAATGGTGTGTCGCAACGTAACTCAACCATCAACATGTTACCCTCGGAACTGGGTCCTACTGCGCATAATTTTCTATTTAAATCGCCCTATGCCAGTGATGCTTTGTTGCTAAATTCGAAAATTACTGATTTCAGGATATATAATACTGCACTTTCAGCTGCAAATGTGCAGCAGTTGGCGGTTCATAAGCACAGACTCGACACATTATTGTTCAATGAACAAGCTGTTGCTGCAGCACAGGCCCTTGATTTAGGCGACATCAGTGCCATTCGTAGCAATCTCACATTACCTGTTACAGGTAATCATGGATCTACAGTTACCTGGGCATCGTCACATCCGGCAGTTATTTCATCTTCAGGTGTGGTAAGTCGCCCTGCCTTTGGTTCGCAAGCTGTTCAGGTGGTGCTCACAGCCACTGTAACACGCAATTTTGTTAGCAGTCAGCGTCAGTTTACAGCAACGGTGTTACCTCAATTCTCAGATCAGGAAAGTGTAGATGCCGATGTGGCTGAACTTCAATTAACAGGAAACCTGCATCTGCTCAGATCCAATCTGAATCTGCCTGCATCAGGAAGAGAGGGCTCGGTAATTACATGGACATCTTCAAATCCTTCTTACCTCAATCATCAGGGAGAAATCATAAACCGACCTGAGCAAGGAGCAGGTAACATGAATATCATCATGCGTGCATTGGTTACGAAGAATCAGGCAAGTACAGAACGCGATTTTCAGATAACACTTGCTGAAGACGAAGGTTATGTTGGTTATCTGTTCTCATATTTCACCGGAAATCACATCACACAAGAAGCCATTCGCTTCGCCTATAGTTTTGATGGGTTTAATTATAAAACCCTCAACAATAATCAACCTGTTATTTTATCTGCGGATATTAGTTTAACCGGTGGAGTGCGTGATCCGCATATTTTACGTGGTGAAGACGGATATTTCTACATGGTTGTAACCGACATGGTTTCAGCCAATGGATGGAGTTCTAACAGGGGGATGGTTCTGCTCAGATCGTCTGATTTGGTAAACTGGACATCTGCCACAGTACATATCCCGACAAGGTTCCCTGCTGAGTTTGGAAACGTGGACAGGGTGTGGGCACCTCAAACTATTTATGATCCGGTGGCGCAGAAGTATATGGTTTATTTCTCTATGCGAAAGGGTAGTGGCGATTATGATAAAATATACTATGCTTACGCCAATGCTGACTTTACTGATTTGGAATCAGTGCCAACGCAGCTTTTCTATCATCCTGATGGAGTAGCTTGTATTGATGGCGATATCGTTTTTCATGAGGGTCAGTACCATATGTTCTTCAAAACTGAAGGGGCAGGTAATGGAATCAAAAAAGCTGTTTCTGATGTGGTTACAGGTGGATGGGTGATGCTCGACAGATTCCTGCAGCAAACAACGCATGCGGTGGAGGGTAGTTGTACGTTCCGACTATTCAATACGGATACCTGGATCATGATGTATGATGTTTATGGAGCCGGTTTTTATCAGTTTACTGAGAGTACAGACCTTGAAAACTTTTCAGTTATTACTTCCGGAATATCGATGGACTTTTCACCACGCCATGGTACTGTATTGCCTATTACTGCACAGGAAATGCATGCAATTCGTCAGAAATGGGATGCTACCATGGCTGATAATGACGCAATTGAGTATTCATCACCGGTAATTGCAACTGATAGCGCTTCAAAGTCAATTGTATTTCGTCATGATGAGCAGGGACAGTTGAATATTTTTGATATTTCCGGAAGAAAAATGCATCATTTGTCCTACAATAGTCAGCAAAGCTATCAGATAAATCTGCCTGAAACCGGCTTGTATTTATTGCAAATGATTGATAAGCATGGTTCGGTGAGCTCGCTTAAAGTGCTGATATAAATCTTAAATAATAATACAATGATTAAAAAACATTTTTTGCTGTTACTGGCTTTTGCCGGATTGACATTAGGAGTTTTTTCTCAGAATCGGACACCTGAAGTTCGGACGAATGTACCCTTGGATTCAATCAGACTCAGTGATCCTTTTATCTTTGCTGATAAAAAAACGAATACTTATTACATGACTGGTACCGGTGGCATGTTGTGGAAAAGTCCGGATTTGCGTTTGTGGACGGGTCCGTACAGGGTGGTGCAACACGATCCAAATTCCTGGATGGGACCTAACCCAATGATTTGGGCTGCCGAAATTCATGAGTACAAGGGCAAGTATTATTTCTTTGGAACATTTACCAACAGGGAGGTGAAAATTGATACTGTACGTGGTAATGTAATCGAACGCCGTGCATGTCATATACTGGTCAGCGATAAGCCCGACGGACCTTATGTTCCAATGGCTGATCCTGAATATCTTCCGGCTAATATGCCTACATTGGACAATACCCTTTGGGTGGAAGATGGTGTGCCTTACATGCTTTATTGTTACGAGTGGCTTCAGAACTGGGACGGAACTATTGAAATGATTCAGTTGAAACCTGATCTCAGTGGGAGTGTTGGCGAGCCTATTTTGCTTTTCAAATCAAGCGATTCGCCCTGGAGTAAAGAGCGTGACGAAAACGGAGAGGTGATTTTCAACAAAGTAACTGATGGCCCGTGGGTTTTCAGAACGAAAACAGGACGATTGGGTATGCTTTGGACAAGCTGGATATTCGATGTTTACACGCAGGGTATTGCCTATTCTGAAAGTGGAAAACTTGAGGGACCGTGGATTCATGAAAAGGACCCGATTACTCCTCCCAACTATGGACATGGAATGATGTTCCGTACTTTCGATGGTAAATTATTGATGGCATTGCATAGTCACAGGGTAGGAGCAGGAGGACGCTATATCCGCATTCCAAACTTGTTCGAAGTTGATGATTCATGCGATCGCCTGGTTGTTGGCGAAAAGTTTATTCCCTGAGATTAAAGCTGAAATCAGATCCTGATAATCTTATCCACCACCCTTTCAAAGTCTTTCAGGTGGGTCGCCATCAGGATGGTCATTCCCGGATATAACTTTTTAATACTGCTGAAGATGGAAATCGCATTTTCAGAACTTATCCCGGCTGTTGGTTCATCTACGACCAGCAGCCGTGGTTTTTTAAGCAGTGCCTGTGCCAGCAACAGTTTCTTGCGCTGACCACCGCTTAGTGTTTCGCCATTTTCACCCAGCCAGGTGTCGAGCCTTTCAGGCAGCATTGAATACCAGCCTGTGAGATCAACTGTTTTCAGCGCCTGTATGATATCTTCATCAGGATATCCTTCGAAATTTTCACGCAGAGTGCCGGTAAGCAGATATGCTTTTTGGGTCACGTAAATACACGCAGGAACAGGGAGATGTGTAATCTCAGTTTCACCATTCCAAAGCAAAGTACCTGATCGGCGATATTCAGGATAAAAAAGACTATTCAGGAAAGTAGTTTTACCTTTTCCGGTTTCTCCATAAAGCGCTATCCAATCGCCCTGACTGAATTCCAGATGTAGTGCTTCTGTAAAGATTGGTGTTTCTGGTACTTTCGCACTGAAATTATTTAAGACAAGACTGCTGAATGTTGTGTTAACCTGAACTGTTTCGATTTGTTGTTCGCCTTCATGAATGATGTTGTCAATATCACGAACCTGATGCTCAACCGAGCTTTTCTCCGACTTGCCCGAGAATAACATCTCAGCCAGTTCGGCCTGTGCCAGAATCCCGAAAAAGATTCCAATAGCCCAAGGTGCGCTAATGTCATAATTGCTTGTGTTCCAGAAAATAAAAGCAGCAATATAGCTAAGTCCGAGTCCGGCAATAAACTGCAGACTGAAAGAATTGTTTTGCAACTTGTTCTCTAAGCGCTCAATATTCATCATCCGGGTTGTATGCTGATCAATGGCTTTGTTTTCCATGTGATACTTGAAAATCTCAATCCGCCCTCTGAAACTCTGAATCAGTGCCTGATTGTTCTCCTCTCTGGAAAGTTTGAGTTCCTGATAAAGCTTCCGGTTCCTGATGAAAATCCATTGAGGAATAATAAACATCAGGATGGCGGACGAAATAATGAATTCTAAAGCTATCGCATAAGAAAAAACCAGCAGGAACAAGAAATACAGCACAATGGTGATTATCAGTGCCGAGAAAGGCAGTATCCACAAAAGAATATGATTTAAAATCTGATCAATTCCGTGGGTACTGTTTTCGAGTAAGGATGAATTGTTGTTAACCTGCTTCCTGAAATATGGAAATCTGGCTACCGATAGAAAAATCTTTAATTGCAGATTTCTTTGAGCATCGAGTGTCGATTTATGGTTTTCGACGCGTTCGAAATACCTGGTTGCTGTTCGGAAAAGTGTAAGCAGGCGGATAATTGCAGATGGTACGAGATATGAAAATATACCGTTTATCGACAAAAAAAAGACACTACACATTGCCAAAAACCAACCTGAAATAGCCGGAAGCGCTATGAATGCCACTGTCCAAAACAACAGTAACATGAAGCCCTTCATCCATCTGCCTGCAAAGGGCTGAATAATATGTTTTTTCAGAAACTCACTCATAATCCATTTGTTCTCCCCAATTCAGATTCAGGGTTATTGTGGCAATAGTATCAAATTTATCTTCGTGTGAAGCAACAATAACCAATTGATTGTCTGCCATCTTTACTATTTGTTCCAGAATTATTTCAACAGTTGCAGCATCAAGGTTAGCTGTAGGCTCATCCAGTATTGCAATCTGTTTCGGGAATAGCATCATCCGGGCTAATGTAAGCATCTGTTTTTCACCTCCCGAAAGCTGTTTGCCGTTATGACTCAAAACTGCCTGCCACCCGTCTTCTTTTTTATAAAGAATTTTATTCAGAAAATCAGGATAGTTTGCCGGAATTTCTTTGTCTTCTTCCAATAATACATTGTATTGTAAAGTACCATCAAATACAAAGGGGTACTGATTCATGTACGAACTGTTCTGCCACAGCCATTGTTGCGACCATAAATTGTTGTTCCCATTAATAGAAACAGTGCCATCTGTTACGTTCAAACTTCCTGTTAATATCTTAAGTAAAGTTGATTTTCCTGAACCAGAAATGCCTTTCACCAAAACGAGTCCTTTCGATGGAAATGAAAGATGGATATTGTGAAGCACTTTAATCACAGAGTCGGGGTATGAGAAATTGAGATTCTTAATCTCCAGTGAACTATATTTATCATTAACAGAGGCAATCATGGCTTCTTCACTGTGATCCAACACCGGAATCAGTATTTGCGCTGACGCAACAGCCCTGTTTCTGTCGTGGTAAGCACTCACAAATTTTCGAAGATAAAAGAAAAAATAAGGAGAAATGGTGAGTAAAAACATGGCCGTGCGAAAGTCGTACCCAACACCATAGTTTGGTCCGGGCATAATGCCAAGCAAACTCATTCCAAGGTATATGGCAACTCCGGCAATGCTTAATGTTACAAACAATTCAAGTACAGCAGACGAAAGTATGGCTACCCGCATCACACTCGTGGTGGCACTATTCAGCTCATTACTTTTTTTAGAAAGGAAAGAGAACTGTGACTTTAGATTATCAAGGTTGACGATTTCAGCAATGGTGTGCAACCGGTTGTAAAAAACAGCAGAATACTTCATAAACAGGTTGATGTGTTTCTTGTGAAGCGATTCAGCTCCAATCCCGATGACAATCATCTGTAAAGGTATAACCAGGAATGAGATAAGTAGCACGAAACCGACCCACTTTTCTACGCTAAAGATCACAAACATCAGTAATATTCCAACCATTACAGATGCCATGGCGTAAGGAATAAAAAATGAATAGAATGGTTTCAGGTCATCAGCAGCGCGAGTTACCAGCAAAGTACTTTTAATCGAGTCGTTTTGATTATTCTTAAGCAGTTTGGGATAGAGCAGTTTTTTAATCCTGGCAACAATGATATTTCCTGCCCTGAAATTCAGTATTGAAGCAAAGTGAGAAAAAAGATATCTTCCGGTCAGAAAAGAGAGTGCTATGATAAGTTTATTGGGTTGTACGAGTCCTTCGTCGAGCCATAACCCTGCAAAACCAGACAAATACCATGAGAAAGCAACAAAGCAAACCGCACTGATGATGGTCATGGTCGATGCCCCCAGATAGGCACCTTTCGCCTCAATTATTTTTTTACCAAGCCAGCGGGATGCATTTTTAGTATCAGAACTCATTAATATTTTGTTAGAAAACGTAGAATTGTATATTTATAATAAACATCAAAAGTAGTCAATTTCTGTATGCTTTTAGTGCTCCTCAAGTGTAAATGCAAAAACGGGTTGATTGTTCAATCGGGTTGTCTTTTTTTTGATAAAAAGAACATTTTTCTGAGTATTTTGATAGTATCTGTTATATGTGTTTAGTTGTTTTTGCATTACGATAGAAAACTTTCTGGGGTATGCTGCACAAAAATTAAGGATGAAATGAGTCAAAATGTCCTACTAAATGGAGGCCTTTTAAGGAGAAAAATATGATTTTTGCTCTTCTTAAATGGTTTTTATGCACAGTACAAATCAAGTTTATGCGTAGTACAAATCGATTTTACGCTCAGTACAAATCAAGTTTATGCTTAGTATAAATTCGATTTGTACTGAGCGAAAAATCGATTTGTACTGAGCGTAAAATCATATTTTGCATAATAAAAAACGCTGTTTTTAAGGTCAATTCTATAAAATTTGTAGTGATAATTGACCTGTTCTTCAAGCATTTTTGAGAAAAAAAGAGGGAGACTTTTCAGTCTCCCTCCCAATGATCTAATTAGAAAATCCTGTGATTAATCAGCAATGATTTTCGTTGTGTACTGATCGATGCGGATGATATAGATACCAGATCCTACATGGATTTCATTTCTGTTTGTAGAGGTAATTCTGCGTCCTGTGATATCGAATACTGCGATGTTCTCGGTTCCTGTCAAACCATTGATGCGAATTACTCCGTTTTCCGAAACAACCTGATAAGGACCGCTTTTAACCACGTGCAAACCACTTTCAACATTGCTGTTTGCTTCGTAAGCTGCATCCAGATTGGCCAGTTTATTCATTACATCGAGCTCTGTTTGAAGTATTTCAATATCGCTCAATGCGCGACTATAAACTCTGAAGTCATGAACAAGAGTGTTAAGTAGATATGCATCACCAGCAAAGTTCGGACGGCCAATCCAGTTGTAAAGAGTTCCGAGTCTTCCCGGGCGAACCAGTACATCTTTCAGACTGTTAGGGATATCACCTACGATCATTCCCATACCATCGAGATAGATTGTACCAAGACCCTGATTTTGGGTGTATGCGAAATGGTGCCAGTTCCCTTGTAAAGCAGGTTTGTTGAAAGCGAGAGCCTGATTTCCTGCAGCAGCTTCCCAGAAAGTAGGAGAGATGCTGATACTGAGGTTACCCAATCTTCCGAAGAAGTATCCGTTACGATCTACAGCCGAGTTGGTGCTGTTCGAGAATGTCCACAAGAAGTTGCCATTAGCAGTTAAGTTCTCATATTCAGGATCGATACGATAGAATCCAGCAACTGTGAAATCATCCAGATGATACATTGCTTTACCAAGATCTTCACCCATATCGAAATAGCCGGTGCCATTACCCAAATCAAGTACATTGTAGAAACCGGTGGCTTCCGAACCGATTTTGCGGATGGTTGCATCATTTACAGTTGTTCCGTAGAATCTCTTTTCTCCTTTGTCGTAAACGATTCTGCCTTCAACATCTGAGAAGTCGTATTTAACAATAAGACTGTTAGCGAATTCAGTTCCCGGTTTAACAAGTACTGTTGCAGGGAAGTCTTTTGATACCGACTGAGCACCTTTCGACAAAGTAGCTGTTAGGGTAACATTGAAGTTGAAATAATCAGGACGGCTAACCTGTCCGGTGTTACTAATCAATTGCGGATGTGAAGAAGTCCAACTGATTTCAACTGAAGGATCTAATGTTCCCTGAGTTGGCAGACTGATATCTGAAGTAAGTGCAGATAAATCAGGTAGTGTCAGATTAGCTGCTTCGTTGGTTACAGCTTCAGAAATGAAGTCAGGGTTTTCAGCATAAGCAGCATTCAATCGGCTTAGTATGTATGGCATCTCAATATCAAGTAGCAGGTTGTCCTGAGTTAGCTCAATAGTGTAAATTTGGAATCCATAAACCAGAGTCTGACGAAGATATACATCTGAAGGATAGTTCGCACGACCAATCCAGTTGTAGTTTGTACCTTTTAGTCCTGGTTTTGGTAACACAATTGATGGTAGGTTGGTTATTGTACCAGTAGCAACTTGTTCTCCATCAAGATAAAGTCTTCCTGTCGAGCCCTTTTGTGTGTAAGCAATATGATGCCACTGACCCTGAGGTGCAGCTCTTCCGGCATAAATACCTTGATTACCACTCGCATAATAGCCGGGAGTGATTTCGTAGCTCATATTGTTCAAACGTCCCAAAAGATAGCCGTTTCTGTCGGTTGGAGCATCAGGAGTGTTAGAGAACGTCCAGAGGAAGTTACCATTGCTGGTAAGTTGTCCGTATGATTCGTCGATTCGGAAATATCCTGCGATTGTAAAATCGTTCAATGCGTAAATAGCCTCTCCAATTTCAGCACCCAGATCCAAATAACCGGTACCATTCCCTAAATCGAGCACGTTAAATTGCTCAGAAACTCCGATGGTTCTTATTCTGGCTTCGTTTTTCAAGGTCGCAACGAATTCATTTTCAGTTGCATCCTTGATTTTCATAACACCATCCTCTACGAAGATGTTGTCAGCATCAAAGTTCCAGTATGCAATAATTTCATCCATTTCAGCAAATGCTTTAACAATTGCCGTAAACTCTTTTTTCAGCGTATAAACTGTACCGTTGTTTTCCATTGATACAGTTGCTGTAAGGATAACTGTCACGTCGAATCTTTCCGGACGATTAACTTCACCTGTGATTGAGATGATTTCAGGTAGTGAAGATTCCCAAACAACAGGCAGATTCGCTGTTCCTGAAGTTGTTGGAAGTGTCAGATTACTTCTTACTTCATTCAAATCAGGCATTGTTAATGCGCTGTAAGCGTCGATAAGTTCTGCAGGATATCCGTTCAGAATAAGGATTTCGTCCTGACTGATTGCTCTATCATAGATACGGAAATCAGCCAGTTGTGCATCCTGAAGGTTGATGTCACCTTCAAAAGTTGCTTTACCCAGGAAGTTGTATGGAGTTGCTCCAATATCAGATGGTTTGAGAGTAACATTTGGGTTTGTACTTCTATGCTCACCATTGATATAAAGTCGGCCAACAGTTCCCGCTTGAGTGTATGTCATATGCACCCATTCCCCTTTAACCACATCTAGTCCGGTTTGCGTAAATTGTTCGCCACCCCAGTGTGTAGGTGAAATGGCAAAACGACTCCTTTTTGCTTGTAAAAAGATGATACCGTTTTGGTCTACTGCAGTATTCTCTGAATTGGCAAACTTACAAATGAAATTACCGTTTGCAGACAGGTTGGTGTTTGTAGTATTTACAAAAACATATACCGAAATACTGAAATCGTTAAGAGATGCAATCAGGTTTCCGGTATTCGCTCCCATATCAACATAATCGGCACCGGATGTACCTAAAAGTAATGAAGGTTTGCCGTTCGACATGCCCACAGTTGCGCCATGAAGGGTCCCATTGTAGCCATTTCCTGAAACGTCGGGTAAGGTTGTTCCATTGGCTTGTTCAAATGTGTAATGCAGTTTAAGTCCGCTGTTGATGTCGGCTGCTTGTAGTTGCCAGGATACCAGTCCGGCTACCAGAAGCAGACTCAATAGCCGGAGCTTTTCAAGTAATTTTCTTTTCATGATGTTGTTTTTTTATGTTTACCCGACAAAATTAAGATTCTAAGGCTCTAAAAGGGAGGATTAATCATTCAAATAGGGTGCAATAATGTTTTGAGTGTTGATTTAACATAATGCAAAGGAGGCTTCATGTTTAACAAGAAGCCTCCTTTAAGTGTATCGAATTGGCTTTTATCTTACCAATGTTTTTGCTGTAAAGTTGTCAATTTTGATGATGTAAACACCACTGTTCAATTTGATTTGGTTCAGATTTCCGGGTTGGATTCTTCTGCCTGAAATGTCGAATATAGAAACATTTTCATTACCTGTCAATCCATGTAGTCTGATTCCACCTTCTATCGGGATGATATCGTAGCGGGAGCCGGAAATATTTTCAACAGATGTTGCATCAGGTGCTGCGGCAAAGGCTCTTTCCAGACCTTCAATCTTGCCAAAAACATCCAATTCTGTCGCCAGGATTTCAATGTCGTTGAGTGCTCTTTTGTAAAGTCTGAAATCGTACACCAGGGTTTGACGCAGGTACACATCACTTACATAATTTGAGCGACCAATCCAGTTGAACATAGTGCCCAAATTGCCATCTCTTTTGAGGGTTGACTTAGGCATGTTGGTTATTTGGTCAGTGAACATCGGCATGCCATCAATGTAAATTGTACCCATTGTGCCACTTTGTACGTAAGCCAAATGATGCCATCCACCACTCAAAGCTGGCTCACCGAAAGCAACTGCCTGATTGCCTGAGGCTGCTGTGTAGAAGCCGGGAGTAATGCTTTGACTCAAATTTCTCAGACTTCCAATGATATAACCGGTTGGACGGGCCATAGCGTCGTTGGTGTTCGAGAATGTCCACAAGAAGTTGCCATTAGCAGTTAAGTTCTCATATTCAGGATCGATACGATAGAATCCAGCAACTGTGAAATCATCCAGATGATACATTGCTTTACCAAGATCTTCACCCATATCGAAATAGCCGGTGCCATTACCCAAATCAAGTACATTGTAGAAACCGGTGGCTTCCGAACCGATTTTGCGGATGGTTGCATCATTTACAGTTGTTCCGTAGAATCTCTTTTCTCCTTTGTCGTAAACGATTCTGCCTTCAACATCTGAGAAGTCGTATTTAACAATAAGACTGTTAGCGAATTCAGTTCCCGGTTTAACAAGTACTGTTGCAGGGAAGTCTTTTGATACCGACTGAGCACCTTTCGACAAAGTAGCTGTTAGGGTAACATTGAAGTTGAAATAATCAGGACGGCTAACCTGTCCGGTGTTACTAATCAATTGCGGATGTGAAGAAGTCCAACTGATTTCAACTGAAGGATCTAATGTTCCCTGAGTTGGCAGACTGATATCTGAAGTAAGTGCAGATAAATCAGGTAGTGTCAGATTAGCTGCTTCGTTGGTTACAGCTTCAGATGGCTTCGCGGTAACGTACACGCATGTGGCTGTTGTTGCTGCCTGTACTTGGTATAAATACGAAGAAGTTGTTAGTTCCATCAGCACCGTTACCAAAGTCAAAAAACCTCGTATTGCCCATCAAAGCATCCATTTTTACCCAGGCTGCATAGCTGAATGACGTTAGAGAGTTGGTGAAATCGGCAGGGAGTTGAACATAATCCGGCTTGGTTGGCATGTTTACACCTAAACCACTATAGCCTTCTGCTAATTTAGCTTCTCCCTGTAAAATTGCAGTGTAATTGTTTCCTGATACATCAGGGACCAACGTTTCTGTTACATTATCAAATGTATAATGCATAATAAGCCCGGTGCTGATATCCTGTGCAAAAACTCCAATACTTACAACCAACCCGATAATTAAATATCGAATTTTTGTAAGCTTGTCAGGAGATAAGATTAAGTCCGTTTTTTTCATTTTGAATTATTTTATTTGGTTTGACAAAACAAAGTTGTAAGATTTCTCATCTGAATACAAAGATAAATTGACGGTTTTTATATCAAGATGAAAATATTGTCAAATTTGATTACTTTATTAAAAGTCAAGTGACCATATTGTAATAAACTGTATCGAAAACGGTTAGGTGAGTTCGTTTTTTAAGGCTGACAAAAATCTACGAAAATGAACGAATTTTACCCCGTCTTAACAAAAAAGGATTATAATTTTGCTCCCTGTAAGAAATATACTTTCAGAAAGCAGATTCAAGACAACCAAATGTTAAAAAAATTCTAATCATAATAATGCCATGATGCGTAAATTCTACTTTTTAGTTTCATTGCTGGCAATTACACTTTTTGCAATTGCACAGAATCCCCGAACGCAGATAGAAATAACTGCAAGCAAAACGACTGTTTCCGGATATACCGACAGAGAGGTTATCATTAATGGGAAATCAGATTTAATTATTACAGCCCAAACAAGCGCAGCGGCACTCGACAATTCAGTAATACATCTGAACAGTGAAGATTCATGGGTGATTTTCGAAAATATTCGTCCTACTGATGTTATATCTGGTCTGTTAAGTAAGATATTTGTAAACAATGCAGCCGCAGTAAACAGAACCAATGTTCGTGTGGCAATCTATGCTCATGGTACAGTTGTTATACCTCATTCACCGAATTATCGACCGCTAACATTCTTTACTGAGCAAAATTTTGGCGGAGAAACTGCAACATTCCCGCTTTATACATATCACAACGGACTTGGATCCATGGAGAAGAGAATGCGTTCATTCAAGTTGAAACGTGGCTATATGGCTACATTAGCAACCGAGCGTGATGGTACAGGTTATAGTCGTGTTTTTATTGCAGACAACGAAGATATTGAATTTTCAGAGTTAAATTATCTGTTGGATGAAACAGTTGCTTTTGTACGTGTATTCGAATGGGACTATGTTGCCAAAAAAGGATGGTGTGGTTCAGGTTCCGGTGGTGGAAATGATGCTGAAAGAGTACGTGCAACCTGGTGGTATTCGTGGAGTGCAGATCAGGAGTCAAGAACAAACCAGAGTTATGTGCCAATTAAGCAAAATCTTGGTTGGCCGGGATGGAGTCAGATTAACACCAAAACAAGGGTTAATCACCTGTTGGGATTCAATGAGCCCGACCGCCCCGATCAGTCGAACATGACAGTAGCGCAAGCTTTGGCTATGTGGCCAGAGTATATGAAATCCGGTTTGAGAATCGGAACACCTGCAACCGCCAGTCCGAATGCGTGGTTGTATGAGTTCGTTGATAGTGTTAAAGCGCGAAACTGGAGAGTCGACTTTTTGGCAGTACACGCATATTGGGGTGGAAAATCACCGCAAAACTGGTACAACGACCTGCGTTATGTGCATCAAAGAACAGGCTTGCCTATTTGGATAACTGAATGGAATAATGGAGCCAACTGGACAAATGAGCATTGGCCAAACAGGGTAAACAATGATTTGCCTTTGACTCCTGCAAATGCACAAAAACAATTGAATGACTTAAGAGCAATTTTGAATGTGCTTGATACAGCAAGTTTTATCGAAAGACACTCATTATATAACTGGGTTCAGGATGCACGTGCAATTATATTGAGTGGTGATTTCAGAGTTACCACAAGATCTGATGGTGTAACAAGAGATACAGTTTTTCTTGAAAATGGTCTTACGCCTGCAGGGGTAATGTTCAGAGATACTAAGTCGAAAATGGCTTTCGATAGAAGATATGAGGTGATTCCAACCTGGCGTTTGCATAGGAACCCAACTCTTTCAATAGCATATGGTACCAATACGATGGCAATTACAGTAAATGACCCCAACGGAAGTTTGTCACGTGGTTTCATACTTGAGAAAAGAATAGGCGATGGAGCATTTGAGGTCATTTTGGATACCGACGACAGAAATTTGAAATCTTATACTGAAACTCTTGACACCTCAAAAGGTCCCGTTAAATTCAGGGTGAGAACCAAACTTCCTGACGGAACTATATCAAATTACTCTCCTGCAGTTGGTCTCGATATAACTCAGGGTGATGACCTGGTGCAGTTTGGAAGCATCAATGTTTCCAGTAACGATTGGAGTTCTGTTTTCTTTACCCAACCATTCGGTGATATACCTTCGATTGTTACCGGTGCTCCAACAAACAGAAATATCAATGCATTGATGACACCTCGTGTAAGATTCGTTAGCAGAACATCTCGTTTCCAGATTCAGGCTTCAACCTGGCAGTATTTAAATTTGAGCAGCTTTACAAACGAAGAAACAATACCTTATCTGGCAATGATGCCGGGAAGTTACGACTTCAACGGAGTAAAAGGTTTGTCGGCAAGGGCAACTGCTACTGCCAACTGGACTACCGTTACTTTCCCTACACCTTTCGAGGTTGCGCCGGTAGTATTTGTGAATCAATTATTATCTTCAACAAGCTATGCAACAGTTGTAAGAATAAGAAATGTGACAGCAACTGGTTTCCAGGTGAAAATTTTCAAAGAAGAAGGCGTTACATCCACTCCGGGAACTGAAACAATTTCGTATATCGCCTTAACTCCGGGTAAAGGAGATTTCAACGGACAAAGATTTACAGTTGGACGCACAGCAGAAAACTTTGTAACTGCTTCAGCAAAACAGGTTTTGTTTGGTGATACCATTGATAATCCGGTATTCATTGCACAAATGCAAACAGCTAACGATGAAGTTACAGCAGCGCTCAGATTATTCCATTTATTTGATCGAGGTGCATTTATTTTCAAACAAAGAGAAAGGTCAGTAAGTACCAGCTCTGTGGCTAGTGAAGGTGCTGGTTGGATTGTGATTGACCCGGAAAGGGTAGTTCAAAGTGTAGATGTTGTACGTGAAAATCAACTTGCGATTACTCCTAATCCGGTTCGCGACATGATTTACCTTCAAAATCAGATGATTACCGGCGAACAGGCTCAAATATTCAGTTTGTCAGGTACACTCGTCAAAACAATTACACTCGACAGCAATGAAATTGATGTTAAGGATCTAGCTTCAGGATATTATCTGATACGAGGAACATCATTCAGTCCGACAAAATTTGTTAAACTATAAAACGACTTAATATAATTATTATTAAACCCATGAAGAAAATAATGCTACGGACTAAAGCCCGTGCAGCGCGGATAGTGCTGACCCTGGCTTTAGGGTTATTGGTTTTGTTCTCCTGTGATGATAAGTATCCTTATCCACACGAAGAACCTGATTGGTTAGGTGAAAGTATTTTTGAATTTTTGGTTGCTGAAGGAAACTTTACAAACTTTGTGAAGTTAATTCAGGATCTTGATTACGAAACTGTATTGAGCCTTACCGGAAGTAAAACATTGTTTGTTGCTACAGATAGTGCATTCAATGAGTTTTATAAAAATAATGAGTGGGGAGTGACCAGGTACGAAGACCTGACATTAGCCCAAAAGAAGTTGCTCCTCAATTTCTCGATGATCAACAATGCTTACCTTATTGAAACTTTATCGAATTATTATTCTGCCGGGGTTTTTCATGAAGGTTCTGCTATGAGAAGGATGACAGAGCTGAGTCCTCTCGATAGTTTAAACTTTTTTATTGGCGAACAGGTACCCGTTGGAAAGTATTTTGATTCGTTCCGTGACAGAGGTATTTACCTGATGATGGATGACACCAGATCGCCGACTGCTTACTTTACTCAGAGATTCCTCAATAAAAGTGGAATTACCGACAATGATATGGATTATATCTCTGGTAATATTTTTACCGGACGTCCTTCACGTCAGAGGAATGATGTGCATGTGTTCGATGCAAAAGTAATACGTCGTGATATAGTATGTAAAAACGGTTATGTACACATATTGGATAAGGTTTTAATACCGCCCACCAATATGGCTGACAGAATTCAACGTCAACCTGATACAAAGATTTTCTCAAAATTGTTGGAAAGATTTTCTGGTCCTTATTACAGTGCTGAAATGTCGAATCTTTACGCTCAGTTGAATCCCGGTTTTTCCGATTCAATTTTCGTAAAACGCTTCTTTGCATCACTTGGAGGAACACGTACGTTGCCTTTCAGCATACAGAACTCTCCTCATTTGCTGCCATATGATCCGGGATGGAATAGTTATAGCGGTGGCGCGTTACCAGCCGATATGGCTACTATGTTTGTGCCAACCGATGAGGCGATGAATAACTACTTCAATAGTGGGGTAGGTGAATTGTTACGTAATCGTTTCGGTACCTGGGATCAAGTCCCTGATGAAATTGTTGTTCCATTTATCAGACGACATATGCGTCCATCATTGATTGAATCTGTGCCCAGTCGCTTCAGCAGAATGGTCGATTCGGAAAATTATGCGTTACCGGTTCAGAAATCTCATATTGTTGGCTCATACACAGCAGTTAACGGACAGATTTTTTATACTAATGAAGTATATCCTCCTGTAGATTATATTTCTGTATATAGTCCGATCTTGTTGAGTGAAGATGCCAAGATTATGAACTGGGCTATCAAAATACACGAAACAAGTGTTGATGGAACCCGCTTCGAATTTTACAAGTTATATTTGAATTCTTTAGTAAGTAATTATTCAGTATTCGTACCAACAGATGAGTTTTTCGAACATTATCTGGATCCAATAGCCTATGCTCAGGATATACCGGCAGTACTCAAATTCAGATATTACGAGAATACAAATACTGTTTCAGCACATATCCACAGGTATGATCGCACAACAGGAGAAACCCTTGAGTTAATTGATAGTATTTCCAGTGCATCAAATATGGAGTTTATACGAAACCGTTTGTGGGATATTTTGGATAGCCATATTGTAGTTGGTCAGATTACACCATCACGTCAATACTATGTAACAAAAGCCAATGATATCATAAAAATCAATGGCAATGAAACAAACATGCAGGTATGGGGTGGCCATAATCTTAAATCAGGAAACGCTGTTAACGTACAACAGGCATTTAATCAGGCCAATGGAAAAACATATTTCCTTGATCGCTCGATTCAGCCAGCCTTGCGTTCGGTTTATCGTGAATTAAGTGAGAATCCGGAATTTAGTGCATTTTTTGATTTGCTAAGTAATGTCCCCGATGATTTTGTGCCGCAGATTTTTGTTCAACAGGGAATTGACTATATCGTGAGGTTCTTCAATGCTTACCGATATACCATTTATGTGCCTTCCAATGCTGCTATTGCTAATGCTATAGCGCAGGGAAGAATACAGAGTTGGGCTGATATAAATGCTTTGACTGGTGCAGCTAAAACACAGGCAGTTAGCCGGATGGTTCGTTTCCTTCGTTATCATTTTCAGGATAATGCCGTTTTCTTTGGACATAGCTATAACACACAGTTCCAGTCTGCTACAATTAAAACAAACGATATTCCATCACATTTTAATACCGCCAGAAACAAGTATTATAAAGTTGGGGTTGAAGGTAATGCAAATTCATTAAGAATCAGGACAGAACTTAATAAAGTTGCCAATGTCACCAATGTTAACAATATTGTTGTTAAGGATTACAATTTTGCACGTTTACCATCTGCATATCGCAATGTAGATGGAACCGGAGCGACTACGGGAGCTTTGTTTAGCACTTCCCGTATTTCAAATTCGGCATCGGCGGTTATCCACCAAATTGATGATGTGTTAACCTTTGAAGAATAAATAATCGAATACGAAGCATGAAAAAGAATATGAAAATTCAATATTATATATATCTGCTGATATTGTCATTGGGATTACCTTTAACATTACAGGCACAGGCTGGTGGCGGTGTAATCGTACAGGGTCAGATAGTTTCAGCTACTGATGGGTTAGAAATTATTGGTGCAAATGTGTCGGAACTCGATGACAATAATCGTGTAGTTGGTGGTACAGTAACCGACTTCGACGGTAAGTTTGTTCTGAGAGTGAGAAGTGGAAATAACCGATTGCAAATTAGTTATATCGGGTTTAATTCGCAAACAATTCGCATAGAAAACAGAAGAACGATCAATATCAGACTGCAGGAAAGTGTACAGACACTACAGGCAGTAGAGGTAACTGCTCAACGAAGAGTGTCGCAGGGAAGCTTCTCAATCCCTCAAAGGGAGTTGAGTACAGCTATTCAAACTATCGACACAAAGGAATTTGAAGGTATTCAGGTTTCTTCTATTGACGATGCCCTCCAGGGACGAATCGCAGGTTTGGATATCGTTGCCAATTCGGGTGACCCGGGTAGCGGCACCTCGATGCGTATCCGTGGTGTTACTTCTATTAATAATAGCAGTGAGCCACTTATCGTTGTAAATGGTGTCCCTTACGAAGTTCAGATTGACCCGAACTTCGACTTTGCAAACGCCAATCAGGAGCAGTACGCTAACATGTTAAGTTTGAACCCTGATGATATCCTTGAAATTTCAGTACTTAAGGATGCTGCTGCATCTGCTATCTGGGGAGCAAAAGGAGCCAATGGTGTGTTAATGATTACTACAAAACGTGGTATGACAGGACCAACACGTGTTGATTACTCATACCGTTATACATTAACACAGCAACCTCAGGGTATGAAAATGTTGAATGGTGATGATTTTACCATGTTGATGAAACAGGCTTATCTTAATCCCCGTCAGGATGATAACGCGACAAACATACCTGAATACAGTTATAATCCTAATTTCCCCGAATATCAGAATTTCAACAATAACACCGATTGGGTGAAGGAAGTGTCGCAATTGGGAAATATTCACGATCATTATCTTACTATTTCAGGTGGAGGAGAACGAGCACGATATCGTATATCAGGAGGATATTTTTCACAGAACGGAACAGTGATTGGTCAAACGATGCAACGTTTCTCATCACGTGCCTATCTTGAGTATTCAGTTTCTGACCGAATCAAATTTGTTACTGAAATGTCGCTTACCAATTCTGATAACAATAGAAATTACGAGAATTTGTTGGGTATCGCATATCGTAAAATGCCGAACGTAAGTGTTTATGCACAAGACGCTCAAGGTAACAGTACTGGAAATTTTTATAATATTTCACGTAGTTCCACATTAGCTGAAAGTCAAAGAAATCTTAAAAATCCGGTGGCTTTAGCTCATTTGGCAACAAACAGACTGCAATCGTTCCGTATTTTACCAACTTTCCGTCTGCAATACGATATTCTTGACCCTAACGTAAGTCGCCTCAGATACGATATGTACGTTTCTTTTGATATTAACAATAGTAAAACAACCATGTTCCTTCCTCAGGAAGCATCTAATGACCTATGGACAAGTGCTTATGTGAACAGAGCTGAGAATTCAGACAGAGAGTCACTTACAATCTACTCTGAACAAAGTATCTTGTGGCAACCGCAATTTGAAAATAAAGATCACAATTTGATGTTGTATGGTGCATTTCAGGTGAATACCGGTAACTCTGCCAGTCAGTCTCTTACTACATTCTCTCTGCCATCAGGACAATCAATCGACGCTTCCGGATATGGATTTTTAAGTGGGTCCAATACTGCGCATGGTTCATGGAGATCCCTGGCTTTCCTTGCACGTACTCACTATGTTTATAAAGGAAGATATATTCTTGGTGCCAATATCAGACGAGAGGGTAGTACCCGTTTCGGAGATGGAAACAAGTTTGGTACTTTCCCCGGTATTTCTGCTAAATGGATTATCTCAGATGAAGATTTTATGGAAAGTACCAGTGAATGGTTAAGTACACTGGCAATTCGTCCGGCATGGGGTATCAGTGGTAACCAGCCCGGTTCAGAATATCTTCACTTCAGTCGTTATCGTACCTATGGATCATATATTGACATGACTGCGGTACGCCCTGTGTCTTTACGTTTAAGTAATTTACGTTGGGAAAAATCAACCCAGTTCAACTATGGTATTGACCTCGGGTTCATGGAAGACAGGTATTTGTTCGATATCAACTTCTATACAAAACGTACCGAAGATATGCTTTTCCCGAATGTTGCAATTACCCAGGCATCCGGATACAGCGTCCTGCCCTATATCAATGGAGGTACCATGGATAACCTCGGTTGGGAGGTGAATTTTTATGCCAACAGAATTTACAGCACCAAAAATTTCAGTATTGACTTCCGTTTCAACTTATCTAATTACAAGAATACGCTTGTTTATCTTGATCAAACATTGCTTGATAGTTATAACAGAGAGTTTGAATATAACAATGGCACTTACCTGACTCGCGTACAGATGGGCAACTCATTTGGTTCTATTTATGGATTCAAATACAATGGAGTTTATCAATACGATGAGTATGTACCCGGTGTACAGGAACATGCACCTGTTGCAAGAGATGCACAGGGTCAGGTGATTATGAATCAGGATGGAACGCCAAGACCGAAATGGTTTAACTTCTATGGAAAAGGTGGAGGTACACCTTATCGATTCAGAGGTGGTGATGCTGATTATGTTGATGTTAATAATGATGGTAATATCGACGAATTGGATATTGTTTATTTAGGGAACTCCAATCCGAAAGTGAATGGAGGTTTTGGCCCATCGTTCCGCTACAAGAGTATGTCAGTGAATATGTTCTTCAATTTCCGCTATGGAAACAAGATTATCAATGCAGCCCGTATGAATGCTGAGAATATGTATTTTGACGATAATCAGAGTCGCTCTGTTAACTGGCGCTGGCGTAAGGATGGTGATATTACACCGATACCAAGAGCCTTACGTGGTTATGGATACAACTGGTTAGGAAGTGACAGATATGTTGAAGATGGATCATTCCTGCGTTTTAGACACTTGACTTTTAATTATTCTGTGCCGCAGGCTACATTAAAAAAGGTAAATGTTAACAGGGTTAATTTATATCTGACATTTAACAACTTAGCTGTATGGACAAGATATACTGGTGTTGATCCTGAAGTTGGTTATGGAAGCATTGGTATCAGTACGGATAATTCGAGGACACCAAGATCGAGAGACATGACATTTGGTGCAAGTATTGGATTCTAAGAGGAGAAATAAGTTATGAAAAATATGAAGAAATATATTTATATTATACTCACAGTACTATTTGTGGGTAGTTTAACATCCTGTAGTGATTGGCTCGACCTGAGACCGGAGAGTGAAATAATACTGGATGAATACTGGCAAACACAGGCTGATGTTGAAGCGGTTTTGGCTGCATGTTACAGAGGATTAACTGAAGATGCTGTAATACAACGCATGATTGTTTGGGGAGAGCTCCGATCAGATAATCTGATTCAGGGTAGCAGCTTTGCTAATACCAGATTTGATATGCAACGAATTTTAGATGGTGATTTGACAGCCAACAACGCGTATGCATCCTGGGGTTCTTTTTATACTGTAATAAATTTCTGTAACAACCTCTTGCATTTTGCTCCGCAGGTTGTAGAACGAGATATTAATTTCAGTATGGCCGACTTGCAACGACTCAGGGCTGAAGTGTTGACTTTAAGAGCACTTGCTTATTTTTACCTTGTCAGATCCTTCAGGGATGTTCCTCTGATACTGGAGCCAAGTATTGATGATGATCAGGATTTCAATTTGCCAAAATCATCTGAAGAAGTTGTAATTAACCATATCATACAGGATTTATATGAGGCTGGTCAGTTTGCGAGGATTGACTTTGGTAGAAGAGATTATAACAAAGGAAGAATCACAAGAGGTGCTGTTTATACATTATTAGCAGATGTACTTCTTTGGGCAGGAAGATACGAAGAAGCTGTGTTAGCTTGCGAGATGGTATTGAGTGATCCTCAGTATCGTTTAGTTGACCAGTCGTTGATGTTGACTCAGGTGTTTTATCTGGGTAACTCAACCGAAAGTATTTTTGAATTGCAATTCGATGAAAATGTACAGGTGAACCATGCTGTAGCTAATCTTTACGGAAGTAGCGGTAGAGAAAGAGGAGAGCTCGCTTTTCCTGCAACTCTTGCTGTGAACTTTTCAAACGATCAGGTAGGTGCACATAGTCCATTCTTCTTTAGCTTGTCGCCAACAGTAAAAGAGAGTGAAGTTGATATTCGGGCCAAAGATTTTCTTTATCAATTCGGTGGTATGTTCCATATCTTTAAATACTCAGGTGTTGCCAGAACTGAAAGCGAAATACCTAATGTAAGTCTGTACAGGTTCAGGAATACAACTGCCAACTGGATAATTTACAGATTATCTGATGTGATTTTGATTAAAGCTGAAGCACTTGTACAGCTTGCCAAGAAGAATGAGGCTTTTGCACAGACATTTTTGGAATCAGCTATTGAGATGGTAAATCTCACTTATTTGAGATCAAATAGTGTATTGCAGGGTGCTGAGCCATTAGAACTGATACATTATCCTACAATTAATGATGTTGACTTATTAGTACTAAGAGAACGTCAGAGAGAGTTAATGTTTGAAGGGAAACGTTGGTTCGATTTGGTTAGATGGTCGAAAAGAGAAGGTTCAACCGGAACTATGAATACATTCCTGATGCGTGCCAATCCGGGAAGTACACGTAATATCGGTGCACCTGTAATGGATGCTATGTATATGCCAATTTCGAGACGAGAACTGGAAGCTAACCGTAATTTAGTGCAAAACCCATTTTATCAGGAGTCTGGAAGTTCTTCTCAAAGGTAAGTTGTTGACAAAAAAATATATTCTAATGAAAAAGTATATTAATATAACCGGATTGTCGAATTTTAGCATGCTTGCACTTATTACGCTGCTGCTTTCTTCGATGTTAATGTTTAGTTCTTGTGATCCTGATAATGTGGGAGATAATCTTTATACTTTCACTGATCAGATGATGGGGCAGTATTTAACTAATCCTGAAAATTCAGAATTTAGTGAGTTTGCAAGATTACTTGATACTACTGCAACCCTTGGACTGTTGAATGCTTATGGCCATTTTACCAGTTTCGCACCTACAAATGATGCGATGAGAGAGTTTTATACACTCAAAGGAAAATCAAGGCTTTCAGATTTTAGTATGGACTCTTTGCTGACAATTGCCAGAGACCACATCATCAGTGGAACTGTTGTGATGAATGTCAACTTTATTAGTGGAAGACTTCCACAGTTGTCAATGAGTGAGCGCTATATCTCGATTTTCTTCGAAAGTGGAACGAATCAAACCTTTGTAAACAGAACACAGGCCAACAGGGGTTCACTCATAACGCAAAAAGATATTGTGGTTTACAATGGAGTGATTCACAAAATCGACAGGGTATTGGATCCTACCAGAGATGGAATTGTTGAAGTCATTGCCAAAGAGGAAAATTTCTCGTTGTTTTATGAAGCATTAATCCTGACAGGATTGGCAGACTCGTTGCTTAAAGTCAGGGATGATTCCTACAATCCACTTGATTACAAACATCTGATTACAACTCCATTGGAAAGCGGACAGTGGTTTTATCAGGATGTGCCCCCCTCACGCAGGTATGGCTATACGGTTTTTATGCCGAGCAATCAGACTTTTGCCAGCTATGGAATTCAAAGTATTAACGACATGAAAGCCTATGCTGCTACAGTCTATAACCAGGTTTATCCTCAGGATGCCAATATTGCTGATGAAAGACATCGCCACAACAGCTTAAACCGCTTTATTGCATATCATCTTATCGAGAAGCAGTTGAGTAAAAATAAGTTAATCGGTGCTTACGATACTGATCATATGATAAAAACCAGGGATATGTTCGAATACATTGAAACAATGTGTCCTAATACACTCATTGAGGTTAAAAGAGAACGTGCAACTGGAAGAGCAGAATTATTAAATCATGTTGACGAAGCTACAGTTGTTCAGCTTACCTCAAATTATGATAATGATGCGACAAACGGTGTTTTTCATGAGATTGATCG
>CAYMDE010000008.1:0-7338 GCA_964389115.1 uncultured Paludibacter sp. | reverse complement strand
TTACCTGTTCCGGCGGGAACTTATGAGGTTAGGTTTGGTTATCTGACCAACGGTCGACGAGGAGTTGCACAATTATATGTTGATGGTGTACCTGCAGGTGTTCCGCTCAATCTGAACAATAGTGCCAGTCATGTCTCCATCGGATACGTTGTTCCCGGAAGTGATCCTGCGGATCCGTTCGGTTTTGAAAACGATAAAATGATGCGTAACCGTGGCTTTATGAAAGGTCCGGCTTCATTCAGAGTAGCTGAGGCTGGTTGGACTTCAGGAGAGAACGCCCGCTTTAGTAGCGCTAACCTGCGCCGTATTCTGGGTACCTATGAGTTTACAGAAGCTGGTCCACGTAAGTTAATGGTGAAGGGATTAAGTGGAGGAGAGTTCATGTTTGACTATCTTGAATTTGTTCCAACATCAGCCATTGAAGATGAAGACATTTATTAAGCAACTATAAAGTTTAATGAAAAAAAATAAGTTTATGAAAAACAACATAATTAATGCCTTATTGTTGCTGATAGCGCCACTGCTGATTGTTTCCTGTTCGCAGGAATGGGATGAGCATTTTAATGCTGAAGTAACTGAAAAAAGTGAATTGAGTATATTTGAGTATATTAAATCAAAACCAGAGTTGAGTGTTTTTGCTCAGATGGTTGAAATGACTGGTTACGACAAACTTTTATCAGAAAACCAAACATTTACTGTATGGGCTCCGGTTAATACCTCCTTGGTTGGTTTTAATCTTAATGATGAAGAGGAAGTTTTTAAAACGGTGAGAAATCATATCACCCGTTTCAGTGTGCCAAGCTCGGGAATTCAAACACGTACGATGTTGATGCTGAATAACAAACTGCTTAATTTTGCAAGAACTCCTTCAGGATTACAGTTTGGAGGAAAAACAATTGTTCAGAATGATATTGCTGTTAAGAACGGAATCATCCACATTGTAAATGAATATGTGCCTTACACCCTCAATATCTGGGAGTATATTGCAGTTGCACCAGATATTGATTCTTTGAGAAATTACATTAACGGTCTTACCCGTTTAGAATTTGATGTTGATCAAAGTTATCTTGATGGTGTGTTGATTGATTCTGTCTTTACTCCTTTCAATAAGGTGTTGAGCAGCTTAGGTAGATTTACAAGAGAAGATAGCGTTTACACTGCTTTATTACCTGATAATGCAGCATGGAATACTGCTTATTCAAAAATTTATCCTCATTTTAAAGCATTGGATGAAGATGGTGGACTACAAGCTCAGGTTGAAAATACCCGATGGATGATGGTGAAGGATCTTTTCTTCAGTGGAAGAAGAGTTGCTCCATTAACTTCCGACTCAATCAGATCTACTTCAAGAACTTTGCTTACAAATGCAAATGAGATTATACCATCATCTACTCCTGAGGAGTTAAGTAATGGTATTGCATACACTGTGTCGGAACTCAAACACAAACCAGTTGATAGCTGGAATCCTGTAATACGTGTTGAAGCAGAGAATACACAGTTCGGGAGAACATCAGGTAACTACGAGATTACAACATTCTCAAGTATAGGGACAGGATTTAATGTGTCGGGAGGTCGTTACATCAATGCCCGTGCAACAAGTACCTTAAGTACTGCACGCTTGTTTGTTAATTTCCCTATACCCAATACCCTTGCCGGAAAATATAATGTATATGTGGTTTTTGTTCCTATGTATATAACGGATACCACCAATGTACGTCCATACAGGGTACGTTTTTCAATCAGTACCGATTATCGCCCACAGGGAACCAATACAGAACAATGGGTTGGTCCAAACGGTTTCGTGACTGCATTTGGACAGGCCAGACAGTTTACAACTGAGCCTACTGAAATGACAAAATTATTGGTTCTGGAAAATTATCAGTTCCCTTATGCCAATATCGTGAATACCAATATGCGTTCATCCGATTTGATAGGATCTGACAAGATCAGGGTAGCACTTCGTGTTGAAAATGCTGTAGGTACCACGGCTTCGGAGCGACTCAATTTTAATCGCGACATCAGAATTGATTGTATTCTATTAGAACCTGTTGAATAGTTAACCAGTAATAAACATGAGACATAAAATAAATCCAAGCTATATGAATAAAACAACCTTCAATGCCGGGATACTGAAAATCACCCTGATGCTGTTTCTGATGATAAATGCCACATGGGCATTTGCTCAGGCAGATGCGAATCAGGTGATGGTAGAGGGTAAAGTATTAGATGCTGCGACCATGAAACCAATTCATGCAGCACAAATTTCCATCCCTGATAAAAACGTTTCAGCGGTGACTGATGAAAGCGGTAACTTCAGAATCAGAATGACTTCGGTAAACGATATCCTAAGTGTCAGAGCTATCGGATATGATTTACGTGAGGTTGCAATTCAGGGAGCCCGCAGCATTACAGTTGTTCTTTATCGTGAAGGTTTCAGCAACTTTTATAAAAGCGTACAGGGAGTAACCGGAAAAAGAAACAATTCTGCTGTTACCTCTTCCATATCGGTTTTTGATAAAGAAGATAAATACTCTGCTCGTATTGCTGATGATATTATTCATCGGTCATTAGCAGGAAGTGTAAGGGCTGTTTCCCGTTCAGGAAATATTGGCATTGGCTCCTCGCTTTTCATACGTGGTGTGAATACTATTAATGCGAATGCGCAACCATTGTTCGTTGTTGATGGTGTTATCTGGGAAAATCTGGAAGGTGTTAACTCCATACATGGGGGGCATTTCTCTAATATTCTGGACAATATTGATGTGAATGATATTGAAAGCATTTCAGTGATTAAAGATGGAAGTTCTATTTACGGTAGCAAAGCTGCCAATGGTGTAATATTAATTACAACGAAAAGGGCTAAGTCGATGGTTACTCAAATTGACGTAAAAATGCTCACAGGAGTACATGAAACTCCGGGATCGCTCCCTATGATGGGTGGAGAAGATTTCCGTGTTTACGCGAGCGACATGTTGGGAAGCATTGGTCTCAGAAACCTTGATCCTTCAACAATTGGCTTTCTTGTAACAGATCCAAGCAACCCTTTATATAATGTTTACAGAAACAATACTGACTGGAGCAAACAGGTTTATCAGCCTGCAACTTCACAAGCATATCAGATAAACGTAAGAGGGGGTGATGATAAAGCATTGTATTATTTTTCTCTTGGTCTTACTAACAATCAGGGTGTTGTGAAATCAACCAACTGGGACCGTTTTAATGTAAGACTAAATGGTGATTTTAATCTCACTGAGAAAGTGGATCTTACAATGAACATCGGTTTTGCCCGTAATGAGAGAAGATTGATGGATGATGGTATCAATTACCGATCATCGCCAACATGGCAAGCGCAGGTGAAATCACCTTTGGTGAGCCCTTATGCATTTACCAACATGGGGCAGATTACAGCGAATTATGCTACTACCGACTTTTTCGGTATTGGTAACCCCGGTATCATGATAAAAACTTCGAATAACTTTGAAAAGAAGTACAGGTTTAATATCACTGCAACCCCTACATATAAAATTACTCCCGATTTGAAGTTGGGTAATCATTTTGATTACAGCTTGTTTAAAACCATTGAGGGTCATTTTATTCCTGAAAGATTTACGCCGATAGAACATATTGAAAACAAAGGATTATCGAGAAATAAGATATCAAGTCAGGTACTTCGAAATACCAATATCTTCAACGATACATTCCTGAAATATGATAAGAAGTTCAACTTATATCATCATTTAAGAGCAACAGCAGGTATCCGTTTCATTCACAATTATCTTGAAATGGATTATGTGGAGGAACACAACTCGGGTTCAAACAATAATACTACGATTACCGGGGCGTATGATTTTCTTTTTGCTGATGGTTTAAATAATAGAACCCGTTCTATCTCTAACTACTATCAGGCTGAGTATGCTTACGATAACCGCTATTTCCTTACAGGTACAGTTTCTTTTGATTCTTCATCACGATTCGGTCGCCATACTGAAGAAGGGTTGAACTTCAAGAACATCAAGAAAGATAAAAATACTGGTGAAGTCATTTCGGATCGTAGTCGTAGCGTAGGCGTTTTTCCAGCAATAAATGGAGCCTGGATTGCCAGTTCAGAAGAGTTCATGCGTGAACTGGATGCACTTAATTTCCTTAAAGTGCGTGCAGGTTATGGAATTACAGGTAATGATGGTATCAGCGATTATGAATCGAGGGCTTATTTTATGGCTACTAAATTCATCGATCGTGCAACAGGGCTTGTGTTATCTAATATCGAAAATACTCACGTACAGTGGGAAACAACAGCCAAAGCTAATGTTGGTTTTGATATGGGTTTCTTCAATGATTTAGTTACTCTGAATCTTGATTTGTATTCAAGTAATACACGCAATCTTTTAACTTTAAGAGAACTTCCGGAAATCACTGGTTTGGGAACATACTGGAGTAATGGTGGTAGCATGACCAACAAAGGATACGAACTTGGTTTGAATATCAAACTTTTGAATACACCTGAATTACAGTGGGAAGTTGGCATGTCAGCAGGTTCATATAAAAACAAGGTAACCTCACTGCCTGATAACAAAAGCTATACTGTGAATGTTCTTAAAGCACAACTGTTAACTGAAGTTGGTCAACCTTTGGGAATGTTCTATGGTTACAAAACCAATGGTGTATTTGCATCTGATGCAGCAGCACAAACAGCTAATCTGAGAATGCAGAACGCTGATGGAACATTTAGCAATTTTGGTGCTGGTGATATGATATTTGTTGATTTGGATGGCAATGGTATCATAAACGAGAAAGATAAACAAGTACTTGGATCAGCACATCCGGAATTGTATGGTAACTTTAACACTACTGTAAATTACAAATCTTTCTCATTCAGTGCATTGTTAACATATTCATTGGGTAACGATATTTACAATTTCCGTCGCCATATGCTTGAGTCAGGTTCTGATTTCAGTAATCAAACGAAAGCTATGTTACGTCGCTGGACCGGTGACGGACAAAATACTGACATTCCACGTGCAGTTTTTGGAGACCCAATGGGTAATGCCCGTTTCTCAGACAGATGGATTGAGGATGGCTCTTATTTGAAACTGAAAAACATTGCTGTATCGTATGATTTACCAATCAAAAACAACTATATCGAAGGTCTGAAAGTTTGGGTTTCAGCTGAAAACCTGTTTACCTGGTCACGCTATCTCGGACTAGATCCGGAGGTTGCCATAGGTAACAGACATTTTTCTCAGGGAATTGATGCCGGATTAATCCCCCAGACCAGAGGTTATTATGTTGGAATTAAACTGAACTTGTAATATTTTGAATCATGAAGAATATAAGTAAAATTATCCTTGTCCTTTTTATTCCGATTGTTTTACTCTCGGCATGTGACTCCTTACTCGACGTTAAGTCGGATAGGCATATCTTTGAGAACGAACACGGGATGAATTCTGCGAACGACACGCTTTATTCCATGTTTGGTGTGTTCTCACAGCTTCAGAAGCTGGCCGACAGCTATATTATTCTGGGCGAATTGAGAGGCGACCTGATGGATGTTGGTGAAGAAGCAGACCGTTTTCTGAAAGAAGTAAACAATTTTGATTTTAGTGTTAATAATCCATATACTAATAACATTAAGGATTACTATGCCGTAATCAATAATTGTAATTATATCATTCACAATATTGACACTGCTCACGTTAAAGGGGGTGTGAAGGTTATGTACCGCACCTATGCCGCAGCCAAGGCTATCAGAGCATGGACGTACATGCAGGCTTTACTCAATTTTGGGGAAGTGACATATTATGAAAAGCCTATCCTCACTTTGGATGATGCTATGGCAAGTTATCCCGTTTATACCAGTATGAATCAGTTGGCACCGGTTTTAATTAATGACCTCAGACCATGGAAAGATGTCGAGAGTCCAAACTTTGGATCATTACTTAGTTATGATAGTCGCAAATCATTCTTCCCAATACGCTTCCTGCTTGGTGATTTGTATCTTTGGAATGGAGAATATGAAATGGCGGCAAATGAGTACCGCGATCTGATGTTCTTTAACCGGGTGCTTTTGACAACTGCTTTCAGAGGTCAATTGGAAGTTGTAAACAATGCATTTACAGGCAACAGATCCTCTTCGTGGATTAATGTTTTCAGATTTGGGTCAACCGAACAACTTGCTAACATTGTTGCCTCAAATCAGCATGACAGATATTACACTATTGATAGTTTGGCAAATATCAGACACATTATCCCTTCTGGTGTCGCAATAGAAAACTGGAGGTCTCAATACTATATTCATGCAGTAGGTGTTGATACCTTGGCGGATATGAGGATGTTAGGTTCTGTGACTTCCGGATACAGAATCAATGCTAATATGGAATATGAGCCTACAAATAACTTTTCTATTGATAAATACTATTGGATTAATGCAGATAGTGATATTGCCAGACAGGTTTTAATCTATAGGGCTGCAACATTGTATCTTCGTTATGCTGAAGCAGTTAACCGGTTGGGTAAACCAAATCTGGCAATGGCGGTGCTTAAAAATGGTTTGAGAGCGTCAACTATTAATAGTAATCTATTGGTGCCACCTTCAGAAAAAGATTCGATTCTACCCAATTTTATGAATTTTGCGGACGAGAGATTCAATAATAATATAGGTGTTCGCGCCCGTGCATGTGGTAATGTGAATCTGGATACAACCGTTTATATTATACCAAAGAATATGTTCGATCAGGATTCAATCATGAATTTTGTTGAAGATTTAATCATCAATGAGATGGCTCTTGAAACTGCGTTCGAAGGTGGTCGCTTCCACGATTTGATGCGGGTTGCCATTCGCCGCAATGATAATTCATTCCTGGCCGACAAAGTAGCTCAAAAACATCCTGAGTCCAACAGGGAAGCCATTCGTTCAAAACTAATGAACAGGGATAACTGGTTTCTCAGAAAATAGTAAATCTAAATTATAAAGCCGGACAGTTTCCCATTGGGTTCTGCCCGGCTTTTTTCTAATATCATTCCAACCTTTTCTCTTCAATATCTAACCTATCTAATATTCATTCAATGAAGAAAATCGTTACCTTTTTCTTAGTGCTTTTATGGCAGATATTGCCACTGTTAGCCTTTGTTCCTGAACAGGGAACCAGTTACTATATTTTACAAACAGCTACCCGTTCAGCCAAAGTATTCGGTGCAACATCTTTTGGAGAGGCTGTTATACAGGATGCTGGTCAGCATGTATATCAACATTTTGAGTTTATTCCGGTTGTCGGAAAATCAAATACTTAGGGTTTACTGAATAATTGATAAAGTTCAATATATCAGCAAAATAAGCGTTTG
>CAYMDE010000007.1:0-71139 GCA_964389115.1 uncultured Paludibacter sp. | reverse complement strand
TTTGCAAAGTTAACATTTCATTTGAAGAAATGTTTGTGAAAAAAATTCACAACAAAATAATACTTTAAATTAACACCTGAATATCAGATATATAAAATAATTAACGCGGAAAACTTTAATAATTTTTAAGTTTCCGCGTAACGATTTGAATGAAGTAATATGAGAATATTTAGCCCTGATCCGGCTCCTTTATATTTACAAAAAATTTAAAAATATTCACCCTGTATAGATTATTTAGAATCCAGAACATCAGTAAAGTATATAAAATCGGGCGAAGTGGCAACAAAAATGACTCACGGTTCATAAAAACAGAACTTCCTACCAGGGTAAAATAAATGATGAAATAAACCACACTATGCCTGTATTTACTAACAACTTTTGACACAAAGAATCCAAGCAGTGGAAATGCAATTAAAACACCAACAAAGCCAAATGACAGATAAATATCGGCTACTATATTTCCTCCCAGTCCATATGTTGATCCAAATCCAAATTCAAGATAGGTATTAAAACCTGCAACATACATAAAGTCTAACGGAATCCCAAAACGTTCAGATACAAACGTACCGGCGTATGGAACTAACATCAAAACTGACGAGAGCATGGTTAATCCATAGGTATATCCGTAAGAATCTGCAAAATCAACCAAAACATATAAATTTCGGTTATTGACAATCAAATCCGTAGCAAAATCAAATACTGATGAATCGGAAACATTCGCAATAAACTGCTCTATACTTATCCCCTCAAGAACGTTATCAGTTCTGATGGTGGATATAAAATAGAAAATTACGATTCCAACAGCCAACATGATAAGAAAAAACTGTGAAGGAATTTTTCTTATTACTTCATGATATGCGAGTAATAAGATTATCAACAAAGTTAGCGGAAGGTTACGGCTACCGGATAAAAGATAGATTGAAATAAAAAAAGCCATGATCACCAGATAGAACAACCTCTTACCTTTAGTCTTTTCAAAGAAAATAAACATGGCAAACAGTGAGGCCGACATATTGATAAAGGCTACTGCCGGACTAAAATTCTCTTCATCAACATACCAATCATATCCGCTAAAGAAAGCACTACCAACACTAATTATATACGAAACCGCAAGTGTTAGGAAAACTATTAATAAACTCTTGAAGAAGGAAGACGAAAACATCTCCAAGCTGATTTTCAACTCCTCATTTTCTCTTTTGACAAAGGTCAAACCCGCCATATAGCAGGTATAGGCAACGAAAGCCAATGCTGTCGCCTTATTAATAACCATGTAATTGAAAGTATAATCGAATACTGAAAAGGTGGGATTCGTAGGAAAATAGGCGACTGGATAAATAAAATTAATAAAATAAAATGCAAACGCAAAGAAAAACTCGAACGAAATAAGTGTTCTCTTAGTTACAACAAAATACAGGATATTCTGAATTACAAAACTTAAATTGATTAACAGGCAAAAATTGAAGCTGTAATTCTCAGGTACATTATAATACAGTACCAAAGAAAAAATCAGAAATAATATATTGATGAACCGTTGCATTCAGTTTTTACTGAAAATCACTTGTTTTCAATCTTCCCACATACATTTTAAAGACTAACCAAATGATGATTAAAACACCACCAATGAATCCGCCAAAGACCAGTCCCTTCAGTTTTCCTAACTTTTGTTTTTTAAGCGGATATCTTGGAGTATCTATTAACTGAAGTATCGGTGTTTCTCTTCCAAGATCCAATTTCAGTGTTTCAAGATTTTTCAACACTTCAGCATATACAGTTCCATACAACAACGCATCGTTTTCGCTTTTCATTCTCGGAACAGCAGCCGCCTGAAATGCGACATTCACATTCACCTGAGGAATTATTGCACTGTTAAAAAGTGCTTTTTCATATAATCCTTTAATTGAATCGGCAATTTGTTCCATCATCACAATATTTGCCCTGCTTTGCGAAGTTTTGGTTTGTTTATAAAAATCATAAGTTGTATTCATCAGATTTTCAACAAACTCTTTTGAGAACTGCTCATTCTTACTGGTAAACCTCACATTAACAATGCTGATTTTCTTATCCTTCCTTACAACAGAAAGTTTACCCGACTTCATAAATGAATAAAAAGTTGAATACAACACACTATCTTGTGTTCTTGTGAAACTGTCTCTCGGGAGGTCGTATGGGAACTGAATTGTTCTCAACTCCTTATTTTTAGACCTCTTCCATTTGTCGTGATACTCATTAAAATTAACAAATGCATCCATCATAGACATTTTTTCACCTTCGAAAACCATCGGAGAAAGCAATGTATTTTCAACCGCATGTCTCGATTTAATTATCTCCAACAAATTATCTCCACTGAATGCACTCGATGAACCACCTCCAAAGAGGCCACCAAGTCCGAACGACGATGCTAACCCTGCCAGGCCTGAGGTACCGGAAGATCTTTCAATCAAGGCAAAAGACAAATGTGAAGTATAATCAGGTTTTATAATAAACGAGAGTGCGAAACCAATGCCTGCCCCAAAAAAACCAAACACAACAATTGTAAGCCATTTTTTTAGTAAGTACTTCCAGATAACCTTAAGATTGTTGATCGTTGAAATTAAATCAAAAGATTTCGAATTATCAGAATTATGATCTGCCATGTTGTTTATCAATTTTTTCTGAGTACTGAATATAAAAGAGCGAATGTTGAGGTAATTGAAGATGTGATTGTCACAAACTCAGCGGTATTCATTCTTCCTGACAGGTCAACTGTTTTTCTGGGAACAATGATTACGGAACCTGACATTACTCTTGGGTACTTATTTATTCCCAGGAATGATTTAGTACCAACAACCCTTCCGTTTGGATACATAACAAAGGTATTCTTTTTCAAAGCAGTATTTGAAAATCCACCGGAGGCATTGATATAATCTTTTAGTGAAAGGTTTCTATTATGAACAACATACGACTGATACATTACTTCTCCCAGAACTTTAACAGTTTGAGATCTTCTCGGTATGTATAATAAATCTCCATCTTCAATATTGATATCTTTATAAGTTCCGGGATTTTTCAGTATTTCTTCCAAATCAAGCGAGACAATACCTTCTGAATATAGCATTTCATTAATTTCACTGTAATTTGTCAAGCCGGATATCGTATCTATTGCGTTCAAATCCTGGATATTACCTACTTTCATTTTGTTTAAAATCACATCATCCAGTTTATCAGCTGATGAGCTCATCAGGATTTTACGCAAGTTCCTGCTAAGGATTTTATTCATACTGTTTTCCACATTTATCTTGCTGTCATCACGTATTAAATACGCTCCACCGACATGTGCAAACTGTGTAAAACCGCCAGACATTTTAATTAAATCTGAAACGCGAATCCGCTTGTTGTCTAAGTTGTAATATCCCGGATTTTTAACCTCACCCTGAATTGAGACTATTCTTATTGGTTCAATACCCTCAATCGAACGTACGATGATTAAATCACCGTTTTCTAATTTGAGATTGGCTGTATTAGTTTCAATATTAAGGTTTTTATCCATACTTACAATAAAATTCATGGTCTTTCTTAAACCGCCATCCATCATAGAAGGGTCCTTGATAACCCTAACTAACTGAATTACTTCGGTATCGGCCTTTTCAGTAAAACCTTTTGCCAGGAAAACCAGGTCTCTCACTGTCATATCCCTGTCTAAATCAAACTCACCAGGTTCTACAACTTCTCCTGCAATGCTAACCTTAAACTCTTCAGTAAGGTCTAGAACAAAGCTCACTTTAACTGAATCATTGGCTTGCAAAAAGATATCTTCTATATCTCCTGAAATGATTTTACCAAGATTAAAACTTACAATTTCAGGCAACTGATTTTTCCTTTGTCTTGTTAGCATTGCCATGTTAATAAAGGCACCATCCAACACACCGCCAGCTCTCTCAATAAGTGTTTTTACAGTTAAACCACTTTCAGAAACGGCATAACTTCCGGGGCGTTTCACAGCTCCTTCCAAAACAACCAAATTATCATATCTTTCTGCTAATCTGGCTACGAAAATCGAATCACCGGGCTTCAGTAAGCAGGTAGCAAGTAAATCTCCGGGAATATCAAGTACTGTTCTGCCTTGTTCATTGAAACGAATCACCGTTACAAGCGACTTGTTGGCATCTTCTGCAAAACCTCCGGCATATCCAATCATATCGAATAACGATTCACCGGGAACAGTTTCATAAATTGCTTCCCTGTTAATCGAACCTGTAACTTTCAGTCTGTTGCTGTTTGGCTCAATTTTCACAACGTCATTATCCTGAAGGGTAATATTGTTTTTGAAGTTTCCATTGACAAGAAAATCATACAAATCAACTTTGGCTACCATTTTTCCATCCCTGAAAACCTTAATATCCCTCATTGAGCCAATTTCACCCGGTCCACCACAAGCATAAATTGCATTAAATACTGTTGCTAATGACGGTAATGTATATGTACCCGGGAATTTTGCTTCACCGATAATAGATATTCGAATGCTTCGAATATTCGCCAAACTAACATTTACTTTCGTTTTTCCAGTGTTGATACCTGAATAAAAGCGCGACAATTCAGTCCTGACCAGCCTGTTTGCCTGCTCAATTGTAAGTCCACCCACAGCTACCAATCCAACGTTCGGAATTCTGATTCTACCTTCCGGATTGACTCTGAGCTTATAATTTACGTCGAATAATCCGGACACATCGACCAACAGCTCATCATTTGTACCTAAAATGTAATTGGATGGAGTTGGGACATTAATATTAGGTTCAAAATTTAGTTTTACGTTTGAAAAGATTTCAGTTCCAAATACTTTTAATTTTTTTTCGTCTTCATCTTCTCTCATTCTTTTAGAAATATCAAGCGAATCTCCCAAAAACTCTCTTTCAAAAGTAATCTCATCTTCCTGTAAATCATTCCTGGATGTGTTTAGTCCTCCGGCACCGGCTAACCGACGTAATTCAGATATCTGTTGTGAAGATAAATTGGATATGTTCTGACCGAAAGTAACAATGGAAATTGTCACAAAGAATGAAAATAATAATAGCTTTTTGTACATATCAAAAACGTTTTTTTTGCATTACATAACAAGGTTAACGTCAGTTATTGGTTTTTATTTTAAAAAAAACATCATGTAAAAAGATATAATTAAGCATGTTATTATATATCTTTACGGCTGAGCATTATTGTTGAAAATTTTGTAAAATTTAATTATGGCAAAAGTATAAAAATAATCATTGCTATCCAAAAGGGAACCATAAAAATAGAAATCAAATAATTATTCAGAAATGACATCCATAAAAGACTTTATCAGTAAAGAAGAATCAAGAATTCTCGAAGAATTATTCAGCCTGATTCGCATACCGAGCATTAGCGCTCATCAGGATAAAAAAAATGAGATAACTAAATGTGCAGAGAAGTGGGTTGAACTTCTATTAAAAGCCGGAGCCGAAAATGCATTAGTACTACCTACCAAAGGGAATCCGGTGGTTTATGGCGAGAAGCTGATTAATAAAGATTTGCCTACCATTTTGGTTTACGGTCATTATGATGTGATGCCCGCCGAACCATTGGAATTATGGGATTCGAAACCTTTTGAACCGGAAATACGCGATGGAAAAATATTCGCACGGGGAGCAGATGATGACAAAGGTCAGTCGTTTATGCAACTCAAAGCCTTTGAATACCTGGTTAGCGAAAATAAATTAAAATGTAATGTGAAATTTTTAATCGAAGGCGAAGAAGAAATCGGTTCGGTGAATCTTGAAAGCTTTTGTCTCGAAAACAAGGAGCTACTGAAATGTGACACCATCCTTGTTTCCGACACGAGCATGTTAGCTGCCGATACTCCCAGTATTACCACAGGTTTACGTGGACTGGCATATTGGGAAATTGAATTAACAGGTCCGAATCGCGATTTACACTCCGGAATTTTTGGAGGTGCTGTTGGCAATCCAATCAATGAACTCACCCGCATACTTGGTGGTTTGGTTGATGAAAATGGCAAAATTACCATCCCCGGTTTCTATGACGATGTTGAAGAAGTAAGTGATGAAGAAAAAAAGCTGATTGCCATGGTGCCTTTCGATGAGCAGGATTATAAGGATAATCTGGGAGTTGATAGTCTATTCGGAGAAAAAGGATACAATAGCATCGAACGTACCGGTACGAGACCTACTCTTGACTTATGCGGCATCTGGGGTGGATATACCGGCGAAGGATCTAAAACAGTGTTGCCATCAAAAGCATACGCTAAATTATCGACCCGACTTGTGCCAAATCAAAACCATGAGAAAATGATGAAACTCGTGAGTGATTATCTGATTAGCTTAGCAGCTCCTCATGTTAAAATAAAAGTGACTCCACTCCATGGCGCTGCCAGCTATGTTTGTCCGATTACTCTCCCTGCCTACAAAGCAGCTGAGAAAGCTTACACAGAAACATTTGGCATCAGACCACTTCCGGTAAGAAGAGGCGGAAGTATCGGAGTAGTTCCGGTATTTGAAAAAGTGTTGGGTGTAAAACCCATTCTGATGGGATTTGGATTGGAGACTGATGCCATCCACTCTCCTAATGAGAATTTTCCATTGGAAATGTTCTTCAAGGGCATAGAAACCATCGTCGCATTTTACCATTATTATCCCGATATGTTATCAAATGGAAAATCTGAAGCATAACAAACTGTTATACTAAAAGTTAATATAAGATGTTTTTGTTTTGATGAAATTTTTATTAAAAAATTTGGCTGTTCAAGAATAATGTATTACGTTTATGGCAGTTAAAAAAGAAAATTATTAGTACTAACTTTTCTAATACATACTATCATGACTAAGACAATCACATTCAATGAGCTGCGCAAAATCAAGGATGCGCTCCCAAGTGGCAGTATGGCTAAGATCGCTGACGAACTTGGCCTGGAAAAAGAATCGGTGAAAAACTATTTCGGTGGAAAGAATTACAGAGATGGTAAATGTGTTGGCGTACATATTGAACCAGGACCAGACGGAGGTTTAGTATTACTGGATGACACTCAAATACTTGACATCGCACTACGTATCCTTGAAGAGCAAAAGTCATAACTTATTAACACATTTCATGAAAAGCAGTGAGTAATTAATTTTGTTCGCTGCTTTTTTTGTAGTTTTTTTGCAGGAGTTTTTACAAATACATGATATGAATCTACCCGAACCTTTTACTCAAAGGATGAAACAATTGCTTGGTCAGGAGAGTGATGCCTTTTTTTCTGCTTTAGCTTCGCTGACTCCGGTCAGCATTCGAATGAACAACAGAGCTTCTTATGAATTTCCTGAGTCATCAGCAATTCCCTGGTGCGAAAACGGTTATTATCTGAAAGAGCGACCTACTTTCACCTCAGATCCCTTGTTTCATGCAGGTTGTTATTACGTACAGGAAGCTAGTTCACTGTTTTTACAGGAAATTGTCAGGCAATTTTTCCCGAATGCAAATCGTGTACTTGATTTATGTGCTGCACCCGGTGGTAAATCTACATTGCTTAGTCAAAACCTCCCAGATGATTGCCTCTTGGTCAGCAATGAGATTGTCAGAACGAGGGCAGAAATTCTTTCGGAGAATATTCAAAAATGGGGCAACCCTAATGTATTGGTTAGCTGCAACAAGCCTGAACATTTCGGTGCATTGGATTCATTCTTTGATGCTATTGTGGTTGATGCTCCCTGCTCAGGAGAGGGTATGTTCAGAAAAGACCCCGGAGCCATACAGGAATGGAGTGTGCAAAACGTACAAATGTGTGCAAAACGACAAAAAAACATACTTTCTGATGTTTGGAGCAGTCTGAAACCGGGAGGGGTTTTGGTGTACAGCACATGCACCTGGAATGAAGACGAAAATGAAAACAATGTAATGTGGGCATGTCAGGAACTCGGTGCAGACTTATTACAACCGGACATCAGTAATTATCATGGAATTGTGCAAACTGAAGCAGGTTGTCGATTTTACCCCCATAAAGTAGCAGGTGAAGGTTTCTTTATAGCAGTAATGAGAAAAAGTACTGATAACGTACATAGCTATTCTTCATCGAGGAAATCGAAAAAAAACGTATTTACATGTACATCGAACTATAATCATTACCTGAAACAACCGGAGAAGTTTGCAGTTGTTGAAAATAATGAGAGCGTTATTGCCTATCATGTGTCACATTTTGCAGACATTCTTCATCTGAAAGAGAAGCTATATTTTTTGATTGAAGGAGTACAACTTTTTGAAAAAAAAGGCAGGGATTTAATTCCCACACATCAGTTTGCATTATCTAAACAGATTCAAAAAGACGCTTTCGAGGTCTATGAGGTGGATTACAATGAAGCAATTGTCTATTTAAAACGAGAAAATCTGCATCCTGAAGGATTAAAAACAGGCTTTATATTGGTAAGTTATCAGCATCAGGTATTGGGATGGATTAAAAATATCGGTAACCGGTCGAACAATCTTTACCCCAAACATTGGAAAATAAGAATGAACCTATGATAAAACTAACTTTTCTTGGCACAGGAACTTCAACAGGCATTCCGGTAATCGGTTGTTCGTGTGATGTTTGCAGATCGTCTGACCAAAAAGATAAGCGTTTGAGGTCATCGGTTTATATTGAAACCACTGACACCAATCTTATTATTGATACAGGACCTGATTTGAGGCAACAACTGCTTCGCAATGGCATTGGAAGTTTGGATGCTGTGTTGTTAACTCATGAGCATTATGATCATGTGGGTGGACTGGATGATGTGCGGACCATTGGTTCGGTTCCTGTTTATGCTGAATCGAATGTAGTGGAAGCTATCAAACGCAATATGCCATATTGTTTTTCAGAAAAAAGATACCCTGGAGTGCCAAGAATAGCATTACATTCCATCGAAACTTATGAATTTAACATCAACCAAACAAAAGTAAAGCCCATAAGAGTGATGCACTTTCGCTTACCAGTGCTGGGCTTCAGAATTGGTAATATTGCCTATTTGACTGACGTTAAAACCATACCTGATTCATCATTTTATGAGTTGAACAATCTGGACATCTTAGTTATTAACGCTTTACGCCACGAAGACCACATTGCACATCTCACGTTAAAAGAAGCTGTTGAAATGGCTGAGAAAATTGCGGCAAAAAGAACATTTTTCACACATTTCAGTCATGATTTAGGCAAACATGAAATAGTTTCGTTAAATTTGCCTGCAAGTATGAAATTGGCATACGACGGACTTGTTATCCAATCAGAAGAATGAAAAATGACTCATATATGTATAAGTATTTATCTATAATAATCCTGTCCATTATATTAACATCCTGTTCGCAAATGTTATACACGACGATTGATGTACTTCGTCCTGCACGTGTTACATTTCCACCCGATGTAAATAATGTCCTTATAATCAATTATACCGTTCCACAACCGCACGAGTTTGGTCATAGTACCGAATTATTTGAAGAGCGTGCCAGAAGCTTACGAATTGACACCGACAGTCTCCCTTTATTTACCATAGCCGCTTTAGCGCAAAGCATGAGTGACAGAGGCTTTTTCAATAATGTTTTGTTTGATCACGTCTCATCTAATCCGGGGAATTATTTCTTCACTCCGGAAAGTCCCACTGATCGTAATATTGCTCAGTTAGCAAACAAACATAATGTTGAAGGAATAATCTCGTTAAACAGAATCATGGTTAACGACATACAGGCTGAATTATACAATCAGGGAAATGGTACTTTTGTTTCTTTTCTTGAAGCCAGATATGAAACACAATGGAGCATTCACTTTCCCGGTAAAAATCAAACCATTCCATTGATAAACAGGGATACGGTTTACTGGGAATCTGAGTCATATTCCAGACAAAGAGCTCTCAACGGATTGCCTGACCGCAGAAACGCCCTGATTGACGGAGCTATTATAACCGGACAAAGAGCAGTAAATAGTTTTATACCTTATTGGGAGAAAGCGGATAGGTATCTGTTTACCGGATCCGGGAAACTCCTAAAAGCAGGTGTTGACTCGGTATACCACCGTAATTGGGAGGGTGCCATAGTTCAATGGGAAAAGTTACTTAACAACAAACCCGGAGTTCTTCGAAGAACAAGAGTAGCTCATAATTTGGCAGTTGCATACGAAATAACCGGTAATTTACCCGAAGCATTGCGTTATTCTACTCTTGCCTATGAGAATGCCGAACTGCTTTCACACATAGAATACAGGTCGTTTGCCACCATTATCGATTATCGCAATTTGCTTCAAAAAAGGATTGCTGAAGAAGAAAGAATTAAAAACCAACTGGCTGAGTAATTTCAATATAGATGTTTTACTAAACTGTGTAGATAGTACTCCAGATTAGTACATGTAGGATCAAGCGTAAAAACCTGGCCATCAGTCGGATTATTTTTATCCAGTCCAAGGCGGTCCTCAACACAATCAGGAATACCATCGCCATCGGTGTCAATCAACAAATCCGAAGCCTTCATTGAATATACAGGCCATCCCCCAACATCTTCCTGTGAATCAATCAAACCATTTCTACTACCACGTGATCCATTATAAGTGAATGTTCTGTTCCGTACTTCCTTCACAATCCGATGATCTACCCTGTCACGTACCAAACTTGCACCGGCTTTTTGCAGCACATCCTGATAAGCTTTATATGCGGATTTCGGTTTAATATCACTTATCTCAAACGGTTTCTCCGATCTAATTCCATCAATAGTTTGGTTTTCTCCTGACCTGTTGTTAATATGAATACCCTTCCAGTTATCTTTGGTTACATCATTGTAGCCATACATCACATTTCCATCAACATAAAACTCGCCCCAAACTCCTGCTGCCTGAGCATTATGACCAGCATCGGAATTGGGTTGGAAAATACGGTAGTTATGTGCACCTCTTCTTGCAAAGGTTGCCGGACCCGGCTTATAGTAGTTCCCAATGATATTATACTTACCCCCTTCTCCGGCATAACCACTGTTACCTCCCCAGTTATAAATTACATTATTGACCATTTCTACATTCTCAATTTCCTGCTTTGCATGATAGCGTGAACCACAAAAACGGGGATTACGGCTATCGTGATGAGCCAGCAAATTATGATGGAAGGTAGCCTTGTTACCTCCCCAGATACCCGCGTATCCATGATTTCCTTTGGGATGAACAGATTTTCGCAAGCTTTCGGAGAGTATACACCACTGCATTGTGAAGTTCTCGTTTTGATAGAAAGACGAACATTCATCGGTACTCCAACTCATCGAGCAATGGTCAATCAGAATGTTTTTTCTTCTCACACCTTTGAGGGCATCATCAGCTACATTATTATTTTCACCCATTCGGAAACGCATAAATTGAATAATCACATTATCAGCATTTACTGAAACAGGATACCCCTTAATACAAATACCATCGCCGGGAGCTGATTGTCCTGCTATAGTAATGTTTGAATGATTGATAGTGAGTTGTTCTTTTAAATCGATGATACCAGCCACCTGAAACAATATTATCCTTGGAAAAGATTGCTCCACAGCCCAACGCAAAGTTCCCTGCAAGGAAGCATTATCTTCAAGTGACGTAACATACAACACTTTACCGCCTCTACCGCCTGTTACATACTTACCACCGCCTTGCGCACCCGGATAGGCATGTTGAGCAAATACATCTTTCGAAAAAACTGAAGTCAGGAGCAAAACCAGAGAGAAAACCCATGTACGAAATAATGGTGCTGATTTGAAAGTAATGAGAGATAAAAAGTAAAATTGCATGATAAGAGATTTTTGGTAAGAATTGCAAAGATAACATTTCAGTCTAAACGGGCACAAAAAAAGGTGAAGTTTCCTCCACCTTTCTTGATATTCTCGCAGATAATTCCGGATTATTTGCTGAATTTAATTACACCTTTAACATCAGCAGAACGTACGAAGTAAATTCCTTTTTCGAAGCTGCTCATATTGATAGTAGTGTTTGAAGTAGCAACTCTTTTACCTACGACATTGAAAACTTCAAGACGAACAGCATTGGGATTAACCACTTCACTTCCATTGAAAAATACACCTTTGTCAACTAAAACCTGTTCTACATTGTTAGTGAAATCGGCGATTGAGTGTGTGGTTGCAGATGTAACTTCTAATCTGTAAAGATTTATACCGTTATTACAGAAGAAGTAAAGCACAGTAGGACCACCTGTATATTGTAATGTTTGCTCAGAAACATCAGTAGAAGCAGGGAAAGGTAAATTGCCGAGTAGATTAACACCATCAGTTACAAAAAGTCTTCTGTCTGAACTACTTGAAGCTGTTAAACCATGCACAATTATAGTACCTGGTCCTGTAACTTTAACAGTAACAAAACGTTGTGTTGGCATATTTACCGTTGGAACTTCATCAGCTGCATTAGCTCCCGGATAACCTCCACCACCGAACTGGAATCTTTGAGTAAATGAATAGCTTCCAAAAGTTTTGCTATTAGAGTTAACAGCACCCATATTTGTTCCTGTTTGAGTGCCTGTATGAATTCCCAAATCCTGAATAAATACTGACAAACCAGGTCCGGCTCCAATTCCGGTTGATGGTTCAAAATCGCTAAAATTCCATACCTTTTGTGCACTCATTGATACTGTCACGAAAAGTGCAGCAACTAATAATAGTAATGTTTTCTTCATGTTATAAAAATTTAATTGTGAATAGATATTTGTTTTGATTATATGCAAAGGTAGATAATCGGGAATCAGTCAATGTTTAATGTTTGACGGAAAATGTGTATTATTTGACGAAATCAATATAAATGATTCACCAAACTATTGTAATACAGCTCCAGATTGGTATAAGACGGACTCAGGTTGTAATGTGCGGCATCCGACTTATCGAACTTATTCAAACCATGTGCGTCCTCCCATGCATCGGGCATACCATCACCATCACTGTCGAGTGGAACAATCGATGCACTGAAATTATATGCAGGCCAACCGCCCACATCGTTCTGTGAATCTATTAAGCCCAGCGTACTGCCATTCGAACCTGTGAAAGTGTATTTACCCTCGCGCACTTCATTCACAATGCGGGTATCAACAGCATCGCGCGGAAAGCTTGCACCTGCCTTTTCAAGCACATCTTCATAAGCTTGTTCAGCAGTTTTGAAAGGAAAATTAAAGAACGAGAATTCTTCATCCACCTTTAAATCGGGCATATTGTTAGTCGAATAATGCATTCCATGCCAATTGTTGGCGGTTACGTTCGGCAGACTGGTATTCGTGTTTGCCATCACATTGCCGGCCACATAAAATCTTCCATATACACCGCGGGGCTGACTATTAGTTCCATCATCGGTATATGGTTGAAAAATACGGTAAGTTACCTGATTGGTGCCTCTCGAATAAGTTGCAGGACCGGGCTTATAATAATTATTGACCATATTATACGAACCACCTTCTCCGGCATATCCACTATTACCTCTCCAGTTGTAAATTACGTTATAACGAAAATCAACTTTTTCAAGATCAGGGCGATTGCTATACCTGCTTCCACAGAAACGGGGATTACGACTGTCGTGATGTGCCAGTAAGTTATGATGGAACGATGCCATTTTCCCTCCCCATATTCCGGCATATCCATGCGCACCTTTGCTGTGAACAGAGTTTCTGAGTCCCTCAGAAAGGATACACCATTGCATGGTAAAATTTTCGTTATCGTAGAAAGATGAAGTTTCATCAGTACCCCAACTCATGGAGCAATGGTCAATCATGATGTTGCGTTGATTAGTTCCCGAGAGCGGGTCGTCTTCCACATTCCTGACATCACCCATCCTGAAACGCAGGAAACGGATAATCACGTTATTGGCTCTGATCTCGATAGGAAAGTTTTTGATGCAAATGCCATCACCGGGAGCAGTTTGACCAGCAATAGTTAAATCGCCGTTTGTAATATTGATTTTGGATGAAAGTTCGATAACTCCTGAAACTGCAAAAACAATCGTTCTTCTTCCCGGGCGGGTAACCGCATACCGAAACGTACCTTCAAAAGGCTGATCATCGAGCGATGTTACCACATAAACTGTTCCTCCGGCACCACCGGTAATATATTTCGCGCCACCCAAAGCCCCTGGAAACGCGGGTACAGTATCGCGATCGGGCGTTGGATATACGTGCAACTGTTCTTTGTCATCACCATTGCCATTGTCGTCATCATCAATCACATCATCTTTACATGAAACAAAGGCCAAAGAAACTATGGACAGAAAAACAACGAGCAATTTGAAAAAGAATCTTACTTTCATAACGCTAAAAAACACAAAGGGAGGATGCTTTAGTGGCAACCTCCCTTTAATTAAAACTTAATTACTTCCAACGAAGATCACCAATTGAACCGCGACCTGCAAAACTCAAATCCTTAAAATTAAAGTCTCCGCCAATCGGATCCTCCCACAATGTCACCGAAGTGCCATTATATGGTGTCATTCTTGGTCTTATTGAGTAATTCACATCACCCACAGGATTGGTATCATTAAAATCAGATGTGTAATGATTTCCTGTTACAACAAACTCTCCGTTGGGCGACCATTTTCTAACTCCCGCTGCCCTGTCGCCGGTACTACCAAAGATATTGTTTTGAATAAAAATTCCGGCACCCTGACAAACTGAGTTATTGGTATCAATCAGCAATCTGCTTGAACTTGTATCCATCATGCCCTGATTGATATTACAATTACGAACCACTATTTCCTGATAATTTTGGTTTTGTCTTAACACCAATGATCCACGGAAATTATAGATAGTCGAATTGATAAAATGTATCTTATTGATAAAATCAGCACTATTACTATTCACCACTGCATAAGTACTCGTAAATCCAATATCATGAATGATGCATTTATCAAATTTGACCAGGTCAACCACTTGTTGAGTGTTTGCTTGTAACCTGAAGGGTGTATTTCCAAAGTTTCTAATGATGCAATTGGTAAATGACACTTCATCTACAGTAGCTTTCAAGTTATTATTGAAAATATATCCAACCTTAACTTCGGCAGTGTTGTTATCACAGAAACCAGTGAATTCTATATTTTCAAACCTCAGATATTCGAAATCAGAATCAGCAACAAAACCAAACATAGCAGAGGAAGCTGATGGTCCACCTGCAGTCATCGCAAGAACCGGAAGGTTATACGGTGTAATACCCCTGATTTTTATATTTTTATCGAAGCGATAAGTCCCAGTTCCGGTTTGATAAACCACACCAGGTTCGAGTAGTAGTACTTGTCCCGGAGCAGCAGCACTCAAAGCTGCCGAAAGCGTTTGTCCGGCGCTAATCAACACATCACCTTCAACCAACACATTAACAGAACCTCTCACGATTTCGTTATTCATTAGTTGAACCCTGTAGTTCGCATTCGGAAGTGATGTGATTTGTTTTGAACCAGAGGCAGCCTCGGTGGCCGATATATCAAATGTTTGCGGATTTTCTCCATCAACCGTCAATAACAAATGTGTTGCATTAACACCAGGGGACCAATTTACTTCTATGGCATTCATTGCAACCATGCTGGAAACAAACTCAGCAAACAAGTTTTCGGATGGCGTTTGGAATGATAGTCGTGCGTTAAACCCGGAATTCTTTGCCGGATCGGCAGCATTTGCCCTGATACGAGCAAAGTACCTTGTTGCACCTGCGAGTTCCACAATGTATTGCAACTCTTCAGTATCGACATCAATATAAACTGTATTGAAAAGCGAGTCCTGACTGATTTGCAGTGTATAATCCACAGCATCTTGAACTGCAGCCCATTTAAGAGTTACCACTGTTCTGTTCATGGTAGCCTGAAAACCAATCGGACGGAAAAGTCTGTCGGTATCGAAATCAGTGATTTCCTTCAATTCATCATCGCAGGCAGAGAAGAAAGCAACTGCCAGAAGCGTAATCAAGAAACCGGTTTTTCTCAGAAATTTGTTCATATCTGTATATTTTTCAAGGAATTACAAATTAATTACCAGTATTAAACCATGAATAGTTCACTAAAGAATAGTTACTTGCATCGATAAACACTTGCCAAATGGGCCAATGTTGACGGGTATCAGGGTCTCTCAGATAGATTGAGTTGATTTTCTCAGGTGTAATATTGGGTTGGTCATTACTTATAAACCAACCTTTGTTTGAAGGATAGTTAGCCGCACCAAAAACATCTGAATGTCCTTTTTCCAATCCATAAATTTCTAATGTTTCTCCATCAGCAAGAGTTTTAAAATAAATTCTGTTAGGATATCCGGCATATTCACCTGTGCGTTCTGAGAGACGAATCATTTTTTCGCGGGCCTCAATAAGCTTTGTTCTGAGCAAGTTCCAGCGAATCAGGTCAGCCTTGCGTAACATCTCGCCGGCAAATTCAAAAGCTCTTTCATCAACGATAGAATTGAAAAACGCATCTTTGCTTGCTGTTGCAGATGCCATGAATGCATCAACTTTTTCAGGGTTATTCGGGAACGCCCGTTGACGAATTGCTCTCATGTATGGTGCAGCTGCATCCGGACCATCAATTTCGTTGATAACTTCGGCTGCCATCAGATAGATATCAGCATAACGCATTACCTGCCAGTTTATTCCATCATCGTTGGTAGATGTTACCACACGGGTCATCCACTCGTAACGGAGTTTACCAAAACACCATGATTTTAGCTGACGAGGCACCTGTACTCCATTCGTCCACTCATATGGGACGCAGGTCACATCTCTGCGAACATCATCCCTGTCGTAGTCGTAGAACAATGTTGGCATCGGGCCATTGTTTCCTCCCTGTGGTTGCTGGGTATATTTGCTTACTGTTGTATGACGAACTCCAAAAGTATAGAGTACACGTCCGCGACCTTCACTGAAAGGGATTTCATAAATTGACTCGCCACCTGCCGAGAGCACTTCCAGACAAAGATTTCTGAAGTTTTGTTCAAAAGTCCCAAGGCGATTGGTTCCACTTTCAATGACATCCAGCAAGTGTCTTCTGATCTTTGGATAAAGTACTGCTTTCGAAAGTTCAGGATCGTTGCTGGTACGAATGATACCATCAGCACGTTGCGAGTAACCGGCTGCTGCCAAACCAACGCGGGCATATAAACCTTTGACAAACGATTTGCTTACACGTTCAACCGACTGGGTAACCCTGGTTTCGTTTGGCCATGCAACTAAATTTGCAGCCTCTTCAAGGTCAGCAAGAATATATTTATAGATTGTATCCCTGTCGGCACGAGGCACATACAACGATGCAGAAGTAAGAGGTTCAAAACGGGCAGGCACATCACCCCACGCTTTTACCAAATCATAGTAAATCATTGCACGTAATGTAAGTGCTTCACCAAGAATTTGTGCCAGTTGTGCATTTTTATCCACATTACCATAAAGTCTCAGTCCGCGAATTGCAAGGTTAGCTCTTTCAATACCTTCGTACATCTTTGCCCATGCATTGTTTTCTGTATTCATCTGCACACTGTTAACCCTTGGGTCGTAAGCAGTCAGCAAAGCGCGGTCGTCGGTTACATTCTCTGATGAGTTGTAAATCTCAATATCAGTATTCAAACCATAGAAAGGAATGAATCTTCCGCGATATGAGTTGGTTTCAGCAAAAGACTGATGTATTCCCATCAGGGCACTTTCAGCCAAAATCGGAGTAGAGAAAATAACCTGTTCGTCCATTGATGATTTGGTTGGTGCATCCAGCAGTTCGTCGCACGACACGAATACTCCTGCAAGAGTAATCATCAGAAATATTTTTTGAATTGACTTATTCATTGTTGTCAGTTTTTACAAATTAGAAATTAAGATTCATACCAACTACAAGCTGACGGCTCTTCGGATAAGCAGAATAATCTACTCCGGGAGTTAATGTAGTTTGTCTGCGGGTTGAAACCTCAGGATCAAAACCAGAGTATTTGGTCAGCAAAAATACATTATAAGCAGTTGCATAAACGCGCATACGTTGAATTTTAATCTTGTCGAGCACCGATTTAGGCAAATTGTAACCAAGACTTAAGGTATTCAAACGAAGGAATGAACCATCTTCAACCGCCCAATCAGAGAAAATGAAACGGGTCATATGTGGCGACCACATGGTAGTATTGGCGTTCATAGCGGCAAGTTCTGCCGGATCGTTACTGAGCGTACCATCTTCGCGAAGGTTTGTCCAACGTATTCCATCCGCCATATCAGTAACCATATTACGATATTGATAACGGCTGGTAGAAGTGTATTCAACTTTGTTGGCATTGTAAATATCATTACCCACACTCCAGTTGAAGTTTGCAGTGATATCGAAGTTCTTAACCCTGCCATTGATGGTTATACCACCGGTATGAATTGGGTTGGCATCACCAATTATTTCACGATCTTCCAAACCACCCACGATGTTGTCACCTGTGAGGTCTTTCAGTTTCATGGAGCCGGGACGAAGACGACCAATAACAGGTGAGCTATCAACCACGCCATCTTTCAGAATCCATCTGTTTGTTGCTTGATCATATCTTTCGAAGTCAGACACTTCATATCTGCCATCCGATCTGTATCCCCACATCTGTCCTACCGATCCGCCTGTTGCAATCCAGTAATCCCAACCGATTTCAGTTGATGCCCATCCACTGGCCCATCCAAAGTCGTCCATTACACCAAGCGATTTGATTGTGTTTTTATTAAAACCGATATTGGCATTGATATTCAACCCATAATCTCTTTTTTCGATCGGATTCCAGTTCAGTGTAAATTCCAAACCACGATTTTGGGTTTCGCCCATATTGCGATATTGCGAATCATAACCAGTTCCTGATGTCAGGAATTGAATTAACAAATCGGTAGTTGAATTCAAATAAGCTTCAACAGTTCCACTCACTTTGCTGTTCAAGATGGTAAAGTCGATACCCACGTTTCGGGTAACTGTAGTTTCCCATTTCAAATCGGGGTTAGCCATCACCTTTGACGGGGCCCAGAACGAAGTAAAACCATTGATCCATGAGGTGGAGCTTGAACGATAAGTCTGCGCCATCTGTCCCGGAGGTATATTATTATTACCTGCTGTACCATAACTCAAACGAAGTTTTAAGTCGTCGAGCCAATCTTTGGTCTCAACCATAAAATCTTCGGAAGACACACGCCAGGCACCGGCTATTGAAGGAAAATATCCCCAGCGATTCCCGCGGAAAAACTTACTTGAACCGTCGGCACGGAAAGTAGCTGAAATCAGGTACTTACTCATATAATCGTAGTTAGCACGACCAAAGAACGAGAGCAGTTTGTCATCCGGACTAAAGAAGTTATCAATCGAGAAAGCATAACCCTGAGTTGTAAGGCGGAAAGCAGCATCAGCATCAAATCCGGCTGGGAAACCATGCACCACAGTTGTCAACGTTTGTGATTCTGTTTGGATATATTCTTGACCTAAAAGCACATTAACCTTGTGTTCCGGGGAGTTGATCAACGATTTGAAATCATAGTTCAGCGTATTCGTATTACGAATAGATGAGCGCGAAGCATTGGTTAATACAATTGCCGGATGATTCTGATTTTCACTCGAAGGCACATTCTTGATATAGTAAGTTGTCATACCATAATACCTGCTATCGTTGTTACGGAAATCATCAAAGCCAATTTCAGAACGTAAACGCAGGTTCTTGTAAGCTTCCCAGGTCACGGCAGCAGAAAGATTATAATTCTGACGGCGCTGACGGCGATCATTATCAGCGATATTAACCAATGGGTTATACAAGTTACCAACTTCTGTATCATCACTTGAGCCGGCCTCTGCAGTAAGATCTTTGATGGGGAAAGGAGTATAAATCATGGCGTGCTTCAAACGAGAATCAGCACTTGACACCTCACGTTGTTCGTTCGCACCACCACCATTAATAGCTGTATTCGAATATCTTGCAGAAAAATCAAGAGTAACCGTTTTAGATGGCTTATTGTTATACTTGAAATTCAGGTTGTCTCTCTGAAAATCGGACATCTGCATGATAGCATTGTCTTTCAGGTGGTTAAAGCTGAAAGAAAACCTGCTTTTATCAGTACCACCATTAACACTCAGGTTGTGATTAACCGTTGTACCAGTTCTACCGAAAACAAGTCTCTGCCAGTCATTAACCGGAATATTCTTGTAAATATCCATGTCCTCGTAAGCTCCGTAAAACTTCTCGTATGAATCAGGATTGCCATTGTTTCTTAAAAGTGCAAGTTCGTACTGCCATTTTACATAGTCGTATGCCGGAAGTACATCCAGGGTGTTAGCGAGCGTTTTCCATCCGGTGTAGGCGTTGTAGCTTACCGAAACCTTCCCTTCCTTGCCAGATTTGGTAGTTACGATAATAACTCCATTGGCACCACGGGAACCATAAATGGCAGTAGAAGAGGCATCTTTCAAAACATCAATTGACTCGATATCGTTGGGAGAAATATCACTGATAGAATTCACAGGGAAACCATCAACAATAAACAGAGGAGAATTATCACCGGTAATGGAACCTCCACCACGCACACGAATTTTAACCTCAGCATCGGGCGATCCCTCGGTTGTTGTAATTTGCACACCGGCCAGTTTACCCGAAATTGCTTCAACTGCCGAAGCAACAGGAATGGCAGCGATAGCAGCTGCACTCACTGATGAAACCGAACCTGTGATGTCCCTTCTGCGGGCTGTACCATAACCAATGGCTACTACTTCGTCGAGAATCAGCGCATTGTCCTGTAGCACTACATCAATTCGATTACCTGTAATGGTGACTTCCTGGGTTTGCATACCAACATAAGAAAAAACCAGAATTCTGGCACTTGCCGGTACTTCAAGTCTGTAAAAACCGTTTAAATCAGTTACTGTTCCAGTGGTCGTTCCTTTTACCAACACGGTTGCAGCAATAATTTCCTCTCCGGAAGAATCTTTAACTGTACCTGTGATTGTTCTCGTTTGCGCAGCTGCCGTCATGGCGACAACTAACATCCAAATCAGAGACAGAAGCATTTTTGGAAAAATACTGGTGTTCTTTAATACCTTCATTTTAAATGGATAGATTGGTTGAACAATTAGTTTAATAATAATGTAACATTCTGAGCGCAAATATAACAGATTGTCATTTTTTCGTTGTGGAAAAACTGACGATATTTGGTGGATAATTTGACTTAATACAGTGTTTCAATGGGTTACGTGTTTAAATCCATGCTATATAAATGTTTAATCCCGTCTGATATTATCTGTCAAAATAATGAAAGAATTGGTTTATCTTTGCATCAGGTATTAATTTAACATCCAACTATTGATCTATGTTTAGCAACCAAGATTTTGAATTACTGAAAAAGAAAGGAATTTCAGAGAAAACTGTTCAGGAACAGCTTGCAATGTTCGAAAAGGGTTTTCCAGCTTTAGTTATCAAAGCACCCGTAACACCTGAGAACGGTTTAAAACTGGTTTCTCCTGAAGCCATGGAAGAATATCTCGACAAATGGTATAATTACCTGAACAATGACAAGTCAGTCCTCAAATTTGTTCCCGCATCGGGTGCTGCGAGCAGGATGTTCAAAGACTTGTTTGAGTATCTTGAAGCGGGTATTGATAGTTTGGAAAGCAATTCAATGAAACAGTTTTTCGATGAGATTGAACGCTTTGCATTTTATCAGGCACTGAACAGTAAATGTATTGAGTGCACAGGAAGCGACATTGAAACATTGATAGCTGCAGGCAAAAAGACTACAGTAGTTGAGATGCTCTTAACTGAAAAGGGGTTGAATTATGGTCAACTTCCAAAAGGACTGCTGCTTTTTCATAAATATGATGAAAATGCACGCACCGCTTTCCAGGAACACCTTGCTGAAGGTGCACTTTATGCCATGAACGGGCAAAAACAAGTGAATATCCATTTTACCGTTTCAACCGAACACCGCGATTTGTTTGAAAACCATCTTTCTGAGTCAATAGCACAATTCGAACAAGAATATGAAGCATCTTATTCAATCACCTTTTCTGAGCAGAAACCTTCAACTGACACAATTGCGGCCGATTCATCCAACAATCCTTTTCGTGAAAATGACAAACTGGTTTTCCGACCGGGCGGTCATGGTGCTTTGATTGAAAACCTGAATGACCTGGATGCAGATGTGATATTCATCAAGAACATCGACAATGTAGTACCCGACGCTTTGAAGAATCCTACCATTGTATATAAGAAGGTATTAGCCGGTATGTTAATCGATGTTCAACAAAAATGCTTTGATTACCTTAATGTCCTCAATCAGGAAACAATCCCGGCTGAACTTTTATCCGAAATAGCTGTGTTTAGCGAAAAAGTGCTTAACAATTTCATGGAGGGAGTCGAATCAATGACTGAGGCTGAATTAAAATCATATCTTATCCGCATGCTTAACCGACCCATCAGGATTTGTGGCATGGTTAAAAACACCGGGGAACCTGGAGGCGGACCATTCCTCACTGTTAATCAGGATGGCAGTGTATCTCCGCAGATACTCGAGAGCTCTCAGATAGATTTGAAGAATCCGGTTGAGAAAGCAAAAATGATGTCGTCATCCCACTTTAACCCGGTCGATCTGGTTTGTGGAGTAAAAAACTATCAGGGAGAAAAATTTGATTTAACTCAATTTGTGGATAAAAACACAGGCTTTATTTCATCAAAATCGAAAAATGGTAAAGAGTTGAAAGCACTGGAACTTCCGGGATTGTGGAACGGTGCCATGTCTGACTGGAACAGTATTTTCGTAGAAGTACCGGTAATTACATTTAACCCGGTAAAAACAGTCAATGATTTACTAAGAACGGAGCATCAATGATGCTCCGTTTCCTTATTATTCTATCATGTTGTGAAAAACGTTTTGAACGTCTTCGTCTTCTTCAATTTTATCGAGTAATTTCTGAATCTGGGCCTTTTGCTCTTCATTCAGCTCTTTCATATCGTTAGGTATTCGTTCAAATTCAGCAGAATGAATTTCGAAACCATTTTCCTCGAGGTATTTCTGAATCAATGAATAAGATTGAAACTCTCCGTACAGGATAATATTGCCTTCATCCTCTCCTATCTCATCCACACCGTAATCTATCAGTTCCAATTCAAGATCATCCAAAGAAACTCCTTCTTTCGGACTGATTTTGAAAACACATTTATGATCGAAAAGAAACTGAAGTGAGCCGGTAGTCCCGAGCGAACCACCATAACGATTAAAATAACTGCGGATATTGGCAACGGTACGCGTTGGATTGTCGGTTGCTGTTTCCACAACAATGGCGATACCATTCGGACCATAACCTTCATATACCATTTCTTTGTAATCAGCTTCATCTTTCGAAGTTGCCTTTTTGATGGCACGTTCAACATTTTCTTTAGGCATGTTTTCCTTTTTCGACTGCTGAACAAGCACCCTCAAACGAGGATTTGTCTCCGGATCGGAACCGCCTTCCTTCACTGCTATGGTAATTTGTTTTCCCAGTTTGGTGAAAACCCTGGCCATATTGCCCCATCGTTTCAGCTTTGAGGCTTTTCTGTATTCAAATGCTCTTCCCATAATAATATATTAATGTATCACAAAAAAAATGTGCCAACATGCCTAAAAGCACATTGGCACACTGGCACTTTTTAATAAGTTCTATGCATTTTTTGCTTTCTGAACAATTGCACTAAATGCTTCCGGATGGTTCATCGCGAGGTCGGCAAGTACTTTGCGGTTCATCTCAATACCTGATTTATGGAGTGCTCCCATCAGTTTTGAGTAAGAATAACCTTCGAGACGAGCAGCTGCATTGATACGTTGAATCCACAATGCACGGAAGTTGCGTTTTTTAACTTTACGGTCGCGGTATGCATACTGCAAACCTTTTTCCCAGGTGTTCTTTGCTACGGTCCACACATTACGGCGACCTCCGAAATAGCCTCTGGTTAGGCTAAGAATTCTTTTTCTTCTTTTACGTGAAGCAACGTGATTTACTGATCTTGGCATAATAAAAATGATTTGTGAATGTCAGCGTCTCCTCTTAGAGATCTTAAAGCTGTGCACTCTGATTTTTAATTTGGAAAATGATTTGAAAGATAAATTAAACGCAAAGCATCGCTTTTACATTCTTCTCGTCCACTTTAGCAACCAAACCGGTCTGAGTCAGATTACGTTTCTGCTTGGTGGTTTTTTTAGTCAGAATGTGACTTTTAAATGCATGTTTCCTTTTTACTTTTCCTGATCCGGTAAGGGCGAACCTCTTTTTGGCACCGGAGTTAGTTTTCATTTTTGGCATTTGTAAAATATTTAAATATATAATTGATAAAAATCCTGAATTCTCATTCAGTTTTACTTTTTCTTTGGCGAAAGTGTGATAATCATTCTTTTTCCTTCAAGCTGTGGCAGCTGTTCGGGTTTTCCGAGATCTTCAAGTTCTTGCGCAAAACGGGCTAATAATGTTTCACCCTGATCTTTAAAAAGAATCGATCTTCCTTTGAAAAACACATAAGCTTTAACCTTGTAACCTTCCTTCAGAAACTCCTGTGCATGTTTCAGTTTGAAATTGAAGTCGTGATCGTCAGTCTGAGGACCAAATCTAATTTCTTTAATAACAACTTTAGCAGAATTGGCCTTTTTCTCCTTTTCACGCTTCTTTTGATGATAAAGGAATTTCTGATAATCAATTATCTTGCATACAGGGGGAACTGCAGTTGGTGATATTTCAACCAGGTCAAGTTCCAGATTGTCTGCAATTTTCATGGCCTCGTCGAACGAATATACTCCTGTTTCGACGTTGTCTCCCACCAAACGAACCTCTTTAAGACCTCTGATTTTCTCGTTAATACGATGAGGCATTTCACGTTCAGGTGCTTTTCTTTGCCTGATAATTAATTGTTTAGCTATTGCTTGTTTCCTCCTATTGATTAATTAAAAATGATTTTATTTTCACTCTTTTTGAGCGCGCAAATATAAGTAATATATTTTGAACTGTAAAGAGTTAGCATTTTTTTTTGAAGATGTCATATTGATTCATGTTGGTAATTTTGAAAGTTTATACACTTTATCAGACAAAAAGTCGAAAAACAATCTGTTAAATACAATCCTTTTTAGTAAGTTTGCGCTTATTAATATTAAATGTATTTCATATGACAACGATTCCCCAAAGACTTGAATTATTACGTAAACAAATGAAAGCATCAGGTGTCCATGCCTGTATCATCCCCGGTTCCGACCCCCATGCAAGTGAATATATAGCAGAGCACTGGAAAGAACGTGTTTGGATAAGTGGTTTTTCCGGTTCGGCAGGTACTGTTGTCGTTACTCTGACTGATGCAGGATTATGGACTGACTCACGTTACTTCATCGAAGGAGCTGAGTGTTTGAAAGGCACTACCATCAATCTGATGAAAATGGGCTTGCCCGAAACTCCCGACATGGTTAGCTGGCTTCGTTCGCAGTTAAAAGCAGGCGATAAAGTGGCTATCAATCCACTTATGTTTCAGGTGAATCTGTATGGCTCTTTGAAAAAGGATCTGGGCATGAGCAATATTCTGGTTGAAAATTGTGATATATTGAAGGAAGTATGGACTGACCGTCCTGAATTGCCTACCGACACATTCTTTGTACTCGGAACAGAGTATGCCGGAAAATCATGCGCTGAGAAATTGAGCTCCCTGCGGGATGCAATGAAAAAACAGTTTGCCGATGTATTTATTGTCACAGCTACCGATGATATTGCCTGGCTGTTTAACATCCGTGGCAAGGATGTTCCTTATAACCCTGTAGTAATCGCGTTTGCACTTGTTACGAACGATGAAGCTACCTTCTATGTTAATCCGGCAAAACTCATCGATGATATTAAGGCTTATTTTGAAGATCAAAAAGTGATTTGCAAGGATTACAACGATATTTATGATGATTTAAAATCTCTTTCTCCTGCTTTGCGCATTCTCGTAGATGGCGCTAAACTAAACCAATCGCTTTATGATGCTCTTCCGGCAGAATGTATGAAAATCAATGCCATGTCGCCGGTTTTCAAACTCAAAAGCATCAAAAACGAAGTTGAACTGAATGGTATCAGAAAAGCCATGATCAGTGATGGAGTGGCTTTAACCAAATTCTTCATGTGGTTGGAGGAAAATATCCCTGCAGGTAAAGTTTCTGAGCTGAATATCGCAGAAAAGCTTATAGAACTTCGTTCGCAGCAGGAGCTTTTCTATGGCGAAAGCTTTGGAACCATTGCCGGATTTGCCGACCATGGCGCTATCAATCACTACCGCGTTGATGAACATAGTAATTATACTGTTGGTCCTGACAATATTCTTCTGATTGATTCGGGAGGACAATATTTCTATGGCACGACTGATATTACCAGAACCATTGCCACAGGTGTTCCAACTGAGCAGCAGAAACTCGACTACACCCTCGTGCTCAAAGGACATATTGGCATTGCAACGGTACGATTCCCTGTAAACACCAGAGGTTCTCAAATTGACATTCTGGCACGTAAAGCGATGTGGGACAGAGCCATGAATTATGGGCATGGAACAGGTCACGGAATTGGCCACTTCCTGAATGTGCATGAAGGTCCGCAAAGCATTCGCATGGATGAAAACCCAACCACACTGGAGCCGGGTATGATTCTTTCGAATGAGCCGGGCATGTATCGCGACGGGCAATATGGCTTCAGAATAGAAAATCTGATTGTGGTGAAAGAATTTGCCAAAACAGAATTTGGAACTTTCTATGATTTTGAGACTTTGACGCTTTTCCCTATCGAAACCAATTTGATTGATATGTCGATCATGACAGAGGAAGAAATTGCATGGCTCAATGATTATCATGCCATGGTGTATGAAAAACTTTCACCACAGCTGAATGCTGAAGAGGCTGCATGGCTCAAAAATAAAACGAAAGCTATATAATAGAACAATGGCAATAGTTAACGAATCGGCGCTCGGGAAGGAAACGGCCTATCCCGGGCGTTATGATAAATCGCTGCTTTTCAGAATCCCCAGAGAGGAGAACCGACTGAAATATGGTATCAACCCTGACAAACTTCCCTTTGCAGGATGGGATGTTTGGAATGCTTATGAAGTTTCTTTCCTCACCAACAGTGGCTTACCGGTTTCTCGTATCATGAAAATGATTTGTCCGGCCGAAAGCCTGTTTCTCGTAGAATCCAAATCACTCAAATTGTATCTTAATTCTTTTAACATGGAGCCCTGTGGCAACAATGCCGATGAGGCAATAGAACATGTTAGCAATACAATCCAAAAAGATTTAGAAGAATTACTGGAAACCAACATTCAGGTTCGATTATTCGATATGCACGCTGAAGCAAATAATGCATTTGAAAATTATCCTGACTTAATCAGCTTAATTCCTGCGAATGAATTGGATAGCTTGGAATTAACCCGATTTACGGAATCTCCTGATTTATTGAAATTCAATGTATCAGACATAACACAAAATATCATTTTCAGAACTGATTTGTTGCGCTCTAATTGTCCGGTTACAAACCAGCCCGATTGGGGCGACCTGTATATCAGCATGGATAGTAAGTGTAATATTGACTTACCTTCGGTTGTTGCATACCTTGTTTCGTTCCGAAAAGAAAATCACTTTCATGAAGAAGTGGCAGAAATGATTTTTAGTCGTTTTGCTGAAACTTTCAAGCCGGAAAAACTGATGGTTGCGGCCATGTACACCCGCCGCGGGGGCATCGACATTAATCCGGTGAGGGCAACTAATGCCGGAATGATACCTGAAGTTTTTTGTAATTACGAAAAGCTGCTTGCCAAAACATGGCGACAATAATGATGATATCATTTAGCTGATTGTTTACGTTTTATCCGGTTGACTTACATAAAAATTATCTGATATTATGAGAAGAATCACATCCATCATGCTTGCGGGATTACTACCCGTCGTGATATCGCTTTGCCTTTTTCAGTCGTGCAAAAAGGGATACAGTCCGCTGCCTACCGACCCCGCCTTTGCAGCCCATGTAATCTCGTTCACCTCCGGAGTTATTTCTTCGGCTGCACCCATACAAGTTCGGCTGGTACAGGAAATTGCGGATGCAGAGCCGGGCAGTGAGCTTGCCAAAAACCCATTCAGTTTCAGTCCATCGATTCCCGGAAAGGCAGTTTGGGTTGACAAGCAAACCATCCGTTTTCGTCCTGATAAACTCCCTGAACCCGGACAGGTATTCGATGTTAAATTCGCACTGAATCAATTTGTTGAAGTACCGAAAGCGTTAAGCACATTACCATTTCGGTTTCAAATCATGCGGCAATTTATCCGTGTCGAATTTGAAGGAATTAATCCACACAGCGAAAACAACCCCCGCTGGCAACAGGTGCATGGTGTAGTTTACTCTGCTGATGTTGCCAGCAGCAATGCTATCCAGCAGGTTGTAAGTCTGAATGGCAAAAATATCAGTTGGAATCACAGTCAGGACGGCAGAATTCACCGTTTCACCGTGGATAGTGTTGAGCGACGAAAAGAAGCATACACGGTAGAGATTCCACTCAAAGGTTCGAAAGTTGGAACTACTGATGGAGCCCTGAATTTTCAGATGCCCGGCGTCAATGAATTCACCATAATGCATGTAAAAGCCGAAAGCGCGCCAAAAACCAATGTTACCATTTATTTTTCAGATCCATTAAGCAAAAGACAGGATACAGATGGCCTATTCCGACTATCGGGCGGCACTGAATTTAAGACGCTGATACGTGGCAATCAGGCACAACTCATTCCATCAGAATCAGTTACAGGAGATGTTGAACTCGTCATTTTCGGAGGATTGCGTAATTATGCAGAAAAAACACTGGGAAAAGATTACAGGCATGATTTGCGTTTTCTGAGTTTAAAGCCTCAGGTTGAATTTATTGGAGAAGGCGTAATCGTACCCGACAATAAAGGCATCTTCATTCCTTTCAGGGCAGTAAGTCTGTCGGCAGTCGATGTGCGCATCATCCGCATCTTCGAAAATAATATTGTGCAATTCCTTCAGGTGAATCGACTGGATGGAAGCAGTGAGTTAAAACGCGTTGGAAGGGTTGTTTATCAGGGAGAAATTCAACTTACTTCGGAAGAGCCAATTGATTATTCACGTTGGAACAATTTCTCGCTGGATTTGTCGCGACTAGTTCAAACCGAGCCCGGGGCCATTTACCGGGTCGAAATCAACTTCAGCAGAAAACAATCGCTCTATCCCTGCGGAAGTGATGATGATGAGAATTTCGACAACTTTGTCCCTTCATTTCCGGAGTACGATTCCGGCTTTGATACTCCGGGTTCATACTGGAGCTACTACGATGATTATGTGGGTTATTACGACTATGATGAATATAACTGGACTGAAAGAAATGATCCCTGCAAGCCATCCTACTTCATGGGTAATGCCCGAAGGGTTGCACGTAATGTGTTAGCTTCCGACCTTGGTATTATTGCAAAGGCAGGCAGCGATAATGAATATCATGTTGTTGTGACCGATCTGCGCGACACAAAACCGTTTTCAGGTGTACAACTCGATTTCAGAAACCTTCAGAACCAAAGCATCGGCAGGGCAACAACGAATTCTGATGGATTTGCAACCATTAAACTCAGTAACAAGCCATTTGTGGTTATTGCTTCGAAAGATAAACAACGCGGATATTTACGCCTAGATGATGCTTCGTCGCTATCGCTCAGCATGTTTGATGTTTCGGGCGAGGTTGTTTCGAAAGGGATGAAAGGTTTTATTTACGGGGAACGTGGTGTGTGGCGACCAGGAGATAAAATTCATCTGGGTTTTATCCTGGAAGACAAGCAAAAAACGCTTCCTGCAAATCATCCTGTGGTATTGGAATTTTTCAATCCTCACGGACTTTTAGCCCGAAGACTGGTTAGGACACAGCATCTTAACGGCTTTTACACTTTCGAACTCGAAACGCCACCCGATGCTCCAACAGGCAACTGGAGGGTACGAATCATTGTTGGTTCGACTTCATTTACACGCAATATCAGAATAGAAACGGTAAAGCCTAACCGACTGAGAATTAACCTGACATATCCCGGGAGCATCTTCTTTAAGAATGTACCCATGACAGGAAATCTGCAGGTACACTGGCTGCATGGTGCGCCTGCATCGGGAAGAGAGGTGAAGATTGAAGCAACGATGGCCGCTACCCGAACAAGTTTTCCGGGATTTAACGGATACATTTTCGATGATCCACTGAAAACAGCAGCTTCGCAGGAGATTGTGGTGTTCGAGGGAGCGCTCGATGCTGAAGGGAAACGACAAATAAGTACCCGCCTCAATTACGAAACCGATGCACCGGGAATGATGGCTGTGCAGCTGAGGACCACTGCTTTTGAAGGTGGTGGCGATTTCAGTACCGACCGGGCTATTTTTCAGTATTCGCCCTACAACAGATATGTCGGAGTAAAAATTCCGGAAGGTAAAGGATGGAATAAAGCACTGGTATCTGATGAGGCTAACCCGATAGCGCTGGCGTTGGTCAATGAAACCGGAAAGCCGCTTAACGGAAAGGTAAAAATCGAAGTCTTTAATGTGTATTGGCGCTGGTGGTGGGAACAATCAGCGGAAGAAAACCTGGCATCTTATGTCAGCAACCGACATGCAAATCTGATTAAATCTGACGAGATAAACATCAAAGATGGTAAAGCGATTTATCAGATGCGTCTGGACAAAAATCTGTGGGGAAGAAAACTGATCCAGATAACCGATATGCATGGCGGTCACAGTACCGGGGCAGTATTTTATACCAGCGGCAAAGATTCGTGGAGCAATGCATCGGTCGAAAATCAGGGAGGAGCAGAAATGCTGATGTTGCGCACATCCAAAACATCTTATAAGGTTGGCGAAAAAGTGCAGGTGGAATTGCCTGTAACGCACAAGGGAAGGGCGCTGATAAGTATCGAAACAGGCACCAGGGTTTTGAGACATTTCTGGGTGGAGCCCGACCTGAAGAAACCGGGTTTCAGCTTTGATGTTACTGCGGAGATGGCACCAAATATTTACATTCACGCAACTTATATTCAGCCACATAGTGACGGAAAAACTGATTTACCTATCAGGATGTACGGCGTACAGTCGGTCGATGTGGAAGACCCTGCCACGCATCTGAAACCCGTGATAAGCATGGCATCAGAACTCAAACCACAGCAAAAATTCAATGTAAAAATCAACGAATCGACAGGTAAGGCCATGACCTACACCATCGCCATTGTGGATGAAGGATTGCTTGATATCACGCGCTTTGCCACACCCGATCCGTGGAAGGCCTTTTATGCGCGTGAAGCATTGGGAGTACGCACCTGGGACTTGTACAGATATGTGGCAGGAGCCTTTACCGGGAAAATGGCCGGTTTGTATGCGATAGGAGGCGACCAGTATTTCGATCGTAAAGGAAAAGAAAATACGAACCGTTTCAAGCCGGTTGTGATATTCAGCGGTCCGCACCAACTCAGATCCAAAGCAACTGCAAGTCACGACTTTGAGATGCCCAACTATGTTGGTTCGGTGCGGGTGATGGTAATTGCCGGACAAGACGGAGCCTATGGTTCTGCCGAAAAAGCTGTTCCTGTACGTCAATCGCTGATGGTGCTGCCAACGATTCCGCGCGTGGTGAGTCCGACCGAAGAAATTGAAATTCCGGTGACCGTGTTCGCGATGGACAAGAATGTCCGGAATGTTACTGTGAGGATGAATATCAGTAAAGAGTTCGAAATCAGTGGTCAGGCAACACAAACCGTTCAGTTTGACAAACCGGGAGAGAAGATGGTCTTCTTCCGGATGAAAGTCAGGAACCTGGTTGGTGAAGGTAAAATCAACATCGTTGCCAGCTCAGGAAATCTGAATTCAACTTCTGAGACTGACCTGAAAATAAGGTATCCCAATCCGCCTGTAACCACTTCAGCCATTTATGAGATTGAAGCAGGAAAAACATGGAATGATGAGTTGAAAGCAATTGGCATCCCGGGCACAAACAGCGCAGCAGTTGAGATATCAGCCTACTACCCCATCGGTTTGGAAAAACGAATGCAATACTTGCTGCAATATCCGCATGGTTGTATTGAGCAAATTGTTTCGGCAGCGTTTCCTCAGTTGTTTTTTGGAAATCTGACCGACATGACACAGGAGCAGAAAGCTGCTGCCGAAACCAATGTAAAAGCTTGTCTGGATCGCCTGAAGCAATATCAGCTCACCAATGGAGGTTTCAGTTACTGGCCCGGACAGAGCATGCAGGTTAGTTCCTGGGGAACTACTTATGCCGGACATTTCATGCTCGAAGCTCAATCGAAGGGCTACAAACTTCCGGCAGATATGCTGAATCAATGGGTGGCTTATCAGACGAGGGAGGCGACCGACTGGCGACCGACACGTCGTAATTACAGCACCGATCTTGAACAGGCCTACAGGCTTTACACCCTCGCTTTAGCTAAAAAACCAGCTCAAAGTGCCATGAATCTGATGCGAGAAACAGCCGAAATTGATCCGGCAGCGATGTGGCGACTAGCCGCTGCCTATGCCCTTACAGCTAAGGCTGATATCGGATGGCAGATTGTTCATCAGTTGCAACAAAGAGCAACGCCACTGGATCATTATGGCAATACCTTTGGCAGTTTCAACCGCGACAATGCACTGATTTTGGAGACATTAGTGCTTTTGGGAAGAAATGAGCAGGCCAAACCGCTGATGCAGGACATAGCCTCCGTTTTATCGTCGAACGAATGGCTGAGCACGCAAACCAGTGCCTACATGTTGTTGGCTGCGGCAAAGTTTGCCGGTAATGAAAAGCCTGAAGGTAATCTGAAAGCACAACTCACCATCAATGGCAAAGCAATTCCGGTGAACACCCCGAAAATGATGTCGCGGCACGATATAACGATGGATGGCAATAGTAAAGTCAGCATTCGAAATAACAGTGCTTCAAAGATATTTGTGCAGGTTCAGACCACGGGCATTCCGCTCATTGGTAATCAGGACAATATTGCTGAAAATCTGATTTTGAAAGTTGAATACGTGGATATGACAGGCAAAAGCATCGATCCCGTTAAACTGAAGCAAGGCACTCAGTTCAGGGCATTGGTTACTGTGCAACACACCGGTGTTCGCATGTCGTACGAGAATCTGGCACTTACGCAGATGTTCCCTTCGGGCTGGGAGATTCTGAATGCCCGCATGGATGAAGTAAGAGCCACTTATCCCGATATCGATGAGGCTGATTATGAAGATATTCGGGACGACAGGGTTTTGTTGTATTTTAACCTCGAAAGAGGAAAATCGAAGACCTTCACAGTATTGCTGCAGGCTGCCTATCCCGGAAAATTCTACCATCCATCGGTTGAATGTGAAGCTATGTACGATCGAAGTATCAGGGCTTTAACACCGGGAAGATGGGTGGAAGTTGTAAAGTAATTTTTTTTGAAAGCAGTATTTAAAAAGACAGGACGAAGAATTACCGGCTGGTGTATTAAGCACCGGTTGGTCTTTCCTTTGCCTCGTTTCTGGCTGCTGATTATCAGTCTGCTTTTTCTCATTTGGTTCGCCTTTTCGCTGCCTTCGAAGCTTTTCACTTCAGGCTACAGCACCATCCTCGAAGATGAAAAAGGAACTTTGCTCGCGGCACACATTGCACCCGATCATCAATGGCGTTTCCCAATATCCGACACGGTGCCATACAGGTTCAGAGAATGTATCAGGATGTTTGAAGATGAATACTTCTTCCGGCACCCGGGAATAAATCCTGTTTCTTTGTTCAGGGCAACCACGCAAAACATCAAAAACCGCAAAATCATCAGCGGTGGCAGTACAATTTCTATGCAGCTTATCAGGTTAAGCAAAAACAATCAGCAAAGAAATATCCTGGTAAAACTTTATGAGATGGTGCTTGCCTTGCGGCTCGAACTGCGATACAGCAAAGATGAAATACTGCGGATGTACGTTTCGCATGCCCCTTTTGGTGGTAATGTGGTCGGACTCGAAGCTGCTGCGTGGCGGTATTACGGTCGGCCGGCATCACAACTTTCGTGGGGCGAATCGGCATCACTGGCTGTACTTCCGAATGCACCGGCCATCATTTTTCCGGGTCGTAATCAGGAGCAATTCGTAAAAAAGAGAAATCGCCTGCTAAGCAAACTGTACAAAAAGGGCATCATCGACGAAATAACCTGTCAACTTGCACAGGAAGAACCCGTGCCGGGAACACCATACCCACTCCCCCGTTTGGCTCCCCATCTTTTGCAACATTTGATACTTCAGGGCTATCAGGGACAAAAACTGAGAACAACGCTTCAAAGGCCGATGCAGCAATTTGCAGTTCAAACAGCGCAGCAATACATACGAATTTACGCAGGCAACTACATCCACAACATGGCCATTGTAGTGATGGACACCCAAAGCGGTGACATCCTTGCATGGGTAGGAAACACGGAATTCCAGGGCATCGATAATGCTGCTTTTGTGGATCATGTAACCGCCTCACGCAGTTCAGGCAGTATTCTGAAACCATTTCTATATGCAGCTATGTTGCAGGAAGGCAGTCTGTTGCCCAACGCTTTGGTAGCCGACATACCTACAAGATATGGTTCCTATCGTCCTGAGAACTTTGAGAAAAACTTCATGGGCGCAGTTCCTGCTGATGTGGCACTGGCACGTTCGCTTAATATTCCGGCAGTAAGGCAATTACACGAATACAGTGTAGAGAAGTTCAGGGAGATATTGTTGAATTGCGGCTTTACAACAATCAACAGGTCGGCCGACCACTACGGATTATCACTCATACTTGGAGGTGCCGAAGTAAACCTGCTTGAAACGACGGCAGCCTATGCCGGTATCGGAAGGAAGGTACTTTATTTCCGAGATGATCGAGAAAACAGAACTGAAAACTTCAATCATTTCAGCATAATCAGAGACAAGCAAAACAACAAAAAAGTGCAACCTGTGTTAAATCTGGGTGCTTTGTGGTTTACCCTCGAAGCACTCACACAAGTGAACCGCCCCTCGTTGGAAATGGGTTGGGAACATTTCGCCTCGACCCGCAAAATAGCATGGAAAACAGGCACCAGCATTGGCTCGCGCGATGCCTGGTCGGTGGGAGTAACGCCCGACTATACCGTGGGAGTATGGGTGGGCAATGCCAGCGGTGAAGGTCGCCCGGGCTTAACCGGCGTCACCCATGCCGCACCCGTGATGTTCGAAATCTTCAAGTGTATTGGCAGCAATCGCTGGTTTGATCGTCCCACGCAGGATATGGAAAAGATAGATATTTGCGTTCAAAGCGGTTTCAGGGCAGGACAACATTGCGACAAGGAGGCACGATGGGTTCCGGTAAACGGCCAAAAAGCTGATCAGTGTCCTTATCACCGTTCTGTGATGCTTGATGCAACCCGCAGCTGGCGTGTGAACAGCAGTTGTTTTCCTGTTTCATTAATGCAGGAACAATCGTGGTTTGTACTTCCGCCATCCATGGAGTATTACTACCGGCAACATCATCCCGGGTACCATTTACTGCCACCGGTGATGCCCGACTGCGAATCGCCTGTCGAAAATGTGATGGATATTCTTGTACCCGACAATAACACCGCCGTTTACGTACCCTCGGGCAGCGAAAATGAGCCCGGCATGGTAGTATTCGAAGCAGTACACCGCAACCCCGCCACTACCCTTTTCTGGCACATGAACGGCGAATACCTCGGCAGCACCCGCGGCACCCACAAACTCGAACTCAGTCTGACCGCAGGGAAACATTTGTTACTGATTCAGGATGAAGCAGGGAATGTTGTGAGGAGGAGGTTCGAAGTGAAATGAGATTAAGGTGATTCCAATCAGGCTGTTGCTTAACAAGTTTAGCTGATATGTCTCACACCATCCTCGGAATCAACCCCCTCTTACTCCACTTGCTATAATATCCCCAGGTTTTTTTCATCCAATGACCTACAATTGGCATGGGAATCATGATTTCTTTTTTCCGGTCGCGATACACATAGGCAGCTCCATTCCCTGTATCCATCACACACAATATGCTGATGTGCTCCTGATACCCTTTGAATTCTTTGCCACCATTTTCAAGTTGAATGAGATTGTGCGCTGCATTACGCCCCATGATTTCAGCCAGATGTCCTTGTTTTGCAACAAAATCAGGCCCTTCGAGCGCTGCTGAATCACCAATGGCAAAAACATTATCGGAACCTTTTACCCTGCAATAATCGTCGATAGCAATGAAGCCTGCAGGTGATAATGGCAATCCTGAATCTTTGAACACAGCCGGACCAGTACCTGCTGCAATAAACATCGTGAGGTCAGATGCCAGATAAGATCCATCTTCGAAAGAAACACCCTTATCATCGAAACCGGTGATTTTCTTTCCAAAACGGGTTTCTATATTCTGCTTCATGAACATGCTACGTACCATTTTCATCGCTTTTTTGCCCATGCGCGCACCCGGCTCTTCCATGGGAGCAAAGAAGGTAAGTTCAAACTGGTCTCGAATTCTCTTCTTTTTCAAATAATTATGAATATTGAAGATGAGCTCGAAAGCTGGTCCACCCCGCACAGCCGATTTATCAGCAGGATTACCTCCGAAGCCGATGGCAATCTTTCCTTTACCCTGTTTTACCAACTCCTGAAAGCGATCGCGGAAAGTAAGATTTCCCTCGGGAGCCCCGCAAATGGAAAAAGTATTATCAACACCCTTTGGTTTCAACTTATCAGCTCCCAAAGCCACTATCAGATAGTCGTAGGTATGCTCCCCATCCTGCATCAACACTTTATTTTGAGCAGAATTTATCGAGACCACTCTATCCTTCATAAGTTTAAAAGGATACTTTTTCTGAATATCAGCAATGGGGAGCTTAACATTTTCAAAACTAATCTCATCCGTTGGAATCCAAATGGAAATAGGATACAGATAAAGATAATCTCTCTCTGAAACCAATGTTACATCAAACAACTTGCTTTTTTGCAGGGCGATGGCCGCCTCAATACCGGCAAAGCCACCTCCCAGAATCAGTACCTTCTTCATGATGCAATTTTTTACTTCCTCATCATCATATGCATTAAACCGCCGCCGTTTTTCACATTGCTGAAGCCCATTTGTGAGAGCATGCGTTGAGCATAAGCCGAACGAGCACCTGAAGCACAATAAAGCGTGATATCACGATCTTTACTTCCCAGTTCTGCAACACGCATTTGTAATTCATCGAGCTGAATGTTTATTGCGCCGGGATAAGCACCTCCGCGGAATTCGCCCGGAGTACGCACATCCACAATCAGTGGTCCTTCACTTGCCGCAACAGGCTGTGCCGGGGCACTTTCTTCTTCCTGAGTATGATCTTCTTTCAGCGATTTTTCCTGTATTGGAAGTAAATCAACCTTGATAGTATCGAAACCAACAGCACGGGCATGACGTTGCAATGAAATATGTCCGCCAGAGATGTTAAATACCTTGTCAACTCCCGCACCTTTCAGCATACGCAATGCCTGGTGGCCTTTCTTTCCTGTTTCGTCATACACCAATACCGAAAGATGTTTGGGTATGGCACTTAACTGTTCGGGCAATGCTTCGAGAGGCACATTGTACGAACCCTGTATATTCGATTTTTGGAAGGCAAAAACATCCCGCACATCAATCACAACCGGACTGATTTCATTGATCAAAGCATCGAGTTCGGTTACGGTAACCGAAGCACTATAACTACTTTTACGATTTTCGGCTGTATAAGCAGCCATATTCACCGCATCGTTAGCTGTTCCGATGGGAGGCGAATAGGCAAAATCCACATCAGCAATATCGTGGATAGTCAATCCCGCTGCCACAGCCGTAGCTATTACATCCAAACGTTTATCAGCACCTTTAAAACCTGCAGTTTGTCCGCCAAGAATGGCCCCTGTTTCGGCATGATAAACCAACATTACAGTAACATTCTCTGCACCGGGATAATAAGCTGTATGATGTTCCTTATGTACCACCACAGCCTGAGCAGGAATTCCTGCTGCCAGTGCCTGTTTGAGCGACAAACCGGTTATTCCGGCAACCGCTTCGAACACACGGACCACCGAAGTGCCCATTGCACCTTTGTAAGCATGCTTTCCACCCAGTGCATTCTCAGCAGCAATACGTCCCTGACGATTGGCGGGTCCTGCCAATGGAATACGCACTTTCTTACCCAATACACGGTGCTCAATCTCCACCATATCACCTGCAGCATATATGTTTGGGTCTGAAGTCTGCATATATTCATTCACCAGCAAACCACCCGCATCTCCTATCGCGAGACCGGCATCTTTGGCAAGTTGCAATGTGGGACGAACGCCAATCGACATCAGCACCATATCTGCTTTGAGAACAGAACCATCACTTAGTTTTACCGAATTGGGATAGATGGCAGTAACACCTTTTCCGGTGTGGATATTAACACCGTAGGATTGCATTTCTTCCTGAATAAATCCAGCTGTTTCGGGTTCCATCAGCGACATCACATGAGGCATCATTTCAACTACATGAACGTTCAAACCTCTTTTAACAAGAGCTTCTACCATTTCGAGACCAATAAAGCCGCCTCCCACAACCACAGCATCCTGCGGCTCTTCATCTTCGAGGAAACGGGCAATATTATCCATATCTTCGAGTGTCCAAAGCGAAAAAACATGCTCTGAATCAGCACCCGGCAAATCTGGATGAATCGGCCTTCCTCCCTGAGCCAGAATCAGTTTATCGTAATCGAAACCAAACTGGTCACCACTTCTTACATCCATGGCAGTTATCTTTTTTGCCTCACGATTGATGGCCGTAACCATGGTATGTGTATGTACATCAACCTTATACTGCTCGTTGAAACTTTCCGGACTTTGCAGGATAAGCTTCGAACGGCTTTTGATATCACCTCCGATATAATAAGGCAAGCCACAATTAGCAAACGAAATATCCGGTCCGGCTTCAAGTAAGGTAATATGAGCATCAGGCGACAACCGACGCACTTTAGCAGCTGCTGTTGCACCCGCTGCCACGCCTCCAACAATCACAATTTTTTCCATATATTTTTATTCTTAGTATTTACTTATTAAATATGTCTGATTGACGCTGCAAAAGTATATCTATTTTCTCATCATCACAACATATGTACATATTTTCATATGTTAAACTTTGCAAAATGAGCTTTTGTGAAGCACGTATGATTAAGTCTAAGATGCATAATAACTTAATGTTTCAAAGATGTTTAGATTGAGATATCGGTGTAAGTGTAGATTGTCTGATTTAGCTATGAACTTATATATGCTGTAATTTCAAGGATGAATTGTATCAAATAGTCCTGCTAAATGAGGCCATTTTCAAGTGAAAATTGAGATCCTAACTTTGTATTTATCATTTTTAGGTTCGGCACTTTCCAGTTTTATGCTTGGTACTTTTTAAATTTACGCTCAGCACTTTTCGGATTTGCGCTCAGTATAAATTTGAAAAGTACTAGGCGAAAATTTGAAAAATACTGAGCGCAAATTTGAAACGTGCTGAGCGCAAAAATGGATTTTGACTTAAAAAAGCCCCTGTTTTTAAGGACTAATTGGTAAAATCAGTAGGATAAAAGAGACATTTTCATTCAGATAGGACAGAACTTTAGCAATGTGTGACATTATATGCCCAAATGGCAAGTATTTTAATGCTACAACGATAATCAGAAGAAAGAATAACATATATTTGTGAATCAAAGAAGTAAACATGAACACTTTAGTCTGGATAGGTTTCACTCAAAGTCTTTTTGCTGCCCTGTTGATGTTCACCAAAAAGAACAATTCGTTGCCCGATAGGATTTTATCCGGCTGGCTGACCTTACTGGCTATTGAATTTCTCACTTGTGGATTAGATCATTCAATCTATGGAGAACCATTATTATCAAGCTCCTTTTTACTCTTCAATCCTGCATTGTTTATTTATGTCAGCTCACTTACAAGAAGTGAATTCAGATTAAAATGGCTTCACTTATTACATCTGCTTCCATTTGTTGTGTTTGAAAGCCTTGCATATATCATCAAAGAGCCTTTTAATCCGCACAGTTTTTTTCAACACGACGATAGTTTTTGGTTTCGCATGGCATTCTCTGCAGCCAATATTCTTTCGTGGGTAATCTATAATCCACTGACACTGATTTTGGTACACCGCCACAGAATGTTACTGAAGGATGAGCATTCGAATATCGAAAAGAACGAAAACCTTGGCTGGTTACTTACCCTTGCCATTTTCTATTTCGTGTATTGCGTGGCAGCACTTGGCATTTCGCTGATAGTAATCATTGGCAATTCTGAAGCGGAGATCCCGCATATTTACAATTATGCAACATTGCTGTTACTGGTTTTTATGCTGAGTTTTTACGGACTCATGCAACAGGAATTAAAAACCCGCTATATCACCCAAATCAAAAAGAAAGCGTATATAAACTCGCATCTTACTGAAGTTCAAAAGAAGAAAATAAGCGCTAAAATCATTCAATACCTCGAAAAAGAAAGAGCTTACCTGAATCCCGACCTAAACATGGAAACCCTGGCTCAGGCAATCAAAGTCCCAAAATATCAGATCACTGAAGTATTGAACACAAGTCTGGGTAAAAACTTTTTTCAGTTTGTAAACGGATATCGCGTTGAAGCTGTAAAGAAAATGCTTGCCGACCCCGACAACAAATATTCCATTGAAGCCATTGGTTACGATTGCGGTTTCTCCAGTAAATCAGTCTTTTTCGCCGTATTCAAAAAAGAAACCGGCATGACCCCAAAACAATTCACCCAAAACTAACAGCTTACTGCTTGTTACAGCGCATGTGATTTCGCGACTGCAGGTTACTTACCGCAAGCTTCGCCTGCTTGTACCCTGAGGTCGCTCAATTCACAACCGCCGTATACCGCCTCCCGCTTGCTGCTAATTATTTGTCCTACTTTTAAAACCATGACCTTTTAGCACTTTTTACTTCCTAACATTGCAATGAAATCCCAAAAAATCAGCGCAATGAAAACTTCCACCTTGCTTCTACTTCTATTATTCACGGGTATGCTGCACGCCCAATTATTCGATGAATCTTTACAATCATCGGGTTCAAATGAAGACAACAAGTCATCAGTAGTGAATATAAATGGATATTCAAAAACTTCTGCGTTCCTGAACTCTGACAGCAAAGAGCTAAGTCATACTTTTGCTGAAATAGCTTTGCTGCTGAGAACCAATACAGGTCCGGCAACACTCAGAGCAGATATTCGGTTAAGAAGCGGAATTTCGAACGGGAGTGAGTATTGGCAAATTGAACCCAAAGAGTTATATGCCAGACTCAACACCAAACATTTCGATTTAACTGCAGGCTACCAGATAGTTAGCTGGGGGAAAACTGATGGTTTCAATCCAACGGATAATCTTAGTCCAAAAAACTATTTCATTCTAAGCGAAGACCCGAACGACCAATTGATGTCGAACCTCATGCTTCGGAGCAAAATCAGACCACTATCCAATGTTGAAATAGAGCTGATTGGAATACCCTTTTACAAATCATCAGTTTATCATTATGATTGGTTTGATTTGGGAGATAATGTAGTTTTCAACGAAGCGATACATCCTGAAAAGTTATTAGAAAATAGCACATTAGCTGCTAAGTTGAACTTAAACACCGGTTATGCTGATGCCTCCGTGTCATGGTTTCGTGGGTTTGATGTGTTTCATGGCTTTGCAGTACAGGAAATTGACTGGTCGGGCGGATTCCCTCTCATCAACAATGCGGCAGAGAGTTACCTGAAAACAAGCTGGGGAGCAGATATTGCCATTCCGCTCAAAGGACAGATTTTCAGAATGGAAATGGCAAGAAACATCACAGAGAACCCTGAAGATAAAATGCATATCCCATTATCCGACTGGAGTTATGTGGGTGCAGTGGAAAAGACTGTATCAGGCGTAACTATGATCGCACAATATATTGGTAAATATGTGCCCGGATTTACTGCACTTACAGTTCCTGTGCTTTCAGACCCGCTTAATCCGCTGGCTCAGATGCAATACGCCAATGCAATGATAATGTACGAAAACAGGCTGTTCAACCAAAAGATATTTCATCAGCAGGAGAAATTAAATCACGCTGTATCGTTAACAATGTCAGGCAACTTTGCATACGAAACATGGAATATTGAATGTACTGCATACCATAATTTCACTTCCAACGAATGGCTTATCAGGCCCGCCATAAAATACTTACCTTTTGATGGAATGCAAATCTCGATCGGTGCCAATTATATGCTTGGCGAAAATAAGAGTCTGTTTGATTATGCTTCCAACATTATGAATGGTCTGTTTGCAGGCATCAAAGTAAACTTCTGAAAAACAATAATATGATCAAGAAGAATCTTTTCGTTATCCGGTATAACCGGCAAATCATCCTTGCTTCCCTGCTGATTTTACTAAGCACCCTTGTCCCGCTTAGTCGCATCAGCATCAATCCCGATTTGGAAACGTACATGCCCGAAACGATGGAAGCCAAAATTAATAATAAGATAATCGCTGAGCAATTCAGCAATGATGAAGTCTTGCTGCTGGTTTTTGAGTCGGCAGATGTGCTTGAAGCAACTACTTTGCAAAGGATGAAATCCATCAGTGAAGCTTTGGGCGACAATAAGATGATCAGCCGGGTTTACTCGGTCTTTCAGCTTAAAAACATCATTTCTGATGATGGCATGATGATCGTCAATCCACTCGTTGAATATCTGCCTGAATCCATTGAGGAAAAGGAAATGCTGCGTAAAAGAATCAAAGACAATGATTTGGCTTACGGAATGATTATCTCTGAAGATTTCGAATATGCGCTCATGGTACTTACACGTGAAAATGAGGCGGATGATGAATCTCTGATTAACTCTGTATATAATATTATTAAGGAATACCCCGGCACTGAAAAGGTTTACCTGACCGGACAACCGGTGTTGCGTGCCGAGGCCAACCAAAAGATTAGTCGTGATATCATGATGCTCTTACCTATCGGACTAATCATCATGTTACTATTACTGTGGATTTCATTCCGTGATATCCGATTAGTGCTTCTCCCCTTCTCTATCGTGCTGATTTCCATGGTTATCGCCCTGGCATTGATTCCTGTTTTTGGCTGGGAACTGAGTCTGATAGGCATACTCATTCCAATCATGATGATTGCCATCGCCAACAATCACGGGATTCACTTTATCGCCGGATATCAGGAAATACATGCCCTACACCCGCGTACCAGTCACCCGAAAGTAATTCAAACCTTGCTTAACAACCTTCGCAAGCCGGTTATTTTATGCGGACTCACCACCATGGCCGGGGTACTCGGATTGGTTGCACACCTGTTGCTTCCGGCCCGCCAAATGGGCGTGGTAGCATCTATTGCCATTGCATTTGCCCTGTTGCTGAGTATCACTTTTCTTCCTGCTGTGTTATCGCTATTCCCAAAACTATCGAAACAAAAAGTGGCAAAAATGCATAACACAGGATTTTATTACCATTGGCTTGAAAAAGCTGGCAGATTTAGCACGCAACATCCTAAATCGGTTGTGATTTTCTTTGCAGCATTTCTTATCATCGCCGGAAGTGGTATTTTCTTCATGAAAGTGGCACCTGACTCGAACAAAGTCTTGCCTGAGAATCACGCATTTAACAAGGCGATTCATATCGCTGATACGCATTTCGGTGGCAGCAAGCAAATTAGCATCATGTTTTCGGGCGAAGCCACCAATCCTGAGCTGCTGCAGTTTATCGACTCTATAAGCGAAAACCTGAAATCGCACCCGCTGATTGGCAGCACAACATCACTGGCCACCATGATTCGTACCATGAGTATGGCGATGAACGACCCTGACGACCCCGGTTACGACAAAATACCTGATGGAAGCGATGCTATAGCGCAGTATCTTGAGCTTTATGCCATGAGTGCTGATATCAGCGATTTTGAACAGTTTCTGAGTTTCGATTATCAGCACAGTTTACTTTTGCTGCAATACCATGCGTGTAGTCTGAATGAATCGAACGATGTATTAGACCACATCCGAAAAGAAACATCATCAGCCGACTTTCCGGTGATTATTGGAGGTATGAGTCTGATCGACAAAGAAATAAGTGAATCAGTAAAAACAGGGCAGATTTATTCGCTGCTGATTGCTTTGCTGGCCATTTTGGTCTTGCTTGGCATTATCTTCAAACATATTGGCGCAGGACTTACCGGGAGTATTCCGTTGGTTTTTGCCGTTTTCAGCACCTTTGGCATCATGGGCTGGGTGGGCATCGAACTGAATATCATAACTGCTTTGCTATCATCAATTTCGATAGGACTCGGTGTTGATTTCAGCATTCATTTGTTCTGGCGTATTCGGCGGGAAATGCTGCAACACGACGATACAGCCACGGCCATCAGCAAAGCCATTACGGGAGTAGGCAGAGGAATCAGCATCAATGCTTTCTCTGTTATGCTCGGTTTTTCGGTGTTATTCATCTCGGCCTTCCCCTTTATACGCTCATTTGCAATGCTTATCATCTTGTCGCTCTTCTTTTGTCTGATCAGCGCACTTGTATTGATTCCTGCCATCTGTATGATTTTCAAACCATCATTTTTACAAACAAATTATAAACACACAAAACAATGAAACAAACAATTCTAACCATGCTAATGGTATTGATAGTATTTCCGGCATTCACGCAAACTGCCCGCGAAATTGTACAAAAATCGATGAATGCCGTTGAAACCGGCGATATGGAAATGACTTCAACCATCCGCATACAGGATGGCAGAGGCAATGAGCGTGTACGACAAATCAGTACTGCATCGCGCCGCTTTGGTGATTGCAGTAAAATGCTTACCGTTTTTCAGTCGCCCGCCGATGTAAAAGGCACCGCATTACTTGTGCATGACTACGACAAAAAGGAAGACAATATGTGGATTTACATGCCTGCGTTCAGGCGGGTCAGGCGGATTGTAAGCTCCGATAAATCCAAGAACTTCATGGGGTCAGAGTTTACGAATGCTGATATGGCTAAACCCAATATAGATGAATATCAATATAAAGATTTGGGCACAGAGAATCTTTCGGAGAAAAGAGTTCGCAAAATTGAATCAATCCCCGTCAACGATCAAATTGCAAAAGAAAACAATATCAGCAAAAAAATCAGTTACTTCGACACTGAAAACCACCTTTGCTATCGCATTGAATACTACGATTTAAGCGGCAAATTACACCGAATTCAAACCATCAGCGATTATAAAAAACTGTCGAACGGCAGATACTTCGCTCACCGGATGGAAATGGAAAACATGCTCAATGGCCGCAAAACCATCATGACAGTTGACCGGTTTCAGTTAGGCTCATCAATGCCCGAAAACAGGTTTACACCCAATGCACTGGAGCAATGAGACTATTCATCAAAATATGGATCTTGACATTATTACTCTTGATTTGGAATCATGCCGGAAGTCAAATCATCAATCTGGAAATATCAGGTTTCAGAAACCATGACGGCCAAGTTTGTGTCGCCATTTTCACCGACAACCAAGCGTTTAGATTAGAAAAGCCGTTTTGGGAGAATTGCTATTCTAAAAAGGAATGGATCAGACATCATAAAATGAATTTTCAAATACGTTTAACACCCGGCATCTACGGAGTTACGGTTTTAGATGACGAAAACATGGATGGGAAAATGCATTTCAACTTCCTGGGAGTTCCTACGGAAGGGTTTGGATTCGGAAACTTTGAATCAAGGGGCATATCCAGGCCACATTTCGACAGATTCTCGTTTGAATTGAAAAAAGGCGATGAACTGAAAGTCCATGTCAGAATGAGATATCTTTAAGCTCTTAGAAGCCATATTTTTAAAGCGATACTATTGTTAATCAAATAATTATTTCTATCTTTGCAGCCGCTTTATGCAAAAAATAATTATAAACATTTTTTAAAAAGTTAGTAAACAGTATGTTAAATCATTATGAAACCGTTTTCATTTTAACTCCCGTTTTGTCTGACGCACAGATGAAGGAAGCGGTTGAAAAATTCAAGAAAATCCTCACAGATAGTGGTGCGACTATCACCAACGAGGAAAACTGGGGTCTGCGTAAACTCGCCTACCCAATTCAGAAAAAATCCACAGGTTTTTACACCCTGTTGCAGTTCGATGCAGAGCCTACCATGGTAGATACTCTGGAAACTACTTATCGTCGTGATGAGCGAGTGCTTCGCTTCCTGACTTTCCGTCTGGACAAATACGCGTACGAGTATGCTGAGAAAAGAAAAGGTTTAAAATCTAAAGAAACAGTAAAGGAGAACTAAAACATGGCTGCAAATCAAGGAGATATCAGATATTTAACCCCACCAACCGTGGATGTTAAAAAGAAAAAATACTGCCGTTTTAAAAGAAGCGGTATCAAATACATCGACTACAAAGATCCTGAGTTCCTGAAGAAATTCCTGAACGAGCAAGGAAAAATTCTGCCTCGTCGTCTGACCGGTACTTCACTGAAATACCAGCGTCAGGTTGCTCAGGCCGTGAAGAGAGCCCGTCACCTGGCTTTGCTTCCATATGTAACTGATTTGTTGAAATAATTAGCGAGGAGGAAAAGTTTATGGAAATTATATTGAAAGAAGACGTAATCAACTTAGGTTACAAAGGAGATATTGTTAAGGTAAAAGATGGTTATGGCCGCAATTACCTGATTCCTCAGAAAAAAGCTGTTCTGGCAACTGTATCAGCTAAAAAAATGCTTGCTGAAGATTTGAAACAGCGTGCACACAAACTGGAGAGAATCAAAAATGAAGCTTTGGAGCTGGCTGAAAAAGTGAAGGATATCACATTAACAGTGGGAGCAAAAACAAGCACTACCGGAAAAATCTTTGGTGCAGTTGGTCCAATCCAAATTGCAGAAGCATTTGAAAAAGCCGGCTTCAACGTTGACCGCAGGGTTATTGCTCTGAAAGAGCCTGTAAAAGAAATTGGTTCATACACAGCCACTCTCAAACTTCACAAAGAAGTAAACGTAGAAGTTGCTTTCGAAGTAATATCAGAATAACTGAAAGGGATATCATTCATTTTCAGTAATTCAAAATCAATGATAACCGATGCCCTCAGGGGTGTCGGTTTTTTTTATAATTTTGTGGTCATTAATTAACTCTTACCGAATTTATTCATGACTAATCCCGATATCTCTGCAGAACTCAGCAATCGCTGGAAAAAACTTCAAAAAGAAATGCAAAACAATCATGCTGATGGTTGTCTTGTATCTGTCAATGTAAACCTCTTTTATCTGACCGACAGGATTTTCAATGGTTATTGCTATTTCTCGCAGGAAGGTAATCCTTATCTGTTTGTAAAAAGACCTGCAGGAATTCAGGGCGATAATGTTTTTTATATCCGTAAACCGGAACAGATTACTGAAATACTTGCAGAGCTATCTGTTAACATGCCTGAAAATCTGATGATTGAGCTCGATGAGTTATCATACAATGATGTTATAAGATTGGAGTCGATTTTTCACCCAAAAAAAATGCTGAACGCTACGGCAACAATTCGTAAGCTCAGAACAATTAAATCTGAATATGAAATTGGGTTATTACGTCACTCAGGCAGACTGCATGCTGAATGTTATGCTGCTATTCCGGCTTTGTATCGTCAGGGCATGACCGATCTTGAATTTTCTATCGAGATAGAGCGCATGTTCCGTCAAAAAGGTGCTACCGGTCAGTTCAGGGTTTTCGGGCAATCCATGGAGCTTTTCATGGGCAGTGTCATCACCGGAGATAATGCCGATAATCCATCGCCGTACGATTTTGCAATGGGTGGAAGCGGCACTCACAAATCAATGCCGATTGGTCCTGATGGCACAATCATATCAGAAGGACATGCTATTATGGTAGATATGGGTGGCACATTCACTGGTTACATCTCCGATATGAGCAGAATTTACTCCCGCGGAAAAGTCAGCGAACTGGCATACAAAGCTCATCATGTTGCCATAGAAATCATCAGAGAAACTGAAGCTATTGCAAAACCCGGTGTTGCTGCATCTGACCTTTATCATCATGCACTTGAAAAAGTAAAAAAGAATAATCTTGAAAAGTATTTCATGGGTTATAGTCAGCAAGCCGGCTTTGTGGGTCATGGCATTGGCATTCAGATAAATGAATCGCCTGTATTGGCTCCCAGGTCACGTGATGTTTTACAAACAGGCCATGTGTTTGCACTAGAACCCAAATTTGTTATTCCCGGAACCGGAGCAGTTGGTCCGGAAAACTCATACGTTTTACATGATTCAGGGCTGGAGAACCTGACAATTCTGGAAGAAAGCATCATCGAATTGTAACAAACCAATTAAATTCCATACTATGAATACAGAAATAATCAAAAACCTGAGAGCGCAAATCGACCAACATAAAAGTGATGAAGTCGCTGCATCATCGCAACGATTCTTTAAACACAGCATTCTTTGTCACGGTTTAAAAATGAAAGATTCTGAAATGATTTGCAGAGAACATTTTCACAAAGTTAAGCATCTTTCCAAAAGTGAAATCTTCAAACTTTGCGAAATTCTATGGCAATCAGGTTATCTTGAAGAAACTTTCATGGCTTGTAACTGGTCGTTTCAAATCAAAAAGCTCTATACCCGTAACGACTTCAACCTTTTTGAAAGATGGATAAGCAGCTACATCAACAACTGGGCAAGTTGCGATACATTCTGCAACCACAATGTTGGTGAAATGCTGATGCAGTTTCCCGAATTTCTACCGGAACTTTTCCGATGGGCTAAATCAGAGAATCTATGGATGCGAAGGGCTGCAGCTGTTTCACTGATTGTGCCGGCCCGCAAAGGATTGTTTTTGGATGAGATATTTCAAATTGCAGATATACTGTTGACCGACAAAGAAGACATGGTGCAAAAAGGTTATGGATGGATGCTTAAAGTAACAGCAGACAGACATCGTCAGCTTGTTTTCGATTATGTTATGCAGCACAAAAAAGTGATGCCCCGAACCGCCCTTCGCTATGCAATCGAAAAAATGCCCCGTGAACTAAAAGAAGAAGCGATGAAAAAAGACTGGAAGCCGCCCCCTTACTGCTTACTGCTTACTGCTGATTCAACTTCCCCATAAAAACTAATCCCCTGTCGGTTATTCGAATTAACACGAATATTCGAGGATCCATTACTAAAAATATCGAGGGAGAAAACATACATATCCTCCAACGTTCTAACTCTGAAAGCAATTTTTGCGGAACCTTTGGGGCTATAACGTACATTGTAATCGGAAAGCGGTCCATCGAAAATCAAACCCTGTCCGCCACCAAACGGCACCGTATATGCCCTGCCAAAAAAAGGCAGATAGGAGAAAACGGAATCGTTACGCAAAGTCAGGGAATAAGGAGATGTTAAGTACTGAACCCTTCCCATCATGGGAACCATTTGTCGTACAGATATTTTGAAATCTCTGTTCTCGATTGACTGTCTGATTTCTTCAGACAAAGGTTCATCGGAAGTCCTGTGTTTTGCCGCACAAGAATTTAAACCTACGCTAATAATAAGCACCAAAATAGCCGCTGTAATATATCTGAAAGCTTTCATAACCTCACTTTTTAAAGAGTTAGACAATCAGTGCTTACAAATATAACACATTAAGCTTCAAAAAGATGATTAATAAAATTGAAAAAGATTCAATTTATTCATTTCCCTTCCAACACATACACCATTTCAGGGTCTGTTTGAGCTACTCCCTCTCCATCGATCTGAATTACACTTTGAACGAACAGATGCATTCTGCGTCGTTTTCTCCAAAGCTCAGTATCAAATGATGGCTCCCAGGCGCCAACACTAAAGTTTGTCAGGTCTTCCACCTTCCAGCTTGGCTTGCTGAGATTGCGGCAGGTTGCAACCGAAACTCTTGAACCTCTTTCTTCATCCCTGAAAACCAGTCTGACCACCGCTCTTTTTCCCTTTCCTTCCACCAATATCTGTGGTCTTGAAATTGGAATGCTCTTGGTACCGCCACCACTCAGCGAGAATGGGGTATTACGAAACGCCAGATCCATCGCATTCCATTTTCCGTCAAGCAGATGAATAATTCTGAATTGAGGTACCTGTGAGTCCTGATCGCGCCAATAGGTTGCAATATACGGATTGCCGTCTCTGTCAGTAGTCATGGAAGTTTGATTAATCAACTCACTGTTTTGCGGTACGCGCCATGCATACTCACTATTGGCAGCTCTTATGGGCATATCATACATCTCGCCGTTTGATTTCTGCCAGGTAACCCCTCCATCCATAGATCGGGCATAAGCCATATCGTGATTGGTGGATACGTCCCAGGTAGAACGCCATACCCAGGAAAGATGAATCACACCCTGACTATCGACACATGCCTGCCAGTATGCATTTCTGCGACGTTCACCATCGATGAGATTGCCATGCAACTGCGTCCATGTTTTGGTTTTTAAATCGTAGCGATTTAGAGCGAGGTTACCACGACCCGACTGGCCATCTCTATACATGAAGATAAGTCCACCATCGGGCATCAGAAAAAATTCCGGATAAGTTACATTGTTCTCAAGTGTACCGGTCATGGACATTTTATCAGACATTTGCAGCGACAAAGGCTCCACAGAACGGGCATAACGTAGAGGGTGACCATGATGATCCCACGACATATGCAGGTATCCGTCACCATCAACCATTATACTGATGGAGTTGTGAGCATCGCGAATATTACCGCGATATTGTGTTGTGTGCAACTCCCACTTTTTCGAATTAAGCTTTCTCTTGCCTAGCACTACCCTGCCCTCCTGATCGTAAAAGGCTACAAATTGGGTCTTTCCATGTGTAACCAGCGAATTTCTGCGGAATATTACTGCATTAACAGAATTCCCTGCCCAACCTTCAGCTACAGGAATTAGTTTTTGTGCAGACAATGCATCAGAAAGAATAAAACTCAGAAACGTTGTAAGAAGTGTAATTTTAAAAATCGAAGTCATTATAATATCCTTTTAATCTTGTGTTTTTTGATTTAGCAAAATGTCGGAATTGACTAAAACAACCCCGCAGCAAGCAAGATTGTCTCCATTTCCTGTTGCACATTCAATGCTTCTGCACGTGCTGCTTCCGCATAATTTGGTTCGCCTGAAGCATAAAGAATCTGGCGCGACGAATTAATAAGTAAGCCACAAGTGCTGTTAAGTCCATATTGGGCTACTTCCTGCAGACTTCCACCCTGTGCACCAACACCGGGAACGAGCAGAAAATGTTCGGGTATGATGTTGCGTATATCAGTAAGCATATCTACTTTGGTAGCACCTACCACATACATCATATTATCATCATTTCCCCATTCGAGTGATTTCCGCAATACTTTTTCAAAGAGTTTTTCTCCGTTTTCATCTTCAGTAAACTGAAAATCAAAAGCCCCCTTATTGGATGTAAGCGCAAGTAGAATCACCCATTTATCCTCATATGCTAAAAATGGTGTTACTGAATCTTCTCCCATATACGGTGCAACAGTTACTGCATCAAACTCCATATTTCCCAGAAAAGTACGTGCATACATTGATGAAGTATTTCCAATATCGCCCCTTTTAGCATCGGCAATGATGAACTGATCCGGGTAGTTCTCACGAATATAATCAACAGTACGTTCCAAAGCCTCCCAACCCGCAATACCTAAACTCTCGTAAAAAGCGAGATTGGGCTTGTAGGCAACACATAAATCCGCAGTAGCATCAACAATTGCTTTATTAAAAGCGAAAATAACATCATCGCTTTGATCAAAAAGATGTTCGGGAATCTTGTTGATATCAGTGTCCAGTCCTACACAAAGAAATGATTTTTTACGCTGGATATTCTCAAATAATTGTTGCTTGTTCATGTGATGTAAAGTATAATATTGCTTTTAAACCTCGCTTTCTTTAAGTCTCTCTGCATTTTCAGCCACTATTAATTGGTCAATAACTGACTGGATATCACCGTTCATAAATGCTGACAGGTTGTAAATCGTGTAATTGATACGATGGTCGGTTATACGACCCTGAGGATAATTGTAGGTACGAATCTTTGCTGAACGGTCGCCGGTTGAAACCATTGTTTTGCGCTTCGAGCCAATTTCATCTAAGTATTTTTGATGTTCGATGGCATAAATTCGCGAACGTAACTCATTCATTGCCTTGGCCTTATTCTTATGCTGCGATTTCTCATCCTGACATTGAACGGTAATTCCTGTAGGGATGTGCACCAATCGTATCGCTGAGTAAGTAGTATTTACCGACTGACCACCTGCACCCGATGAACAAAAAGTGTCAACACGAACATCAGATTCTTTGAGTTCAATATCAAACTCTTCAGCCTCGGGCAATATTGCTACGGTAGCAGCTGAGGTATGAACCCTGCCCTGAGTCTCGGTTTGTGGAACTCGCTGTACCCTGTGAACACCGGATTCATATTTAAGCGTGCCATACACATTTTCGCCCGAAACAGTAAAAATCACTTCTTTATAACCTCCCGAAGTGCCTTCCGAGATATTTGTCACCTCCACCTTCCATCGTTTCGAGTCGCAATATCGCTGATACATTTTGAATAGATCACCAGCAAAAATAGCAGCTTCATCACCACCTGTTCCTCCTCTGATTTCAACGATTGCATTCTTATTATCTTCAGGGTCAGCAGGAATCAACAAGAGTTTAATCTCCTCTTCAATCTCAGGAATCCTTGGCTCAATGGAATCAATCTCAGCTTTTGCCATTTCACGCATCTCGGGATCAGATTCCATTTCGAGCAAATCTTTCGCTTCCCTGAGGTGTGATAAAGTGAGTTTATATTCATCCCTCGCGGTAAGAATCCGTTCTAAATCACGGTATTCTTTATTCAACTTCACATATCGCTTCTGATCCGATATCACTGAAGGATCGGTTATCAAAGTCGATATTTCATCAAATTTATGCTGGAGCGCATCCAGTTTCTCAAGTAATGTAGTTTCTGCCATTGAATTATTGTAATCTGAAAAAGCAGTGCAAAAATACCATTATTTTGCGGGATAGTAAAATGAAATTTATATGCCGGTGATACCTGTTCTTAATGTAACTAGAATGAAAGTTTCAGTCCTGTCCATAGACTGAATATCGGCTTATCAGTCTTTTCTTCAATAGGGGTCAAAGCATCTTTTCCCAAGCGTTCAAACTCGGGAAGTATGGTTAAGTAAAAGTTTCGCGCCAGCTTAATATCAGCGCCTAATGTAATCGAGTAAGTTTTATAACTGAAGGTTTCGCTGTTGTTTTTTATCGACGATAATGCTACAAACGGAAGCACCCTCCCAAAATCATATCTCATAGTGAGTCTGAGTGGATATTTATAATATCTGTTCAAAAAACCAAGCTGTGGGAATAGCGAACCAATGGCCAAACGAACATCCATATTACCTAAATTATATCCGGCATCAAGCATGAAACCTGTAAAAAAGGCAATGCTATCTTCCTGTATAGGATGATAAATATCATTATAAAACTGAAAACCGGGAGAAACAGAGAAGCGGATATTTTTTAAATTACGCCATCTAAAACCTTCTTCAGGTTCAAACTCCTGATTGTATTTTGTAATTATCCTCGACAATGATCTTACGGTGGGTAATCCTAATCCATCAATTTCCTTTGCTACTTCAGGGGCATCCGACATGAGCATACGTAATGTGTCCTGATAGCTTTTATCGTAACTAAGATATGAACGTATGGCAAACCCATCTAACGATGTATCTGAACTTTTGAAATATGGTAATTCTATAACGCGGTTGTTGCCTTCCATCCTGACAAAAAAGCGCTGATTATCCCCTTTTCCTGAATGATATAGCTGTAACCGGCCATCTACAATGAGTTCGGGTCTTTCGTGCTCGATTTCAAAACCCAACTTACCACTAATTATGTCCGGCAGATCATTTGTAAGATAACGGTTGTATTCATCAATCAATCCGGTTAGATTCTTTGTCGTCGGAATTCTCAAGGATCGAATTTGATTCTCAAATCTCTCAGCAGGAAGGTAATGCAGCAAAGTGTCTATATGATGGGTTGTGGAAATTTGCCGCGATTTACGGGTATAGCCATCATCAACATATCTCAATTCCTGATGAAAAGGCAGATGAATAAAACGATCGTTTTCAGGAACTCTGATAAAAAAAATGTTATTTCTCAAACTGTAAAGACTGACATCCCCATCAACCAGTCTTTTTAAAGAAACTTGTTCAATTCGGTTGTTATATACCACTTCAGCACTCAGAGATGTTTCATTATTCGAATCATTTCGTGATGATGCTCTTCGCTGCGACATCAACATGGTCGGTATCAGCAAAGCTATCAGCAGTATAGCAACCTGATGCTTCATTTTTTACATTTTTGATTCAACCCATTTTCTTGCATTTACAAAAGCTTCAACCCAGGGAGTAATTTGATCATTATTTTTACGAACGGTAGGATAATGCGCCCATTGCCAGGGGAATATTGCTCTTTCAGGATGCGGCATCATAGCAAGATGTCGACCGTCAGCCGAGCAAATACCTGCAACATTATAATCGGATCCATTGGGATTGGCCGGATATGTATCATAACTGTACTTAGCTATCACATGATACTCAGTCTCCTGCTTTGGCAGATAAAATTTACCTTCACCATGAGCCACCCAAACACCCAGTTTACTGCCGGCAAGCGAGCCAAGCATTACAGAATTGTTCTGAGGTATGGTCAGTCCGAGGAATGAAGACTCAAACTTGTGTGAGACGTTATGTAACATGCGTGGTTTCACATCATGCTCCGGAGTTACCAAACCAAGTTCAATCATTAACTGACAACCATTGCAAATTCCTAAACTGAGTGTATCAATACGTTTGTAGAAATTATCAAGTGCCAGTTTAGATTTTTCATTAAACAAGAATGCCCCCGCCCATCCTTTGGCCGAACCAAGCACATCAGAATTAGAAAAACCACCACAGAAAACAATCATATTTACATCTTCCAGGGTTTCTCTACCTGTTGCCAGGTCGGTCATATGCACATCCTTCACTTCAAAACCGGCCATATAAAGGGCGTATGCCATTTCACGGTCGCCATTGGTTCCTTTTTCCCTGATGATGGCAGCTTTTGCTTTTGCAGGACGCTGTACATCACTCAATCCAAACTGTGACAGCTTCCCTTTGAATTCATCATTGAACAGGAAATTGAGCGACTGGTTTTTATAATTCTCGTAACGTGATTTAGCACATGCTTCACCACTTTGTTTGCGATCGAGCAGGTACGAAGTCCTGTACCAGATATCGCGCAATTCATTGATAGCGAAGCTGTAATTTTCTTTCTTTTTCGATATTTCAAGTCGTCGTTCGGCAATTGGTGTCGCTATACGTGCAAATCCAACTCCATAAGATTCGAGTAACTTCTCAACCGGTTTGCGGTCTTTTACCTGAATCACAACCCCGGGATTCTCTGCAAAAAGATTGGTCAACAATGAACTGTCTGTCAATGAATCAAGCTTAACCAACAAACCACCTGTTGCATTTGGGAAACACATTTCGAGCAGACAAGTAATCAATCCTCCCTCAGAAATATCATGACCGGCAAGTATCATATTGTTGTTGATCATCTCCTGTATAGCGTCAAACGCAGATTTAAAGTACTCCGCATCCTGTACGGTTGGCACATCATCGCCAATACAGCTTAATGTTTGTGCAAGCACTGAACCTCCCAAACGCTGATTATCAAACGAGAAATCAACATAATACAAGGTCGATTTCGGGTCGTTGATTAAAACCTGACCCACTGTTTTCTTTACATCCGAGACTTCTCCGGCAGCAGATATAATCACTGTTCCTGGTGAAAACACTTTTTTATCGCCGTACTTCTGCGTCATCGATAACGAGTCCTTACCCGTTGGGATATTAATTCCCAAAGAGCAGGCAAAATCGCTACAGGCTTCCACAGCCCTGTATAAACGTGCATCCTCTCCGGGATTCTTACACGGCCACATCCAGTTGGCACTCAGTGAAACAGAATCTAATCCATCTGCCAGAGGAGCCCATACGATATTGGTAAGTGCTTCGGCTATCGCCAGTACCGACCCCGCTTCAGGATTCGCCAAAGCGGCAATTGGAGCATGACCAATTGAAGTTGAAATACCTGCCTTACCCTGATAATCCAGTGCAACTACACCAAGGTCATTAATCGGCAATTGTATTTCTCCGGCACATTGCTGACGAGCAATCTTTCCTGTAATAGAACGGTCAACTTTGTTTGTCAACCAATCTTTGCAGGCAACCGATTCCATCTGCAACACATTTTCGATATATTGCTGAAGCTTACTTTCATCGGCATCTACCGGTTTAAAGCTTTCAACTATGCTATGGTCGGTTATAACCGTTTTTGGCGGTTTACCAAACATATATTCTAATTTCAGGTCGATAGGACACTGACCATCAGCCTGCTCAAATACGAAATCCATATCGCCTGTTGTTTCACCAACGACATACATAGGAGCACGCTCTCTTTCAGCAATTCGCTGAACCTTGGCAATATCTTCTGTTTTCATCAATAAGCCCATACGTTCCTGACTTTCATTGCCAACAATTTCTTTGGCACTGAGTGTCGGATCTCCTACAGGAAGTCTCGATACATCTATCTTCCCTCCGGTTGTTTCAACAAGTTCCGATAAACAGTTTAGGTGACCACCTGCGCCATGATCGTGGATAGAAACAATTGGGTTTTCATCAGCTTCAGCCAAAGTACGGATAACATTGGCCACCCTTTTCTGCATTTCCGGATTTGCACGTTGTACAGCATTGAGTTCTACTGCATTATCATAATGACCGGTATCAACAGATGACACAGCGCCACCACCCATACCAATACGATAGTTGTCACCTCCCATCACCACTACTTTATCGCCGGTCTCGGGTGTTCCTTTCAACGCATCTTTCCTGTTGCCAAAACCTACCCCACCAGCTAACATAATTACCTTATCGTAACCATATTGCTTGTTGTTTTCCTCATGTTCGAATGTCAGCAATGAACCACAAATAAGTGGCTGTCCGAATTTGTTTCCAAAGTCAGATGCTCCGTTCGATGCTTTAATCAAAATTTGTTCAGGAGTTTGATACAGCCATTTGCGGGGTTCGATGGCAACCTCCCAGGGCTTTAGCATTGAGCTTTTTGCTGATAATGCATTGCCATTTGTCGGAGCATACGGACATCTTGGATAGGAAGTCATATATACAGCGGTTCCGGCTATCGGCAAACTAGCCTTACCTCCACCGAGTCGATCGCGAATTTCACCTCCTGTTCCGGTTGCAGCACCATTGAAAGGCTCTACAGTTGTCGGGAAGTTATGAGTTTCTGCTTTCAGTGAGATAACAGACTCAATAGTTTTGTTCTGAAAGAAATCAGGTTTATCGCCTGAAGCAGGAGCAAACTGAACTATTTCAGGACCCGCATTGAATGCTACATTATCTTTATAAGCTGAAACTAATTTATTCGGATTCTCTTCAGATGTTTTTCGAATAAGCTTGAAAAGTGAAAATTCTTTTTCATCACCATCGATAACAAACTGACCATTGAAAATTTTATGACGGCAATGCTCTGAATTTACCTGTGAAAAGCCAAACACTTCAGAATCAGTTAATTTTCTGCCCACTTTTACGCTTACTTCATTCAGGTATTCAATTTCATCCTGACTAAGCGCTAATCCTTCCTGTTCGTTGTACGCGGCAATATCATCTATATAAACAATGGGCTCCGGTTGTTTGCTGATGGTGAACAATTCCTGATTCAAATCAGAGTAAATGCGTTCGAGCATCGGATCATATTCAAAACCTCCCTGTGCTGTAGGTGTTGCCGGAACAGGATGAAATTCTTCAATCCGCATTATTCCTGTAATACCCATATTCTGGGTAATCTCAACCGCATTGGTACTCCATGGAGTAATCATTTCGCGGCGGGGCCCTATATAGTTTCCTTCTAAACAGGTTTGCGACAGCAGTTGGGCCTCACCAAAAAGCCACGTAAGTTTCTCAATATCTGCAGAATTAACACCATTGGCCGATTGTACGGCATAAATACTTCTGGAGGAAGTTTGGAAGAATTGAATCATTATTAATGCATTTCAGTTTTGAAGCTGCAAAGATAGTCAAATTAGTAAAAAAACCACTTCCAAAAAACACTAATCATCCTATAAAGCTAATCATCCAAAGAACCATTTATGCAATTCACCATAATGCTCTTTATACATTTTAAAAGCATCATCAATAATCTTCATTGCAGTTCCCTTGTCAAAAAACTTTTCGACTACAACAGTCTTACTCTCAAGTTTGGTATAGTCCTCGAAGAAACTCATGGTTTCCTGAATCATGTGCGGTGGAAGGTCGGCCACATCGTTATAGTGCGAAACACTGGGATCGCCGGCGGCTACAGCAATAATTTTATCATCGGCCTCTCCATTATCTAGCATTCGCATTACACCAATTACTTTTGCTTCAACAATACAAAGCGGCACAACTTCAATCCTTGAAAGAATCATTATATCAAGGGGGTCTTTATCGTCGCAATAAGTCTGTGGGATAAAACCATAGTTATGAGGATAATAAACCGAAGAATACAATACACGATCGAGTCTCAGCAATCCACTCTCTTTATCTAACTCGTATTTTGCTCTGTTACCCTTTGGAATTTCAATAATTCCTTTAACTACATCATCTTTATCTGTTGTTGGCACAACCTGATGCCATGGGTTGAAATTTGATCTCATAAAATCTGCTCTGCGTGGTTTTTTGTTTTAACTTCTTTCGGACTGATAATTTTCTCTATAATACCCTCTTCATTAATGATAAAAGTGGTGCGGAACATACCCATGTATTTCCTGCCATACATAGATTTTTCGCCCCACGTTCCAAATAATTGCGAAAGGGTTGTTTCTGTATCAGCAATTAAATTGAAAGGGAGATTTTGTTTAGCAATGAATCCCAGATGTGATTTAGCGCTGTCGGTGCTCACACCTATAATCTCATAGCCTGCTTTACGCAATGCATCATAATTATCTCTTAAATTACATGCCTGAGCCGTACAGCCCGAAGTATTATCTTTCGGATAGAAGTATAAAACAACTTTTTTTCCTGCAAAATCAGACAGTTTTATCTCATTGCCATCCTGATTAATTCCCAATATATCAGGTGCTTTATCTCCAACTTGTAGTGCCATAACCGTATGAAAAGTTAAAGGGTTTTTAAAAGTGTCACAAATGTATAGAAATATCCCGAAAATTGAAAATAAAATCTAAATTTGTACAACAAAATTATCAACCCTATGCTCGATCTTCTTCTTTCACGCCGCACAATCCGCAAATACAGTTCTGATGGTATTTCCCCTGATATGTTAACCGAGTTACTTAACGCTGCCGCACAATCATCCAACACCGGTAACATGCAGGCTTACAGCGTGGTTGTTACAACCGATGTTAATTTAAAGCAACAACTGGCACCGGCACATTTCAATCAGCCTATGGTTACACAAGCTCCGGCTATTCTGACTTTTTGTGCTGATTTTAACAGATTTAGTCAGTGGTGTGCTTTGCGAAATGCAAATCCGGGTTACAATAATTTTCAGTCGTTTATGGCCGCAGCCATCGATGCGATAATATTTGCGCAAACTTTTTCCGTAGCAGCTGAAAGTCAGGGATTGGGCATCTGTTATCTTGGCACCACAACCTATAATGCACAGGAAATAATCAAGGTGCTTAATCTTCCTAAGCTGGTTGTACCTGTTACAGCTATAACAGTTGGTTATCCTGCTGATAATCCGCCTGTAACCGACAGACTTCCCTTACCTGCTGTTGTGCATCACGAAACTTACAGTAAATTTGATGAATCCGGAATTAATGCACTGTACAAAGAGAAAGAAAATTTGGAATTTTATAAGAAGTTTGTCGCTGAGAACAAAATGGAAACTCTGGCCCAGGTATTTACTGATGTAAGGTACACGAAGACAAACAATGAGTTCTTTTCCAAGAAATTTATGAATGCTTTGAAGGAGCAGGGATTTCTTTAATCAGGAAATTTCCATTTCGCATTTTACACAATCGAAACGCAATTGGAACTGATGTTGCTTGTGCTTCAAAAAGAGAGGCTCTGCCAGTTTTTCACGACTTCCGGTACGCGGACAATAACCAATCTCAAACTTGATGCAATACTTTGTGAACATCAAAGGTACACCTTCGGCTGCTTTGACTTCAAATCCGGGATCTATCGTCTTAACACCAAGCTTGCGGTAAAAAGATTCTGCCAAACGATTGGTTACATTACCAAGATAAGTTAAATGCTCTTGTGGAAATAAAATGGGATTTCTCATGGCTGGCATTTCACGTTGGTATTTATCAATACGTTTAAGTTCAAGAATTTCAAGCACTTTACGTCGCAGATCGTTTAGCATAGATGCAGCAAAAAACCAGGGCTTAGTGATGTTAACATGAAGTTTAGCTACTTCAAAAATGGTATTCCCGGTTTTTGATAATTGAGTTCTAATATTCTGTTCCGCCTTTTCAGGATCACGGGCAATTTGCTTTTCAGTTTCAATAATTTGCTCTACGCAATATCCGTCTTCATCTTTTAAAGATAACTTAAATCCATTCGTCAATTCTTCAAAGTTCATTGATATGCTAATCTTCCGCTCAGTAGTTTTCCCCTGAAGCATTTGCTCAAACTGCTGATCCTGATTGCGATAAAGCATGGTTCCGATATCCAGTTTCGGCATAGTGGCCGGATATACAGCTTCACGATCTACCCTGTTCACCCTGAATCCCTCTAACTCACCCTGCGTATTGAAGAAACTAATTCCATCGCCATTATGCAAATGCTTAGGGCTATCGATTTTCAAATGCTGATTACCTCTGAATAAAACAGGTCCTATAGGCTCACCGATTGATTTGGGGGAGGCAAATTGCACCATTTCTGATTTTCGCGCGCGTAGAAAGTATTCAATTCCATCTCTTCTGAAGGTCTTTGCTGGATCAGGCTCAAAAAAGAAAACCGTTTTTCCTGAGGATGCCCTTTTATATTTTTCCGGTTGACCGTAATCCATCAAATAGTCAAGTTTCTTCCTGTAATAAGAGGTGATATTCTTCACATAATCCTCACCTTTGAGTCGTCCCTCAATTTTAAAAGAACTTATACCTGCTTCAGCCAGCTCGTGGAGCGAAGCCGACAAGTCAAGATCCTTAAGAGACAATAAATGTTTGTTGCTAATCAGGGTATTACCCCCGGAGTCTGTTAAATCATATGGCAAACGGCAAAACTGTGCGCACTCGCCACGGTTGGCACTGCGTTTTACAGTTGCCTGACTGATATAACACTGTCCGCTATAACTAACACAGAGTGCTCCATGTACAAATGCTTCGAGTTCAACATTGGTGTTCGAAGCAATATGGCGAATTTGCTCCAGTTCAAGCTCACGCGCAAGCACTACCCTCGAAAAACCTGCACTTTGTAAAAAATGTACCTTTTGCAGTGTTCGATTGTCAGTTTGCGTACTCGCATGCAAAGCAATAGGAGGTAAATCCATCTCTAAAATGCCCATATCCTGAATAATCAGGGCATCGGCACCGGCCTGATAAATCTCATGAACTAGTTTCGATGCATCATCCAGTTGATCATCAGTTAAAATGGTATTAAGCGCAACTAAGACTTTGACATTGAATCGGTGGGCATATTTGGTTAATGCCTCAATATCAGCAATGGAATTCCCGACTGATGCACGTGCCCCAAAGCGGGGTGCTCCTATATAAACAGCATCTGCACCATGATTGATGGCTGCTTTCGCACAAATCAAATCACGTGCAGGTGCCAGTAATTCCAGTTTTCTCATTCCTGATTGAATCGAAATTTTATGATCTTATTCAATATCATCAAGATTATATGGCGTCTCCTGATAAACGAAGTAGTTGAGCCAGTTCGTTATCAACAGGTTAGCATGACTTCTCCACCTTACAACAGGTACATTTTCAGGATTATCTTCAGGATAATAGTTTTTGGGGATATCTATCTCCATACCTTTTGCCAAATCACGCTTATATTCGCCATCAAGCGTCATTCTTGAATATTCTGAATGTCCGGTTATAAAGAACTCTCTACCATTTCGTGCCATAACCATGTAAACTCCCGATTCAGGTGATTCGGATAAAATGGTTAACTCAGGGTTTTTATTGATATCTTCGGATCTAACTTCCGTATGGCGACTGTGAGGCACAAAGAAAACATCATCGAAGCCCCTGAATATAGGATTTTGAGGTTCGTGACAATGATGCTCGAAAACACCAAAAACCTTCTGATCCATCAGGTACTTGGGTATGCCGTAATAGTGGTACAGCCCGGCCTGCGCTGCCCAGCAAATAAATATGGTTGACGTAACATGATGTTTAGCCCAATCCATGATTTTCACCATCTCAGGCCAGTAATCAACTTCTTCGAAATTAAGATGCTCTACAGGTGCTCCTGTAATAATCATTCCATCGTAATTGCTTTTTCTGATTTCATCAAACTTCTTATAAAAAGTCATCATGTGCTCAATGGGTGTATTTCTTGAGGTATGACTACAAAGTTGAAGAAAATCAAGCTCAATCTGAAGCGGTGAGTTGGAGAGCAATCTGATTAAATCTGTTTCAGTAGTAATCTTAATTGGCATCAAATTCAGAATCACAATCTTTAATGGTCTGATTTCCTGTGTTGATGCCCTTTCGGAATCCATCACAAATATATTTTCTTCTCTCAATGCCTCTACAGCAGGCAAAGTTACAGGGATATTTAATGGCATACTTATAAAAAATTAATCAAAAATAAAATATCTGCTATATAATTCAGCATAATCATCTGAAATCATGAAATTCTCTAAAAACTCATTGAGCCTTTCGTGAAGCTGTTTACTTTTCTTGTGAACAACCCATGATAACTCATCTCTGAAACTTAACGGAACCGAGAAGTCGAGTCCGGGATATCTACGGGCAAGTCTGGCAGTTAAGTACTCCGGACAAACCGTAAAATTTATTTCTTCATTATACACTTTGCGCACCAATTCATCTAAACTAACTGACTTAACTTCTACAATATCTATCAATGCAGCCACTTCTTCAGACAAGTCGTTCAATCTGTTCGTAAAAGGAGAACCTGATTTTACATAAACACTTTCTCCATGCAACTGATACTGGTATCTTACAGGAACAATCCCCATCGAATCAGGCTTTTGCACCAACATCAATCTGGTACTGATGATGGGACGTAAGGACACAAAATCAGACAGAGAATCGCGAACAACCGGCATTAAAGTTACTAACACGTCACATCTGCCTTTGTTCAACTCGTTGAGGCCTCCATTATAGCCATGTTCATTGATTACAAGTAATTCAACTGCAATCTCATCGGCAAACCGTCGTAAAATCTCGTACTGAAATCCATATACTTTAGCACTATCACGAGAGAATCCATGCTGTCCTGATTCTATCAACACAATCAAACGTTCATCAGCCAGAATTTGATCCAAATCACGATGACTTACCAATCTGCCTCTGATAATCCAAAACAATATAAAGGCACTGGCAAGAAGAAATATCAGCGATATTGTTCCCCTGTTACGCATTTTTTCTAATCGTAGAAATTCCAGGTAATTCCCATTCGGAAAGTAGCCGGATTAAGTGGATAAAGCGGCATCGAATAATAATTACCTTTCATGAACAATTGATTGATATGATAATATTGTGCAAAGAAACGAGTTCTTTTCAAATGAGCATTAACATAAACACTCATCAGAGGATAATTTCCAATCTTGTAATCACTTTGAACATGAAATTGCCCTGTTGCCGGCATATACGAAGGTGCAAAATACTGAGTATGATAACGAACATCAACACCGGCCTGAATGCTCAATACTTTAAACCATAAATCATGATAATAGAAGTTGTGAAACAAGGTAAGCTGCGGCAAAGGCAAGCGCGACTGATCCGAACTTAGCTGATAAACAACTTTATTCTCCAACACAAAAGAGCCGAATTTAAAATCCTGATCTAATCTGGCAGAAATTATCTGGATATTTCCCTGATACTGTTCAGGAAGAGCTTTCTCATTAAAATAAAGGAAATTAGTAACGTTTTCCACGGATAAATCAGCATTGAAATTCAATGTTGGAATTGCAAATATACCCCCGAGATGTGTACGATAAACCTTCTGGAAATTATTTTCCCACCTGAAATGATTGGAATGGTAGAAATTCATGAAAAACGAAGGCTCATCACTTCTTGTAAAACCGCGGGCCTCTAATTGTATGCGCTGCTTACCGAGATTAAAATGCCCACGCAAATCACCATTCAGCAGAAAATCTCCAGCTTTGGGACCGATAAAGGTCATCTGTCCCAGAATATTATATGTAAAAATCTCTCCCTGTTGTTTCGACAAAACACCGCCCACCCTGGTATTCGATCTTAACTCTGCATAAAGATCTGCAACTTTCATATATGAATAATTGATCACCTCATTCTCAATAAATGCTGTAAGTCCGAATCTGAGCCATTTGTTAAACTCCTCTGCCATCGATACAGCAACACGATTCGTAATCTGAAGCATGGCTGAAGTGTCATTAGTAAAAGGGTCGGGTAAATAGGTGTTTTCGTAGAAATTTTTCTCTACCGATGGTTCATAGTAACGTTTTCTCATATCATCAACCTGCAGGGTATGAGAAAAAACAGTTACAGGAACAAAATCCAACCTTACTGAATCCTCATTTATCCTGAAAGGGCGCATTATTCCAAGACTGTAATGATGATTGTAAAAAAGCTGATTATGAATGAAGTTTGAAAACCCCCTGATATTGACTGGTATATTATCAGTTGGATAAGTTATGGGACCATTGATATATGTAGTGTCAGCTATACCCCCGTTTTCAAAATTACTGTGATTATTGGTGCTCAAATGAGCTGTTGAACGATATCTCTCACCATCATAAGTAGCAAAAAATGACCCCGCAAATCTTTTTGCAGCCAGATTGGGATACTCCCCTCTTCCATACAAATAGTCAAGTGTCAATCCTACATTCAGTTTTCTGTTAGGATTAAAGGTGAATAAAAAGCGGATTTGTTCGTCTTTAAAAAACCTGGAACCACCAGAGAGATGATATAAACTGGAGAATGGTTTGTTGGTGCGGTAAAATCTTGCAGATTCTATAGTTGACATGTAAGGATAATAAGCATCTGCAAAAATAAACTCGGATGTAAGTGGTCGGTCGTAAAAAACCTTTGATTGAATAGGCGAACCAAGATTGGCTCTGTACGAGTTAGCAATACTGTGTTGATCAATATGATTGAAAAACTGGAAATTCAAATGCATTGTATCCGGTGCAATTGAATCAACACTCCCAAATCTGTCGGTTAACCTCCAGTTCTGAAAAATGAAATCCTTTGAAGGCTTCTCAGCAATTATCACCTGAAAAACACTCAAAGCAATTACTAACGAAATGATTAAATGTCTTTTCATATCTGCTACTTAGAACTCTTCATCTTCAACAGGGATGATAGCCTGTGTATTTCTTAAAATATATTCGGTCATTTCCTGATTCGAGTCGAAGCCGGTTCCAATCATGATATAACTCTCCTGAGTGATTTTTATCAGGCTGTCCGAATATATCCTTTCCGTTCTTTGATTCCAGAACAGCTCCTCTGTTTCAAACAATTCTCCCTTAATATTGGTTGCCCTTACATTACCTTTAAGATGCCAGATTTGCTCCTGCTCTAAAAATTTGGCATAATCACCATGAATATTGGCATCGACCTGCAGCATTTCATCAAAACGTTCAACATGTATCCCGTAGGGGAATTCCCAATACGGACGACTGATTCTGTCGTAGATATCCCACTGGGGGGATTTGATTCTATATCTTGTAATTCCTGAATCGGAGATAACGGTATTTACTTCAAGTGTATGCAAACGAGGAATTTCCATTCTATCAACAATGGCATCAACCTGTTCGTGTTCATTAGACCTGCAGGAGAAAAGCAAAAAAAGCACAACAACCACCAGAAAGGCAGTTGTCATGCTAGAATAGTTACTATTTAACTTCTTTATTTTCAATTCAGATTATCTGACAGTTGTATTTTCACCAATCCATCCACCAACAAAGAAAGGTCTTCCATCTACTAATTCAGGATGCATGAATATCTCTTCTTTGGTAGGGAAAAAGCGACTATATGTGTTAATCAGTCGGGTTGCCTCCTCTACTAATGCAGGATCAGATTGAGCAGCAAGCTGTCTCGCTCTTGTAAATTTATCCACAGCTGCCCAGTAAACGCTTTTATTAAGAATTTCATCACTGTAAATTCCTCTGGCACTTGCATATGCTAATCCAATAAGCAAATATGCATTAGCGTTGTTTGGACGGAAACTGATTGCGTTGTTGGCGTGTGTTTTTGTCCTCTGAAAGTTATTCAATCTGGAGAAATAAATCTGAGCAATTCTTAACTGAAGGTCTGATTTTTCGTCATTACTTTCTGTTAAACGTGATGCTTCATCAAAGAAATCAATCGCTTTCTGAAACTCGCTTCTATTGAATGCCATCGCACCTAATGCATTGGCAGATTCAGCAGTTGGTTCTATTCTATGCGAGGCTACGGCAGCTTTCAGGAAAACTTCTGAATCAATACAACGTACTCTTCTGTAAAAAGAAAGAATTCTATTGAGGACAGAAGCGTTATTGAGATTTTCATTAACCTGTACAGCATATAGTTTATCTAATGTTTCACAATTGGCAGCTCCACTTTGAGCGAACAACACTTCAATTCCATTCTTATATTGTGCTGCAAGTTCGGCATTGCTATTCTGGGGATCTGATGCCATAACATCTAAGATAGAAATTACTCGTAGGTAATCCTGAATATATTTTTCAGCATGACTATTATCAGCTGCAAATAACTTATCAGAGAGAACCATAAAACTTCTCAAAACCTCAATTTCAGAATTATTCCCCATTCCTGCAATCGACTCATCCATCCATTTGTATGCTGGTAAATAAAGCTCTTCATTTTTAGCATATGCCAGATAATCAAGTGCTTTTACTCCTTTAATCCATGCTGTCGGAAAACGCTCATCATCTCCAAAATACTTCATACGCATATCATACAGCTTCATCAATTTATCAAAAACCTTTTTATAGGAGGCATCATCTTTTTGCTGACTTAGCTCCCACTGTACGATTAGTCGTCCCTGTGTGTAAATAACCCTGTTTGCACTGGGACATTGCTCAAAAACCATATTCCATGGCTCCAAAGCATCTGCAAACTGGCGGTTTCTGGCCGACTCGTTAAACAAGCTCATGTTTATGATACATTCTTCGGTCACAACCCCAGGTTCAGTAGGAGCCTCCTGAGCCGCAGCCTCAACGGGGGCAGCATCTCTGCTCGCCCTCCTGTTTGCTCTTTGCGCGAAACAACTTGTAAAAACCATCACGCTGAGCATTAGAAATACTAACTTTTTCATATTCTTAATTCTGTTTGTTTTACCAACTATAATTTTCTCTTAAAGAACCAGTTCTCGTTGAATGCAGCATTGAAAGTTAACTTAAAATAATCTTCTCGTAATAAACTGCTTTGACCTGATTTTCCATACTCAACGGTTGCATTCACCATCGTGTTACTTGTTCTGAGCGGAAGTCCAACTCCAAAACTGATGCCAATATTTTTCACAGGTTCGAAACCAGCTAGTTTATAATAGGGGTCAGTGATGTTGAACCCCATTCTGTATCTTACCCTGTCAGAGTATTTATTACCTCTTGGATTTGCAATATACTCAGCTCCGAAAGCAATTTTTGACCTGTTACTTAAACTATCTGTAACACCAAAATACTTGGCATTTCCCCATTGTTGCAGGCTATAGTCCAACGCGAACGACAAACGATTGTCGAAAGTATAAAAAAGACCCGCTCCAAATGTTTGCGGCACTTCAAAATCATTTTCATAAACTACAGTATCCGCTGGAATTGCATAATGCATTTGAACAAAATCACCACTAAGCTTTGCTTTTGACTCGTAAATTGCACCAAAAGTAACCTCATGTTTATCTGCAAATGTTTGAAACAATTGCAATCCATATCTGAATCTGAAACTCTGCACTCGCAACATATTAACCTGGGTAGCCGACGAATTACTAAATTGATTTGAATCAAATACGATGTTGCGATTATTGGCAACTTCTCCAAACATGTAATATGCATTTACGCCGACTGAAGCAAAATTGAACAACTTCATGGCAAGTCCACCATACACCTGACTAATTCCTCCATCTCCGGAGTACGACTCAGTATAACCTGTATATTGCAGACTTTGTGTTGCTGGCATTAAAACAGAATCTTTCCTGAAAAAGCTATACCCTGTGAAGGAATATGGTAACAACCCCATACTGAACCCTAAACTTTTTGACAAAGGAAACTGCATGGTCACATATTCAAGATTCGAATTAAATTTTTTATTACTACCCTCAGGAACCCTAAAGCTTGAAAGTAAACCACTCAATCCCATATCGAACATAAATGTGAGAGAATCAACAGCGCTGTATGACGCGGGGTTCATTGTGTTTATCGAAAAACTTCTTCTTAAACCGATACCGGTACCTCCGAGGGATTTTTGCTCCCCTGAATATGAGTCAACCAATTCACCAAAACCAAACCTTGTAAAAGGTGAGTTTGTGTTATTCTGAGCTTCAGCCAGTTGAACGAAAAATAAAAGAACTATCAGTAAAAACGACAGATTTCTAGGATGCATTATATTCTAAGATACGGTTGAGACCGGTTAATACTAAATTTTTGTCTGCAAAGATGCGATTTTTTAACTTGTTTACAAAGTAAATAGAACTTCCACCCGTTAAAAAAGTGCAAAGTTTAGGATATTTTAGTAAAAGACTATCTATATATCCATCTATTTCATGTACAACACCATACAGCACACCTGCCTGTATTGCAGAACGGGTATCATTTCCCAAAAAATCAACATTTTCATCGAACTCAACCAATGGTAATTTTCCGGTATTCTGATGAAGCGATTTTAGTCTTAGTGACAAACCGGGAGCTATATTGCCACCATGATAAACTCCCTCAGAATCTATAAAATCATATGTAATTGCTGTTCCTGCGTCGATAACCAACAAATCAGTGCCGGGCATCAACCATGAAGCACCAATTACCGCTGCCAATCGATCTTTACCCAAGGTTTCAGGGGTTTTGTACTTATTGACTACCGGTACAGGTGTTTTATGTGAGAATAAAATTAACCGGGATGATAACTCGGTTAAATAATCAGCGATTGAATTGGAAGACACACTTGAAAGTATGATGTTTTTGACTTCAAAACTTTCAACAATACTCTTAATATTATCTTCAATATTCACGCTGAAGACAAATGACCTAATCATACTACTACCATCAAAAACGGCAGCCTTGACTGAAGAATTTCCCTGATCTATGCAGAGATTCATCGCTTAAATGGATTAAAGAATCATTTTTTCAATCGGTATTACAAGTATTCCTTCCGCACCCAATGCTTTCAATTTACCGATAATATCCCAAAACTCCTTCTCGCCTATAACCGCATGTAACGAACTCCATCCTTCTTTGGCTAAAGGTAAGATGGTCGGACTCTTCATACCTGGAAGTACTTCAACAATTTGTTCAATTGCAGTGCTGGGCACATTCATTAATACATAGTTTTTATCTTCTGCTTGCTGTACTGCCTCAATTCTGAACAACAATTCTTCCAGTATTGCTTCTTTTTCAGTTGATAAATTGGGATTCTTAACAAGAACTGCCTCCGACTTCATCAGCACTTCAACCTCTTTCAGATGATTGGTTATCAAAGTACTGCCAGAGCTAACTATGTCAAAAATGGCATCTGCCAAACCTATTCCGGGAGCTACTTCTACAGAACCTGTAATAACGTGAATATCAGCTTTAACATTGCGTTCAGACAAATAACTTTCGAGGATATGCGGATAAGATGTTGCTATAACTTTATTATTAAACCACTCAAGTCCCTGATAATCAATCTCTTTGGGAATAGCAAGAGATAAACGGCATTTACTAAAACCCAAACGACGAATAATATCGACATTCTTTGCCTTTTCTGCGTATTCATTCTCTCCTACAATTCCAATATCAGCAACTCCGTCAGCTACAGATTGTGGAATATCATCATCACGCAGGAATAATACTTCAATAGGGAAATTTCTGGCCGGAACCAATAACAGCCGCTTACCCGACTGCAGTTTTATTCCCGATTCAGTGAGCAACGACATGGTTTCTTCAAACAAACGGCCTTTGGCCTGAACAGCTATTCTTAACATTTTGAATATTTTTTGCTTGCAAAAGTACAAAAAATACCTGTTTTATAAAAAAGAAAAGTCCGTTATTGCTAACGGACTTCATTTCTTTCAGGTTGCAGGTAGAATTATTCTACAACTTCTACAACTTCTTCTACTACCTCAACTGAGTCAGCAACTACTTCTTCTTCTACAACGATTACAGCGTCTTCGATTACTTCTTCGTTAGCTTCAGCAGCTTTAGGAGCACATGCAGCAAATAATGCAGCAACAGCAAAGAACAAAATTACTTTTTTCATTTTCTTAAACCTTTAATAATTAAACATGTTAGTTTGCAATTCAAAATCGGGACAAAATTACAGCATTTTTCTATAACTATGAAATTTTTCAATAGATATTTTTTTGCTTTTTTAATTTTTATTGCGAGATAACACGTAAAACATTGATTTACTTAACTTTGCCCGTTATTAAAACTTGTAGAATAAAGATATCTTTTTATACTCTTTTTTGGTGTTTTCTCAAATTCATTGGGATATAACTGAATTTTTGCAATACTTTCGTATGATGCAACGATAGCATTCAGTGCAATTCTATTATCCTCCATCACTTTTTCGAGCTGATTCTGATCAAGCTTTTCGAGATCAACTGCCTCATAGTCGGGATATACCAAAGCATACAGTCGACCGCCCTTTTCTACGACCAAGCTTTCCATCACAAATGGCATATTATTCAGTTTTGCCTCAATTTCTTCGGGATAAATATTTTGGCCACTCGGTCCAAGTATCATTGACTTACTCCTGCCACGTATGAAAACATTACCATCTTCGTCC
>CAYMDE010000006.1:51064-72464 GCA_964389115.1 uncultured Paludibacter sp. | reverse complement strand
ATCGAAAAAGTGGTTGTTTATCCGAAGAGCCGCCTGAAACTGACATTGAATCCACCGGTCGATATTGATTTGTTTGTAAGCATTGACAAAGCCCCTGAATTTAAACAGTGGCTTAACGGTGAACAACAAACGAAATAACAGAATTATTTACAAAATTGTCAATCACGAACAATGGATAAATACCTTAAATCCCTTCCTTACAAAGAAATTGCCGAAGAACGAATGAAGGGTGCGCTGTTAAACGTTTACTTCAGATGGGTACTCATTGGCGTTGTTATCATCACTTTATCCATACAGCTTCTCTCAGGATTCAAATCGCAGTCGGCACACTCAATCATACTTGTGGTGTTATATTTAATTATGAACACTTTCCTTTGGATAGCTGCAAAAAAGAAGTATGACCCCGACTTTTTAGCTTATTTCAGTGCAGTAATTGATGTTACAATTGTAACGCTAAACCTATATTTTGCAAGCGCACAGAGCGATAAACTTGCAGTCACCTCGGCAGCATCCATGTTTTTGTATCCCATATTGTTTGTGCTTTATACTTTCCGGCTCAACAGGTCGTTATTGATATTCATTGTTACACTCTCGCTGCTTTATTTCAATGCAAACTATTATTACTTCTATTTTCAGGATATTGATTTATACGGCGAATATCTTTCAACCCGCCCCCTCTCACACATCTTCAAAACAGTTTATTTATTCTTCATCGGATTTCTCTGTGTTTATTTTCAGCATTCTATCTATAAGTTTTTTCAGAAGCAAATAATGCAGACCAAAGAAAAAGCAAAGCTTGATGCCAAGGTAAAACTGGAAGAGCAAAAAAACAAATACTCACAAAGGTTGATAGAAAAAGAAAAGGAACTGAACAAACAACTTGAAAAAGAAATACAACAACGAACCGAGGAACTTACCAAAGTCAATACTGAATTGCTTAAACTCCAGAAAGAAAATCTGCAATCGCAATTCGATGTACTAAAACAACAGGTAAACCCGCATTTTTTGTTTAACAGTCTGAATGTGCTCACATCACTCATTAAAATCGAACCCGATTTGGCGGAACAATTTTCGGAGCAACTGTCGAAAGTATATCGTTATGTACTTGAAAACAAAGACCACGACCTTGTGGATCTTAATACAGAACTCAATTTCCTTGATGCTTATATCTTCCTGCTGAATATACGCTTTGTCGGTAAGCTGAAAGTAAACATCAATATACCTGATAAATACAGAAGCGACAGGATCATCCCCTTAGCTATGCAACTGCTCATTGAGAATGCAATCAAGCACAATACCATGTCGAAAAGCAAGCCCCTGACGATTGATATTAACATTGAAACTGAAAACTATCTGAGTGTTGTAAATAATCTTCAGGAACGAGTGTCGCAAATTGCATCTACCGGTCTTGGACTTAAAAACATCGTGAATCGCTATCATTTGCTTCACTTGCCTGCCCCTGTTTTCAGCAAAACAGATGATCAGTTTATTGCCAAAATTCACCTGGTAAAATTCCAGAATCAGGATTGAGAGCAGTCTTTTTTGAAAAAATTACATCTGATTGTAAAACATTCAAACCCCTTTTTAAGTCATTCATAACCAACAAATAGCCTCCCAAAGTATTATTATTGTTGACTAAATACTGATAAATTATTTTTGTTTCGAAATCAGAACGTACCGATAAATACGTCTAATATGTAAACAAACAAAAAGTCAACAAAATGAAAAAGTCAATTTTAATTATCGGTTTAATGCTTGGTTGTATTATTAACCATGCGCAGAGTGTGAACGGAACCTGGAGTGGAAAACTCAATCTTAATGGCCTTGAAATAAATGTAGTATTCCATGTAACTGAAACTGAGGATGGATTTGTAACCACCATGGATTATCCGGCTCAAAATGTTTATGGTCTTTCAACAACATCTACCAAGTTCAGTGATTCCATTATCACAATTTATGCGGAAGACACTGACCTTCATTTTGAAGGAAGACTGATGAAAGACAATACCATCAAAGGTATATTTACACAAATGGACACTAAGCATTTCCTTGAACTAAATCATGCCGGAGTCAGACGTTCAGCAAGAGCTCAAAATCGCAGATAATCATTTTATATTTTTTAAGTGTATGAAAAAGACAATTTTAGCACTAACTGTGCTACTAATCTCAGGAGTTAATTTAAATGCCCAAGCTTATAATGGTGCTGAAGTAAGCTACCGTTTCATTGTAAACGACATTCCTTCAGGATATAATTATCCTTTGGTTGGTTTTATCAATAATGTAAGAGGAGATCACTCCAGCATCCAGTTGGGCTTTATTAACTCCAATGCCGGGAGCTTTGAAGGTGTTCAGGCAGGTTTTATTAACAGTATTGGTGCTATTGTAAAAGGAGGTCAGGTTGGTTTTATTAACAGTGTAGATGGCGAATACACCGGTATTCAATGGGGTTTTATCAACAGCATAGGCGGTAAACTCGATGGTATTCAGGTTGGATTCATCAACTCAACCTATGAAACAAAAGGAATTCAGGCCGGATTTATCAATTCCGCATACCATGAGGTAATAGGTCTTCAGGCAGGATTCATCAATTCAAGCAATAGAATAGATGGTATGCAGGCAGGTTTTTTAAACAGCACACAGAAGCTCAAAGGTCTTCAGATTGGTTTTATAAACTCTGTTGATCGTGTTGAGAAGGGGTTGCCCATTGGTTTTCTATCGTTTGTAAAACATGGTGGATATAAAGCCATCGAGATATCCAAAAACAACATTTCGCCTTTCAATATTGCCTTTAAAACGGGGGTTCGAGAGTTTTACACTTACCCCTTGCTGGCATACAACAAACATGCGGGGAACAATAAATTATCTATGGGTTTTGGTTTTGGATCGAACCTCGATTATAACAGACGTTGGTTTATAAATCCTGAATATGAAGGATTGAATCAGCTTTCGACCGACTTCAATCATTATTCTTCGTTCAGATTTAATTTCGGCTATTCATTAAGCAGAAGATTGGAACTCATTGCCGGACCATCATTAATTTGGCATATAAAAATTAATCGTGAAGATTTAGGCAAGCATCCCACAAATTTTGCTAAAAACGAATTATTAGCCGGATATAATTTTGCTCTCAGGTATAAATTGAGATGATAATATAATACAAAAAAACATACAGTTATGAACACAAAATCAATATTAAAAACACTTTTGGCGCTATCTATTTCAGCCATGATGAGCTCCTGCTCCATGATTTTTGATGGTGTCACAGGCAGAGGTTTAATAGTTGGCGAATATATCGACGTTACAGAATTTTATGCTGTCGATGCATCTTCATCAGCCGCTGTGGTTATTGTAAGAGGTGACTCATTTGAGGTAACACTGACTGATTACGAAAACCTGCTTGATTACTGGGATGTTAAAGTTGTTAATAACACTTTGACCATTAGAACCAGGCCCTTCACTTCCATGATGAACTCTAAAGCGAAAGTAACTGTGGTAATGCCCGGTGAACTTAAGCAGTTAAGAATTTCAGGAAGTGGTAACATCACATTAGACTCCGGATTTCCGGAGCTTGAAAAAGCCAGCATTTCAGGTAGTGGCATTATCAGGTCGAATGTTGCCAGTGATTATGATATACTTGTTTTGGAAATTACTGGAAGTGGCTCAATTAATTTAACCGGCACTGCCGATGAAGTTAAAGCCACTACCAGCGGAAGTGGCAGGATGAATTTAAACGATTTGACAACCCGGAGAATGAACTGTAGCATTTCAGGCAGCGGTAATATGTATGTGCATGTCACCGAAAAACTGGAAGCAGCGATTTCAGGATCAGGCGATATCATATACTCAGGCAATCCGCTGATTGATGTGAAATCGTCAGGGAGTGGACGACTGAGACACAGGTAGAAATAGAATCAGCGACTGCGATACTCATCGTTAAGTCCTACCCCATTCAGAATTTGCTGACGGTATTTCTCAATTCTGCTGAAACGTGTTTGCGACTGTTTAGCCTGAGAAAAATAAACGATATATCCCCTTTGACGGCCCGGTGTGAGAGCATAAAATGCTTTCTTAAACACCGGGTCGTTTTCAAATTCCTGAAGCAACTCATCGGGCGCAGGTTCCGCTTCCACTTTAACTTCTACCTTCTTACCGCTTTTCTCTATTTCTATGGCTTCGGCAATATAATCCTGCAGCACTTGTTGAAAATCAGCGATGGTTTTGGTATCCTTAAATCTTATAATTCTGCCCGATTGGATTTTACCCTGTTGCTGAAGAATTTTATGAGCATCGGTAAGCAACTGGCCTTTGAAAAAACTGAGTACAGCATTATCTTTAAATGCACTAACACTCAGCACATTCTTTCCATTAAGTGTATAAACGGGTACGCCCCATTTAATTTCTTCGGTCAGACCCGACTCCAGCGCAATGTGACGTAACATCACCATTTCTTCCCTCCAGAAATTCACTTTGCAACGAGGCGTAGCACCATACTTGCAGCGCATACAACCATCGACTAAATACTTGTCAACAAGTGGATTCATAAAAATCTATCAGCAATTAGGACACAAACTATGTTCTTTATAAAACGCATCAATATGCTCAACCACATCGTCGGCATCATCCACCAAAATAAACAAGTCGGTGTCGGTAGCACTAATCGTTTGATTCTTTTCAAGCATTTGCTCTTTGATCCAGGCTACGAGTCCCGACCAATAGCTAGTGCCTACAAGCACGATGGGGAATTTACCAATCTTTTTGGTTTGTATCAGCGTAATCGATTCAAACAATTCGTCGAGTGTACCAAAGCCACCGGGCATAATCACAAAAGCCTGCGCATATTTCACGAGCATCAGTTTACGCACAAAGAAGTAATCGAAATTGATTAATTTATCACGGTCGATATAAGGATTGGCACCCTGCTCGAAAGGCAGGTTAATGTTAAGTCCGACCGACTTCCCATTACCCTCGCGCGCGCCTTTGTTGGCAGCCTCCATAATACCGGGACCACCCCCGGTGATAATGCCATAACCCCTTTCCACCAACTTGCGGGCAATTTCCACCGAAAGCAGATAATACGGATCGGTAGGTTTTGTACGCGCCGATCCAAAAATACTGATACAAGGTCCGATTTGCGACAAAGCCTGAAAGCCATTCACAAACTCAGCCATAATTTTAAACAGTCGCCACGAATCTTCAGTCTGAATCTCGTTCCAATCCTTAGCTGCAATCGATTTGGTGATTAATTTTTTTTCTTCTGGTGTCATATTTTTGTTGTTTTTGATATTCTTAGGTTTATGATGATAGTATCTTTACATCAGATTTTCTCACCATTGCACATAAAACAGTTTAGATTCTTAATAGTTTAAACCAAAAGCCCGGATGATATGGTTCTAAAGTCTGATTCCGAACTTCTTCATAAAGTTGATAGTTGTCATTTTTTATGCTCTGTCATTTTTTTTATATCTTCTTCCAGTTCTTTCAAACTCAGCTCTTTTTCTACAAACTTTTGAGTTAGCTTGTATTTTTCAAATTCCTGTTCCGATTTTTTCAGTGCCATTTCGTGACTGATCTTTCCAGCATGGGAAAGTAATTCTCTGCGGTTGAGTTGCAGGATGATGTCCAATCGCTGAATCCAATCCTTCATGTACATGGGGATGCGTTGCTGAGCCATTGTTTCGGCAAAAGCAAGGTATTGTTCTACCAAAAGCCCAAGCAGTTTTATTTCATCTTCGTTCAGGTAATTTTTAGCAACACTTACATCCGCTTTTCTGATAGAGGTCGATGATTTTTTGTCGTACGATTGCATCCCCATCAATGGAAGGCTTGCATCGGCTCTTCGGTACACCAATTCGGCAGCAGTTTGCTGACTGATGGCCCACAGCAATTTATTCTGAACGATTTTAAAGAATTCGACGGTTTTTTCATCCTTAGGATCGTAATCGATACTGGTAGTGTATATGTCTTTGATTTTCTGATAGAAAAATCGTTCCGAAAGGCGAATTTCCCGTATTCTTTCCTGTAATTCGTTGAAATAATTCATCGAACTACCCGATTTGAAGCGATCATCATTTAGCGCAAAACCTTTGATAATATACTCCTTTAACCGTTGGGTCGCCCATATCCGGAATTGAGTGCCTTGGGGTGATTTTACGCGGTAGCCAACTGAAATGATTACATCGAGGTTGTAGTAATAGGTATCGTAATTTTTTCCATCTGATGCAGTTGTTCGGAAATTCCGAACAACTGATTTTTCATTTAGCTCTCCTTCATGAAACACATTTTTAATATGCTCACTGATAGTTGCTTTCGACTTTTGAAACAGTTCACAAAGTTGTGACTGATTCAACCAAACTGTTTCTTCTTCAAGGCGAACATCAATTTTGATATTGCCTTCGGGGTTTTGGTATAGGATAATTTCGCTATTGTTCATATATGGTTATTACATTGACTACAAATTTAAACAAACTATTTCAACTGATAATGGTTGTTACTCTGAAGGACAGCTGCTTTCTTTTTCTCAATCCTTTTACACCTCATGATATTGCACTTTACTTTTTAATCGTGAATCCAACAGGTGCTTTTAATACGCCATAGTCATACATATTTATATAAATTGAACTGTGTCATTGGATCCTTCCCAGGTTACCCTGTAGTTGTCGAGCATTGCCATTCCCATAAAACCATTCTTGCTTTCAACCGGGCAACAGCTCCCTGCTCTAAAATAATTAACTCTCTCTCCATTAGGTCCTGCTAAGGCATTCAAAAATCTTCTTTCATTCAAAGGTCCTTCTTTTTTATCTACACCACCTACTTGAATGGGGTTTTCGGCTGAAAGCCCATATGTTGGATCTGTCGAAACTTCTGTCAATAAAAATGTTTGATTGTCAAGAAGCGTGGTTCTTACTGTCTTTTGTGTTGTTGAGCAAGACAAGAGCATAAAAGCTATGCCAATGTAGATTAATTTTTTCATCATGATTGTGGTTCTTAATGTATGAATATCTTGGTTTTCGATTAGTGCTGTTTAATTTGTGATTTGGTTTATTACTGACGGCTAGTGGTTTGGCAATAAGAAATGTAGGGTTTTTCCGAGCTCCTACCTATCAAGTTACTGAGCCGTTTATTAAATGTTAAGTCATTCAAATTTTAGCACTATCTGCCCTATGTTTTTTTTGCGTATTGCCTGCTGGCTTTTTATTATTAACATTCATTATAATTGTCTGAAAAACACCAATTATCCAGTATATTGGAAATCTAAAATATGTGTACAGTAAATTAAAGCTATCAATTATTTCATATTCCTTTGAAATCCTGACAATCTCTATTTTCATCGAGATTATTGGAAGAATTATTCCAAAAAGAAGTCCGCTTATTAAGCAACCTATTTTTCCTTTTAATTTTTTTTTCCATAAATAAATATTTGCTATTACTAACAAAAATAGAACTCCATAATCAAAATATCCGATAAACATTTTTACTTTTTATTTTTTTCTCCAATGGTAAAGTAACTGCCTTTTTCTTTCTTCCATTCTATCAAATTGAATCGAAGTGATGTCAGATAAACGATAAAGTGTTTTTCCTTCGTCTTCTCCTAAATTCCCAACACAAACAAGACTAATTATTTCATTATCAAATTCTCCGATTGAACCTGTATAAGCCGAATCATTATTTATTTCAATTTTGATAAGTCTGTCATGTACTGAAAGTTGCTTTAAAATTTCAAATTGCCAATTTTCTGAATCAACGATTTTTATTTCAATAGATCTTAGACTTTCTAATTTGTCATGATTATTTATCAAGTATTGATATGACTTAGAATATTCATCATCAAATTCAAAACATTCAATATTATCAATCTTTTCAATTATTAAACCATCTGACTTTCCAAACTTTGTAAAATGTTGAATATATACCAATTCCTCATTTAAATCATGGATGTATCCGCACGAAAAGTTATCCTCATCTCCATATTTTCGAATTCCAATCAATTCCTTATTTTCTTTCGAAGTCTGAAGAACCTTTGTCAGTATTGAATTTTTCATTTTATCCAGTAATTAATTTTCTATTTATCAATCCGATTTTGATTATGGCACTGCGTTTCTTAAGCTTGCACAAAACATCTCTATATACGAAACTCTAAAAAATCCATATATTAAACCACAATTACAGCTTCATCTGCCTTAAACATTAAATCACAAACTCCATTTATCATAACATCAACAAATTGCAGCCAATTAAAAAATTCAGAAATGATTTAAGTGTCTCAATCAGGCTTAATAATCCATTTTTAAACCACGCCTCAAATATATAAACAATTTAATTTATTATAACACAGAAAACACAATTATTTTGTTTATACACAGGTGGTATAATATTATTGAAAGAGAAGAATAGTGGAGATGAATTGAGGGTGATTGGGGCTTTTTGCAAAAACAGCACCGGACTTTCGGGCAACAGCCACAGGAATTGGTGTTACAACCACCTGAAGTTGGTGCATCAACCCTTATGAATTGGTGCATCAACCCTTATGAATTGGGTGCGAGCCTACTTGTTGTATAGTGTCGAGCCTACTTGTTGTACGACATCGAGCCTACTTGTTGTATGTCGTTGAGCATACTTGCTCTAACACATCATGCAACTTGGCTCGACATTAAAAATTTGGGTGAAGGTGAATAGGGGAATGATTATTGGTTTTATTGGTTTTATTGGTTTTATCAGTTTAGATTTAATATCTTTGCATTTCAAAATTTATAAGATCATATGTTACTCGATTACATTCCTCAGATTATTGCAAGTGTTGTTACTTTGCTTGTCGTTTCAGTTATCAGATATATTTTCAGTAAATTAATCAGACGGTATATTGAAACGCATAAGAACCTGGAAATCAAACTTGCTCATGCCATGCGCATCAGCAATATGTTTATCAATACGGCAAGTATAATTATCCTGATTGTGATTTGGGGCGTCGACACCAAAAACATCTTTATTGCGCTTTCGTCGGTCTTTACTGTGATTGGTGTTGCCTTGTTTGCTCAATGGTCGGTGCTGAGTAATATTACTGCCGGGGTGATTATCTTTTTTACTTCTTCGTTCCGAATTGGGAATAATATCCGCATCATGGATAAAGATATGCCGATTGAAGCTACGGTGGAAGACATTTTCACGTTTTATACGCACCTGCGCACCAAAGAGGGCGATTTATTGGTTTTCCCCAACAACCTTTTTCTTCAGAAGGCTGTGAGTGTGCTGAAATCTGACCCTGAACATAATCATCACTGAAACAGACATAAAGATAAGACCGGGAAGTGATCGGAAGGGAATGTTTCGGGCACAAACTGGTCGTTTATCACACGGTATTCTGTAACTTCTATGCCTTTCGACAGAAAGATATAGTCGATCCGAAGGTTTTCGCCAAAGCTGCTGTTTTGTACCCTCCACCCGTTAAAAGTACCTGCTGGTCCTTTTAATACCGGCGATATGTGCCTGGCATCGTTAAATGTATTGCTGAACACGTCGTAAACTTCTGTTTCGTAGGGTGATGCATTGAAATCGCCTATCAGAAAGACGGGGTTCTCTCGGGCAATTTCATGGATTTTAGAAACGACAAGTGCTGCACTCTTTGCCCTTGCCTGCCTTCCCTGATGGTCGAAATGGGTATTGAAAACGTAGATATCCTTTTGGGTGACTTTATCGTGTAGATAAACCCACTGACAAATACGGTTTAATGCTGCATCCCAACCTTTGGAGGCTATCCCGGGTGTTTCTGATAAAAAGAAAAAGCCTGAATCGAGCAACAGGAATCGCTCCCTGTGATAAAAGATTCCTAATCGTTCTCCGGTTTTTGCCTGCGTATCGTCGCGACCCCGGGTAAATGAATTATGATTGGGTAGCAGCTTTTTCAGGTCGTTCTCCTGCGGGATATCGACCATTTCCTGCACTCCGACTATATCCATTCTATACGAGTTAATCAGCTCTGCCACATGTTCTTTACGTTGCACCCACGATCTTTCATTTCTGTCGGAGTTGGTTCGTATCCTCACATTAAATGTGGCAACACGCAGGGTGTCTGATGTGGATGAAAAGTAACTGTTGGCGTTTATCTCAGACTTACATCCGAAGAGCAAAAGGAGCAAAAGACTTAGAATAATACTGCGCATGTTGTGTGTTTGAAAATTTGGACGCACGAACTTACAAAGATTTTTTCCTATAAATGAACATTCTGTGCATTTCTTCATAGTTTTTTAACCATAGATATGTCGGGAGATTGTATCGCGCTATTTCATAAGTGGATGATAAAAATTAAATTTGCATCGTGAAAAAGACAACCAATCATAGCTTACTGTTTTTAGTTCTTTTTATTGTTCTGATAGTGGCTTTCGTGGCTGATCTTATCCAGGGCAGTATTTCAATCTCATTCCGCGAACTTTTCGATGTGATTCTTGGCAAAGAATCGAGCACCATAAACCGCGAAATTGTGCTGAATTTCCGTTTTCCCAAAGCGCTGACTGCCATTCTTGCCGGTGCTTCTTTATCGGTGGCGGGCTTGTTGATGCAAACGCTTTTTCGCAATCCTTTGGCTGATCCGTATATTTTGGGGGTAAGTTCGGGCGCCGGACTGGGAGTTGCCATTACGATGATGAGCGCTTCGATTCTGCCTGCGTTCTGGATTAACAGTGGCTGGGGAATTATTACTGCCGCTGTGCTGGGTGCCGCCTTGGTGTTGATGCTGGTAATTTTGGTTTCGTACAGATTGAATAATGCGGTTTCGCTGCTCATCGTGGGTATCATGTTTGGCACTATCGCGAGCTCTATCATCAGCATTCTGCAAAACTTTGCAAATCCCGACGCTATCAAACTGTATGTTTTGTGGACTTTTGGCAGTCTGAGTGCCGTAACCTGGGATAATATGCAGATACTGGTGCCGGTGGTTTTTGCCGGACTTATCCTTGCATTCGCGCTTCATAAACGATCGGATGGTTTGTTGCTGGGTGAGAATTATGCCCGCGGACTGGGTATAAATATCCGGCAAACTCGTATCCTGATGGTGATTTCCACGGGTTTACTTGCAGGTGGCATCACGGCCTTTACAGGCCCGATTGCCTTTGTTGGCGTTGCTATACCGCATTTGGCCAGGGGTCTGTTCAGAACTTCACAACATAAGATTCTGATTCCGGCTTCTATTTTAATCGGGGCTACACTGATTCTGATTTGCGACATCATTACGCAGATTCCTGAATATACGCTGCCGATTAATACGGTTAGTGCTTTGTTTGGTGCGCCTGTGATTATCTGGATTATTTTGAGAAGGAAATAAGGTTTATGACAACAAAAGAGAGATACAAACATATCATCGATTGGTTTCAGGTTAATATGCCGGTTGCCGAGACTGAATTGCATCACGAAAATCCGTTTCAGTTGCTGGTGGCTGTAATTTTGTCTGCCCAATGTACCGACAAAAGGGTGAACATGACTACCCCACGGCTTTTTGCTGATTTTCCTGATGCTGAAACCATGGCGGCAAGCAGTCAGGAAGTTATTTTCGATTATATTAAATCGATTTCTTATCCCAACAATAAAGCGAAACACCTGGTTGGGATGGCGCAAAAGCTGTTGGAAGATTTTAAGGGCGAAGTCCCTGAGGATGTCGAACTGTTGCAAAAACTTCCGGGCGTTGGCAGAAAAACGGCCAATGTGATAGCTTCGGTTATCTATAACAAACCTGCCATGGCAGTGGATACGCATGTGTTTCGTATTTCGGAACGCCTCGGACTCACCACCAACTCGAAAACGCCCCTGCAAACTGAGCTTACGCTCATCAAATATATCCCTGAAGAGTTGATTCCCAGGGCACACCACTGGCTCATTCTTCATGCACGCTATATTTGTCAGGCACGCAAACCAAAATGTGAACAATGTGGTCTCACTGCCTGGTGCAGAATGTATCAAAAAGGATCTCTTTAACCTTTAAAATAAAACTAATATGTCAGAAGATCAAAACAATTGTTGTAAACCAACTTACAGTAATCACGCTTCGGGTGGTGCTGTGTATGGTATGGGATTTATTGGTGCTGTGATTTATTTCATTGTACAGGCAAGCTCATTCTGGATGGGCGTTCTTGGTGTTCTTAAAGCCATTGTATGGCCTGCAATTTTGGTGTATGAAGCTCTGAAAGCCCTTGGAGCCTGAGGAGAGTCTTAACATAATTACGAATTCATCTTAAGTCTGGTTTTTATAACTACTTAAGGTGAATTCTTTATTATGTATTATTTAATCTGTTGTAGTATCTTTGCAACTCATTTTTAAGGTATATATAATTCCATGTTTTTAGCTGACTCATTAACCGTTGAATTTGGCGGTCAAACACTTTTTGCAGATATCTCCTTTGTGATTAACGAGAAAGACCGTATTGCCCTGATGGGTAAGAACGGCGCAGGGAAATCTACCCTGCTGAAGATTCTGGCAGGCGTCAGGGAGCCTTCGCGCGGAAAAATTGTTTATCCGAAAGATTCAGTCATCGCATATCTTCCTCAGCATTTATTACTCGACGATAACCGGACAGTTTTTGAAGAGGCATCGCTCGCTTTTTCGGAGATCAACGCGATGGAAGAGAAAATCAACGCACTGAATGAGGAACTGGCTATTCGCACTGATTACGAAACGGACAGCTATATGGCTCTGATTGAGGAAGTCTCAACATTGAGCGAACATTTCTACAATCTCGGCGAAATCAATTACGATGCTGATATCGAAAAAACACTAATTGGCCTTGGTTTCGTACGTAGCGATTTCCACAGGCAAACAAGTGAGTTTAGTGGTGGCTGGCGCATGCGTATCGAACTGGCTAAAATGCTGTTGCGCCGTCCGGATATCATCCTGCTCGATGAGCCTACCAACCACCTCGATATTGATTCGATTCAGTGGCTGGAGGATTTTCTGATTAACTCGGCCAAAGCGGTGGTGGTTATCTCGCACGACCGTGCTTTTGTGGATAATATCACCACCCGCACCATCGAAGTCACCATGGGAAGAATCTACGATTATAAAGCTAAGTATTCTCATTATCTTGAACTTCGGAAAGATAGAAGGATGCATCAGCAGAAACAATATGACGAACAACAGAAGATGATTGCCGAGACCACCGAGTTTATCGAACGATTCAAAGGTACCTACTCCAAAACACTTCAGGTGCAATCGCGGGTTAAGATGCTTGAAAAACTGGTTTTGCTCGAAGTGGATGAAGAAGACACTTCGGCTCTTCGGTTGAAATTCCCTCCTTCACCGCGCTCGGGCGACTACCCCATCAGTGCCGAGAATGTAGGAAAGGCATATGGCGAGAAAAGGGTGTTTTCGAACGCGAACTTCATGGTTGAACGTGGTGAGAAAATCGCCTTCGTCGGACGAAATGGTGAAGGAAAATCGACCCTGGTGAAAATCATCATGAATGAAATTGAACATGAGGGAACGCTGAGACTGGGACATAACGTGAAAATCGGTTATTTTGCACAGAATCAGGCCTCGATGCTGGATGAGGAACTGACTGTTTTCCAAACCATTGATGATGTGGCTGTGGGCGATATTCGCAGCAAAATAAAGGATATTCTGGGCGCATTCATGTTTGGTGGCGACAACTCATTCAAAAAAGTGAAAGTACTTTCGGGTGGTGAACGTCAGCGACTTGCAATGATAAAACTCCTGCTCGAACCGGTTAATCTGCTCATTCTCGATGAGCCAACCAACCACCTCGACATGCGCACCAAAGACATCCTGAAACAGGCTCTCATCGATTTCGATGGTACCCTGATTGTTGTTTCGCACGACCGTGATTTCCTCGACGGATTGGTACAAAAAGTCTATGAGTTCGGAAACGGCAAAGTCACCGAACACCTCGAAGATATCTATGGCTTCTTAGCCAAAAAGAAAATGGAAAGTCTGAAAGAGGTTGAAAGGAAGTGATTTTCACATGCTGTTTACGATGATATTCAGCTCCTCAAAAGTCGGACTATCCTAAACCCTTTCGTATCTTATTATGTATGAATATTGATTATTCACTTATTAATTCTACTTTTGAGGCTGAAATTGTAATCAATTCACTCTCTTAAAATTTATGTATGTGAAACTTTCATGAGAAAACATGAGAAAATCATTTTTAATACTAGTCTGTTTTTTAACTACAATAGTCAGTTTTCCTCAGGAAAATGAAATTCCCGCAATGAGGATGCAAAAAGGATTCGGAAGAATGGATTTTCTCCCAATCAATATGCCTAATAATGAAGCCGATATGGGATTCACAGGGATTCATTACAACATTTTTTTGAATGACTTCGCTTATGTTGGTTTGGGAATATACGGTGCAGTTTCAGGAATCAGAGGTGGTTTTTTCACCTTAGGCGCAAATGCAGGAATCAAAAAATTTATTACTGATAAACTATTTACCGATTTAGGTTTTCATTATGGTGCTGGTGGTGGTGCAGCTGCTCCTGATGGTGGAGGTGTCTTTATAAAGCCTCATATCAACCTGGGTTATCAATTCAGGAATTTCGGAATAAGTACTGGTTGGAGTTATGTCAATTTTTTTGATGAAGGAGAAATTAGAAGTCATCAATTCAATATTGGGATTGATATTCCTTTAAATTATGAATATGCTGCTTTCAGAGCTTTGGAAAGTAAATTCAAATTTAAAGAATTACAAAAGTCAGCTTGGAACATACCCTCTAAAAAAACCTCTTTATTATTGCATTTCAACAATTTGGCAATCAGAGGAAGTGATCAAAATAGAAATGTTCAAATTTTCGGCAGAGCAACAATACATTTGGCCGGATTTGAATTAGCCAATTATTTTTCGAATAATTGGTTTGGATTTGTAAAAGTTGATGGTGCATATTACGGCATTAAAGCAGGTTATATGGATGTCTTTTTAGGTGGAGGCTATCATTATACATTCAATAAAAATCGTACTAATATCCTGGCAAAATTTGGTTTGGGCGCTGGTGGCGGTGGTGGAGTTGCTAGCAAAGGAGGATTTCTAATATATCCTGACATCTCTATAGAGCAACATATTTATAATGACATTTTTCTCGCTATTAACAAAGGATATGTAATGTCACCTGACGCACATTTTTACACTTCCACTCTAGGCGTTGGTTTAAAATATTATGTTGAAAGAAATGGCATTATTGTCGATAGGAAAACCTTTTCATCAGGTATATTCAAAGGTCTGGAAGTCATCACAAAACACGATATTTATTTCAATGCACAACGAGGCAGCAATCCAACGGAAGATTTACATCAAATTTCTTTACAAGTCAATTTAAATCTCAATAAGAATATTTATGTTGCTGGTCAAACATCATTTGCTGCTTTTGGAAATGCCGGTGCTTATGCCGAGGGAATTGTTGGATTAGGCATTAAAACAAATCCGTTTTTGAACCAAAAAGCAACTGTTTTCTTACAAGGTCTTACAGGTGCAGCTGGTGGTGGAGATATAAGTACAGGTCAGGGTTTGATTATAAAACCAAGTGCAGGTTTGAATTATCAATTGACAGAAAACCTGAGTTTAAGAACAGCTGCAGGTTTTGTTAAAGCAACAGGAGGCAAACTAAACAGTACACTTTTCGATGTTGGAATAAATTATCACATTTCTCTTTTAAAGATGAATAACTAAATAAAATTCAGCACATTAGTCACATAGTTTTTAAGTTTTAATGCTATGTTTTCTATGTGGCTAATGTGGTAAAAACAAACTCAATACATCCCCCGTTCAACATAGTTTGTATGCAATAGGTGGTGCGATTTTTCTCCCAACGGTTCCTTCAGAAAATGATCATATAAATACTGAACTTCAGGGTTTTGGTGCGACTTCCGCATTCCTTTATGGGCATCTTCTGCATAAATAGAGGCAGCGCGTTTCTCTCTGATTTCATTGGTGGTGGGAATTGGCTGTCCGCCTCCCCCGAGGCAACCTCCCGGACAAGTCATTACTTCGATAAAGGTGTAAGGCGACTCGCCCTTTTCGATTTGTTCGAGCAGGATACGGGCATTTTTCAGCGTATGTGCCACGGCAACCTTGATTTTTGTTCCCTTGAGATTTATTTCAGCTTCACGAATACCTGTCATACCACGCACAGCAGTCAGGTTCACATCGGGCAATTCACTTCCGGTATATACCTCGTAGGCGGTACGCAGTGCAGCTTCCATCACTCCTCCGGTGGCACCAAAAATAACGGCTGCACCGGTTGATTCTCCAAGCGGATTGTCAAAATCTTCGGCAGGAAGTTTTGTAAACTCCACACCCGATTCCTTAAACATGCGTGCCAGTTCGCGGGTTGTTAACACATAATCCACATCGTAAAAACGATCCGGGGCCGTCAGTTTCATCTTTTTCTTCCAGTAATCGAATGCTCCATCCATTTCAGGTCGCTGAGCTTCGTATTTTTTGGCGGTACATGGCATGACAGAAACTACGACTATCTTGCGGGGATCAATACCTGCACGTTCGGCATAATAGGTCTTGGCCAAAGCGCCAAACATCTGCTGAGGCGATTTACATGTTGACAAATGCGCCAGTGATTTAGGGAAGAAATGCTCGATAAACTTGATCCAACCGGGCGAACAGGAGGTAATCATAGGCAAAGTACCTCCATTCTTAATCCTGTTGAGTAGCTCATTGCCTTCTTCGATGATGGTAAGGTCGGCAGTAAAATTGGTGTCAAACACTTTGCTGAATCCTAATCTGCGCAATCCGGCCACCATCTTTCCGGTTACCAGACTTCCGTATGGCATACCCATAGCCTCCCCGATTCCCACACGGATGGCCGGAGCTGTTTGTACAAGTACCACCTTTTCAGGATCATGGAGGGCTTCCCATACTTCGTTGACATGACTCTTCTCGGTAATGGCACCGGTTGGACAAACCAAAGCACACTGACCACAGTTGGTGCAGGCCACATAACCCAAACCAAGATCCATGAAGGTCGATATTTTGCTTTTTTGTCCCCTTCCGGCGAAATCGATGGCTTTCACAGTTTGCATCTCACTACATGCTGCCACGCACCTACCGCACAGGATGCATTTCTCAGGATCGCGATTCAGCGACAGTGAGGTATGATCACGCAGCTGCAATTTCTGTCGGGTACGCGGGAAGCGCCGCTCGTGGATGCCAAACTCGTAGGTCATCTTCTGTAACTCGCAAGTCATATTGCGGTCGCAGGTCTGACAATCAAGCGGATGATTGGCTAAAAGCAATTCGAGATTCATCTTCCTGGCTTGTTGAATTCGCTCGTTGTTGGTGGTAATTTCCATTCCATCAACCACCTTTGTGATGCAAGATCGGTGCAGCGTTCGTCCTCCCTTAACCTCAACCATACAAATTCCGCAGGATGCATTTTGCGAAACATCTTTCATGTAACACAAAGTCGGAACTTTGATGCCCACCATGCGACATGCCTCCAGGATGGTAATACCTTCAGGCACTTCAACTATCTTATTATTAATTGTGATTTCCATAAAGTTAGTTTTTAATGATACTGAAAACGCTACTTATAGTCTTACGTCGCAACGCAAACAACGATTTACCTCGCTGCGAGCCTGAACACCGGTATATCCGCAATCCACTTCATGGAAATTGCCAACCCGCTCACGAACAGCAAGTTTATACGATACTGTCTTGGGCGATTTCACAGGATTGGCGGGAACAACATTGCGATAATCGAACTCACGGAATAACAGGTGGAAGCGCTTCTCGCCGGTTAACTTTTCGTCGATCGACTCGGCAGCACGGCGCGCCATACCCATGGCTTCGGCAGCAGTTGAAGGACCGCTTACCGCATCGCCACCGGCATAAACCTTTTCGAGTGTTGTTTCGTAACTGAACGGGTTAATGACAATCCTGCCACCACTTTGTGTGTCGATGCCAAGGTTCTTTAGTTGTGCCGAATCAACCTTTTCGCCAATGGCCAAAACAATGGAGTCGCACATAATATCGTCGAACTTACCCGTTGCCACAGGCTTTCTTCTGCCTGAGGTGTCTATGCCTCCGGTGGTCATCAGCTCTATCTTCAATCCTTTGACTTTGTTTTTATCATCAGTAAGCACTTCAACGGGAGCCGACAGGAAGTGGAAACGGATATTTTCAGCTTCAGATTCTTCTATCTCAACATGATTTGCAGGCATATCGCATTTCTCGCGACGATAAACCACGGTGACATCCTTGCCAAGGCGCCACAGACTTCTTGCAGCATCGATCGCCACATTGCCTGCTCCGACAATCACCACATGATCGCCGAGGGGAGGTGTTTTTCCTAATGCAAGTTCTTTCAGCAGCTCAGTACCGCGGAATACTCCGGTGGCATCTTCGCCCGGAACATCAAGTCCTATTTCCTTCCAGGCACCGATGGCAAGATAAACTGCATCATTCGATTTCTGTAAATCCTTCAGTTGAATATCTTTGCCTAATGCTTTGTTAAAGTGGAACTTAACTCCCAGTTTCTTAATCAGTTTTACTTCCTTCTGAAGCACCGCATGTGGCAGTCGGTACTGCGGAATTCCAAACCTTACTACCCCACCCGCTTCAGGGAATGCATCATAAATACTGACTTCATGTCCGAGTCGTACCAGATAAAATGCAGCTGTCAAACCAGCCGGACCGGCACCCACAATGGCAATCTTCTTACCGGTTACAGGTAATTTTTCGCGAATCAACTTCTGATAAATATCGTTTTCCTTGCCCAACTTATACATGGTATCGGCCAGGTAGCGATGTATTTCACCCTGTGAAACGGGCTCATCGAGCATTTCGCGGCGGCAACGCATCTGACAATGGAAGTGACAAATTCTTCCAATCGTTCCGGGCAGTGGGTTATCACGCAGTGTAAGTTCGAAGGCATCTTCAATCCTGTCTTCCTTGATTAGCTCTATATACCCCGGGATATTCATATGCATCGGACAGGAATTTTCGCAGAGTGCCATGAACAGGTTCTCACACACTCCGGCATGACAACGTTGTTCGCGTATATGTTCTTCGTACTCATGCCGGAAATAACGCAGCGTGGTCATAATCGGATTGGGAGCTGTTTGTCCCAAACCACAAATAGCTGTATCACTGATGGTTCTGCTTAGCTTTTCGAGCATCTTCAGGTCGTCACAACTCCCCTGACCACGCGTTATCCTTGTCAGTATAGCTAGTGCCTGCGATAGTCCTTCCCTGCATGGCGTACATTTTCCACATGATTCTGCAGCATTGAATTCGAGGAAATAGCGTGCTACATCGACCATACAGTTATCCTGGTCCATTACCACCATACCACCCGAACCCATAATGGCGCCCAAAGCTGATAGAGATTCGTAATCAACAGGCGTATTGAAATGCTCCAACGGAATGCAACCTCCTGACGGACCGCCCGTTTGCACTGCTTTAACCTTCTTACGGCTGCCGGTTCCTTCACCAATATCAAACACAAACTGATTCAATGTTGAACCCATGGGCATCTCCACCAATCCGGTGTTTTTAATCTTCCCAACCAATGAGAATACTTTTGTTCCGGGACTTTTATCTGTTCCAGTAGCCCTGAACCATTCACCTCCTTTATGAACAATCACCGGCACATTACACCAGGTTTCAACATTATTGATATTGGTCGGATAACCATACAAACCTTTGGCTGCCGGGTATGGCGGACGAGGAGTCGGGCGGCCCGATTTACCCTCAATCGATGCAATTAAGGCTGTTTCTTCCCCACAAACAAAAGCACCTGCACCTTCAACCACTTCAAAATGAAAACTGAAAGATGTACCCAGGATGTTATCACCCATCAGTCCTAAAGCCTTCGCTTGTTCAACAGCAAGTTTAAGACGCTTCACCGCCAGCGGATATTCGGCACGCACATAGGCAATCCCTTCATCAGCACCCATGGCATATGCACCTATCAGCATCCCTTCGAGAATAGAATGCGGGTCACTTTCAATCTCATTGCGATTCATATAAGCACCGGGGTCACCTTCATCAGCATTACAAATAAGATATTTCTTGGCTGATTTATTCTTCTCCATCATGCTCCATTTGATGGCCGTTGGATATCCTGCACCACCCCTTCCGCGCAAGCGGGCATTCGTAATCTCAGAAATTACATCAGCAGGTTTTTTAATTTCCATGATGGCTTTTTGCAGCGCCCTGTAACCACCCACTGCCAAATAATCTTCAATCGACTCGGGATTGATGATGCCGGCATTACGAAGCACAATCTTTTTCTGTCCCTTAAAGAAAGGAATCTCATCCCAGTGAGGTACATTAGGATAATCCTGACCATAGTCGAACGATTCGGTATGATGATCCCAACGCTCTATCTTACAAAGTAATTTTTTCTTATAAACCCGGCCACTGACAGCGCCATCCAGCACCTTGAGGGCATCTTTGGGAGTAAGCTGACTGTAAACCAGCATCGGTTTATCAGGCTGATACAGTGTGATAAGCGGTTCTTCGGCACAAAAACCAAAACAACCTGTTGGCTTTACCACACACTGCAGCTTGCGGGTTTTTATAGCATCTTCAATCGAGCTGAATAAAACATCAGCCCCGTTGCCAATACCGCAGGTCCCCATCCCAACTAAAATCATGGGGTTGTCGGGTTTTATTCTGCCAACAAATTCCCGGCGGAGTGTATCTATATCTATTGCAGTCATAATATTAAATCTTTAGGGTTAACCTTATAGTGAAAATATATGCACTTAAACTGATGTTTATCAGTCTTACTTCTTCACTTTCTGAAGAATTTTCAGCATCTTTTGTGAATTGACATTGCTGTGTATCACCCCGTCAACTGCAATTACAGGTGCCTGAGCACATTGCCCGAAACAGGCAACCGTTTTAATCGTAAATTCAAAATCGTCGGTTGTATAACTCGGCTCCGAATCGTCCCAGTCGCACCGGAAACCCAGTATCAATCCCGCATCATCCAGCAAAGCCCTGGAGCCTTTAGTATGACATGCAGTTCCCCGACACACCACAATCGAATGGCGTCCCTGCGGTTTTAAATTGAAAAACGAATAAAAGGTGGCCACACTATAGACCTGAGTAAGAGGCACTCCGGTTTTAGCGGATACTGTCCGCAGTGTTTCCTGAGGAAGATACTTGAGAGGATTTGCTTCCTGAACTTCTTCCAAAACCGACAAAAGCATGCCCGGTTTATTGCGGTATTTCTCCACAATATTCATCAGAACAGGCTCAGCAACCGTAAAAGAACTAACTGCTTCCATACACTAATAGATTTTAAGGTAACGTACTAATAGCTTCAAGATCCGTAATCTGAAATAAAACAATCTCACATTGTCCTGTTTGAGTCTCAGACTATCACGCACAAAAATAAAGAATAAAAAACATTAAATCTTAAATTTTAACAATTAATTGATGAA
>CAYMDE010000006.1:0-50964 GCA_964389115.1 uncultured Paludibacter sp. | reverse complement strand
CAAAAATAAAGAATAAAAAACATTAAATCTTAAATTTTAACAATTAATTGATGAATTATTTCCGTATTAGTCCGGATAAGGCAAAAAAAATCCCCGGCAGCGATTTACAACTACCGGAGATTTATTATAATCAGTGGATGTTCGGATTACATCATTCCACCCATTCCCCCGCCCATTGGCATTTGAGGAGCCGGGTTATCTTCTTTCTTTTCGGTGATTACACATTCGGTTGTAAGGAACATACCTGCAATAGAGGCAGCATTTTCAAGTGCCACACGGGTTACTTTGGCGGGATCAACCACACCTGCTTCGAGGAGGTTTTCGTACACATCGGTACGGGCATTGTATCCAAAGTCATCTTTACCTTCGCGTACCTTCTGTACAACTACGGCGCCTTCTTTACCGGCATTGGCCACAATCTGACGAAGAGGCTCTTCGATAGCACGTTTCACTATTTCAACACCAGTTGCTTCATCTTCATTTTCAGTATTTACCGAGCCAAGGGCATCAATAGCACGGATATAAGCTACACCACCACCGGGAACAATACCTTCTTCGATAGCAGCACGGGTAGCGCTCAATGCGTCATCTACACGGTCTTTTTTCTCTTTCATTTCAACTTCTGATGCAGCACCAACATAAAGCACAGCTACTCCTCCGGCCAGTTTAGCCAAACGTTCCTGAAGTTTCTCACGATCGTAATCGGATGTAGTGGTAGCAATCTGAGCTTTAATTTGACTTACTCTCGTATCGATATTTTCCTTGCTTCCGGCACCGTTCACAATCACTGTATTGTCTTTGTTTACAGTTACCTTTTCAGCTGTTCCCAACATTTCGAGGGTTGCTTTATCCAGGGTAATTCCTTTTTCTTCTGAAATTACGATACCACCTGTTAAAATTGCAATATCTTCGAGCATTTCCTTGCGACGATCACCAAATCCGGGAGCTTTTACTGCACAGATTTTCAGTGATGCACGCAGGCGGTTTACAACCAGGGTGGTAAGAGCTTCTGATTCCACATCTTCAGCAATGATAAGGAATGGACGACCCGACTGCACTGCAGGTTCCAAAACAGGAAGCAATTCTTTCAGGTTGCTGATTTTTTTGTCGTAGATGAGGATATATGGTTTTTCCATCTCTACTTCCATCTTTTCAGTATTAGTAACGAAATATGGAGAGATATATCCGCGATCGAACTGCATACCTTCCACAACATCGATGTGGGTATCAGTACCTTTGGCTTCTTCGATGGTAATTACACCATCTTTGGTCACTGTGCGCATGGCATCAGCAATCAGTTTACCGATAACAGCATCATTATTGGCTGATACGGTTGCAACCTGCTCAATTTTATTGTAGTCGTCGCCAACGGATTTCGACTGTGAAGCAATGCTTTTCACTACTTCAGTTACCGCTTTGTCGATACCACGTTTCAAATCCATGGGGTTAGCACCGGCAGTCACGTTTTTCAGTCCAACACTTACAATCGACTGAGCCAAAACAGTTGCAGTGGTTGTTCCGTCGCCGGCATCGTCACCGGTCTTGGAAGCAACTTCCTTCACCAACTGAGCTCCCAGATTCTTAAAAGGATCTTCGAGTTCGATTTCTTTTGCTACTGTCACACCATCTTTGGTGATATGTGGAGCACCGAATTTCTTTTCGATAATCACATTGCGACCTTTTGGTCCCAGTGTTACTTTGACTGCATTTGCCAATTCGTCAACACCCTTTTTTAACTCATCGCGGGCATCAATATTAAATAAGATTTCTTTTGCCATAATCTTGTGTTATTCTTTAATTAATTATTACTTAAATCATTACATTGGCTAATTAAACAATTGCCAAAATATCCGACTGACGCATGATCAGGTATTTTTCACCTTCCCACTCCAATTCTGTACCGGCATATTTTCCGTAAAGGACCTGATTTCCAACGGCAACTACCATTGCTTCGTCTTTCGTTCCGCCACCAACTGCAAGAACTTCGCCTCTCAATGGTTTTTCTTTGGCTGAATCAGGGATGATAATTCCGCTAATTGTCTTTTCCTCTACCGGTGCAGGTTTTACCAACACGCGATCTGCTAATGGTTTGATGTTCATAACTAATTCTTTTAAATTATTTATTGTTTAAGATTTTAATAATGTTGTTTCCGGACTTTTCAGTCCGGCGCTCAGCCAATCGAATTCCATGCCATGGGGAATAACTGTCGGTTTTGACAGTTTCAGTAGGTATATTGTTGGAAATGGTTGGCGGCAACTCTGACAACATGTCACTTTTGCTCTGAAATATTGCAAAGATAAAGCAGCTTATAAAGGTCGAAAATGAAAAGCGACGGGTTTTTAGTGCATAACAAGCTTTCGAATAGCCCGTGAGTGAGTCTGAATTTTAAAGCAAGTAAGCCCACAAGTTTCCACTTTTTAATCAGCAGAAAGTATTGAAGTAACTTCGACTCAGTAGATAATTCAGGATATTCGCCACCGGAATAAATCCGATACAAATTGGCAATGGCTTTTCTTGTTTTCTCCAGAAATACTTTATTCTCTTCAATGCCAACATGCACCACCGGATTATCAATAAAATAGTAGGGGATGTTCAGCTTCTTCAACTCAAGTCCGAAAAGTGTATCTTCATGCCCATACCCTTCGACCTTTTCGTTGAAACGAACCTGATGAAACACATCTGCCGGAATTAAAAAATTGGGAGTAGTAAACATCGGATGCTTATGACGGGCTGATTCATTAGATAAATCATTGCGCTCACGTTGTGTTCCGTATTTTTTTATCAAGCTGAAACGGGGATCACGATTATTGATATCGTAAATGCGACCGCCAAGCACAACGCTTTTTTCATGGCAGAAAGCCACATACCTGCTAACAAATTCCGGGTGAATGATATCGGCATCACAATCAAGAAAAAGCAAGTGACCATACCTGGCTTCACTTGCTAATTTATTTCTGATGGCTGATCTGCCCGCGTTTTTAGCTAATACAATGTGCCGGCAATAACTCAACTTACAAATTGCAGAATTCTCTTCTACAAAGTTAATCGAGCCATCCTCCATCACAACAATTTCAAAACTGACACCGGTATCAGAAGCCTGCGAGTGAAGTTTTTTCACCAGGCCGACAATATTATAATTATATGCCGGAATCAGTATTGAAAGCATATTCTATCGCATAGTCTCGTCAACTGCCAAACCATAAACCGAGAGTCCATCAGCAAAATACTGAATGGCAGTATCTGTATTGAAATTCTTGGCTAAACGAACAAATTTAACACCGGTACGATGCGTCGGATTCAGCTGGAAGTACGTCTCGGGTGTATTCTCAGGAGCCCTGTAAGCCCAGTAAACCCTGTTTGATGCAGGATCCACTGCTATGCCGGTAATGTATTTGGCAGGATCGTCCATGGGTGAATTATCAATCCTGATGGGGTTGGTTCCACTAATATTGGCAACCCAGAAACCCACTTTGTCAGCAGGTGCTGTTACGGAGAAATAAATCTTTTGGTTGATATGATCAACAGCAAATGATCTGATGGAGAAATCAGTCAGGATAGCACCCGCCTGCGGAGAGGTACCCTGTCCGCTAACATTAGCACTCAAAATATCCGAAGTAACAAATCGATAAATACCTTTACCCGTGCCGCCTTTTGCCCAAAAGTATACATTGTCGTAGAAATACACACCACCACTCATTTGACCCATGGCCAGTCCGTTTCCAAAGTAACCAAGTCTGTTAGCTTTTACAAGATAATAGGGAACTGTGGTTTGATCATCAGCATTGCCTTTCCATTGGAAACTTCCGGCAGTCTGGCTATTATCGTTAATGCGGTAGATGAAATCACTGAAATCAGTCCAGTAGATATGCTGATCAGAAACATAACCATTCAGGAAACCGTGTACAGCGCTCACATTTCGGTTATGAATTACTTCAAGCGTTTGCTGATCGTTCATTTTAATCTTACGGATACTTCCACTACCTGAAAGGGTTTCCAACTGAGTTTTATCAGCACTCACATCGTTGCCTGCATTAAAAATATAGAGATAATCACCTTTTGCCTGAATCCTGAAGGGATGACTTCCGGACGAAATTCCTGTCACAGTTGCATCTTCCAGTCCGTTATCGAAGAAACGCTGGCGGTAAACTTTTCCATCAGAAGAAGCCATAAGTAAACTCCGGGCTTTAACATCCTGTATATAAATTGCTTTTGACACATTGTATATCGAGTCACCAACCGTAATTCTCAGGTTAATAACTTCTTCAGAATTCTTTTTTGTAAAAAACACAGACGGAGTTGCAACTGTGGTAACCCCATCAACAAGGTCTTTTCCCTGCGCATTCTCAGAAAACATCCAATGATACTGGATTGTCCTTCCATAAGGATTAAAAACCAACACCCTGAAACTTGCATTTTTGTAATAATCCACTGTATCACGTTCGATATATATCGACGGAATAGAATCGTAAACGATTACTTGTTTGGTTACTACATAATTATCGTTTGAATCTGCACGTAAAGTCACATCGTATATACCCGGTACAATATAAGTATAAAATGGATTTTTGGCTACCGACCTGCCTCCGTCTCCGAATGTCCAGTCCCACTTCTCCCCTTCTTCAGTTAAGTTGGTAAAGCTTATTCGTTCGCCAGCTTTTGGCATTTCAGGACTGAAACTAAAATCCGGTTCAATAGGCGTTTTACATGCTGAGAAAAAATAAATTATCATCAATGAAGTGAGAATAATCGCTGATCTGTATTTCATAATAAAAAAAGTGAGTATCGTTAATATATGAATTTTCTTCAAAATGCTTTTTCGAAGCGCAAATATAATCAATTAAACTGATTTGCTCATGGCAAAATTTCAAATTGAAGTTTTATGAACCATCATCCAAAAAAAAGTGTATTTTTGTGGTTGAAAAATGGATAACTCTATTGTTTGCGGGTTTCTTTTTCTCCATGAAAAAATATGAACAGATTTTTTTACGTACCATCCATATTTCCTCTGTTGGCTGACCTGGTTATCGTATCGGTTTCCATTTTTCTGACTTTGTCATTTGCTCCGTTAGTTAACGAACAGCCATTTATTAAATACCATTATGTCAATTTGATGTATGTTATTATATGGGTTGCCTCGTCGTTTTTTACAGGAAGGTATATTAAACTTCGGCGTACCAACTATGCTACTGCATCGATGAAGTTGACTCAAAGTGCCTTAGTAACATGCATTATCATAGGTATTTTCTTTTTCTCTAAATATAACACCGGATATTCTATTTGGGTGATTATATCTTATACCCTGATGAATTTTCTTCTGACAACCATTGTTTACATTCTTTCTTTTGCTATTGGCAATGCAATTGAATACAAAGAGCCTGAAATAAAGGCAAAAGAAAAGAAAGAAGAAGATAGTCTACAACAACAAACTGAAAATATTACGCTTGATCCAATCAGCATTAAAGTCATTGAAGACACGATAGTAGAATATTCGGGAAATGATGTTTTGGAATATCTGAAAAAATATCTGAGTTTTAATATTGTTGGAACTCTGGTCAATTTTACAAGTGATTTTTTCGAACTAAAATCAAAACCTGACAATAAGTACAATGCTTTTGTCTTGCTAAAATCACTGAACGAGGTTAGAGGAATTAACAGAATATTATCAGTGTCTAACCTAAAGTTACCACAAAGTGGTGTTATCATCATTAATTTTGAGAAGATTTCGACCCGGAAAAGCAAAATCATGAAGAAGTTTCCTCCGGTAATCAATAAGATTGTTTACTTCTTCGATTATTTCTTCCGCAGAGTTATACCGAAACTGAATGTGACTAACAAATTCTATTTCAACCTTACCAAAGGCAGAGACAGGGTATTATCGGATACAGAGGTGCTGGGTCGTTTGGTTTATTGTGGATTTGAAATTCACAAAGTAGAGAATATCGGGGATCAGACCTGGGTTGTTGCAAGAAAACTTCGAAAGATTCCCGGAATCCTTGAAAGTAAGCGTTACGGACCATTTATAAAGCTGAAAAGGGTTGGCCGTAATGGTAAAATCATACACGTTTATAAAATGAGAACCATGTACTCTTACTCAGAGTACCTTCAGGCTTATATTTACCAACTAAACAGCTTGCAGGAAGGTGGTAAGTTTAAAAACGACACCAGACTCAATGCTGCAGGGAAATGGATGCGAAAGTATTGGATTGATGAAATTCCTATGTTGGTAAACCTTTTCCGGGGCGACATGAAACTTGTTGGTGTTAGGCCTCTAAGTCAGCATTATTATAGTCTATATTCTACTGAACTTCAACGGAAAAGAATCAGATTCAAACCAGGCTTGCTTCCTCCTTTCTATGCTGATTTACCAAATACGCTCGAAGAAATTGAAGTATCAGAAATGAGGTATCTTAAGTCGTGCGAACAAAAAGGAATTTTCAAAACAGATTTCATCTACTTTTTCAAAATCTGCAGAAGTATTCTCTTCAGAAAAGCAAGAAGTGCATGATTTCATAAACAGAAGAACTATGAGAATCAGATTATTCAACTTAACATTAGTTTTATTTTTTTCTCTATTTATGGTGAAAGCTCAGGATATCCCTCAGCACATTTCATATTTCAGGGTGTATGAGTTGATGGATGAACTGGCAAATATGGGGCTGGTCGATCTCAATTCTGCAGTTAAACCATACAGCAGGAGTTTTATTGCCAACGAACTTCAAAAGGTATCTGATAAAATTGAGTCAGGGGACTTTTTACCTGCACTATCACGCAGAATCAAACGAGAGATTGAATTTTTCCTGCTTGAAATGGCACTGGAAAACAAAGGCTTACCTAATTCAAAATTAAGACTTTTCAAAAGCGACAAGTCGATTGCTGCGTTTTGGCCACCGGCTATCAGTTACAGAGATGATTATTTCCGTGCCCGTATCACTCCTATTTTAGGTATGCATCTGACTATGAATCAGAATGGTGTTGTTGACAAACGTTGGTTTGGTGCTGAATTTCAGGGCTATTTCGGCAAAAATCTGGCAGTATATGGTAGCATTCGCGATATTTCTCATACCGGTGATGGACCGCTTTCGCAACCTACCTACCTGAATAATGAACCGGGTTATGAATATACACTCGGAACTGATTTCAGCGATTCACGGGGTGGTATAACCTGGTCTAATGAATATCTGAGTATCGGCATTAAAAAAGACAATATTGTCTGGGGAGATAATTATCATTCATCCAACATTTTATCAGGAAGAGCTCCTTCTTTTCCTATGATACATTTGCAGTTAAAACCAACAAAATGGTTTGAGCTGAATTATTTTCATGGATGGCTGGTTTCGAATGTACTTGACACAACCAATTATTATATGGATAATGTCGGCAAGCTGCACCACAGACCTGTAAATAAGTATATGGCAGCAAACTTCTTCACTTTCACACCAATAAAGAACCTGAAACTTTCTATTGGAAATTCTATAGTTTACGCTGAAAACAATGTGCATCCCTCCTATTTCATCCCGATTGCTTTTTACAAATCGATGGATCACGTACAAACTAAAGGCCTGGGTGCAGAAAACCAGAACTCGCAACTCTTTATGAATATCAGTTCGAGAATTATTCAAAACATTCACTTATACAGCTCCATCTTTATTGATGAGTTCCAGTTACGAAGAATGTCGCCTGACAGTCCGGATAAAAACCCGATTTCAATAAAAATGGGTGCCCACATGAGCAATATTGGCATCAATAATCTTAGCCTGACTGCCGAATATACAAACACCAATATCATCAATTATAAACACTCTATTCCGGCTCTCTCGTATGCATCAAACAGTTACAACATGGGACATTATTTGGGCGATAATACCCGGGAGTTTTATGCGGGGATGAAATACAAACCCATACGGGGACTCGATTTGGAAATGTATTATATTGATGCGCTTAAGGGAAATGACTACGAATATATTCGTCATGGGTTTCACAACAACACCAGGGCCAGTATAATAACCATCATCAGTAATCCAACTCCGGGGGATGTTATCTGGACAAACAAAACATTGGGATTCAGGGCTATGTACGAATTATTCCAAAACGGGTATGCTGTAGTCAAATTGGAAAACAGCAATATCCAGTCGTACGAAGCTGAACTACCTATTGCCTTTGCTGAAAATCGCATGACAGCTCAGGAGGTGCTGGATAAATTCACGCCCAAAATGTTGCATGGGAAAAACACAACCCTAACCATCGGATTCAGTTTTGGGTTCTGATGTTTACCGTCCAAAATCGATATCCAGGAAGATAGCGTAGGCTTGTTCAATGGTTCTGATTCCACCGAAAACAACCGAGCGGCGTCCGTTCTGTTCACGCAGCTTGCATTGTCTCGGATGATTGGTCATGTAGCGAAGAATCTTCCCGAAATAATCTGACTGATAATACAACGACATCGGGTTGGCAATCAGATAAACAATCATATTATCATTTTTAACTATCAGTCGTTCAACGCCATACCTGATGGCAAGCCATCGCAGTCGTACCACCATAAACAAACTCCTGCACACATCCGGAATTTTACCAAAACGGTCTTCGAGTCTTTGCTCAAATGCTACCAAAGACTCCTCGTCGGTAGTGCTATCCAACTCACGATAAAGTGCGATTCTTTCCGAAACGTTTTCGATGTATTCAGCAGGGAACATCAATTCAAGATCGGTGTCAACCTGACAGTCAGTTACATAATTAACCTTTGAATTTTCTTTGGCAATTTCTTCAGCAAACAACTCAGAGAACTCTTCATCTTTCAATTCATGAACTGCTTCATTCAGAATTCGCTGATAAGTTTCATAACCAAGGTCGGCAATGAATCCACTTTGTTCAGCACCGAGCATATTTCCCGCACCCCTGATATCTAAATCCTGCATCGCGATATTAAACCCGCTTCCAAGCTCCGAAAAGGTTTCGATCGCATTGAGGCGGCGACGTGCTTCAGGAGTCAGCAAACTTAAATCCGGAGCCAGCAAATAGCAGAATGCTTTGCGATTCGAACGTCCTACCCTTCCCCTGAGCTGATGCAGATCGCTCAATCCAAACTGATGTGCTGAGTTGATAATGATAGTGTTAACATTCGGGATATCAATGCCTGATTCGATGATGGTGGTAGCTACCAACACATCATATTCGTACTCGACAAAATCCACGATAATATTCTCAAGTTGCTCTGGAGGCATCTGTCCATGACCCACAGCAACCCTGACACCCGGTATCAGTCGGCGAATCATTGCTTCAATCTTATAAATGCTCTGGATTCGGTTGTTAATGAAAAACACCTGTCCGTTACGATTCATTTCCAATTGAATAGCCTCACGAATCACTTCTTCATCAAAAGTATGTATCTCTGTTTGAACCGGAAAACGATTAGGCGGTGCTGTATTGATGATGGATAAATCGCGGGCGCCCATCAGCGAAAACTGCAATGTTCGCGGGATAGGTGTTGCAGTCATGGTAAGCGTATCAACATTCGCTTTGAGCTCTTTCAGTTTCTCTTTTACCGACACACCAAATCGCTGTTCTTCGTCAATAATCAACAATCCAAGATCCTTGAACTTAACGAACTTACCAACCAGTTTATGTGTCCCGATGATGATATCAATCTTGCCATTTTCAAGTTCTTCCAACACCTCTTTTGTTTGTTTTGCTGTACGGGCACGACTCAAATACTCCACTTTAACAGGAAAATCCTTGAAGCGATTGCTAAAAGAATGAAAATGCTGCAATGCCAACACCGTAGTAGGTACAAGCACTGCAACCTGTTTTCCATCAGTTGCTGCCTTAAAAGCAGCTCGCATAGCAACCTCTGTTTTTCCGAAACCCACATCACCACACACCAATCTGTCCATGGGTAGCGACGATTCCATATCCTTCTTTACATCAGCGGTTGATTTTAACTGATCAGGGGTATCTTCATAGATAAATGAAGCCTCCAACTCCTGTTGCAAATAGCTATCGGGCGAAAACTGAAAACCTTCCTGTGCCTTGCGACGTGCATAAAGTTTTATCAAATCGCGGGCAATATCTTTTACCTTCGATTTTGTTTTCTCTTTCAATCTTTCCCACGCTCCTGTTCCCAGCTTATTAATCCGTGGAGGTTCACCTTCTTTGCCTTTATATCTTGAAATTCGATGCAGGGAATGAATGCTAACGAAAATGATATCGTCATCTTTATAGATTAACTTCACCATTTCCTGCATTTTGCCATTTACATTGGTCTTGACCAATCCCCCAAACACCCCGATTCCATGATCGACATGCACCATATAATCGCCAACCCTGAACTGATTGAGTTCTTTGAGGGTCATTACCACCTTTCCCTGACGGGTTTTGTCGGTGCGCAAGTGATAACGGTGAAAACGATCGAACAACTGATGATCTGTATAGAGAAAAAACGACATGTCGTGATCGATAAACCCTTCGTGCAAAGTGTTTCTCACTGCCTGAAAAACGATATTATCGCCCCTGTCGCTAAAAATCGCCTCCAGTCGGTCTGTCTGTTTGGTACTATCACTCAAAATAAAAATCTGGTAACCTTCAAGCATCCCCTTCTTGAGATTGTCGGCAACCAGATCAAAATTCTTATGGAAAACAGGCTGAGGTGAGGTTTTAAACTCTATCTTTGACGTCTGCCCGAAATGACCACGTTCGCCCAGTTCAACTTTTCGGAAAGCAGTCATTTGATTGTCAAAATCATCTCCTGTGATATGTGTCTTCTGGAGTGAAGCAAGCTGATTTTCACCGGTATTTGCCTTCACCAGCGTTTCATCATAAATCTGGTTTATTTTATCTCTGATTAACTGCGGGTGCCTGAGCCAAAGCAGGGTTTTATCATCAATATATTCAAGAAAAGAAACCCTGTTAACTGATTTATCTTTAAGTAGGTCGGGAATAATCTCAACTTCTTTAACAAGCTCTTTCGAGAGCTGACTTTCAATATCAAATATGCGAATAGACTCAATTTCATCTCCAAAGAAATCACAGCGGTATGGTAGTTCGTATGCAAAAGAGAAAATATCCACAATTCCGCCCCTGACAGAAAACTGGCCGGGTTCATACACAAAATCAACCCTTGTAAAGCCGTACTCTGTAAGCATCTCCGACAAAAAATCGATGCTGATGCTTTCACCTGTTTTCAGCTTCAGCATGCGGGTTTTCATCCCATGCAATGAAGCTACTTTTTGAACTAAAGCTTCTGGATATGTTATTACGATACAAGGATTTTGATGATTTGCGAGGCGGTTTAAAACTTCAGTCCTCAAAATTTCATTTGAAGCATCAAGTTGCGATAACCTGATGGCTTTCTTATATGATGAGGGATAATAAAAAACCTCATTCTCCGGTAACATCTGGCGAATGTCGTTGTAGAAATAAGCAGCCTGATCAGCATCTTCAGCAATAATCACAAAATGATGTTTTCCTGAATCATGAAACAAAGCCGCATTGATAACCGACAATGCAGAACCAGTCAAACCACTTACCAATACGTGCTGTTGATTCGAAAATAACCAGTCGGCCAGGGCTCTCAACTGAGGGTGGCGACCAAAAACAGGAAGAAAATCAGATGATGTCAAAGCTTAATAGCAAATTTCTTGAGTCTGGCATCCAGCATATGCGCGGGAATAATATTCTTAACACTGTTGGCAACTGCATTCATCATCCCCTCACGCACATAATCATGTCGAATAACCAAAGATATCTCGCGAATTGCCTCTGGATTAATCAATCCTCTTAAATTAAGTTGTTGCTTTTCATTTAGCAAGTCAACGTGCAATTCCGGAATCACTGTATAACCACCATTTGCATCCACAATTTTAACCAGGGTATCAATACTTCCCGCTTCATAGATGGAGGCTTGCCTGACTTCTTTGTCGCAGAAATTAAACACCTGATTTCTCAAACAATGCCCTTCTTCGAGCACCCAAATATTATCCAAAGGCAGTTCTTCAGGAGAAATTTCAACCTGATTGTAAAGATTATCGTCCGGAGAAACATAAAGTACAAACTTCTCATAATACAAGGGTACTTCCAGGATTCTCGGATTGTTCAGCGGAGTTGAAAGGATAGCCATATCTATCTCTGCTGTAAGCAGTTTCTGTATTACCGTTTCGGTTCGCATTTCAGAAACTTTGAGCGAAACTTCAGGATAATCGGCATTAAACACCCCGATAAACTTAGGTAATAAATAGGGCGCTACGGTAGGTATAATGGCCAGATTAAGACTGCCATGCACACCACCCTTGCGGTTTTGGATATTCTCTTTAAGCTGATTCACATGAAACAACACCACCTGCGCCTGCGATATAATCATTTGTCCGGCTTCGGTCGGTACCAAAGGATGTGTTGAACGATCGAAAATCCTCACATCAAGTTCGTCTTCCAGCTTCTGTACCATGGCACTTAAAGTAGGCTGTGTTACACCACAAAGTTCGGCAGCTCTTACAAAATGACGCGTTTTATCCAACGCTACCACATATTCAAGTTGTTGTAATGTCATTTGAAAATCTTTTTATAGGCGTGACAATAAGGTATTCCGTTCTTTTTATCGTAGTACTCCTGATGATAATCTTCAGCAGGCCAAAATTCCGGTGAAGGGCGAAGCTGAGTAACAGGTTTATAACCCATTTCGGCTAGTTTAACAAGATATTTTTCAACCATGGACTTCTGACTGTCATCAGTATAAAACACCACTGATTCGTACTGAGGTCCTATATCGGGTCCCTGACCACCAATCTGCTCAAAATCATGAGTTTCGTAATACAGTTTAAGCATTGTTTCGAAGTCGGTTTTGGCAGGGTCGTAAATCACTTCTACCACTTCTACATGACCGGTCATCCCGGTACAAACTTCTTTATATGTTGGTGCGAAAGTATGACCACCCATATAACCTGCGGTAGTTTCAATTACACCTGCCGCTTTCATAAAATGATATTCTGTGCCCCAAAAACAACCCGAGGCGAAGTATGCTTTTTCCATTTTTATCTTTTGCCTGAAGTATGCAAATCAACAATTTTTACTGATTCTTTGCACGAAAGTTTAACGATATTGAATTAACACAATGGCGAATATTCTTTGCAGTAAATCCTTCACCCTCAAAAACATGTCCGAGGTGCCCACCACAATTGGCACAAACAATTTCAACGCGGCGACCATCAGCATCGGGTAAACGTGACACAGCTCCCGGAATTTCATCATCGAAGGAAGGCCAACCGCAATTAGATTCAAATTTATCCTGAGAGCGATACAAGGACTCATCGCACCTTTTGCATAAATAAATCCCTTCGTCTTTATTCTTTAGATACTTGCCTGTAAACGGGTACTCGGTAGCCTTATGAAGAATCACAGCTTCTTCTTCAGCATTTAATTGTTTGTATTTTCCTTCATCACTGTTCATCGTATCCTGTTCAACGATTTCACAAGAGCTTCGTCTCTACCTATTGCTCTGATAGCTAATACACTAAATATAATATTTATCAATGGGAAAGCTGAAACAATTTCCAGAAACCATTTGGCGTTCAATTGCTTGCCAAACTGCCAGAGATATATGAACAAAATACCATAAAAACCTGCCATCAGCACTAAATTAAAAAACATGAGCCTGATTTGCAGAATTCTTTTTTTGAAAAGAAAGATTACAATCAAACTTATTAATGGTACAATAACCATTAGGGCTGTCAACATCCATGTACTTGTACTAAACAATTCACCTAAATTGCTGTCAATCAAAAAGAGTCCCTGATAATTCAACCGATATAATTCAGCCGTTTCAAGATGCTGAAGTCCGGCAACAGGAGAAAAAAGTGTGATTGCGGATAAAACTACAATTATAAAAAGATATAAGCTTTGAATTCTTTGTATCATAACTTCCTTTGTTTTTTGAAGCTCAAATCTCTCTGAGCATAAATTCTTTCAATTATTTCTACAACTTTCAGACTCTCAAGCAGGTTTGTACTGATATTACCTTTATCTGTAAGCTTATCCACCACATTTTGAATTACATAATGATGGTTCTGTGCAGACCCTTTATACGCACCATAATCGTTCGGAGGATTTGAATCCTCAAGCTTTGGCATTTCATAGTCTTTTACATGGCAATAAACCACTTCGTTCATGTACTGACCTGCAACTTTCACAGTTCCATTAGACCCAACTATTGTTATTGCACTTTCAAAATTAGTGTTCCATACAGCAGTTGAATAATTCAAACAACCGATACCACCATTTACAAAGTTGAATGTTACAACTCCACTATCTTCAAAATCAGTCAGTTCCTGATGATTAAAGTCTGCAAAATTCCCGGATATATTGGTTATGTCACCAAAGAGCCAGTACATGATATCAATGAAGTGCGAAAACTGCGTGAACAACGTTCCACCATCGAGATTTATATCACCATGCCAACTTCCGGCTTTGTAGTAACGATCATCCCTATTCCAGTAGCAATCAAGTTTTACCATGTAAATATCACCTAACACCTTATTGGTTATCAATTCTTTCAACCAAACTGATGGTGGTGAATACCTATTCTGCATGACGCTAAAAACATGCTTCGAAACCTCAAGAGATTTAAACAAAACCTTCTCAACATCAGCTTTATTAAGTGCAATGGGCTTTTCAACAACAACGTGTTTTCTTGCCTCAAGCACCTTGAAAGCATATTCGGCATGATATCCGTTTGGTGTACAAATGTTCACTACATCAATATCCAAACCCGACGATAACAATTCATCTATTGATGAAAAAAACTTTTCAGTTATTTCCTGCAATCCAAGCTTTTCTTTAGGTATGATGTCACATACGGCAACCAACTCCGACTGAGCATCCCGACGTATCATTTCCGCATGTCGCTTCCCTATATGTCCCATCCCTACTACTGCAAATCGTATCATATCATTCAATATTCAGGTATTCTATTTTATTCTTATAACTTCATCATTACTGAGTTGATATAGCTGTCCACTTTCGGGACAAGAAGCGATACCATTCTCATCAAAAACCAGTTTATGACCATATTCACTTACCCATCCGATTTGTCTGGCAGGGTTACCAACAACCAAAGCATATGCTTTAACCGGTTTTGTAATCACCGCTCCTGCGCCAATCAAACAAAATGGACCCAACTCATTACCACAAACAACAGTGGCATTAGCACCGATGCTTGCACCTTTTCTCACAATAGTTGTCACATAAGCATCCTTTCTTGCAACATGACTTCTTGGATTCAGAATGTTGGTAAAAACCATGGAAGGGCCTAAAAACACATCATCTTCACAGACAACTCCTGTGTAAACCGATACATTATTCTGTATCTTAACATTACGACCCAGTCTGACCGATGGAGAGATTACCACATTTTGACCTATGTTGCATTTTTCACCAATCTCCGCACCTGTCATGATGTGCGAAAAATGCCAGATTTTGGTGCCTTCACCAATTTGACATCCGGAATCAATTACAGCAGTTTCGTGTGCGAAATAGTTACTCATAAAAAACTTAAAAGACTGGTAGTTATATATTCAAGTTGCTCGTTGGTCAACTCGGTATGCATTGGCAAAGATAACACTTCTTCCGACAGTTTTTCAGATACAGGAAGATTTTGTTGACTGAAACTTTCATCATTAAAAACTTTCTGTTTATGCAACGGAACAGGATAATACACCATAGCAGGAACTCCCAAGCTATTTAAATGTTTGATAAGCTCTGCCCTGTCAACTCCCTGCAAACGAAGCGTATATTGATGAAAAACATGAGTTGAATCAGGGTTTCTGTATGGAATAATCAACTGCTTCATATCCTTGAAAGCGGCATCGTAATATGCGGCAGCTCTCTGCCTTGCAGCAATATAGTCATCCAAATGTTTCAGCTTAACATCCAAAACTGCAGCCTGAATACTGTCAAGACGAGAATTAACACCCACATAATCATGATAATAGCGAACCACCATTCCATGATTGGCGATGGCTGTCATTTTAGCAGCAAGTACATCATCATTGGTGAAAATTGCTCCTCCATCCCCATAGCAACCTAAATTCTTGGAAGGGAAAAAAGAGGTGCAGCCAATATTCCCCATGCAGCCCGATTGAACTTTTCTTCCGTCAGAAAAAGTATATTCAGAGCCAATCGACTGACACGCATCTTCGATAACATAAAGCAGATGTTCTTCTGCAATTTGAATAATCGACTCCATGTCTGCGTTCTGACCAAATAAATGTACGGGGATTATTGCTTTTGTTTTGGGAGATACCAAACTCCTGAGCGACTCAATTGAGATATTAAATGTGTCAGGATCAACATCAGCAAAAACCGGTGTTAAACCCAGCAGTTTAATAACCTCGGCTGTAGCGATAAAGGTAAAAGCAGGTGTAATTATTTCATCTCCCGGCTTTAAGTCCAAAGCCATCAACGAAATCTGAAGTGCATCAGTCCCATTGGCTACGGGTATAACATGTTTAACCTGTAAATACGCTTCAAGATGCGATTTAAAATCATTAACCTTACCACCCTTGATGAAGGTAGTTGAATCAATAACTTCCTGTATACCGGCATCCACATGCTCTTTGATCTTCTGATATTGACTTTTAAGGTCAACCATCTGAATATTTTTCATTCTATATAGTATTAGTCAGTTGTAGTTTGATGAGAAGCATGTTCCTGTGCAACTCTTTTCTCAAAAAGAAATTCTACTTCCTCGGGTTGGATTCTGATATTAGAAATGAAATCTTTGTGATTAATTACCTTTAACCGATTTCGGTTTCTTTGCTGATGTCTCACTTCATTATAATCGAAAACAACCTGAATATCATCTTTTTCAAATGATTTAAAATGACTCATCCGAATATTAAAGGTTGCCTTCACGTTGGCAGGAAAGGTCCTAACAGTCATATTCTCAGGCACATTAATAACATGTACCATCAAATCAACAGTTTTTTCAGTAAACATCTCAGCACAGAGTGAAACAGTGATCGTATTGACACTGTATCGCAATGCATTAATCTCCATGAGTTTAACTTTATAACTCCTGCTATCATTTAGTCCTTGTACCTTTAACAATTCGGTTGGCACGAAACTCAGAGTATCAAGCATTGATTTGGGTCCGAAAACCTGCACTGCTACTGGTAAAAACTCCGGAGGATTACAAAGTTGAAACTGATTCTCTGTAATTATATCAGCATTGAGCATTACAGGGATAGTTCGGGTATGAAGTGTAGCATATTTTGCCACCACTTTTTCCGGCCTCACATTTAATATTACCGAGGTAGGATAAAGCTTCTCTGAAATAGCATTTGTGAGCTCCGTATTTGAGATTGTCAGCAAACCACTTTCTCTGAAATTGTGATTAACCTGAATATTTACTGCAGCAGGAGGATTCGTAATATAATTCCAAAGTGTTTTTCCCAGATCCTTTACTTTGATGCTAATTGATGTAGGTATTTCATCAATTAAAGTGATATTATCAGGAATACCGGAATATACAACGGGCATATTAATTACCAGTTCCCTCTCCTTATCTAGTGCATTTACAAACCAGAAACCAGCAGACAATAGCAAAAAGACTAAAAAGCTTAAAACATCCTTCGAAAGAAAAAATGATTTAAGCTTTAAAGTTAAATACCTGAATACCCTTTTTGCGCTGTCTTCAGCCATGGGCCCGTATTATTTCTGTGCTCCTTGTTGTGCGTCCTGCAATGAAGCAAAAACTGAATTCTTGTCAACTTTGATTTTAACACCTTCAGCCACTTCCATGATGATAGTTCCCTCTTCTTTATTGATATCACGAACTTTACCGTAAATACCACCTGAAGTTACCACTTTATCTCCAACCTGCATTTTTTCACGTTGCAGTTTAATTTCTTTCTGACGTTTTTGTTGTGGACGAATCATGAAAAAATAGAACACGACAAAGATCAGAACCATCATGAGAATTCCCTGCATTCCGCTTCCGCCACCAGCAGGTGCACCATCCAATAATACTAAATTTAATAAACTCATTTTCTTTTTATTTAAATTGTTATCTATCTGATTTGTTATTTCGAAAACATCACCACTTTCGTCAGTTTATTTTCCTGTTTCAGTTGGTTTACGATATTGTCCAAAACTCCGTTGACAAATATTCCGCTTTTTTCTGTACTATATGTCTTTGCAATTTCAATATACTCATTCAGTGTCACATTGACAGGAATAGTAGGAAAATCCATTAACTCTGACATGGCAACTTCCATGATTAATATGTCCATGAATGCAATTCGCTCCAGCTCCCAGTTGCGGGTGTTTTTATCAATAACAGCCCTGTATTCAGCACCGTTCTTCATTGAACCATGCAGTAGTTTTTTGGCAAAATCGACATCCTCATCATCTTTAAACATCGGCAATAGAGGCTGAAAATTACCTTCCTCAGGCGAAAATTTCTTGATGGTTTTGATGATGAAAGAAATAACAAGCTCCACGTCATCTGTCCAAAAAATACTTTGATCTTCAATGCTGTTATCAAAATCTTCACTGGTCAGAATTATTTTCTTATATATCTTCCTCCAGATATCTTTATCAGCTGCATAATCAACTTCAGTAGATTCCATGTATTCGATGAAAAAATCACTTTGAATAATTTCATCATACAGATTCTTGACAGTATCAGCATTATTTACCCAAGAAATCTTTTCAGTTTCCAGATAATTTACCAACTGATTGTTATTTCTGAGCTGATTTACAAAGGAGTTATCCACAAATTTTGTATTGGGATTTAAATCCTCATAAGAAGGACGAAGTTTATTCTTTTTGGAATCGATACGGCTGATAGCGTAATCGGTAATTACTACAGCAAGATTCAACAGATGATAATAAAGGTCGTAGGTTTTTTTAATGCTGTAAAATAACTCTTTCTCAACCATGAGTGGGGTTTTATCCTCACTTTTGTAATAAGCATACAAAATCTGGATAATCTTAATTCGCAATAAAACTCGGTTTATCATATAAACAAGTGAACGTTTTCAATTATGTGGCAAAGATACTTCTTTTTGGAGAAAAAAAGTGCTTTTACTTGTTATTTTAAAAAAAAATACGGAAATTTGGAGTCATCAGAAAAAAGCATTATACAATTCTGATAACTCGCTATAAATAAACCGATTACACATATACCGACATGGAAGTAGAGAAAAAAAAAGTGGATTTCGAGAAGAGAGATAACGAGATAGTGTATTCAAAAGCCATCAAAGCAGGAAAAAGAATTTATTATCTGGATGTAAAGAAGAGTAGAAACGAAGATTTATTTCTGGCAATAACAGAAAGCAAAAAAAGGGTTAATGGTTTTGATCAGGATGCGCAGGTAACATACGAGAAACATAAGATTTTCCTTTATAAAGAAGATTTTAATAAATTTCTGGAGGGTCTTGAAGATGTAATTAGATTCATCAAACGGGAATTAGGTGATTTGCCTGAAAGAGAATACATCAACTCCAATGAAGAAAAACCTCAGGAAAACCGTGAGGAAACGACCGCAGCTGAACCCAAAAAGGGTTTTTTCAATAAATTTAAGTTCTGATTATTCATGATGAAGTCATTTGCAAGTGACAATTATTCAGGTGCTCACCCAAGAATACTTGACGCGATAGTTCATGCGAACGTCGGTCATGCAATTTCCTACGGTAACGATGAAATTACTGAACGCGTGGAAAAGATGTTTGAGTCCATCTTTGGATCGGTGAAAGTACTTTTTACATTCAATGGCACCGGAGCCAATGTTATCGCTCTGAAATGTTGCACCCTACCTTTCGAAGCTGTTGTTTGCGCCTCTACAGCACATATTCATGTTGACGAATGTGGTGCTCCCGTGCAGAGTATCGGCTGCTCGCTTATTCCGGTCAATACAGCGGACGGTAAACTGACTCCCGAGCTGGTAAAACCATTTCTGAAATCTATTGGTAACGTCCATAACAATCAGCCTAAAGTAATTTCAATCAGTCAGAGCACTGAATTAGGAACCGTTTATACCATCGATGAAATAAAAGCACTTGCTGATTTTGCTCATAAAAACAACATGTACCTGCATTTGGATGGCGCACGAATATCCAATGCTGTTGCAGCACTCGGGAAAGGGTTACGCGAAAGCACGGTAGATTGCGGTGTTGATATTATGAGTTTTGGAGGCACAAAAAACGGAATGCTCTTCGGTGAGGCGATTCTCATTTTTAATGATGAACTTAAAAAGAATGCTCCGTTTTTTCATAAACAATCGACTCAGCTTTTCTCGAAAAACCGTTTTATTGCTGCGCAGTTTGAAGCATTGCTGACTGATAATCTTTGGAAAGAAATGGCTGAACATGCCAATTCGATGGCAAAACTGCTTTCGGATAAGCTTAAAGACATATCTGAAGTTACGATAACAAGGCCAGTAAACGCAAACGCTGTTTTCGCCATTATCCCGGAAGCGGCCATTGCACCGCTTCAGCAACAGTATCCGTTTTATATTTGGGATGAAAAAACCCTTGAACTAAGGTGGATGTGCTCTTTCGATACAAAACCGGGGGAAGTATCAGATTTTATTCAATCTCTGAAACATATAATTGCCCAAGCTCGAATCTGATTACTTTTACATTAGCACCTTTAGGGATAAAACCACCATCTGAAATGGCGTCATAAGTCATACCCTCAATGGTAATTTTTCCCGAAGGTCTGAAATCGGTATGCGCGAAACCTGTTTTACCGACTAATTCACGAAGTTCAAGCGACACAGCAATATAACCCGATTCCTTTTCGAGATTGGTATTCAGCGCGATATTTCTGAATATACCCTTTGCCCCGATTCGACTACTCAAGTACAACACCAGCGCAAAGCCCAATCCTATGCCTGAGGTAACGGTAAACAATGCTTTTCCGATACCGCCTGTTTCAACTGGTTCAAAATCAAAAGCTACATTATCAATCAAACTCAGTGTTAATCCGGCCACAACCAACACTATTCCCGACACTCCGGCTATACCGAATCCGGGTATGACAAATATCTCTAATGCAATCAATACTAAACCAATTATAAAAATCAGTATTTCCCAGTTTGCTGCAAGTCCCTCAATATATAATGGAGCAAAATATAAAAGTGCGGCTGTCACAGCCACTGCCAATGGAAATCCGATTCCAGGAGTTTGCAGTTCAAAATAAATCCCTCCAATGATTAACATTATCAATATTCCCTGAAAAATGGAACTCATCAAAAAGCCTTTGATATTATCAAGTGTAGTCGGCTTAAAAACAATCAATTCATATTCAGCAATTTGAAGATGTGTTGTAATAATTTCATCAACATTATTGGCAATACCATCACAATATCCAAACTGCATCGCCTCCTGGGCAGTAAATGTCAGTGTTTTGCCTGAATCAATCAAGTTAGGAATGGCAATACGTTCATCAATCATGGCTTCTGCAATTAACGGATCTCGTCTCCATTTCAGAATAGTATCATTTCCATTAACAATTGTATCTTTTCCATGAGCTTCAGCTGTTGCGCGCATGGTAGCACGCATGTAGGACTGGAACTTATCCGGCATTTGTTCTCCGGTCTGATTTACAACCGTTGCTGCACCAATACTGGCCCCCGGTCGCATAAAGATCTTATCACATGCAATTGAAATTAGCGCACCTGCAGATGCTGCATTATTATCAATAAAAACATGAACAGGTATTTCAGAATTTAATATCTTGGTTCGAATTGAATCTGCATAGACAACTTCACCTCCATAGGTATTCATATGTATGAGAATAATATCAGCATTTTTTTCTCTTGCTTCTTCAAAACCTCTCTGGGTATAAAGCCAGGTGGTACTGCCAATATTCTTCTTAATATCAATCTTATACACTACTGTTGAATGTGCAGATAATACAAAAAACTGAATTAGACTCATTAAAAATATGAGTCTGAAAGTTATTTTCTTCATTTTGCAAAATATTTTGTCCAAATATACAACAATTTAGAATAATTCTTTTTATATTTGCAACGAGAATAAAAACCAAAAAATTCCAAAAGAGCTCTTTTTTTCGTATCATTCAGTATAGACAACTGACAATCAATTACTTGCTTTTTTCAGGAAGTTTTTTATCCTGTTACAGAATGAGTCTGTGGCAGATTCTGTTAAATTCACACTAAAATTACAGAAAATGAAAAATCTACACATTGAAAATGAGCTGGTAGCGTTGCAAAACAACATGAGAAATTTTGCGTTTTCCCTAACGCTTAATCGGGAGGAAGCTGAAGACCTGTTGCAGGACACTACCCTGAAAGTATTGGATAATCAGGAGAAATTTACTGACAATGTAAACTTCAAAGGATGGGTTTTAACCATCATGAAGAACATTTTCATTAACAACTATCGTAAGATTGTTCGCAATCAAACTGTCGTTGATCGTACTGATGATCTGCACCATTTGAATTTACCACAAAACTCTGGATTTGAAAGTCCGGAGAGTTCTTATTCTGTGGGAGAAATAACCAATAGCATTCATTCATTTGCTGATGAATATCGCATTCCATTCTCGATGCATGTTGAAGGTTACAAATATGAAGAAATTGCTGAGCATATGAATCTCCCAATTGGTACTGTTAAGAGCAGAATCTTTTTAGCAAGAAAACGATTGCAGGAACAATTGAAGGATTATCGTTATTGAACTTATTAAAAGCCGGTTTTTTCCGGCTTTTTTTATATAAATCCTCGAAATTACATTAACTGCTTTTGCGATTTCATTTTAAATAATAAAACTCAAAAGTTTGATTAACTGAATGGTGTTTTTATGATTAAAAATCTTAAATTTGCCGTCAGATTCACTTTTTCAGCATAAATAATTTTGGATTAATAAAGATCGACTTTATGAACGAAGGAATAATCATGCTCGGGAGTAATGTAAACCCGGAGGAAAATATAGCCAAAGCAAAAGAAAAAATCAATTTTCATTATGATATCATTGATGAGAGTAATGTACTCATCACATTACCCCGCGGCAAAAAATATAAAAACCATTTTTTGAATCAGGCCATCAAAATATTATCTGATGAAAAAGCTGAAGATTCTGTTCGTTTTTTCAAACAGATTGAAGCTGCATTGGGGAGAACCCCGGAAGGAAAAGCCAATGGATTGATTCCCATTGATATTGATTTCGTATTTTGGAATGGAAATGCTATGCGGGATGATTACGAAAAATGGGATTTCGTTCGTATTTGTATTGACCAGATTAAAGATAAACCCTCTACCCTTCGCTGATTTATAGCTTTGCTATTCATCATCAGCAATCTCAGTTTGATTCGTTTTTTGAACTATTTTTATTTTGAGAATTGCTATCAAAATACTCATTAGCGGACTCAAATAATTAAACACGGCATAAGGTAAGTATACCAAAGTGGACACTCCCAGCACTGTACTTTGGGTCATACCGCACGAGTTCCAAGGCACAAGCACAGATGTAACCGTCACACTATCTTCAACGGAACGACTCAACAACCTGTTTTCGTACCCTTTTTGGGCATAAAGTTCCTTGTAAAGATTGCCTGTCAGAATAATTCCAAGATATTGATCGCCCATGCTCAGGTTTGCCAATAAACCTGTAGATACTGTTGAACCAACCAGTCCGGCTGTTTTGTGAATATTCCTGATTAACGCTTTTGTAAGACTTTCAAGCATCCTTGTGGAAGCCATAGCGGCACCGAAGCAGGTAGCGCAAAGTATTATCCACACGGTGTAAAGCATTCCCTGCATACCTTTGGTTGACACCAACGAGTTAACATCAGCATTGCCTGTCTCTATTGAAGTTGAACCGAAGGCAGTGATTAACGAACCCTTTAAAACTGACGACTTTTCAGTCAACTCCCCACCAATTTCCTGTAATACATTGGGTTGAAAAAATACAGCAAAGAAAAGCGCACATAACATCGACAAAAACAAGGTAACTAATGCAGGTAGTCTTCTGATTATCATGAATGATGTTATTGCAGGAACGAGCAAAAGTTCCCACCTGAGATTGAATTTTTCTGACAAAATCCCGGTTATCAACTCTGAATTGGTCTCGGCTTTCACCGGATACAGCCATCCTGCAACTGCGAAAACTATCAGGGCAATCACAAATGAGGGCACTGTAGTATATAGCATATATTTGATGTGAGTAAACAGTGGTGTACCTGTAACTGAAGAAGCTAATACGGTGGTATCCGACAAAGGTGAAATTTTATCTCCGAAATAAGCACCTGAAATAACAGCACCAGCTATCCATCCCTCGTGAAAACCCATCGCCATTCCTATTCCCAACAAAGCTAATCCAATTGTAGCAATGGTTGTCCAGGAACTGCCGGTAAGCACCGAAACTGCAGCGCTTATAACGCAGGCAGAAACCAGAAAGACTGAAGGATTTAACATCTTCATCCCATAAACTATAAAAAGTGGAACCACCCCGCTTATCATCCAACTTGCTGATAAAGCTCCGATAACCAACAAAATAAGCAAAGAAACCGAGATGTTTTTCACATTGCGGTGCAAGTGTTTTTCAAAATCGTGCCAATGAGCATTGATCGCTATTTTGCCTATTAGCAGACAAATAGCTGTTGAGAATAGCAATGCCATCTGACTTGCACCCATCATGGCATCAGCACCAAACAATGCCACTGATATTGACACCATGATTATTAAAACTAATACCGGAATAAGCGCAATCAGTGGATGAGGTAATTTATGACTTTCCATTTTTTTAATAATCAATCGTGGATTGTGGCTTCGAAGAAATCATTATCTTTGTGCAAAGATAAACAATTTACACGATTAACATTATGAAACATTTCCCTCCATCCGAACTGATAATTAATGCTGATGGCAGCATTTTTCATTTGCATTTAAAACCGGAACAACTGGCAGATAAAATTATACTGGTTGGGGATCCGGGACGCGTTGAAGCTGTTGCTTCTAATTTCGACACCCATGAATGTAACATCTCTAACCGCGAGTTTAAAAGCATAACCGGTACTTTTCAGGGTAAAAGGCTGACAGTTTTATCAACCGGTATAGGTACTGACAATATTGATATTGTAGTGAACGAACTTGACGCATTGGCCAATATTGATCTGGAAACTCGAACTGAGAAAAAGGAATTCCGTCAGCTTACCCTTGTACGCATTGGAACTTGTGGTGGTATGCAACCGGACATCCCGCTAGGAAGTGCCCTGATTTCAGAAAAATCAATTGGTTTCGATGGAATGTTGAATTTTTATGCCGGACGTGATGATGTTTCTGATTTGGAATTCGAAGCTTCATTAAAAGAGCAATTAAATTGGAGTCCGCAACTGGCATCGCCATACGTTGTTGATGCCGACCACGGTTTGGTTGAGCAAATTGGGAAAGATGATATGATTCGCGGAGTTACAATTTCAGCGAATGGGTTCTATGGTCCACAAGGTCGCGAGTTACGTGTTGGTTTGGCTGACCCGAACCTTAACGACAAAATCGAAAACTTCAGATTTGGGAAATACAAAATCACCAATTACGAAATGGAAGGTTCGGCCATTGCAGGACTTGCACTGCTGATGGGACATAAAGCGATGACAGTTTGTACCGTGATTGCCAATCGTCGCGTAGAGGCAGCAAATACCGATTACAAGCCATTTATTGAGAAGTTAATTCGCACTGTACTGGAACGTATTTAAAACCTTTTGTTATTTCAGTCTAACAGCATGTCAACAATAACAGCCATCTCAACAGCGCCCGGCACCGGAGGAATTGCGATTATTCGGGTTTCCGGTGCAGAAGCAATTGAAATAACTGATAAGATATTCAAGCCCGGAAAAACAGGGAGTAGCCTTACAACACAAAAGGCCTACACCCTGAGTTTCGGGCATATTGTTGACGCTGAAAATGAGGTGATAGATGATGTGCTGGTTTCGGTTTTTCGTGCCCCCCACTCTTTTACCGGTGAAGATGTGATTGAAATTTCATGTCACGGTTCAGTATATATCCAACAGAAAATTTTGCAAATGCTTATTGCTCAAGGTTGCAGCATAGCCCAACCCGGGGAATTTACTCAACGTGCATTTCTGAATGGCAAGATGGACTTATCACAGGCCGAGGCTGTTGCTGATCTTATAGCATCCTCATCAGCAGCTGCGCATCGCATGGCTATGAATCAAATGCGTGGAGGTTTTTCTGAAAAGCTGATGGAATTGCGCACCCGTTTGCTTGATTTCGTTTCGTTAATTGAACTTGAACTCGACTTTTCAGAAGAAGATGTAGAATTTGCCGACAGAACCCATCTCAATGATTTATCAGCTGAAATCGAAGGACTTATTACAAAGCTTGCAGATTCATTCAGGGTTGGTAATGCACTTAAAAAGGGAATTCCGGTAGCTTTGGTTGGTGAAACCAATGTTGGTAAATCGACACTCCTGAACCTGCTTCTGAATGAAGAAAAAGCCATTGTATCGGACATTCACGGTACTACCCGCGATGTTATTGAAGATGTAATTGAAATCAGGGGAATCTCATTTCGGTTCATTGATACAGCCGGCATTCGTAAAACCACGGATACAATTGAAAGTATTGGTATTGAAAGGACTTTTAAAAAAATTGAGCAAGCAAGTATTGTCCTTTGGATTCTCGACTGCACGCAGTTAAGTGAACATATGGAATGGCTTACTGAAAAAATTCATCGGAAAGCAGCAGGAAAAAAAGTTATTCTTGTTTTCAATAAAATTGACAAGATAACACAGGAAGAAAAAGACGTGCTTACGCAACTATTCAATCCTTTTGAAGCAGACAAGATATTCATTTCGGCCAGACTTAAAACCAATTTCAACGACCTCGAAAATGCTCTGATAAACGCATCTCAGATACCGGAAATCAATCCCGGTGATGTGGTTGTTAGTAATATCAGGCATTACGAAGCACTTCAAAATGCCTTACAATCTATCCGGCGAGTTACTGAAGGATTAAAAGATGGCATCTCCAACGATTTTCTTTCGCAGGATATCCGTGAGTGCATGCATTTCCTCGGAGAAATTACCGGCCAGATTTCAAACGATGAGGTGCTGGGTAATATTTTCGGGAAGTTTTGTATTGGGAAATAAAAACTGCCACAATTTAATTGCTACGTATTATCATATACGAAAACAGGAGGAAACTGAATAATTTCCTCCTGTCATTTTATAATGAAATGTGATTAATAATCAGGGTTTTGTTTAAACTCTTCAGGATTAGTCACCGCATCCATTTGCACTTGTGGAATTGGACGATAATAATGTTTTGCATCAATATTATTCTTAGCCTGAGCATTACGATCCTTCACATAATCAACCAATTTGCGGGTACGTTTTAAATCGAACCAACGCTGCAACTCGCCACAAAGTTCGATAGCACGCTCTTCCAGGATGGTGTCGATTGTTACCACTCCGGATCTTCTGTTATTAGCCTGTTGACCAGGAATTGCACGGATATCACGCAATTGATTTAGGGTTGTAAGAGCATTGCCGCCAGTGTGAATCTCACACTCAGCTTTGATAAGATACATTTCGGCCAAACGAATAACAATTTGATCCCGATAAGAAATATCGTGTGTAGGATAATCCGGATTGAATTTGTTATCCAGGAACTTTTTGATTCCTGGGAACGACTTGAATCCACCAATATTGTTATTATATCTGTTATCTCCATAAACATCCGAAACAGGTTTATTTGCTTCTGTTGGTAAGGCTGTTGAAGGATTGCCGGTTGTAAATACAGGAATATCGCCATTATACATAAACTGAATTCTATAGCGGTTCTTTGCCCATGCTTGCATAGCAATACCTTCAGGTGAATTTCCATCAAGCGGACTGTAATAAATTGCAGTATCTTGCATTAATGGATACTTTGTTGAACTACCTGCCAGTCCGGATGGAATTGTATAAGCAGTTAACAAGGTAGCATCCGGACGTTGATCCGTTGCACGATTCTTTTCCAATAAATCCCACAAATAAAGTGATGGCAAATAACGGGTAAAACCTCTACCATAAGGAGAATAGTGATCAGCAATATATACCTTTTCTCCGGTTACAGAATGAGTAACATAAAACGAACTTTCGTTTAATGCACGCACAAAAACTTCCCTGCCATTTCCGCCGAGGTCTGATGCGCCATTGTTCCACATGCTTACAAACATGAGTAGCATGGCATTTCCACCTCTCGAATATCCGGTACGGGTTATCAGAGAATTATAATCAAGTGGATTTCCTGCAGCATTTGTTCTGTAACGTCTTGGAATACAATTCACATTTGTTTTTAAATCATAAGAGTAAGTAATACCAAAAATTGCCTCATTATTCGTAGCATAGCTTTCATTATCCATGCTCCATGTATCTGCATAATTTGGATAGAATCCAGCATAACCACTATTAATAACTGCTTCGGCTTCAGCTTTGGCAAGTGCGTAGGAATTGGTTTTGTTCAACCATGATGCTTCATACAGGAGTACCCTGGCTTTCAAAGCTCTTGCAGCCCAATAATTTGCACGACCTTCATTTTTGGTCTTATAATTGGCATCATCGAATGCTTTGATTGACCGGTCCAAATCCTGCAATATTCTCGTATAAACTTCTTCCTCAGGCATACGTACCGGCTTAGTTGAGAAAACACGAACCGGCTCATCATTGTATGGAATTGCGCCCCAGATATTAACCATATGGAAATGATAAAAAGCTTTCAAAAAATAAGCCTCTCCCATATAAATATTTCTCTCTGTTTCACTAATCACATTATTTTTGGGCACGAAATAAATAGCATTATTACAAACATCTACTGCACTGTAAAATAACTCCCAGTATTCATCTAAGCAGGCATTATCGTTAACACCCTGCATAGTTAATGCTGTGATACTATATGAATTGAGTGATTTTTGTTTATTATCAAAACCATAATAAAATAAATCAGATCCCATTTCAGCTAATCCCAATGATGGTTCTTTACCATACCAACCACGTGCAAAGCTGTAGCACGAAGCAACCAGTCCTTTTATTCCCGAAGCGGTTGAGTATGTCAAATCGGCTGTCATCCCAACTTTATTGTTTTCTTCCAAAAAATCAGAACAAGCGTTGAAGATGAACACGCTGCATAACGCAGCAGCTACTATTTTAAATTTGTTTTTCATACGTTTTTTATTATTTTTTCGAGATGTTTAAAACTCATGTTAGAAATATGAAAAGTATTAAAACATCTGATTTTTATAATTCTAATTAAAATTCCAGATTTAATCCAATTACAGCTTGTTTAGCAAGCGGGAATGTTACAGCACCACCTCTTTCAGGATCATAATTGTCGATATGACTCAATGTAAAGAAGTTTTTCAATGAACCAAAAATCCTCAAATTGCCAATGCCAACATTATTCAGATATTTTGCAGGCAAGCGGTAACCCAGGGTAATATCTTTAATCTTGATATAATCTGCTTTTTCGTATCTTAACGTTGAAGCAAAAGTTGAGTAAACAGCTGAAGCTGCTCCCGGACTTGGAAATCTTGCTCCGGTATTGGTTGGTGTCCAATAATCAAGATCAGCCCAGTTGGCTGTTTCATAATTCATCTCGTTGTTAAGAGCGTATGAGATATAGCCACCTAATCGTGCGAACACCATTACCGATAAAGTAAAGTTTTTGTATTCAAAGTTATTATTCATCCCAAATATAAACTTCGGGCTGCGATCATAAACTCTCATATCTTCACTATCTAACTTACCGTCATTATTTCTATCAACAATCTTCATTGTTCCGGGATTACCATAACCCGCAGGAGCACCATTAGCTACATAATTTAATGTTTCTCCCGGACGTGTAGCTTCCCAGTCAGCTTTATATTGAGCGAACTCGCCAATTCCCCAAATGCCGTTTGTTTCAAAGTCATAGTATAATCTCATAGGCTGATCAACGATAAACCATTCAGCTCCTGACAATTGGTATCTATCAACACCTTCAGTCAACGATACTATTCTGTCGGTACTTGCTGAATACGACCAGTTAATATCGTACGAGAAATTCTTAGTTCTGGCAATAAGTGTGTTTAATGCAATCTCAATACCCTGGCCTGCAGATTCTCCAACATTTGAAAGTACTGTTGTAAATACTTGCGATGGAGGTGCTGTTCTCAGGAAAAGCAGGTCATTGGTATTTGATTTATAATAATCAACACTTCCGGAAATTCTGTTATTAAAGAATCCAAAATCGACACCAAAATTTGATGATCTCGTGGTTTCCCATTTTAATCCTGCATTACCCATTTGACTTGGAATTCTTCCAGGAATGTCGTTGGTTCCAAAGGTATAATACACATCATAACCACTTAATTGCGAAAGCGTTTGATATGGACTGATAGCTGAGTTACCGGAAACACCCCATGATGCCCGAAGTTTCAGATTTGACAACCAAGGCTTCACATCATCCATAAAACTTTCTTCACTTAATCTCCATGCTCCTGAAATTGAAGGGAAGTAACCCCATTCATTGCCTGTTGCGAGTGGCGATGACCCGTCGGCTCTGAAAGAGGCAGAGAACAAATATTTACTATCATAACCATAATTTATTCTGGCAAAGTATGATAAGAGCGACTGTTGTACAAATCCACTCGTAGCTCTCGGAGTAATAATTTTACTCACATCATAAAACGAACTGTTGTAATAATGTTCTTTGCCTGCATCACCAAAAACTGATACATCCTCAGAAATATTTTTAGTCATACTATGCCCAAGTAATCCTGCAAATTCATGCTTTCCAACTGATTTGTTGTAGTTTAATAAATTATCCCAGGTATATTTGGTAAAATTGGAGTATGATAATGATATATGATTTGTGTTCGGGGATTGATAACGGGAAACACTTTCATAATCCTGATATATTCCTTCTCGTCTGTTTGTTCTGTCAACTGCCAATAAGGACTTATAGGTAAGACCCTTTACCGGTTGATATTCCAAATAACTATTTCCAAAGAAACGTGTTGTTTCAATATTTCTAACAAATGCTCCTTCTATTTCATCAAGTAAAGGATTTGAGTGAGCTGCATAACGGGCATTCGGTGTTTTCAAAATTGAACCATCATTATTAAATGGCCTTGTAATGGTTGTCATTTTAAGCGACTGACCAAACACACTGCTGTTACGTGCATCATGATCACGATAAGAGAACATCATGCTCGAACCAACTTTGAATTTATTATTGATTTTATGATCCAGGGTAAGTTTCGCGTTATAACGATCTAATTTATCATTCTTCATTAAACCTTCTTCGTACATGGCTCCCAAGGATGCACTAAAATTGGTTGATTCATTACCTCCTGATACAGACGCTTCATAGTTTTGAGTCATGCCATTTTGAAGGATCAGCGACAACCAATCGGTAAAGTCACCTGCATTATAGACATCCATCTCAGTGAAATCAGCACCCGTTGGTGTACCTGTTAAAACTTCAGCAACTGTAGTATTGGCTGTTCCCCAGTTTCCTGACGCAAAGTCGAGTTGATAGTTCCGCTTATCAATTAGGAATTGTACTTCTCTAGGACCATACATCACTCTCGGGATGTTTGTAGGCATATTAGAAGTTACATAGGAATTAAAATTCACATTTGTTCTTCCTGACTTACCTCTTTTAGTTGTAATGATAATTACACCATTTGCTCCTTTTGTACCATATATGGCAGTAGATGCTGCATCTTTCAGAATCTCCATAGACTCAATATCAGATGCGTTGATGTCTATAGTCGAGCCATACTCAACACCATCAACTAAAATTAGCGGACTGTTTGAGGCAGACAAAGAACGAACACCTCTTAATGTCATGGACACTCCTGAACCGGCCTGTCCGTCATTTTGCCTGATATCTAATCCGGGAACTCTGGCTTGCATAGCCTGAAGTGGATTACTGATAGTGGTTCTCATAATGTCATCGGTTTTGATGGATGACACTGACCCGGTCAGATCACGTTTCCTTACAACACCATAGCCAATTACCACTAATTCGTCGATATCAGTTGTTTCATCAGCAAGTACAACTGACATGGTTGCCCCGGTTATAGGTACAATCTGTTTTTGCATCCCAACAAAAGAAATTTCGAGGGTTCTTGCACCTGGAGCAACGTCGAGCCTAAATCGACCATTGATATCAGTTATAGTACCTGAGGTAGTGCCGGTAACTACAACTGATGCTCCGATTACGGGTTCTCCTGTGGTGTCTTTAACATCACCACTGATTGTTCTTGTTTGAGCCCATGACATTCCATAAAATGCCAAAGCAACAAACAAAAACAACACTCGTCTGAGAGTTGATTTGTGTTTGTTCATTTTTTTGTTTTTTAGATTTAAGGGTTTTACGATTTTATTAAAATCACGTAGCAAATGTATTAAACTTAAAAAACAAAAATGTGTAAAAACTAACGGATAGAATGTAAAAAATGACGTATTATATGTAAAAATTGACAAAAGAATGCAAATTTCAACTTTTGCTATTTATACATTTGAATTTTGGTATATATACATAAATAATTCAGATGAAGGTATGTGTGCCCCTGGTTCAACTAACAGAAAATAATTATTGTATTAAAAATCTGAATTATTGTACTTAATATCCATAAACATTTATTGAAATTAAAAAAGCACAATAAGATTTCCTTTCTTATTGTGCTTATCCGAATTAGCTCTTTTAATAAAAACGTTATTTAGAGTTTACTGAATAATTGGCAAAGTTCAACAAATCAGCAGAATAAGTGATTGAAAGCATTGCATAACTGCAAAAAAAATGTGTAAATTAGCGTCAAAAAGTACGCCCGTAGGGTATGTGCAGGCATGAGGCTTACCAAACTGTAAAATAAGCCTGATTAACTGACCAAATTGTCCTGATAAATTCATCAAATAATCCTTAAAAACGGGGACTTTTTTGGTGCGCAAAGCAAATTTATGCTCAGTACTTTTCAACTTTACGCCTAGCACAAATCGAATTTTCACTGAGTAAAAAACGAATTTATGCGGAGCACAAAATTAATTTGTGCTTGGCGTAAAGTTGAAAAGTACTGAGCATAAATACCGGTTTCGCAGGACATAAATCCTGAAAACCTCCTGAAAATCGGTCTGTTTAATAGGATTATTGAGCCATTTCATCCTTGAAAATATATACAGGATAATGCTTCAATGCTTTTCTAACCAGAGTATACTGAATAATTGATAAAGTTCAATATGTCAGCAAAACAAGTGTTTGAAAGTATTGAATAGCTGCATTATCTCACTTAAAGTTTATTATCTCCTTCAGCACTCCTTCTTTCGGGTTCCATCCGTCATCACCTGCCAGCACATTCTCAACAGTCCACAACCGGGCTTGTTCAGGGGTCAATGTATATGACCATAGCACTCTGGCAGATCGGTCGGATCCCGGACCACAATTGAGATATTCAGCATAGAAGGTTGTTTTTTCACGCTCAGGTCTGTTCCAGTTATGCCAACCTGCAGGGTGTATATGTGCTCCCATCACACATTCACGAAAAACAGTTTTTGCATAATCCCGCCATGGTCGGCCAAGATAAACCCTGTTAACATCAGGATCGGCTGTTAGTTTACATTTATAGAATAGATATCCGAATTGTGTGGTTTCCAAAGTTGATGCGGCAGTAATGTACGAATTGCGTTTGCTGTGTATGATACATTCGTCGAATACTGCTGTTGACCACCCAAAAATAAAATCGGTAGTTCCTTCTATATAGCAATTGCGGTAGTACTGTCGACTGTTATCAGCGTAAGTAAAGAGTGTATCCTGATGACCTAAGAATTTGCAGTTGAAAAACACTGCCCTGTCGCCACTCACATGCACCGCAACTGCTTGTCCGACCGGACCCGCATCGTTTCTGAAAGTGATATTCTCAGCATAGAAATCCCGTCCATAGATAAAGAAACTCGACGAACCTGAGGTGCCAATCTGTTCACCGAAAATGGTTAGTTTTTGCGCCCAATCGCTATAAGTCAGAATTGTCTTCTCTACATCCTCACCAATTAATGTTACCAGTTGTTTCGAAGCCGGCAAAATGAGTTTTTCTTCATAAACGCCATTCTTAATGAAAATAACGGTTCTGTTTCTTCTGTAGTCAGGAACAGCATTCAAGGCATCCTGCACTTTGGTAAAATCACCACTACCATCCTGTGCCACAGTAAAATGAATGCTGTCGCGATACATTTTCACCGGCACATTCGTACCAATTACAAATCGTTGAGCATTTAAAGGTAAGGCTGTTACCATCAATGTCAGTAAAAAGACAGTATATAATTTCATCGACATTCTGTATTTACTTTCTTGTAAGTTCTAATCCTAATAAGATGAATGGCCCTACTCCTTTGGGGTCATCACTACGCACCAGCTCCGAGATATAATATTCATACGATCCATCTCTGTAAGGATTGCCTCCCAATCCGGCTACCGAACATGCTCTTGTTATCGAAATTGTCCCGTCCGACATTCTCTCAGTGCTGTGTTCAATCAACCCTTTGAAAATGCGTTCAGCTTCGCGGCGATATTTTGGGGGCAGATAACCTTTGCTTGCTCCTTTTGCCATGGCGTAGGCATACATAGTAGTGCTTGTTGATTCAAGATAATTACCTTCCCTACCCGGATAATTTGTAACTTGCCACCACATGCGGGTCTTTTTATCCTGATATTTCATCAAAGATGATGTGAGTCGATTTAGCATGCGAATAATTTCAGGTCTTCCCGGATGCTCAAGTGGCAAAAAGTCCAACACATCAACCATGGCCATTAGATACCAACCCATACTACGTCCCCAGAAGTGTGGCGACTGACCAGTAATCTTGTTGGCCCATCGCTGTTCGCGACTTTCATCCCAGGCATGATAATTCAGACCTGTAACCGGATCAAGCGTATATTTATCACATACAATAAACTGATTTACAACATCATCAAAAATCTCTGGTTGATTAAACTCTTTGGCATAACGTGCCAGGAAAGGAGAAGCCATATAAAGACCATCCAACCATACCTGATGCGGATAAACCCTTTTATGCCAAAAAGCGCCCTCACTTACTCTTGGGTGGGTTTCCATCTGACTTCTAAGCAATTCAATAGCCTTTCTGTACTTTGGATCAGAGGTTTTGGCGTACATATCAAAAAGAAAGTTACCTCCATTTACCCTATCAATATTATAATCAGAAAGCCGGTAAGTAAGAATGTCGCCTTTTTCATTCACGAAGAAATCGGCAAATTCAAGTACATATTCATAATACTTCTCTTCACCTGTAGCAAGATATAACTGAGTAATCGCCCGGGCTATTAATCCCTGCGTATAATCCCATTTAGGTCGGGGAACGAAATCGACTGTTTTCAATTCCGGATTACGGATCATTTCCGATTCAGCGACCCATATAGTCCATGCTTTGTAGTTGGTTTTTTTCCAAAAAGCCTGTGCAGGCATTAAAAGAAGTACACACAAGCCAATTAACACACTTTTTCTCATAAGTATTTATTTAAGATTGATAACACTGCAAATATCTTAAAAATTAATCCTGAAAAAGTGTGTTTTTTGACATAAAGGGTGTACAACTTGCTCTAGAAAAGACTCCATGCAACAGTTAGTCCTGCCATAACAATCGAAACCATACTCATCAGTTTGAAAAGAATATCCAGCGAAGGACCTGAAGTATCTTTAAAAGGATCCCCTACAGTATCGCCCACTACAGCAGCTTTATGGTTATCAGAGCCTTTGCCTCCAAAATTACCTTCTTCAATATATTTTTTGGCATTGTCCCACGCACCGCCTGAATTAGCCATGAATATTGCCAGCACGAAACCGGATCCCAGGCCGCCCATCAACAATCCCATCACACCTGCAACCCCTAACACAACGCCGATAAAAATCGGAACAATGATAGCCAGCAAGGAGGGCAGCATCATTTCCTTCTGTGCTCCACGCGTAGAAATTTCAACGCAACGGGCATAGTCTGGTTCAGCTTTGTAATCCATGATGCCGGGAATTTCGCGGAACTGGCGACGTACTTCTTCAACCATTCTTTGTGCAGCTCTACCCACAGCATTCATGGTCATACCACAAAACACAAAAGCCATCATACAGCCTGAGAAGAATCCAATCAGCACTACAGGATTCATGAGTGTAACCTCGTAATACTCCATAAAATCAGAGAAACTTGAACTTCGTATGGCAGCTGAGTCAATGAAGTTGGTCCCTACTTTTACCAAACCATCCACCGAAGCATCAGCTATTCTTATCAGAGAAATTTTAATTACTTCAACATAAGAGGCAAGCAGGGCAAGTGCTGTTAATGCCGCTGAACCAATGGCAAAACCTTTCCCCGATGCAGCCGTGGTATTACCCAAAGCATCCAGAGCATCAGTTCGTTTGCGAACCTCCTTGTCAAGTCCGCTCATCTCAGCATTACCTCCGGCATTGTCTGCAATGGGACCATAAGCATCAGTGGCAAGTGTGATACCGAGCGTTGACAGCATACCCACTGCAGCAATGGCAATTCCGTACAACCCCAAACTAAGATTTTCAGGTTTCAGATAATTGGCAATATCGAACTGGATGGCACACAGATAGGCAAAGATAATAGCTAATCCAATGGTTACTACAGGAATAGCGGTTGACATCATCCCGAGTCCGAGTCCGGATATAATCACAGTAGCCGGACCTGTTTTAGAGCTTTCGGCAACTTTACGGGTAGGAAAATGAGAATGTGAGGTATAAAACTCAGTCGCTTTACCAATTACAATTCCGGCAATTAACCCAACAATTACTGAAAATGATATTCCCATCCAGTTTGTAATATTGAGAGCATATAAAATTCCGAACGTGGCAATCGCGATCAGAGCAGCACTGATATTGACACCCCTTCCCAATGCATTGAGCAGCTGTTTTATTTTTGCATCTTCTCCTGCTCTAACCATAAAGATCCCGAAAATTGAAAATATTACTCCAATGGCTGCGATGAGCATGGGGGCAAGAACTGCTTTAAGCTGCATGGCAGGGTTTGCAATATAAGCCGAGGCTCCCAGTGCCGCTGATGCCAGGATGGATCCGGCGTATGATTCGTAGAGATCGGCGCCCATACCGGCAACATCGCCCACGTTATCGCCTACATTATCGGCTATTGTTGCCGGGTTGCGGGGATCATCCTCAGGAATTCCGGCTTCAATTTTTCCAACTAAATCGGCTCCAACATCTGCAGCTTTAGTAAAAATACCGCCTCCCACACGGGCAAACAGAGCCTGCGTTGATGCACCCATCCCGAATGTCAGCATCGTGGTGGTAATAAAAATCATTTTGTGAGCCTGATCAGCATCCTTCACGAAAAGATCGAGAATCAGATACCAGGCCGATATATCGAGTAAGGCCAGTCCGACCACCGTTAAACCCATTACCGCACCAGAACGGAACGAGACTTTGAGCGCACTGTTTAACGATTTGCGTGCAGCATTGGCAGTACGGGCTGAAGCATAAGTTGCAGTCTTCATTCCAAAATAACCAGCCAACCCGGAGAAAAAACCACCGGTAAGAAATGCCACCGGGACCCACGGATTCTGTAGATTAAACTGAACCATTATATAAAATATCACGGCAAGAATTAACAACACTATAAACACCACTTTATACTGTTGTCGGATGTAAGCCATCGCGCCTTTACGAACGTGCCCTGCAATGGCCTTCATAGTCTCAGTGCCTTCACTTTCCTTCATCATTTGTTTGTAGAAAAACAAGGCAAATCCCAAAGCTATCAATGAAGATAGAAGAACAAGATATATAAATGTATTTCCCATGATATAAAAATTAAAAAATGTGTTTTCCTTGCTGATTCGGGTTTGGTACCCGCTGATACTGAAAACCTCAGGATTTGATTTTCAGTATCCTTTGATAGAGTGTCGGATGCGAATAATTGAAAAATACGTATAAAGGATGTGGCATCAGATTACTCAGTGACTTAGCTGAAAGCTTTTTAAGTCCTGATATTAACTGTTCGCCAAACCCATATTTATTTGCGTACGCATCCGCCTGATATTCGTATTTACGGGAAAGCACATTGCCTGCCAAATCGAGCATAGTTGAAACAGGACTATAGAGGGTGAAAAAAGCAATGGCATTCAGATGAAAAGTAGCCGATTCTCCGCCTAATACTTTTGCCAGCAAATCACTTCCAAGCATCCAGCCCAGCAAGTAAAACAACAGCAGACTAAAAGGCATCGAAAACAGGAAGTTTTTCAATACGTGCTTATGTTTGTAGTGACCAATCTCATGAGCAAGCACTGCAACAATCTCATCTGTCGTCATTTGTTCAGTAAGGGTATCATATAAAACTATCCTCTTTTTAGGTCCGATACCACTGAAATATGCATTGGCCTTGGTGCTTCGTTTTGACCCATCAATGATGAAAATGTTTTTCAGTTTAAAATCGACCGTGGTGGCAAATTTTTCAATTGCGTCTCTCAACTCTCCCTCGGGAAGTGGTGTTTGTTTGTTGAAAAGCGGGACAATCAACTCAGAATAAAACATGCTGGTTATTAAACTGATACCTGTTACAGAAGCAAAAGCAAGTATCCAGAAATAATCTGTTGTTAGCTGATATAGAACCAGTATAAGGGTAAGCACTCCCCCACCAAACAACAGACTGATTAACCAGTTTTTTAAATGGTCAGTTACAAAAATTCGGGGGGTGACTTTATTAAACTCAAATCTCTCCTCGATAACAAAAGTTTGATACCAATTAAAGGGAATGAATAAGATATCATTAACCATATACAGTATTCCGAAAAAGAACAAAGTCTGCAAAATACTGTTATCTGTAAACTGCTGAACAATTTGGTCGAGCCACCCAAAACCGCCAAGCAGATACATAAACAAAATCAACAGAAAACTGAACGAGGATGTTATCATTCCGAAACGGGCATTGGTACGAAAATACTCTTGCTGACGGGCATACTTATCCTGATCGTATATGCCTTCAAGAACGGATGGCAGTGGTTTCGTTGAATTTTTAATGTTCAGAAATGCAAGATAGCGCTCCAGACCAAATTCAAGTATCAATATCGTGATAATTGCAACAAAAAGAGCTATCAGCATAAAATGAGGAATTTTAGGATTATTTATTGATATTGTCCACAAAAATAAAAAATTTGTGCAGATACAGGAAATAATTGTGAGTTTTATTGTTAAAAACTATCTTTGTTATCAATATTTTAAAAACTTGACTCTCAATGCGACTATATACTCTGGCACTCATCTTATTGTTGCTTACCGTACTGCTTCCCGATATGTTCTTTTTTCTGAAATTAAAGAAACATAAGGCAAAATGGCCTTTGCATGTTCTCAATTTTATTCCGACAGTTTTTTTTGTTACTATGTTCCTGATTATCAAGTTCACAGGTACAAGTATGCCTGCCGACCAGGAACGTTTTCACTTTTTCATGTGGATTAATTTTGCCTTCATGATTATTTATATTCCGAAACTGATATATGTAATTTTTCATTTTCTGAATTATCTGCTCAATCTGGTACTGAAAGAGAAAATTTATCTGATTCGGTACGCCGGAGCCCTGGTCGCGATGTTTGTGGTCATTGTTTTTGCACACGGAGCTTTTGTAAATCCTAAAAACGTTGATGTTAAGACTGTCGAAATAAAAGTATCAGGACTTCCCGAAGCATTTGATGGTTATCGTATTGTTCAGATATCTGATATCCATTTGGGGAACTGGGGAGGAAATCACAGGTACCTCAAACCAGCTATAAAGAAAATCAATGAGCAGGATGGAGATTTGCTTATATTTTCAGGAGACATGGTTAATAATTACAGTCAGGAAATGCCGGGATGGGCACCACTTTTTCAGGAAATGAATGCTAAAGATGGTAAATTTGCCGTGCTGGGAAATCATGATTACGGCGATTATTCAGGATGGAACAGTGACGAGGAAAAGGCACAAAATCTTATCGAAATAAAAAGCAATATCAGAGATTTTGGATTCACATTGTTACTCAATGAACATGTGGTGATAGCACGCGATTCATCAGAGATTGAAATAATTGGGGTTGAAAACTGGGGTAAGCCACCTTTTCCGAAATATGGCGATCTGGAGCTTGCATTGAGCGAAACTAATCCTGATTTATTAAAAATCCTCATTTCGCACGATCCTTCGCATTGGAAAGCTGAGGTCATTGGTATTCCGAATGTTTTTCTGACTTTGGCGGGTCATACCCATGCAGCACAAATGGCTTTCAATATGTACGGAAAACTGCGCTCTCCGTCTGCTTTGTTTTATAATGAGTGGGACGGACTATACGAAAAAGATGGTCAATACCTGTATGTTAACCGGGGATTAGGATTTACTGCCATCCCGGTAAGATTGGGCGTGGCACGACCGGAAGTTACTTTGATTATACTCAGAAAAGGATAATAAATCATTGCCATGATAAATAGAAACAATTTAAAAGGGATTATTCTGCTTTCAGTTGTTACATTGATATTGTCAGGATGCAACAACAAGCAAAACAAAATCGTTATCGCACTAACTGAAGGGCCTGCCGCTGTCAGCTTTATTCATATGATGCAATCAGTGAATGAGTTAGATGGCAAATCTATTGAATATGTAATCAAACAGGAGCCCCTTCAGATACAAACACTGATGCTTCAAAGGAAAGCTGACTTTGCTTTACTTCCAACCGTGATGGCAGTTAATCTATACAACAAAGGTGTCGAATACCAACTGATGGGTATTCCTGTTTGGGGCACACTGTATTTACTTGGTAATGTGGAATGTAATGATCTTTCTTGCCTGGAAAATGAGGTGGTTTATGTGTTCGGACAAGGCACTACGGCTGATATTCTGACACGCCATTTCCTTGAATCCAGAGGTCTGTCTCATGTTCAAATCAATTATCAATATGCTTCTAACCATGAGCTTGCCCTGGCTTTAATTCACGGAAGAATTAAATTTGCTGTGATTTCGGAACCGCTTACCAGTCAGATATTGGTTACCAACACACACATAGGAATTATCTCGCCTGTGGAATATTACGCTACAATCGATGATGTGGAAACTAATATTTTCGCTCAAACAGCATTTCTAGTAAGCAAGCGCTTCGCAGAGCGCTATCCTGAACTGGTAAATCAGATTGAAGCGTGGTATAGTACAAGCTGCCGACTCAGCATGAGTGAACCTGATTCTACGGCTAAACTACTACTTCAACATGAATTGTTTAGTACGCAAAAAATGGATATTGCAGCAATACTGCGCTGTCGAATCAATTACAGGAATGCTGTAGAGGTAACAGAATTACTTCCGGCTTATTTAAGTCTTTACAAGAATTTTGATCCTGCATCCATAGGCAATCAACTTCCCAATGAAGGTTTTTATTATAAATTAAAATAAGCAGTCTCTTTAACCCTATTAACCTGAAATGCAATATCTGAAAAAAATACCGGTTCTTACCAGCATCCTGCTTATGATTGCTTTCTGGCAAGTTGCAGCTATGCTGTATGGTAACCCGGCATTATTTCCAGCTGTGAGCGACCTACTGGTTGAGTTATGGAGACTTCTGATAACAGTAAGTTTCTATGCAAGCATAGGAATGACCATATTGCGGGGATTAGCAGGCTTTCTGGTGGCACTTGGATTATCCATTGTTCTTGCTGCCATTGCATTGCATCACACCTACTGGAAATCTTTTATTCATCCATGGTTGGTTACTGTTCGTTCTGTTCCTGTAATTGCAATTGTGCTTATCGCGTTACTTTGGCTTTCTCCTCCCAACCTTCCGGCTTTCATAGCTTTCTTCACGATGTTTCCGATTCTTTATCAGCATATATTGAGCGGATTAGAGCATACTGATATCAGACTGATTGAGATGGCTCGTGTTTTCGGTAAAAATGCGATGCAAAGATTACTCCTGATTTACTTTCCTGCAGCCAAAAAACATGTATTTGCCGGTATTTCAACAGCCATGGGTTTTGGTTGGCGGGCCGTTATTATCGGCGAAGTACTTGCAGGTCCGGTAAAGGGAATCGGGACAGGTATGAAAAGGGCTCAGGCTTTTATTGAAATGCCAAAGCTTTTGGCATGGACTGCAGTCGCAATAATCATTAGTTTTGGTTTTGAGTATATAATTAAACTGATAGAGAAAAGAGCTGAAAAAAGTCAACTGAAACAACGCGGAACAGAAACTATAGCAGAATCTCATATCAATGATTTAAAGTCATTTAAAATTAATAATCTAACTGTAAAGTTTAAGGATATTTCGCTCTTTAATAATTTGTCAAAATCATTTCAAAAGGGCAATGCATATTTGATTAAATCTCCTTCAGGTTCCGGCAAAACTACCCTGCTTCGTGTGGTAGCCGGACTTACAAAACTTTCAGAAGGTAATACTGATTATAATCATGATATTAAAATCAGCTATTCGTTTCAGGATATTCGTTTAATTCCATGGCTGACGATTGAGGAAAATATCGCATTTGCATGTCCAACTTACCCGACTGTAACTCTTAAACAATTGGAGAAAATCCGTGAACTTGCTGAAGATGCCGGAATTTCCGATCAATTAGATAAACTCCCTGCCACACTGAGTGGTGGTCAACAACAACGTGCAACCCTTATCAGGGCTTTGAGTGCTGACTGCAATTTGCTTCTGCTCGACGAACCATTAAACGGGCTCGATAACGCAATGAAATCAAAAATTATCAGGCTGATTGAAAAGCATTGCAAGCACACCAATCCTATAGTAATTTGGTCAACTCACGAGAACCCCGAAGAATTTCTCACAAGTGAATTTGAAATTATCACACTCCCGGATCCCGTAAAAGATATTCGTTAAAAGCATTTTCGAGAATAGTTTTCTCCTCCGAAATCACTTCTACACTATCGATCTTTCAATTATAAGAATAAAAAAAATATAAATATCAGGGTTTGAAAGATAAATATGAATGCTTATCTTTGCCAAAATTATAAAAATTATGAGCAACACATATTTTATAACAAAAGTCAGAGATTTTATCGATAACAATCAGCTTATCTCTACAGATAAAGGACCAATTCTGGTTGGTGTTAGCGGTGGTTGTGACTCAGTTGTACTACTTGATGTGCTAATTAAATCCGGATATGATTGTATTATTGCTCATTGTAATTTCAACTTGCGAAGTAAAGAATCATTAAGAGATGAAAAGTTTGTTCGCAAACTCGCAAAGTCATATGACATACCATACCTTGGCACTGATTTTCAAACAATTGAATATTCCAAGAGGCACGGTATCTCCGTCGAAATGGCTGCAAGAGAATTGCGCTACGAATGGTTTGAAAAGATGCGTGTTTTCACCAAATCTGCAGCTATTGTAGTAGGACATCACAGGGATGATAATATTGAAAGCATCTTACTCAATATTGCCAGAGGAACAGGACTTAAAGGACTGGTTGGAATGCCTTTGCGAAACGGATATGTTATACGTCCACTTCTTGGCTCTTCGCGTGATGAAATCAGAGAATATGCAACTAATAACAAGCTAAAATTTGTTGAAGACTCAAGCAATCAATCAACCGAGTTTAAAAGAAACAAAATCAGACATGAGATTATTCCCTTATTTGAAGAATTGAATCCCAACTTTCGGCAAAGATTAATTGAGACTAAAAACAACCTGGAAGAGGCCAGTAATTTTGCAAACGACCAATTGTCAAAGATTAGAACTGACTTTGTAAAAAAGGAATCGGGCAAAATGTTTCTTGACATAAAAAAAATTGCCAGACATCAGCATAAAAAGTTTATACTTTTTGAAACCTTATACCCATATGGTTTTAATCCTGATCAAATTGATGAAATTGTAAATTCACTAAAAGCTGAATCAGGAAGAACATTTTCTTCTAAAACTCACGAGTTACTAAAAGACAGAAATCATTGGATTGTGCGTGAGATTGCTAATAAGGAATCTGCAGATAACCCAAATAACCAACATGATAAAATGCCAGAAATCCAGATTCAGCTGCTTACTCGTTCTGCTGAACTGGAAATCACCGGCAATGATAGTATGATCATGGTTGATGCAGATAAAATGCAATTTCCTTATACCATTCGCCAATGGAAGGCTGCAGATTTTTTCTATCCTATGGGCATGAAAATGAGGACGAAAAAAATTAGCGACTTACTTATTGATAAGAAAATTGACCGTTTTAGCAAAGAACAGGTCTGGTTGTTATTGTCAGGAGAAGAAATTGTTTGGGTTATCGGTATTCAACCTGATGAAAGATTTAAAATAACTGACAAAACACGGAATATCGCGATTCTCAAAATAAAAAACAAAGCACCTTAAAAACCAAGCAACTCTCTGGCATTTTGAAGCGATGCCTCACTCTTTTGCTCACCGCTTATCATCGAAGCGACCTCTTCAATGCGCTCGTTTTTAGTTAACAACCGAATATGAGTCTCAGTAACGTCAGTGGTTTCATCTTTATATACTTTATAATGATTGACTCCCCTGGCAGCTATCTGAGGTAGGTGGGTTATTGAAATAACTTGCATCATTTTTCCCATTTCGGCCATAATTTCGCTCATTCGGTGTGCAATCTCACCAGACACACCAACATCGATCTCGTCGAGTATAATTGTGGGAAGCTCACATTTCCCTGCTATCAGCGCTTTAACCGACAACATCAGTCTTGACACCTCCCCTCCGGAAGCAATACTATCCACCGGTTGCAAATCACGGTTTTTATTGGCTGAAAAGTAAAACTGTAACTGATCACAACCTTTGGGATGAAAACCTTCAGTTTCCATCATTCTGATTTCAAATCGCACATGAGGCATACCCAACTTGACGAGCTGCTCTGCAAGAAATTTCTCTATATACGCAATTACTGATTTTCTGCTTTGAGATAAATCCGCAGAAGCTGCTTTGAGCCTGATAAGCTTCTCCTCGCAATCTTTCTGCAATTTCAGTATTTCATCGTCAAAAGATAGTATTTGTTGCAATTGAGTTCCATACATCTCACGCTTTTCAATCAGCTCAGCGACCGAATTAACCTGATGCTTTTTTTGTAGTGTAAAAAGTTCAGAGAGTCGGTTTTCCACCTGCTCCATTCGATTTGGATCATAAACAAATTGTTCGTCAAAACGGCGCATTTCGTCGCAGATATCTTTAATTTCAATCCATGCTGAATGATATCGTTCATATAGCTCAGATCCACCAGGAATATATCCGGAAACCTTATCCAAAGCATTTAATGATTCCTTTAACAAAACGATGGCTGCCCCCTCTCCTTCAATTAATTGAGTTGATCTTTCGAGTTGTGTTTTTATCTCACCGGCATGGCTTAGCATCGCTAATTCAGACTCCAGTTCTTCTTGTTCATTTTCCAGTAAACATGCAGCATTTAATTGCTCAAACTGAAAACGCACAAAGTCAGTTTCTTCCAAAGCACGGGCAGCTTCTTTTTGAGTCTTATCAAGTTTTTCAACTGCATTTCTCCATAATTGATATGAGTCGAAATAATGCTTTAACATATCAGCATTTGAGGCAACAGTATCAATTACATCCAATTGATAATCGGGATTCATCAACATGAGGTTTTCGTGTTGAGAATGGATGTCTATCAACCTTCCGGATAAATCCCGAAGCAGATTTAGCGAAACAGGAGTATCATTGATAAATGCACGTGATTTTCCTGCCGAAGTTAACTCTCTTCTTATATAACATTGGTTGGGGTCGTAATCAAGCTCATAATTTTTGAAAAACTGCATCAGACCGGGATATTCGCTTACGTCAAATACTGCCTCCACAATACACTTCTGAGCACCTGATTTAAGGGATTTATTGTCTGCCCTTTGACCAGAAATCAGCGATAATGCACCAATAATAATCGACTTACCTGCACCAGTTTCACCGGTCATGACAGAGAAGCCGGGGTTAAAATCAATCTCCAAAGAAGATATCAGTGCGTAATTGGTGATGTTGATTGATTTTAGCATGTATTATCTTCTCATAATTTGTTGGTAACGCTGCTCCTGAGATGGGTTTACATCTGACAAAACCTCTACAGCTTTTCTTTTCTCCTGATCGGTAGCCCCTTGAAAAATACTGATTAATTCATCCGTTTTGGTATCAAGAAAAGAGGCAATGGCAATAGCTGCCGGACGAGCACGATTAGTTTCACGCAATATTGGGAGACCTGCGGCAATTCTTGCACGGGCATTGGTCATATTGATGGTCATCTCATCCAAACCAAGCCTATGATACTCATAAAAAAATCCTCTGAAACGTCTGAATGCCTCATCAGTCAGGTTATTAACCAGCGCATACCGGTTGCGGGTACTCTCAAAGGCGCGCCATCCGGGCAAATCGAGCGACTGAGCAGCAACTACAATGCGCTCTGCAGCCTGAAAAAATGGTGTTCCACCCATGCGGGAATATGAATCCATATCATACCCTATAATCATATATACATAATAAGCCAATACGGCAGTAAGATTCGAACTGATAGTACTCTCGTTAAAATCAAGCACATCGAATTCTTTGTATGTAAATACGAAATCATTGTCTCTGAAGTTAAACAAAGTAGTGTTATAGGAAGAATTAAAGACCGGACGGCGTGATTGAACCTGAATTTCAGCGTAAAAAAGATCACCTTCCACACGTCTGACGATAATATTAATATTGCACTCAATTCTTTCGTTTTGATTGAATGTCAGATCGGTCCACCTGCGATTATTGATGAACTCCTGGGCAGACCTTTGCAAAGTGTTGAAGACAGCTCTGTTTGATCCCTGAATCTGATCTGAATTTATAATCAAATTGCAGTTCAGTTCCTGCGAGTACAGCGCAGGAAACACCACAAAACTTAAAAGAATTATTAATAATCTCATCCTTGTTAATGTGCTCTGAATAAAACTCTTTCAGAACAGCAAAGTATTTATTTCTTTTACAATATCTTCCGCTACATCCAGCTTGCTTTTGAGCTCATAAAGCTTTTTCAATCCCGAACGATGAATAATCGAAACTTTGTTTGTATCAAAGCCAAAACCCGAGTTTGGATCCCGCAATGAATTGACGACGATAAAATCAAAGTTCTTACGCTCCATCTTTTCTATTGCATTCTTCTCTTCATCATTTGTTTCCAGCGCAAAACCAACTACAAACTGCTCCGGTTTTTTAATTTCTCCAACTGATGCAGCAATATCGCGGGTCGGTTTCAATTTAATTATCAAATCATCTGCACCGCGCTTCACCTTTTTTGTTTCTACATTTTCAGGCGTAAAATCTGCAACTGCAGCACAAAGTATCGCACCATCCATTTCCGGAAAACGGGACATTACCATTTTATACATCTCCTCTGCAGATGAAACATTGATGCGCTCTATCTCGCGGTTTTCAAGGCTTTGTGACACCGGCCCTGTGATTAGAATCACCTTGGCTCCTCTGCGTGCACATGATTCAGCGAGGGCAAACCCCATTTTGCCTGATGAATAATTTCCGATAAAACGTACAGGATCGATCTTTTCGTATGTAGGACCGGCAGTTATTAATATCTTTTTACCTTCCATATCCTTCGTTACGAAGAAATCATGCAAAATACGTACGATATTTTCCGGCTCTTCCATCCTCCCCTTCCCTTCGAGGCCACTCGCCAGCTCACCCGAAGTGGGTTCTATTATATGATTACCGAACGACTTTAGCGTGTTCAGGTTTTGTCGAGTTGTAGGGTGAGCAAACATATCCAAATCCATAGCAGGAGCAATAAAAACTGGACATCTGGCCGACAAATAGGTTGTAATTAACAAATTATCAGCTACACCTGTAGCCATTTTAGCCAAAGTATTGGCAGTCGCAGGTGCAATGAGTAAAGCATCAGCCCACAGACCGATATTTACATGACTGTTCCAGTCGCCATTAGTAGGATCAAAAAAATCTACCAGAATTGGATTTTTAGATAAGGTTGCCATCGTCAGCGGGGTGATAAATTCCTTCGCAAGCGGAGTCATAATCACTTTTACCTCAGCACCTCTTTGTACAAGTAATCTGGCGAGCAAGGCAGATTTATAAGCAGCTATTCCTCCTGTAACACCCAGGACTATCTTTTTCCCTCGTAACATAATATCAAAATTTAGTTTATTAATGTCGTCGACTGACCTGAAGCACAAAAATACAAAAAGTATTCATAAAACCTTTGGAAAATAAAAAGTCACAAAGCTAAATCATAGAGATTCACTTTGTGACTTGTTCAGTAAATAATCGATAAGACTATTTAATTTTTTCTTTCAGAGGATTTCTGTAATAAACTTTATCCTCAATAAATTCCTGTGTTGCAAGAAGAACCGGCTTTGGAAGTTTTTCGAAATAACGTGATATCTCAATTTGCTCCCTATTCTCAAATACTTCTTCGATATTATCACCTGGACCACTAAAATCCTGAAGCTTCTTATCGATCTCAGTCTTTAATTCAGCACTGATCTGATTAGCTCTTTTGGCGATAATCTTAACCGTTTCATAAACATTTCCGACACCCTCACTCATAGTGTTCATATCGCGGGTAATGGTATTGTTTGGCGCATTAACTTTTTTGAAATCCATATCTGTTAATTAATTGTTTAATCTCTGATAACCCTGCTTACATCGCTAAAAATTCTTTCAGCTTCACGTCTGAATCTTCCATTCGGAAATTCATTGATATAATTATAATACTCATCGGCAGTATCACGATACCTGTCCATTTTCATTTCCTGAACACTTTGGATAGCCTGTTGATGTTTTGACTGTAAAATAATGAATGTAAGTTCTTCGCGATGATCGTTCTCAGGAAACCTGTTCAAGGCATTTTGTGCTGTTACAACAGCAGACAAGTAATTATTCCCCAAATAATTTCCTAAATTGTAGTACAATCTTGCACTTAATAGTTCTTTTAAAGCCAGTTTACTATTGAGTTCAAGCATCAATCTGTTTACCTCCGGAACTCTTTCACTTTCTGGATGCATGTCCAAAAAATCCTGAAAAGCATTCAGTGCTTGCCTGGTTGCAGTTTGATCCAACCTGGGATCCGGAGATTCAAGATAGAAGCAATATCCAATCATGAACCTCGCTTCAATGATGAACTGACCTCTTGGATAAGTCCTGATATAAGTCCTGTAATATTCGCTCGCTGAATAATAGTCCTTCTGCCCCATGTATGAGCGAGCCATGTAATTCAAGATGAGCTCTGATCTATCTGTACCTCGGTAATATCTCGCTATTTCATCAAATAACGTTGATGCACGCATAAAGTCGTTCTTCTCAAAATATTCAACCGCCTTGAGATATTTAAGCTCAGGGTCAGTGCTTTTAAGGATTTTCTGATATTCACTGCATGAATTCAGTCCGACTACCAGTATGATGAGTGCTAAGTATTTCTTCATAAGAAAATTGGAGTGCAAAAGTAAGTAATTAATCTGTAATTATCAAATTGTTATATCATTCGTTCAGGTATTTTTGAAATCCTTTGCTGAAAGCAACTTCAAACTCGCCTTTTTCATTGCTGTAAATCAAGTAAGCTTCTAATTCCGGGTGTTGATTCACTATCAATAAACTACTATCGAGACCAAGCACCATAAAAGCTGTTGCAAAGGCATCGGCTTGCATGCATGTTGGAGCAATAACCGTAGCGCTCAGCAGGTTATGGTTTACCGGATAACCCGTACGGGGATTGATTGTATGTGCATACTTCATCCCATCACGCACATAAAAACGGCGGTAGTTCCCTGAGGTCGCAAGTGCTTCTCCACTGATGGATATAATCGTCTGAAGTTCATGTTGCTCGTTAGCAGGGTCATCAACAGGTTTATCAATGCCAATTTGCCATTTTTTTCCTTTCGGATTTAAACCTTTAGCAACCACCTCACCACCGATTTCCACCATAAAATGTTCACATTTGCTTTCTTCGAGTAGTTGAGCTATTACATCAACAGACTGACCTTTAGCTATGGCACTTGCATCAAGCATAATACGCGGATCTGACTTAATCAGGCGATTATCCAGCAAATTAACTTTTCCGAAGCCTACATACTCAAGTATGGACAACACATCGGGCGATTCTGATAGATCCTTATTTCCAAATCCGAATCCCCAGGCATTTACCAACGGTGCAACAGTGATATCGAAAGCGCCGTTTGTTACCGTAGAAACATATATTGCCTCTGCAAACATTTCATTGAAGTATCCATCAGTTACTACAGATGCATCGTTCTGATTGATTCGTGATATCACCGAATTTGGATTGAATGTGGAAAGTGAGTTGTCAAACTCCTGCAACCTTATTTGAATCTCTTCATGTAATTCTCTTCCTTCAGGATGCAGATAAACGATATTGTAGAAAGTACCATATATGCGACCGGTATTTTGAATGTACTCGTACTCTGCAGGTTTTTGCTGACAGGAAGTCAACAAAATAACACTAACAAGTATAATATAGGTGAATCTCATATGCTTTTAGCTCAATAAAATTTCAATTTTTGTCCGCGAAAACGCTCATCAATAGAACCATTTTTGTAAACAACCTTACCATTGATGATGGTTTGCTGCACCTGATTATCAAATATTTGATCTTCAAAGGGTGACCATCCGCATTTCGAGAAGATGTTGGATTGATTTACTGTCCAGCTTTTAGCAGGATCAATTAAAACCATATCGGCAAAATAGCCCTGACGAATAAATCCTCTGTCCACAACCCTATAAAGCTCGGCCGGTGCGTGACACATTTTCCGTACTATATGCTCAACTGTAAAAACACCTTTTTTCGCCAATTGTAGCATCGCAACCAATGAATGCTGTACCAAGGGTCCACCCGATGCAGCTTTCAAACAATTGCCTTCTTTTTCCCGCAGAAGATGTGGTGCGTGATCTGTGGCAACCACATCAATGCGATCATCATTCAATGCCTGTATCAATGCCTGTCTGTCTG